>CAJUDA010000001.1:0-121557 GCA_910584875.1 uncultured Eubacterium sp.
TCTACACTATAGCCTACACTCTTTCCCTACACGACGCTCTTCCGATCTGCAATATCAGCAAGGGCAATCTGTATCTGATGGTTGCGATCATTATCTGGATCTCTGCGGTAGCCAGTGCGCTTGTGGACAACATACCATTTGCCGCTACGATGGTTCCTATCATCAAGAGCCTGTCAATGACACAGGGTGTAGATTTATCAACGCTCACCTGGGCTCTTTCCATGGGTACGGATATCGGTGGCAGCGCAACGCCGATCGGTGCTTCTGCCAACGTAGTCGGAACTTCTGTGGCAGCAAAGAACGGTCATATCATTGGCTGGGGTAAATATTGTAAGGCAGCGATCCCGGCGACACTGATCGTAGTTCTGATGTCAATGCTGATCATATTTGTCCGTTATTGTTAGTCCGGTACAGGAATATAGTATAAAGTGGAACAGAGTCATATAGAAAGAAATGGAGGGATAACATGGACGAACAGGTAATTATAGCCATCAGCCGTGAATTCGGCAGCGCTGGTCATGAGATCGCAGAACAGATCGCAAAAGACAGAGGCATGACTTTTTATGACAGAGGTATGCTGGATGAGATCGCAAGTGAGATGAATGTCAAGGTGGAGGTTCTCGAACAGTATGACGAGAAACCGAGAAATTTCATGATGACAAGGAAGGTCGGCAAATACAGCAATTCCATGGAAGAGATCATTACAGAAATGCAGTTTGACTATATTAAAAAGAAAGCGCAGGAAGGGGAATCTTTTGTTATCGTCGGACGGTGTTCTGAGACGGTTTTACAGGATTTTGACAGTCTGATCTCCATCTTTGTCTGCGGGGATGAGGATCATAAGCTGGAGCGTGTGATGGAGCGGTATGATCTGAGCAAGTCGGATGCGATCTTCAAGATGAAACGCCATGATTACCGGAGAAAGAAATATCACAACAGACATTCCGACCACCGGTGGGGTGATTCGAGATTTTACGATATCTGCATAAACAGCAGCCAGCTTCATGTGGATGGCACGGTGAGGGTGCTGGAAAATTATATTGAAGAGAGGCTGGCGCACAGGAAAGGAGACCAATGAGCATATTTTCTGACCAGGAAAAAAAGGTGTTTCATCTTCAGACGAAACATACCAGTTATATCATGCAGGTGGTGAGAGGCAAATATCTGGCGCATGTGTACTGGGGGAAAAAGATCCATACGCCGGATATGGAAAATGCACAGCTAAACAGGCTGATCGGTTTTAGTGCGACGACAGATAATGAGGATAAAACGTATAGCCTGGATTTTGTCTGTCAGGAATATCCGACCGGCTGTGGAACGGATTTCCGCATTCCGGCGGTATCTGTTTTATTTGAGGACGGCAGCAGAAATCTGCAGCTTTTGTACCGGGACAGCCGGGTCATAAAAGGCAAACCAGGGCTGGAGGGGCTTCCCGCCACCTATGTGGAGTCAGAGGAAGAAGCGGATACGCTGGTGCTCACTTTGTATGATCCGGTACAGCAGCTGGCTGTGGAACTGATGTATACGGCATACAGTGAGCTGGATGTGATCACCAGGAGTGTCCGTATCATCAATGAGGGAAACAGGGCTGTGGTACTGGAAAAGGTCCTCAGTGCTAATGTGGATTTTGAGACTTCGGAATATGATCTGATCACGCTGCCCGGTGCATGGGGCAGGGAGCGCCATATCGAGCGTACTCCTCTGCGGAGCGGTGTACAGTCGGTTGAGAGCCGGAGAGGGGCGTCCAGCCATCAGAACAATCCATTTCTTGCCCTGGCGGGAAGAGATACGACAGAGACAGCCGGAGATGTGTATGCGTTTAATTTTGTCTACAGTGGCAATTTTACGGCAGGCGTGGAGGTTGATCAGATTTTCAAGGCGCGCGCTTATATGGGATTGAATGACTATGATTTTTCATGGATCCTTGAACCAGGAGAATCGTTCCAGGCACCGGAAGTGGTGATGGTTTATTCCGGCAATGGTCTGGGAGAGATGTCCCGTACCTTTCATGATCTGTACCGCAGCCGTCTGGTACGGGGCCGGTATCGTGACGAGGCGCGTCCGATCCTGGCAAACAACTGGGAAGCGACATATTTTGATTTTGATGAAGAAAAGATACTGGCACTGGCAAAGGAAGCTGCTGATCTGGGAATCGAGTTATTTGTTCTGGACGACGGATGGTTTGGCAAAAGGAACAGCGATACCTGTTCGCTGGGCGACTGGTTTGTCAACGAAGAGAAACTGCCGGGAGGGATTACCGGACTGGCTTCCCGGATCCGGGAATACGGGATCCAGTTTGGACTGTGGTTCGAGCCGGAGATGGTCTCACCGGACAGTGATCTGTACCGCAGCCATCCGGACTGGTGTATCCATGTACCGGGGAGAGAGCGCACGGAATGCCGCAACCAGCTGACGCTTGATCTGAGCCGGCAGGAAGTGCGGGATTATATTGTGGAATCGGTATCCTGTATCCTGGATACGGCAGACATCAGTTATGTGAAATGGGATATGAACCGCCATATGACTGAGCTCGGTTCAGCGGGGCTTGACAGCAGGAGACAGAAGGAGATGCCGCACCGCTATATGCTGGGACTCTATGAAGTTCTGGAACGGGTCGTATCGTCTCACCCGGATGTACTGTTTGAGAGCTGTTCCGGCGGAGGCGGAAGATTTGATCCGGGTATGTTGTACTATATGCCGCAGACATGGACGAGTGATGATACCGATGCCGTGGAGCGACTGTATATCCAGTATGGGACCAGTCTTGCCTATCCAGTGAGCTCGATGGGAAGCCATGTGTCGGCAGTGCCCAATCATCAGGCGGCACGGGTGACCTCTCTCGCCATGCGGGGTGACGTGGCGATGAGCGGGAACTTTGGTTATGAACTGGATCTGATGCAGATGACCCAGGAAGAGAAAGATTTTGTGCGTATTCAGATCGGATTGTACAAAGACCTGCGGACATTCGTACCGTCAGCCGATATGTACCGCCTGCAGAGTCCTTTTGAGGGAAATCACACGGCATGGATGTTTGTTTCAAAGGATGGCATGGATATTTACGCTGCTTATTTTCAGATTTTGTGTGAGGTGAATCCCGGTATCCGCCGGATGAGATTTACGGCGCTTGATCCCGATGCTGTGTATGAAGTATTGGGAGAAGGGGGCGAATGTTACCGGGGCGATGAACTGATGGAGATCGGTCTTGTGGTGGATCTGCATGGAGATTTCCAGAGCAGGATCTGGCGGCTGAGGAAAAAAGGATAAGGCAATTACATACTTGAATTTGTAGTGGTTTATGATATACTGCTATTAAATATATTAATGATTGGAGGCTGAATATGCAAAAGCAAAATTTATCTGCCGCAGAGGCACTGGAAAAGCTGAAAGAGGGGAACCAGCGTTACGTATCTGCCGACAAAAATACGGGGGATATCTCGCAGTACATAAGGAAAGTGACCTGTGAGGAAGGTCAGACTCCCTATGCGATCGTCGTGGCGTGTTCGGATTCGCGGGTGATACCGGAAAGCATTTTTATGGCAGGGATCGGAGAATTGTTTGTGATCCGTGTTGCCGGGAATGTTATGGATCACCATCAGCTGGGGAGCATTGAATATGCAGCGGGGCATCTTGGCACAAATCTCGTCGTTGTGCTGGGGCATGAGCACTGTGGCGCTGTCGGGGCAGCTCTCAGCAGTGAGCCGGATGGTTATGTAAAGACGATCACGGATGTGATCTGTGATGCGATCGGTGATGAGAAGGATGAGTACAGGGCAACCTGCCTGAATGTGGAAAAAGGTGTGGAGATCATCAAAGACAGTCTTGGTATCAAAGAAGGAGATGATCTGAAGGTGTGTGGTGCTTATTATCATATTGGCAGCGGTGCTGTTGACTTTATGTGATTTTTCGCAGGAATCAAAACCGGCATCAAAAAAAACGTATTGAAGAGAAATGTTATCTTTTCAATACGTTTTTTTCATAGGGTTGATGTCAGTCAGCCAATTTTTCCACACTTGTCAGTTTTACACAGAGCACAAATACTTCTGCTGCCTGCGCCATTTCTTCCGGTGTGGGGAAGGTCGGTGCGATACGGATATTGGAATCCTCCGGGTCTTTGCCGTAAGGGAAAGTAGCTCCGGCGTCTGTGAGGACAACTCCCAGGTGTTTGCATTTGGCGACGATCTCTTTTGCGCAGCCGGGGAGGGAATTAAAGGAAATGAAATATCCGCCTCTCGGTTTGATCCAGCTGCCGATCCCAAGTCCGGCAAGCTCCTTTTCCAGAGTATCCAGCACTGCTTCAAACTTAGGGCGCAGCAGTTCGGCATGACGCTTCATATGTTTTTGCAGCCCTTCAATATTGCCAAAGAATCTGGAATGTCTGAGCTGGTTGATCTTATCATGTCCAATGGTCTGGATCGACATCTGTTTTTTGATGCTTTCGATATTTTCCAGAGATGCGGCGATCGCTGATATGCCGGATCCCGGGAAGCTGATCTTGGATGTTGAGGAAAAGATATAAACCATGTCAGGGTTTCCTGCTTTTTCGCATTCATCCAGTATATTCAGTACCTCATCCTGTATCTCGTCATACAAATGATGGATGCAGTAAGCATTGTCCCAGTAGATGCGGAAATCCTCTGCAGACGGTTTGAGACTGGCAAAACGCCGGACGGTCTCATCCGAGTAGGAGATCCCGGTGGGGTTTGAATACTTAGGTACGCACCAGATCCCTTTTACAGAAGGGTCATTATTTACATATTTTTCTACCAGATCCATATCCGGACCATCGTCGTGGAGTGGGATGTTGATCATTTCGATTCCAAAAAATTCAGTCATTTTAAAGTGTCTGTCATATCCCGGTACCGGACATAAAAACCGGACATTCTCCAGTTTTGACCAGGGAGTCGATCCATTGACGCCATGTGTCATGGACCGCGCCATGGTGTCATACATAATATTCAGGCTGGAGTTGCCGCAGACGATGACATTGTCTTTCTGGACGGACATCATGTCGGCCATCAGTTTCCGGCATTCTCCAATGCCATCCAGATCACCGTAATTACGGGTATCATTCCCCAGTACAGTCCTCATATCGGAACCGCTGTTGATCACGTCCAGCATAGGCATGGAAAGGGCGAGCTGTGAAAACCCGGGTTTTCCTCTTGCCATATTGAGATTGAGACCTTTTCCCTCCAGTGTTTTGTACTCTTCCTCCAGTGCTGCTTTCAAGGTGAGAAGTTCATCCTTACTCATATCTTTATATGCCTTCATGTCGTATCCTCCACTTCATTTCATTTTAAGCTAGCTCAACGGCGCCAATTTGAACCCGCCGTTGAGCTAACAACTATTATATCAAAAAATTTGTCAAAAAGCTACAAAAAGAGAAGAAGAAGTTTTGGGATTTACGGTTGACAGCCTCAACTTAATGAATTATAATGGGTCTACAAAGTAAATTGTATGCGGCAACAGCATACAGTAAGGAGGCAGCAGTGAAGCAGGAAGTTCGTGTGACAAATAGTGAGTGGTATCTGATCAATTGTCTGTGGGAGGAATCACCGAGGACGCTGATGCAGCTTGTCCCGGTATTAAAAGAACGGGTGGGATGGAGCAAGAGCACTTCTGCGACGATGGTACGCCGTATGAGCGAGAAGGGTCTGATCGGCTATGACGAAAAGGGAAAGACCAAGTATTTTTATCCCAAAGTAAAAAAAGAGGATGTGGTAGTACAGGAGACCAGGGATTTTCTCAAGAAAATCTATGACGGCAGCATCGGGATGATGATGAGTGCGCTTGTGCGTCAGAATGACCTGTCAAAAGAGGATATCCGGGAACTGCAGGAGATTCTCAAAGAGGCAGAAGATAAAGCAGAGTGAGATACAGGTAAAACAGGAGAAAATGAAAGAAAGCAGAGGTAAGAGATGGCGGGTTTTTTAGCATGGCTGATCGAGTCTTCTTTTCTGGTGCTGATGATTTTCGGGATCCGTAAAGTGTTTATGGGGAAAATATCCTATGCCGGGATTTACGCTCTCTGGCTGGTGGTCCTCCTTCGTTTTATGGTACCGGTAAATTTTTTCCAGGCTCCCGTCAGTGTGGCAAATCTGGTAGAGGAACAATTTGCTGCGCATGAGGAAAGACTGCCGGAGCGGCAGGTACGGCAGACGGAGGTAAATACAGGAGAGAGGGTTCAGGGATATAAGGAGTATGGGAATGTTCCGGTGAATTTTTCCGTGGGCGCAGCTGCCCGGAGTAAAATGCTCCCTGCCCCGGCGCAGGACCAGGGTCTGATACAGCAGGCAGAAGAGCAGGCGGAAAAAACGGATAAAAAGACAGACTGGATATCCATAGCAAAGAAGATATGGATATCAGTATCTGTCGCCTTTTTTCTATGGATTTTAATATCCAATCTCTATCTTATGAAAAAAATAAGAAAAAACCGGATTTTGTGCGGGCAGAGAGAGTCGGTAAAAATCTATGCCACGGATGTTGTATCGGGTCCCTGTCTGTATGGTTTTTTCAGGCCGGCGATTTACATACCAGTGCATCTGCTGCCTTCCTGTCAGGGGAAGACGGCAAAGAGGGATGAGTGGGACCAGATGATCACGCATGAGCTGGTACATTATCAGCACAGGGACCATATATGGGCGATGCTCCGTATGATCCTGGTGTCAGTATACTGGTTTGATCCTTTCCTGTGGGCAGCCGTATCTGCCTCCAGAAAGGATGCGGAGTTATTTTGTGATGAGACGGCAGTCCGGATACTGGGGGAAGAGAAGCGGTTTCTTTATGGTGAGATGCTTGTACGTCTGGCGGAAGATCATTCATGGGGGGATTTCCGGTATTCCATGATGTCCATGAGCCGGAGGGGCAGGGAGATGGAGAAGCGGATCCGTGCCATCAGCACAAAGCATCACTATTCCAAATGGGTCATCCTGCCTCTGGCGGTACTGCTGCTGGCAGCCGTGAGTATCACGGGCAGTGCGGGATATGGTCCGCTGGCAAAGGAAAAGAACCAGACAGAGACAGAAGACGGAGAGGGGACTGTTACAGGTCCGGCGGTGGATACAGGAGAAAAAAACACCATGACTCCGGGGGATGTGCCAGTGAAAATCCCGCAGTGGCTGAGGGGGGGGACGGATGTATTTCAGATGGTCAGCCGCAATACAGGGGCAGGAACACCGGAAGAAGCTTTTGGAAATTACCTGCTGACCTTTACCGATGCTGTGAATACAGGGAGCACGGAAAAACTGGAGAATGTTCTGGCGAGAGGCAGTAAAGTATCCGCCCAGCAGTGTGCCCTGGTCAGGAACTATTATAAAAGAGGGATCCGGGAGGAGATCCGGGCGTACTCTGTTTCTGGCAGGAGAACGGTGGCAGAGGATACAGTAGAGATCTCTTCCCGGGAAGAGATCCATGTGTCCTATGCGGACGGTACATCAAAGCTGGTGAAACAGAAATACCGGTATACATGCTGCTATGCGGGTACATCCTGGATCATAGCTGATATGAAAGAGGTGCAGACTGTGTAACTGTGAAAACGGAGGGGTGTCCCCGGAGCCATACCGGACTTCGGGAACACCCCCCTTTGTCTGTTGACACAGAAGGAAAAAAAAGCTATAATCAGCAGTAGATAAAAGAAATATTCTGAATGTATTGGAGAGACAATCTTATGGCAGCAGACCTTACTATGAATACTACAAATTCGGTTCCGAAGGGAGCAGTTGTTTTTGAAAAGGGAGATCCGCTTGAATCTGTGGCGCTGGTCCTGAAAGGACGGGTGACTGTTCAGGCAGATGGGGTCAGGATGAACCTTGGTGCAGGAAATTTTCTGGGAATGTGTGATACGAATTCAAAAGTCCATTCCTTTACTTATATTGCCCTGGATGATCTTGTTGTGTATGGACTGCCTGTCAGCGATTTTAATCAGGCATGCTTATTGCTGGATGAAAAGGAGCAGTACAGGGGACTGCTGATCACATCATATAATTTTATCATTGCACAGATCGACAAGATGTTTCACAAACTGAAGACGGAAGCTGAAACAGCGTATGAGTTTTTAAAGAAAATTTACGATGACTATCTCAAAGAGGTGAATTCTTCAGGACTTATGCCAGAACAGCTGACGTCTATGGAGCGGCTGGAGCAGCAGAAGCCGGGGGAGATCCCGATGCATGAAAGGATGGAATACTGCATCCAGTGCAGCCAGATCCCGGTGGAGGCGCAGAGGGCCTTTTACAGTGGCAATTCCTATGTGGCAAAGGAGCAGTTTTCCGCCCAGTGCGAGGTGATCCCTGTAGTGCTGGAAGCATGTCGTGCTTACGGGGAATGGCTGGTACGCATCTTCCGCATCATGATCATGGATGAAAAAAATCTGTTTACGCTGACCGGTAAGATGGCGCTCGCACTGAAAAAGGCGGGACAGAATGAAAGAAAGCTGGTCGGGATACTGGATGAGCTGATGAAAAAAATTGATGAGGTAGAAACCCTTTTATCCGATATGGTAGGGAACGCACCAAATCTCGACAGAGAGCGGATGGAGAGGGTGTATCTGGCTCTTTTATCAAAAGATTCGGAAGAGATCACAGTAGGGGAAAAAGAAGAGATTTCTTCCCTGAACGGTTCTCTCAGCCAGATCCTTGATTATACTGCGCTGGATGATGAACTGGCAGGTAATTTTGCGACGGCGGTCGAACAGTTTCTCCGTCTTCAGGATAAATTTGCCCGGGTGCCGGAGGCAGCAGCCGTGCGTAAAAAAGTGACAGCCGGATTTTTTGAAATATATGAAGCTGTTGTAAAGAGAAGCTTTCAGGATGAAAATCCTCCGCTGGCAGTGAGATTATTTCTGAGATACGGCTTTGTAAGCGAAGAACTGCTGACAGCCGACCAGCTGCAGGCGCTGATCAATCTGCCGGATATCGATAATGAATCGCTGGAATGCAAGGTTTATACAATGCCGATGTGGCTGAAAGAGATTTATGAGGGAAGGAAAAATCCTTCCAAGGATGAATTTGATACCGATTATGAAGAAATGCTCAGAAAGGAAGCGGCTACGGGGAAACGGGATCCCAAGACAGTGAAAGATGTTTTCATGGATCCGGATCTGCGGCTTCATTATGAAGTAGATAAACTTCTGCGATATGCAGACCGCAATGTCAACGGCAATATTTCTACCTTTGTTCCGGTTCTCTGTTCAGAGGGACTGTATAACAAGATCGAGAATGCCGTTGTGACCGGCGCTGCCATCAATTCGGAAGTGCATAAGATTGAAAAGCTGGATTACAGCATTTTCTACAGGGAGAAGCTGACGACCTATACAAAGATCGAGGTGCCTAATTTTACAAACATTACCCGGTTTACTCCCGACTTTATTTTGTTCCCGGTATATGGACGGAATGGAGTTCTGTGGCAGGATATCGAGGGCCGGGTAAAACAGTCCCATGCCAGGATCCTTCTGCCCGCCCTGTTTGAGCAGGAGCTCTCTGCTGAAATACTGAAACTGATGGCGCATTTCCGCTGGGAGAAGTGCCGTACGGATATGGGAGCACAGTGGAACAACTACCGTTATCCTTCACTGACCAGTGAATATACGGATTATCTGCAGTTCTATAAAAAGAATAATGAACTGACGCCGGAGAAAAAAGAAAAGATTAAGCAGCAGCTGCAGCAGTGTAACAATAAACACAGAGAGGTCTTTGCCAAAGATTATCAGGACTGGCTGATCCGGGAGGCGGCAGGCGCCATGAGGATGAACCGGATCAACAGGGGGATTATGTTTACCTACTGTCCTTTTGCCGACGAGGTTGCCCAGGGACTTCTGGTGCAGAATGCCTACCAGGAGGCAGCAAGGCGTCATATGACAGAGAAGAAAAAACAGGAACAGTCCCTTACTGTACTGGAGCGTAAATTTGAGAAGAAAGGTATTGAGGTGCCGGAGGAGGTTAAAAAGACAAAAGAATATCTTCTTGGTGTTTCGTAATCGTATAAGGAGGAATTCTATGGGGAAAAAAGCAGGCATGACGGTTATGGCGGGTTTATTTGCCGCTGCATTGTTTCTGGGAGGCTGTGGACAATCCGAGACATCAGGGAAAAAAGCGGCGGCTACCGGGACGGCGGTGGCCGCTTACCAGATGGAAGACCAGAAAGAAAAGGAGTTCTGGTCCAGGGTGGAACAGGAATTATCTCATCCATATACCAGTATTGAGGGTCCCAAAGGGCAGGAATATGAGGTGAAAGGCAGTACGGATCTTTGGACCTATTACATAAAAGAGACGGAAGACCAGGAAGAGGAGCAGCTATGCCGGATTCCTGCCACAGGCGGAAAACATCTTCCCTTTGATGAGGAGGAGGTTCTTTCCCAGAAATCTATGTTTTTTGATTTGTATGCGACCGATGCTTATGTGATCTTTACGGCGGGAGAAGGCAGCGGGGACAGTCAGTGCTATAAGCTTGACCTGTTTTCCATGAAACGCACGACCCTGGGAGGCAGCAGGGAGTTTTCCGATGCGGAACTGGCTGTTTCGGATAACGGGACTCCGGTCCTGTTCCATGACCGGTTATTTGTCGTGACGGATCGGGATGTGTATGAACTGGATCCGGAAACCGGGCAGATGCAAAAGATTTATGACAGAACGGATAAGGATCTGACGATCCGGCTGAGAGTATGTCAGGAGAGCCTTTATCTTACCTCAGACCGCCAGAGCATCTACCGCTATGACGGGAACGGACAGAGGGCGGCGTGTGTCCTGGATCAGGATACCATCCGGGAGAGACTGGATGGACTGAAGCTGTGGAAGGAGGATGCCGCATGTACGTCGTATCTTGTAGATGATATTTTTTCCCATGAAGACCGGTTGTATCTGGCTGTCACGGCCAACTGGGAAAGACAGGGCAGACGGGGCAAAAAAGAAGAATGTACGACGGAAGGTATACTGTTAAGTGCCTGTGTTTCCGATATAAAAAATATAAAGCATGAAAATATTCTGTTTGATTGTCTGACGGTCAGGGAAGAAGGAAACGAGCTCTCTGGTGAGGCAGTTGATACCGATATCGATGTAAATGATGTCTCCGTTGAGGACATTGTGCGCAAAGTGTACAGACCATCCCGGATCAGCGGTATTGTGGATGGAAAAGTTGTTCTGGATGGTGTGGAGGTCCGTCCTCCGTATGTGTCCTCCATACTCTATAGCGTATGCAGGGCATTTGATCCTGTCACCGGCAGGGTGACAGACAATCCGGCGATCGAGATCGTAGCCAGTGGATCGCAGACTGGTTATAAGAAGTAATAAAGAGAAGGTGATTGATTGGAAGAGAGGGAAGAAAGAGATCCGCTGACTGGCGTCTATGTCAGCCAGGAAACAGAGAGAAGAATTCAGGAAATGCTGCAGGAAAACAGCGGTCAGAGGTACCATCTGGCACTTCTTCATCTGTGGAATATGAATGAATTTGTGGAAGAGTTTGGGTCAGCTTTTGCGATGGCGATGGTGCAGAATTATGCGATCATCCTGCGCAAGTATTATGCCAGTTCCAGAGAGACCGGTCTGGTAGGCAGAGTGCAGAAGGATACGTTTCTGATTTTTCTTGCGGCATCCGATGCCGATGAAGTAGAGAGGCGTGCTGCCTATGTCTTTGACAAAATAAAGAGCAGTTACTTTGGACGGAGCAGGGATATCCATCCAAAGCTGACGCTGGCATTTTGTCATATGGAGGAGGGAGAGCATGATCTGTCCCTGATCCTGCAGCGTGCCGGCTGTGCCATGGAATATGGTCATGAGACAGGGGAACAGGTGGTGTTTTATGATCCTGCCATGGATCAGTATGAACCCTATAAACTGACAGAACAGCATCAAAAGCTGGAAGGGGAAAATCTGGCGCATTATGATATGGAGTTTATTTCTTTTGCCGTCAGCCTGATGTCGAATTCAAGAAATCTGGACAGTGGTGTAGATATGCTGCTTTTGCGCATCGGACACCGTTTTCGTTTTGATGAGGCGCTTATATCCGAGTTTGAGAGGGACGGCTATATCCGCATGACGAATAAGTGGACCAGAGAACAGGGCGTACTGGAAGAACTGGATGATCTTGTCTGTGTGGATGAGTGGGATGGATTTCTTTCTGGCTTTGATGAAAATGGGATTAATTTTGTGCCGGATATTACAAAGCATTCTTTTTCAGACCGGGACAGGGAATTTTTTGAAGAAAAGAAAATCATGGGATTTTTTAATATCCTGTTATATAGCAATGACCGTCCGATCGGGTATCTGTCCTGTTCCTGCCGCGACCGCAGGAGGGAATGGACAGAGGAAACGACAAACTCACTGATACAGCTGGGGCGTCTTATGGCATCGTTTGTTTCACTCCGTATGCAGAGAAAAATGGAGAGAAAGAGGATTGAATATCTGTCCCGGGATGAACTGACCGGTGCTTATCTGTACAAGGCTTTTAAGAGAAAAGTTAAAAGTATGCTGGCTGATTTTGACGAATCAAAAGCATACGCAGTGTCGTACTCGGACATTTCTAATTTTTCGCTTCTCAATGAAACGTTTGGATTTGAGGAGGGGAATCATGTGCTCCGTGAATTTGCACACCGTATCCTCTCAGGAAATGAGGCGAATGTATTTGTCTGCCGGCTGGAGGGAGACCGTTTTGTCGTATTTTCTACCAGGGATGAGCGGGAGGAGATCGCTGATCGGGTAAGTAAGGTAAATACAGAGTTTGCATCGTATCTTGCACAGAGATATCCCCAGAGTGATTTTCATATCACATCCGGCATCTATTTTCTCGAGTCGCCGGAACTGCCGCTGCATACGATGATCGACGCGGCAAATCATGCGAGAAAGAGTGTTAAAAGGCAGCATCATGATTCGATCGGGATTTATACCAATGAATTATGGGAACGGCGCAGCCGGATCCAGGATGTGATCGGAAGCATCCATGATGCGATTTCTGCGGGAGAAATCGAGGCGTTTTTGCAGCCAAAGTTCTCGATGAGCGCCCGTACGGTGATCGGTGCAGAGGCGCTGGTCCGCTGGAGGAGAGAGGACGGGAGTTACCGTTACCCGGATCAGTTTATCCCGGTACTGGAGGAATCAGGATTTATCGTGGATGTGGATATGTGCGTTTATGAGCAGGTACTTCGTACGCTTGCCAGATGGCGTCAGCAGGGCAGGGAGCTGATCCCGATCTCGGTGAATTTTTCACGGGTTCATTTCCGGAACCAGGATGCTTATAAGAAAATCATCCGGCTGGCAAAGCAGTACGGCATTGATCCTAAATATATTGAAGTAGAGATTACGGAGAGTGTGTTCAGCAGTGACCGGGCAAATCTTTATTCACAGATGTCAAGACTCCGGGAACATGGATTTAAGATCGACATCGATGATTTTGGAACGGGATATTCTTCCCTGAATATGCTGCTCTTTGCGCCGGTGGATAATGTAAAGGTAGACAAAAGTTTTATCGACCGGTATGAGACGAAAGATGAAAAAGAGTATATCAACCAGATCGGCAATCTGATCCTGTCTGCCAAAAAGAAGATTATCTTTGAGGGAGTGGAGACAGAAGAGCAGGTGCTGCTGCTGACCGGTTATGGTTATGACTGGGCACAGGGGTATCTTTTTTCCAAGCCTGTGCCGATACGGGAATTTGAGAAGCTGATTGATTGAACCATTGTTTAATACTGGAGGGAAGTGTGAATATGAGCATTAATATATCATCCATTACCATATTTAATAAGACCAGTATCGGTCTTTCTTCCAACAGCGCCAGAGATAAGGCGGCGCGCCAGCAGGAGAGGGACAGCCAGATTGATTACTGGGAAGGGAAGAAGGATGCCCTGAAGGGCAAAAAGTGCGGGAGTATCGAGGCGATCGCAGAACGGCTGGAGCTTCTGCATTCTTATGAGGATCAGATCGCAGCGGCGAAAAAGGCATACAACCAGGAGCAGATGTATCATGTACTGGATGAGGCGAGGGAACAGGGAGAAAACATCGCCAGGGAGCTGGAGAAACTCGAGCCGAAGACGCCGGAGGAAAGACGCGAAGAGATGGTGGAGGAAGCACTTGGCACAGAGGAAGACAAGGGAAAACTCACCGAGAGCCTGGAAGAGCTTACCGATATGGTGGAGGACATGGCAGAGCAGACGGAGGAGCTTATGCCAGAGGAGATGGCTACAGAGGAACTTGTACCGGACCAGGAAGAATTGCTGAAGGAACAGCAGGAAGAACTGCTGAAGCAGAAGCGTTTTGATATGTGGGTCTGAGATATGGAGCGGCTGTATCTTGGCATATGTGAGGACGACCAGATCCAGGCAGACTATTTACAGCAGGAGATCCGGCAGTATTGTGACAGAAAAGGGACACAGGCTGTGATCGAGATATTCCAGAGCGCAGAGGCACTGCTGTTTCAGTATCCGGAGGCGCTGCCCTTCCAGTGCCTTTTATTGGATATCGGTCTCAAAAAAATGGATGGAATGGAGCTGGCGCGGCAGATCCGGGAGTGTGACAGGGAGATCCCGATCATCTTTATCACTGGTGACAGGGAAAGTGTATATGAGGGGTATAAAGTTGGCGCCGTTCGTTATCTGCTGAAGCCTTATCAGAAAAAGGATCTCGAAGAGGCGCTGTCTTTCGTGTGGGAGACCAGACGGGAGCAAGGGACAGAAGAATATATCTGGCTGCGTTATCAGGGAGAATATCTGAAAATAAGAAAATCTGAGATTTTGCTGGCAGAGGTGCAGGGGCATTATCTCTGTGTAAAGACAAAGAAGGAAGCATATACCTATAAGGGTTCCATGAAACAGCTCTGCCGGGAATGGAAGGATGAATACTTCTGCCTGGCAAACCGTTCTGTGCTTGTCAATATACAGAATGTGGAACGGATCACCAGGACAGAATGCAGTCTGACTGGCGGTATTGTGGTGCCTGTGAGCCGCGGCTGTTATCCGAATCTGAACCAGGCATTTATGAAGTGGTATGGATTGGAGGCTTTATGACCGGAATCTGTGTGGCGGGCAGTGTTATACTATGTATGTTACTGCTCTTTTTTAATGAAAGAAGAAATGAAAAGAAACTGTCAGAGTATGAAGAGAAGCTGGTGGCATCGCAGTTGGATGAGATGAACCAGCTTTATATGACGATGCGGGGCTGGCGGCATGATTATCACAATCATATGCAGAAGATCCGCGCCCATCTGGCCCTGGGAGAATACGACCAGGTACAGGAATATATCAATCTTATGGAAACGGAACTGGATGCCGTGGATATCCGGTATAAGTCAGGAAATACGGGTGTGGACGCCATGCTGAACAGCAAGCTGACACTGGCGGAGAAGAAGGGGCTGCGAATCAAATGTGACGCTGAGCTTCCGAAAAAGCTTTCCTGCAATCCGGTGGATCTCTGTGTCCTGCTCGGCAATCTGATCGACAATGCCATTGAGGCATGTGAGAAGATGGATCCCTCCCAGGACCGGTTTATCCGTATTTACATGTGTGTGAGAAAAAAACAGTTCTATCTTTCTGTAAGTAATGCCACCAGTGAAGTGATCCGTAAGCTCGATAAGGAGTATATCACGAATAAGCGGGGGAACCACGGGAACGGATTACGCAGGATCAATAAAGTGGTGGAGAAGAATAATGGGTTTATTAACCGGCAGAATGAGCCGGGAGTTTTTGCCACAGAGGTTATGCTGCCGCTGGAGTAGTGCTGTCATTCACACTGTATAGTTACTATTCTGACAACAAATTGGGATAAAGTTTAGAGAGGAGAAAACAATATGAACGAAATATATGAATTCTTATGTGGCAGTACGGGCAGTTAAAAAATAGAACGGCGCCGCGTTTTTATATAAAGCGTTCCATTCAGGAACGTTTTTTTTCTGTTTGTGAACTTTTTTCCTTTTGATCTGCTGGTCTGTGATATAGTAGAGACAGATGATTGAGCTAAGAAGGGAGGAGCTTGATGAAGAGGAAAAAGTACAGTCTTATGTCAAATATCTGTTTTCTGCTGCGGGAGGTATTCCGGGAGCATAAGGGGGCGTTCCTTTCCTTTCCCGCTATGATCGTTGTCTTTCTGATCCAGAATATCATACTGGTGATGATCCCGTCCCGGGCGGTCTATGTCATTGAAAACCGGCTCACTGCTGCTGACTTTGTGATCCAGGTGGGCAGCATCATCTTATTGTATACGGTGTTCCGGGACCTGTTGATCCTGGCAGAGAAACGCTATTCCAATGCGGCGACGATGGCCAGGTGTTATACCTTTATCGTAAAGCTGCTGGAAAAGAGTCTTATGACGGATTATTGCAACCGGGAGAGCAATGCCTTCCAGAAACAGAATGGACTGGGGGTGCATGCCATTGCCGGGAACACCCAGGGGGTGGAACGTGTGATCCAGGAGCTCCCTGTCGCGATCAGGAATTTTCTGGGGCTGCTTCTCTTTGGGGGTGCAATCGCCGCTGTGGATATCCGCATCCTCTTTGTGCTGTTTTTCATGCTGGTCTGTAATGTGCTGGCAAACCGGTATGCCAGAAATTATCTGGAGGCGCATCGGGAAGAGGATACAGAACTCTGGCGAAAGAGCGATATGTTGCGGAGGAGATCGGCGGACGTCGTATGTGGGAAAGACATCCGTATGTACCAGATGGAGAAATGGTTTGGGCGTATGCTGCAGTCCTGGCTGGACTGCGGGGTGAAGTGGCAGAAGAGGCTGGAGAAACGGTTTTATCTTCCGACAATGTCGGATACGGTCTTTCTCGCCCTGCGTGACGGTCTTGCGTATGTCCTGCTGATCCACAAGGCACTGCAGGGAAGTATCTCACTGGCGGAATTTACCTTGTTTCTTGGCGTGACAGCCAGTTTTTCTGACTGGATGTTTGCTTTTGTGGAGAGTGTGATGAACATACAGAAAGCGAATCAGGAGGTCTGCGATTACCGGGAAGTGCTGGACAAAGAAGACAGCTTCCGGCATGGGGACGGTATAAAGGTACCGCCAGAAGTGCTGGCGGAGCCGCCGGAGATCGAACTGAGGGACGTCTCTTTCCGCTATGAAGAGGAGGGGGAGGAGATCCTGTCCCATATCAGCCTTACGATCCGTGCCGGAGAGAAGATCGCACTGGTAGGGGGGAATGGCGAGGGAAAGACGACGCTGGTCAAGCTGCTCTGTGGTTTTTATCACCCGGTGTCCGGGGAAATCCTCGTCAACGGCATCAATATCGAAGAGTATGATATAGAAGAATATTTCAGACTGGTGGGAGTTGTATTTCAGGATGTGGAGGCGCTGCCTTTCCGTATTGTTAATCTTGTGTCGGGAAAGGAAAAAAGAGAGACGGATATGCCGCGGTTCTGGCAGGCAGTGGAGCGTGCCGGACTGAAAGAGAAGATCGTAAGCCTGGTAAAAAAAGAGGACACCTATATTACCAATCTTCTGGATGAGGACGGTCTGCGACTGTCCGGGGGTGAGACACAGAAACTGATGCTGGCGCGGTGTATCTATAAAAATGCGCCGTTTCTGATCCTGGACGAGCCGACCTCGGCGCTGGATCCATTGGCGGAGAGCGCCATGTATGGAGAATATGACAGGATGACAGAAAATAAGACAAGCATATTTATTTCCCACCGTCTCGCCAGTACCCGGTTTTGCGACCGGATCCTTTTTCTGGAACACGGCAGGATTATCGAAGAGGGGACACACGAGCAGCTGCTCCGGGACGGGGGCAGATATGCCTGGATCTATGAGATACAAAGCCATTATTACACGGAACATGACAGAGAGGGGAACCGGCAGGGAATGGAGGCGTCGTATGAGTCGTGAAAAGAAAGAGAACCGTACTTCTACCAGGGAGATCCTGCGTATGGTGGCAGGGATCCGCAAATCTTTTCTGCCGCTGATGATACTGGAGCAGATGGTTGCCAGTGCCATCCTGTATCTGAATATCATCGTGGGCGCCATGATCCTGGACGGCGTGGCAGAAGCAGCAGGGACTGCCCGCGGGGGGATGGCAGGCAGCAGCGCCATGGAGGCGGTGGAGCAGCATCTGATCCGGCTGGCGGTCGGACTGGTTTTGCTCAATATGGTGCTGGCGCTCCTTCGCTGGGGGCTGAACAAAGGACTGATCGTTCTCCGGCGGAGAGTGGATGAGGAGATTAATAAAAAAGTATCCGAGAAATGCCTGACACTGGACTATCAGATCCTGGAGAGAACGGATACACTGGATCATGTGGAAAGCGCCCTGAGGGGCAGCCAGATGAATGGCGGGATCACCAGTTACTGTTCCACGATCAGCGGGATATTGGGAAATATCGTTGCCATTGTTTATTCGGTGATCCTTATCAGCAGGCTGTTTCTGGACCGGGATGGCGGAGAGGGAGGCGGTCTGGTAGCATTTGCCTGTTCCCTGCCGGGGGAATTGCTTATGGTGTTTCTGATCGCGGGCACGGTCTTTGTCCGTTTCCTGGTCTCACGGACGGCACGGCAGATGCAGTACCGGATGTATGAGAAAAATGTGAGGGTAAACCGCCGGTTTGATGCCTATTTTATGTTTATGTATGAGTACAGTCCCGGTAAGCAGGTGCGTATTTATGATATGGCACGGATGATCATCAGAGGGGTACGCGGTGAGGCCGCCCGGCTGCGGAAAAGCCAGAAAGGAGTGCTTCGCAGGGAGGCAGGGATGTCAGCGGCAACCGACCTTATTATGGGGATTCTTTTGTTTGCCTGCTATGGATTTGTGGGGATCCGTGCCGTGGGCGGCGCGGTCTCCATCGGAGAAGTTTCTCTCTATGTGGGGGTACTGACCAGTTTTTCGGATAATGTGTCTGAATTTTTTGGTGCTTTTAACTGGCTTGAGGTGATGAACCAGTATATGGGAAATTTCACCTCGCTGTTATCCCTAAAAAATGAAAAATATGAGGGGACGCTCCCGATCGAGAAACGCCTGGACAATGAATATGAACTGGAGTTTAACAATGTTTCCTTTCATTATCCGAACAATGAGGAGCTTGTGCTGAAAAATATCACGGCGAAGATCCATGTGGGGCGGAAGCTGGCGATCGTGGGGAAAAATGGTTCCGGCAAATCTACGTTTATCAAGCTTCTGTGCCGGCTGTATGATCCGACGGAGGGAGAGATTCTGCTGAACGGCATCGATATCCGCAAATACGATTATGATGAGTACCGCCAGATCTTCGGCGTTGTCTTTCAGGATTTCAGGCTTTTTTCCTTCCCTGTCGCACAGAATGTGGCGGCAAGTACAGAATATGACGAACAGAAGGTGTGGCATGCCCTGCGTCAGGCGGGGATGGAAGAGCGGGTACGGGAGATGACGGATGGCATGGACACGGTACTCTATAAACAGGGAGAGGAAGGGGTGGAGATCTCTGGCGGAGAGGCGCAGAAGCTTGCCATCGCCAGGGCGCTGTACCGGGATGCGCCGGTCGTGATCCTCGACGAGCCGACAGCGGCGCTGGATCCGGTATCGGAGCTGGAGATCTACGAACGGTTTGATGAGATGGTGGAGCATAAGACCGCCATCTATATCTCACACCGGATGTCAAGCTGCCGGTTCTGTGAAAATATCCTTGTTTTTGACGGAGGGGATATCATACAGATGGGGAGCCATGACGATCTGGCAGAGAGCGGCGGACTGTATCAGGAACTGTGGGAAGCGCAGGCGCAGTATTATAAAGATTGAATCAAAGGGAAATCAGTGGTATAATGAGGTAACTGATGAAAGGGAGGGAGAACGATGCGATCAAAAAAAGGTAATTTATGTGTACTGGCGGGGATTGCCGCGGCTGCCCTGCTGGCGGTCGGATGCGGGAAAGGTGCGGCGACAAACACGGTGTCTGGCGGCGGAGTGGTCAGCGGGACACCGGTCAGCGGCAGTGCAGCCAGTGAAGCGGCGGTCAGCGGGACGTCGGTTCAGGAGGATGACGAGGTACAGAAAGGTGAAAGGAAGCTGCAGGCTGCCGATATCACAGAGCAGCGGTATGCCAATGACTGGGGTATCTTTGAGGGAGACCGGGACAAAGGGATCTATCAGTATGACCTGCGGGGAAAACAGGTGAAGTATTATGACCTGGATCTGGCGATCGGCGGGGAAGAGATGAGCTTTACGGTCCCGGAGGTGCTGTGGGTGGACAATGACGGGATTTTTATCTCCTGTCACAGAAATCAGGAATACTATGAAATCTGGCGGATACCGGCAGACCGTAAGGGGAAAAAGAATCTTTTGCTGGAAAAGAAAGAAAAGCTGGTGAAGGTAAAGCGGCTTTATGGGCTGTATACAAAAACCGACCGGGAGATCATCTACGGTGCGGATGAAAAAATCTGCCGGCTGGATCTGAAATCAAAGAAGGTAAAGGAACTGGATACCGGTGTACAGCAATATGATTTTGAGATCATCCGGGACGCAAACGGGATCCCGTTTGTACAGGATGAAACCATATTCTATAATGATTCGATGGAAGGACTGTACCGGGTCGACCTGGCAAAATGGAAGATCATACCGATGGGAAAGATCTGTGACGGGACGATGACTGCCAGGGGAGACAGTATCTATTTCCGGACAGAGGGGCTGATGAAATACGATGCCGGAACCGGGAAAAAAGAAGTGCTGATCACGGAGAAAAAATTGACGAAGAAACTTGAGAAAACGGATGCTCCCAGGGAACATGCCGGAAAAAAGAAGACAGGGGGAGAGATGTTTGATGATTATAATGTAAAGAACATTTTTCTTCAGAAGGACCGTCTTTACCTTGCCGTTGAGACCAGTTATGGAGTAGGAGAAGAGGACGAATATGATGAAGGCGACTTTGCGGAGATCATGCTGAGCTGTCGGGCGGAGGATGGTTCGGATCTCAGGTATGAAAAGTCCCTGACAGAATATCTGTGGAAGCATTCTGTGCCCTACCGGGATGCTTCCGGGGAATCACTCTGGGAAGAGCTGACCGGCAGCTTCTGCCAGCAGATGGATGATTGCATTGTTATGTATTTTTATGAGGAAGACAAACTGGATGAAAAAAATTATGACTGGGAAGATCTTCACCATTATGTGATGTATGATCTCCGTGACGGCACGTTCTGGAACGTAAAAAAACCGTCGGATGCGTACGGATACATAAAGGCGCTTGGTCACTCCTGTTATGAAGAAGCACACTGCTGAGTGAGAAGAAGGGATATTATAGTTTGCAATTTGAGAATTTTTAGATGAAATAGCACACCTACTTGACATTACATAGTAGATGTGCTATTATTCTACTATGCTACTTGATATTACAAAGTAGAATGGCGCCATGGATAAACCTGTTGTGGGACCTTGGGAAATGGAGGAAGATAATGCAGGAGACGCAGTTATTAAAAGGGATTCTGGAGGGGTGTGTGCTTGGGATCATCGCCAGGGGCGAGACATATGGCTATGAAATTCTGTCTGTGCTGGAGAGCGCGGGATTGGATGAAGTAGGGGAGGGAACGCTGTATCCTGTCCTGACCCGTCTCGATAAAAATGGTTATATCCAGTGCCGGCGGGCAAAATCACCACTGGGTCCCATCCGTAAATATTATACGATCACTCTGACAGGAAAGAAGTATCTGGAAGAATTTAAGAAGAATTACCGGAAGATTACAGAGAGCGCCGGACGGATCCTGACAGGGAACAGCAAAAAGGCAGGAAGGGAGGCAGAGACGGATGGATTACAGTTACATGACGGAACAGCTTAGGGATGAGTATCAGGAAGTGTTTGAAAAGACGGAATTGTACGGTGTGATCAGCGAAGTCAATACAGAAGTACAGGATGAACTGATGATAAATCTGTTTGATCTTCTGCTGACCGCACAGACAGAAGGGAAGCCGGTAGAAAAGATCGTCGGTTCCGATATGGAGAGATTCTGCAAAGAGTATTTTCAGAATTATAACTGGAAGGAGCGGATGAAGTATTTCCCAGTGGAGATCTACCGTTTTATGCGGGCTGTATTTATACTGGAACTGATTGACCTGTTTCTGTTGGAAGAGAATATGGACCTGCTTCATGCGCAGTCCGATATCACGCCCTATATTGGCGGGTTTGGCTTGTCACTGGTGTTTACAATGATCGTGGATGTATTTGTCCGTCCAGTGATGTTCCGGCTGCGGATCAAACCGGTTTTTTACTATTTGGGAATCCTGGTATTCTGGGCGGCTGCCATAGCCATATGTATCCTGTTGACGGATGACCTGGTGTTTGCGATCCCGATGTTTCCAATTCTGATGGTATCGGGAACGTATGTTATCCTTTATCTGATCGTCCGTTCTGTCTGGCGATACCGGCGTTACGGCAGCATCCGGCGTCCCCGTTCCGAGACAAAAGATTTTGAACGTGCGATCAAGAGGGAATCGCAGGAAATGATCATGCTTGATCTGATGCTGAAAAAATATCAGAAAAAGAATAAGCGTCTGGAGAAGAAAGGGAAAAAGGGGCTGACTCCGGGAGAATATACCAGACAGGTGTGGGTTGAGTATGAGAAAGTGAAAAGATCGTGGAAATGGGGGATCCTGATCTTTGCCGTCATTATTGTATCAGCGGTCATACCGACAGCGCTTACCAGCACTTTCTGGGACACAGTGCTGTATGCCCTTATTCTCTGTGTTATTGAGTCAGGTATTTATTGTTTTATTTTTAAAATAGAACGGGAGAATAACCAGGCAAGGAAGGATATTCTGGACGCCTGTGACCGGGAGGGGATCAGTGTCATTGAATATGCGATGAGGAAAAAGCATGTATGAGTGAGGGAAACGGAGGAGCGATAATCCTAACAGCTGGTAAACAGATTATAACCGAGGACAAGGCAGCAGATGATGATAATGAGGGCAAGCAGTCCATGCCGCATAAACAGCATGATCGCCATGCCGATTCCGATCCAGAATAAGATAAAGCCGATCAGTCGTTTCAATGGGATCTCTCCTTTAACTGGCCCAGGCGGTACCACTGAGCTATGATCATATTAATATAATTTATGAAGCAAACCGGATTTGTAGACATTTGGTTTGCTTTTTTTATTGTCATGGTGTAGAATAATTGTATATATGCTGTTGAATAATAAGAAGAGAATTTGGATTGGAGGGTTACCATGAAAGGACAGTTGGAGACAGAAATGGGTAAAATCGCAGTGGATGAAGATGTACTTGCGAAGTACGCCGGTTCTGCAGCAGTGGAATGCTTTGGTGTAGTGGGGATGGCGTCTGTAAATGTAAAGGATGGCATCGTCAAACTGTTAAAACGGGAAAATATCCGCCGTGGCGTTAATGTTTCGGTAGAAGAGGGAAAACTAAAGATTGAGCTTCATATTATCGTTGCCTATGAAGTCAGTATTCTGGCGGTGGCGCAGAATCTGGTAGACAATGTAAAATATAAGGTGGAAGAATATACGGGAATGGAAGTTGGCAGGATCATCGTATGTGTAGAGGGTGTCAGGGTTATCAATTAGTACACTAATTATAGGCAAATATTATATTTGGAGGAATAAGATAGTGGTGATAAAAACAATAGATGCAGCGACCATCCAGAAATGTTTTTTAGCAGGTGCCAATGCACTGGATGCCAGAAAAGAGGTCATTAATGATTTAAATGTATTCCCCGTGCCAGATGGCGATACCGGTACGAATATGACGATGACGATCATGTCGGCAGCGCGGGAAGCGGCTGCGATCGAACAGGTGGATATGAAACAGCTCTGTAAAGCGATTTCCAGTGGTTCACTGCGGGGGGCAAGGGGAAATTCGGGTGTTATCCTTTCCCAGCTTTTACGCGGTTTTACGAAAGAAATCGTAAAGACCGAAGAGGTGGATGTAGCGATCCTGGCGAAAGCCTTTGAGCGTGCAGTAGATTCTGCCTATAAGGCAGTGATGAAACCGAAAGAGGGCACGATCCTGACGGTAGCAAGAGGTGGTGCGGAAAAGGCGATGGAACAGGCAGAGCGCACCGACAATCTGCTGGAATTTATGAATACTGTGATCCTTCATATGCGTGATGTTCTTGACCAGACGCCGGAGATGCTCCCGGTATTAAAACAGGCAGGCGTCGTGGATTCTGGAGGCGAGGGACTTCTGACGATCATGGAGGGGGCTTATGATGCTATCCTGGGAAAAGAGATCCGTTATGAGGTTGAGCCGGACAAAACCCGTGTGGCTGTGGGGGATCTTGGTCGTGGTGCGGATGCCGGGGCAGTGGCAGAGGCTGATATTAAATTTGGCTATTGTACGGAATTTATCGTTATGCTGGAAAAGAAATTTGCCCATGCGGAGGAAAAATCGTTTAAAGCGTATCTGGAATCCATCGGAGATTCTATTGTCTGTGTGGCAGACGATGATATTGTCAAGATCCATGTTCACACAAATGATCCCGGACTGGCGATCCAGAAAGGGCTGACTTACGGATCCCTTACCAGTATGAAGATTGATAATATGCGGGAAGAGCATAACGAGAGAGTGATCCGTGATGCTGAGAAAAAAGCAGCAGAACAGAAGGACGAGGAAGAGAGGGAGGCTAAGAGACGTGGTGATGTCCTGGAGCCGATCCGGTATGAGACGGTGGAAGACAACAGTGAAACGGAGAAAAAAACGTCTATGGTGGCAGATCCCACCAAGGGTACGATAGAAGAGGGAAGCAGTGTGAAAGAATGGAAGAAAAATGCCTTTATCAGTGTTTCTGTGGGAGAAGGGCTGAGTCAGATTTTTGAGGATCTTGGAGTTGACGTTATTATAGAGGGTGGACAGACCATGAATCCAAGCACGCAGGATATCCTGCAGGCGATTGAAGAGATCAACGCGGATCATATCTTTGTCCTTCCGAATAATTCTAATATTATTCTCGCTGCCGAACAGGCGAAAGAATTGACGGAAGACAAAAATATCATTGTGATTCCGACGAAAAATATCCCACAGGGTATCTCTGCCCTGGTTGCTTTTGCAGAGGATTCTTCTGTGGAGGAGAACACGGAAGCGATGACGGAGGCACTTTCTACCGTGAAATCCGGACAGGTAACGTATGCCGTCCGGGATACGTCGCTGGATGGCAGGCAGATCAAGGCGGGAGATATCATGGGCCTCAGTGACAAGACGATTGAGACGGTGGGGTCAGATGTGACAGAAACGACGATTGACCTGATCAAAAAGCTGATGGATGAAGAGTCAGAGCTGGTAACGATTTATTATGGGGAGGAAGGTACAGAGGAAGATGCCGGGAGGATCGCCGCTGCGATTGAAGAACTGGATGCAGAGCTGGAGGTTGATATCCAGTATGGCGGACAGCCCATATATTATTACTTTGTATCAGTAGAGTAAAGGATTATGACGATGCAACAATTATCTGCTGCACTGGCGGATGCAGTAATGGATACTTTAAAAATCCTGCCCTTTCTTTTTCTGACTTATCTGGTAATGGAGTGGCTGGAGCATAAGACAGGGAGCAGAACCCAGGCAGCGATCCGCAGGGCGGGGAAAATGGGCCCGTTGTTTGGTGGTGTGCTGGGTATTTTCCCACAGTGTGGTTTTTCCGCCGCCGCATCCAATCTGTATGCTGGCGGCGTGATCACTGCCGGTACACTCGTTGCCGTTTTTTTGTCAACATCAGATGAGATGCTGCCGATCTTTCTTTCGGAGGCGGTTCCGGTGACAACGATTGTGTCAGTTCTTGGCGCCAAACTGTTGTTGGGGACGGTCAGCGGATTTTTCCTGGATTTTTTGTATCACAGACTTCTCCGCAGAGAGATACGCTATAAAAATATCCATACGATGTGTGAGAGCGAGCACTGCCGGTGTGAAGAGGGGATTTTTTCTTCTGCTGTCCGGCATACGCTGCAGATTATATTTTTTATATTTCTGATCACAGTTTTGTTGAACATACTGATTGGAGGGATTGGTGAGGAACGTCTGTCCGGTCTCGTACTTAATATTCCGATCGTGGGTGAACTGATCGCCGGGCTGATCGGTCTTATTCCGAACTGTGCGGCGTCGGTCGTGATCACCCAGCTTTATCTTGAGGGAATTATCGGACCGGGCCCTATGATGACGGGACTTTTGACCGGGGCCGGAGTGGGGGTGCTTCTCCTGTGCCGGATGAACCGCGGGCGGGTAAAACAAAATGCCGGAATTATCCTGTATCTCTATCTCACCAGTGTAGTGTGGGGGATTCTGATCGACCTTCTGGGGATAACTTTTTAAAAAAATGCTGGACTTCGAGGATTTACGTCTCAAAATCTTCGGTATCTTTAATATACAACTCATGTTATAATTGATGATATGAAGGGATGTGAGAATATGGGATCAGCAGAGTTTGAACGGAAAAAGGACGAAAAAATTAATGGTGTGATTTACGATATGTCACCAGCACCAGGATTTAAACATGGGATAATTAATAGCAATATTCACGCTATTATAAAAAATGGTTTGAAAAACAGTTTGTGTCTGGTATTTATGGAAAATTTGGATTTCAAATATCATCCAGATATCAATGATGACTATTTATGTCCAGATATTATGATAGTCTGTGACCGTAAACATTTAAAGGGAAGTTTTTATAGCGGTGTTCCCAAATTAATTGTTGAAACTTTAAGTCCATCAACAGCTAAACATGACAGGACAGAGAAAAAAGATATTTATGAACAGGCAGGGGTGCAAGAATATTGGATCGTATCACCACAGGGATCTATTGAAATTTATTATTTGGAAAATGGAAAATATATTTTGGAACATAGTTATATGTTGCAGAATGATAAAGAAGAAGATGATTATAATGCAGAACAAGAAATTGTTTTAAAAGAATTCCCACATATAAAAATGACATTGGGTGAAATTTTTGAAGGGTTAGAATAACAATAATAATCAAGATATAATGTAATCCGAGATTCCTGTCTGAAGGGGAAAGATGAATACAAACAGAATAAATCACAGCAGTGAAAGTGACGATACAAATGCAGGAGGAGCAGAGATGTTCTTCCTGTTTTTATTATGGGAACAGAACAGCCGACGGGGAAAGGAGAGTCATTATCACAAAAGAAGTCAGGAATTACTCCGTGGAACATCCGCCAAAGGGGGTGATGGTATCGGACGAATACTGGTAATTGAATTTAAGGAAGAAGACTCGTGGAAGATGTAGCGGTGGAGCATAACCTGATTGGGGATATGGACGTGGACAGGCTGGTGGTAAAGACTATAGCATTCAGATAAAGAAAAAAGCGGCATAGCCACAAAGACTATGCCATGATTTGATACAGAGTTATTTATTCCTGACTCATCTTTACCGCAGTGCCATATACCATAATCTCAGCGGCACCCTGCATGACCGAAGCGGAATTAAAGCGTACTCCTACGATGGCATCGGCACCGAGTGCCTCCGCTTTCTGGATCATACGACCGGTCGCTACCTCCCTGGCTTCCTCCATCATCTTTGTGTAGGCTGTCAGCTCACCGCCTACCATACTCTTGAATCCAGCCCCCATATCTTTGAACATATTTTTGGACTGGATCGTGCTTCCCTGGACCAGACCAAGTGTCTGCAGTTTGTAACCTTCCATTTGTTCTGTAGATGTAAGTATCATACTATCCTCCATTCCTGACACCGATATCGTGTCCCAATAATGATTGCAAGTGATCAGTCAGACTGATCCTTTTCTAATCATAGCATAAAGTAATGTAAAAATCCATGAAAATATTTTAGCCTTGATACTTTGATAAAAATGAGTATAATTAATATCGTATCTGTTTATTATTGTATTGGAAAAGAGGTTATCAGTATGACAAAGATTGATATTTTTTCCGGTTTTCTGGGAGCCGGTAAGACTACACTGATCAAAAAGCTGATCCAGGAGGCTTTTGAGGGCGAGCAGCTTGTACTGATCGAGAATGAATTTGGGGAGATCGGCATCGACGGTGGATTTTTGAAAGATTCCGGCATTAATATTACGGAGATGAACTCCGGTTGTATCTGCTGCTCTCTGGTGGGAGATTTTGGGACAGCCCTGCAGGAGGTGCTGGACAAATATCATCCGGACCGCATTATTATTGAACCATCCGGGGTGGGCAAACTGTCCGATGTGATCCGTGCTGTGTCGGCGGTCGTGGAGAACAATGAAGAGGTGGCGCTGAATGGATATGTAACAGTGGCAGACGCCACGAAATGTAAGATGTATATGAAAAATTTTGGTGAATTTTATAACAATCAGATTGAACATGCAAAGACAATCGTATTGAGCCGTACCGGCAAGATCCAGGAGGAAAAACTGAAAGCGGCACTGGATCTGATCCGGACAAAAAATGATAAGGCAACGATCGTTACGACACCATGGGAAGAGATTGATGGCAAACAGATTCTTGGTGCGATCGAGGAAACGAATTCTTTTGTACTTGACCTGATGGAAGAGGAAGAGGTATGCCCGGAGTGCGGACACCACCATGATCATGACCATGAGCATGAATGCTGCTGCGGACATCATCATGAACACCACCATGGTCATGAACACGGACACCATCACGATCATGAACACGATCATGGAGACGGGCATCATCATGCGGATGACGTATTTACCAGCCTTGGTATGGAGAGCGCTTATCAATACAGTGAGGAGGAACTGACAGAGATTTTGAAAAAACTGTCTTCCGAAGATCATTCCATGGGTGATATCCTTCGCGCCAAAGGAATCGTGCCTGCCCGGGAGGGAGAGTGGTTCCACTTTGATCTCGTACCGGGAGAATACGAGATCAGGCGGGGGAGTGCCGACTATACCGGACGTTTGTGTGTGATCGGCGCCCAGCTGGCGGAAGAACAGTTAAAGGAATTATTCCATATCTGATTTTTGGGTAAGATATTGTCTTTGAATGAAAGGGAGGTCAGGGATGTTTGGAAATAAAGATGTACCGGTTTATCTTTTTACCGGGTTCTTAGAGAGCGGCAAGACGACCTGTATCCAGGAAATACTGGAAGAGGGCAATTTTGAGGATGGATTAAAAACACTTTTTATCATAACAGAAGAGGGTGAGAGCGAGGTAGATGAGAATCTTCTCCGATATAATAAGGTAACCACTGTTGTGATTGAAGATGAGGAGGATCTCACCGAGGAAAAATGCCATGCCATGGTGAAAGAGCATAAACCGGCGCGTATTATGATCGAGGTCAATGGCATGTGGGATGTGGCGAAGCTGGTCAATGAGACGATCCCGGAAAACTGGGTTGTGGTACAGACATTTACGACAGTTAATGCCGAGACATTTTCCATGTATATCAATAATATGAAACCGCTGCTGATGGCACATTTCCAGCAGTCGGATCTGGTGATTTTTAACCGCTGCCGGCAGGATATGGACCGCGCGGGCATGAGACGGAATGTGAAGGCGATCAACCGGCAGGCGCAGGTACTTTTTGAGTCCGAGGATGGCAGTGTCGAGAGCAACATTGCAGAGGAGCTGCCCTATGATGTGACGGCAGACCGGATCGTTCTGGAGGATGATGATTTTGGACTCTGGTATCTGGACGTCAGCGAGCATCCCGATAAATATGAAGATAAAACGATTGTGTTCAAGGGACAGGTATACCGCAACCGCTCATTTCCGGCGGACACTTTTGTACCTGCCAGAGAGGCTATGACATGTTGTGCAGATGATATTGCCAAGATCGGGTTTATCTGTCATTACAAGGACACGGCAAAGCTCACAAATGATCAGTGGGTCACGGTGAGTGTGAAAGTGAAGCCGGAATATTCAAGAAAAAACCAGAGCCTGTTTCCGGTACTCTGGGCAGAACAGGTAGAGACAGCAGAACCGCCGGCAGAGTCAGTCGTGTATTTTTCGTGAGGAATTTTGACAATGTGCATCGTCTATGCTATAGTAAAACATGACTAAAAAAGAAAACAGGAGGCAGCAACATGGCAAAGATTCAGATGAAAACTCCCCTGGTTGAGATGGATGGGGATGAGATGACCCGTATTTTGTGGCAGATGATCAAGGATGAACTGCTTTTGCCCTTTATTGATTTAAAAACAGAGTATTATGATCTTGGTCTTGAATATCGCAATAAGACAGAGGATCAGGTAACAATTGATTCTGCGGAGGCGACAAAAAAATACGGTGTGGCAGTAAAATGTGCTACGATCACACCAAATGCGGCGCGGATGACAGAATATAACCTGAAAGAAATGTGGAAATCGCCAAATGGTACGATCCGTGCTGCACTGGACGGTACCGTATTCCGTGCACCGATCCAGGTAAAAGGGATCGAGCCATGTGTGAAAAACTGGAAAAAACCGATCACACTGGCAAGGCATGCCTATGGTGATGTGTATAAAAATACAGAGATCAAGGTGCCGGGAGCCGGCAGGGCAGAGCTTGTGTTTACGGCAGAGGACGGCACAGAGATCCGGGAGACGATCCACGAATTTGACGGTCCTGGAATCCTTCAGGGAATACATAATACAGACCGGTCCATCACCAGTTTTGCCAGGTCATGTTTCAGTTATGCCCTGGATACGAAACAGGATCTCTGGTTTGCGACGAAGGATACGATATCCAAAAAATATGACCATAATTTTAAAGATATTTTCCAGGATGTTTTTGAAAGGGAATATAAAGATAAATTTGATGCGGCGGGACTGGAGTATTTTTACACTCTCATTGATGATGCCGTAGCACGCGTGATGAAGACGGAGGGCGGCTTTATCTGGGCATGTAAGAATTATGATGGCGATGTAATGAGTGATATGGTGTCTTCCGCCTGCGGCTCCCTTGCCATGATGACGTCGGTTCTCGTATCACCGGATGGTGTGTACGAATACGAGGCGGCGCATGGTACGGTGCAGCGTCATTATTACAAACATCTGGAAGGAGAGGAAACGTCGACCAACTCGGTTGCCACGATTTTTGCCTGGACAGGCGCCCTGCGCAAACGGGGTGAACTGGATCAGATCCCCGGTCTGATGGAATTTGCGGATAAACTGGAGAAGGCGACATTACAGACGATTGAAGAGGGAAAAATGACGAAGGATCTTGCCCTGATCACTTCCTGCGAGAACGTGACAGTATTGAACAGCCAGGACTTTATCCGGGCGATCCGGGAGACACTGGAGTCATTGTAACAGATTATAGCTCACTGCGGTGTAGCCATTTACTGGCTATGCCGTTTTTGTAAGGAGACGGTCATGCAGATTTGTAAGATCACTCAGGATAAACTGCGGGATGCCCTGGATCTGATCTGGGAGGTTTTTGAAAAATATGAGGCGCCGGACTATGATGAGATGGGTATTGCGACATTTCGTCATTTTATTGAGTACCACAATATGGCTGAGAGACTCAGCCAGGGGGAGATGAGATTCTGGGGCTGTTATCAGAATAATGCTCTGGCAGGGGTCATTGCCCTGCGCAGCGGACAGCATATCAGTCTGCTTTTCGTGAGGGAAAGATTTCATCGTCTCGGCATAGCAAGGAAGCTGATGGATGTGGCTGTCGATGCTGTGATATCAGAAGGTCCACGGATCCGGGCCGTAACTGTCAATTCATCGCCGTATGCGGTGGGGTTTTATAAAAAAGTGGGCTTTGTTCCACTGGGACCCGAGCAGAAAGCTGACGGGATCCGTTTTACATCAATGCGGCTTACGATCTGAACAGGAGGAGTATATGAAGAAAAAAAACTGGATGCTGAACATCGCACTGATCGTGTGCGTTTTTGCTTTTCTGGGAAGCGGGCTGTATCTGGTCCGCTATTATAAAAGTGCAAAAAATTCAGAAGATGCCATTGGGGAACTGCTGGAATTGAAACAGGGGTCCGGGGATGATAGTGTCAGTGAGAGTGCGATCCGCACAAATAAAGGAAAGACGGTCCAGAAGGGATACAGAAAACTGTTTAAAAAAAATAAGGATATCATTGGATGGATCACGGTAAAAGATACGAAGATTGATTATCCGGTGATGCAGACGCCGGAGGATAATGAATATTATCTGCACAGGAATTTTAATAAAGAATACGACGTCAATGGTCTGCCTTTCCTGGATGCGCAGTGCGATCTGGAAGATGAGGAGAGCAATCTCATGATCTATGGACATCATATGAAAAGCGGGCTGATGTTTAAGCATCTGATGGATTTTGAGAGTGAGAGTTTTTATAAAAATCACAAAACGGTCTATCTGGATACATTATTTGACCAGCGGGAGTATGAGGTGGTAGCAGCATTCCGTTCACAGGTTTATAAGGGGAACACCGATGCCTTTCAATACTATGAATACATCGGTCCCCTGACGGAAAAACGCTTTCAGACATATGTGAAAAATGTGAAAAAGCAGTCACTTTATGATACAGGAATTACGCCGGAATACGGAGAACAGCTGCTGACGCTGGTAACCTGTGCTTATCATACAGAGGATGGACGCTTTGTGGTAGTTGCCAGGAGGAAGATGTGAGTGACCGATTTTTATTTGGAGCAGTTTTGGAAATTATTTGAGTTTGGGGAAAAGGTATTCCGCTATGATGAGGGAGGTTTGTTTATCCTCACCAGTGTGGATGACAATTTCTGCAAAATGCTTGGTTTTGGCAGGGCCGAGCTTATGATCCGCTGCCACAACAGAGCGAAAGACCTGATCTATCCACCGGATCTGCCAGAGCTTCACGAGCATGTCATGCGGGAGTTAAAAGAAAAGGGTGAATATACGGCGAGATACCGGATGCGGAGGCGTGACGGAGAACTGATCTGGGCGTGGGAGAGCGGCGTGATGGAGTATGATATGTCGGGTAACCGGTATGTCCGTAATCTTGTGGTGAATATAAGTGATATAGAAAATCTGCGAAAGGATCGGGATATTACTTATGACAACCTTCCCGGTGGCGTCCTCCGGATGCTGATCACGAAAAATAATTTTTATATCATGCAGTTCAACCAGCAATACATCGATATGATGGGAACGACGCCGGAAGAATATATGGGAAGCTCGGGGCTTTATACAGTTCCGGAGGATCTGACACAGCTCAAGGATCATGTGATTCTCCAGGCGGAGAGGCAGGAGACGATCGACCATGAATTCCGATGCCGGCGCGGTGACGGAGAGGATGTACACTGGTTCCGCCTGATCGGACGGTTTTATGATGAAGCCGAGGATGGCAGGGAATACCTCTGTCTGATGGTGGACGTCACGGAGAGAAAAAACAGTGTCCTGCGGCTGGAAAAAGAACGCAACCGTTATCAGATGGCGATGCGTCTCACATCCGGTGTTCTTTTTGAATATGATGCCAGAAACCAGAAACTGCATGTATACACAGATATTATTGAAAGTGTATACATCCCCTGTATGGAGGATGGTAAATTTGCCAGCCTGGAGGACGCCCTGTTCCGGGAAGGGTTTCTCCATCCGGATGATTTTGGCAGGCTTCATCAGTATATCCAGACGGATTCCGAGTATGGTGTAGAAGTCAGATTATGGTCTGTCAACAAGGAAAACCATATGACGGGGTATCAGTGGTTTGAGATCAGTATAGCAAAAACATGGCGTCATGGCAGGCTCCGCTATGTTGTAGGGAGCATCAAGCATCTCGAGGAGAAGGAAAAGGAAGAATCTGTCCGCTGGCGGCTCCGCAATATATTTGAGGCACACGCAGGAAGGATGTATGAGAAATTTTTATGTGTGGATACGGAGACGGAGGATGTACGTGTATATGTATCGATGCAGTCAAAATTTCATGAGGACATACCAGACTGCCATTTTGACGAATATATCCGGCAGCTGGCAGAGAAGGAAATTCATCCAGAGGAACAGGAACGTTTTCTGGAAAGGATGAACCTGGCAAACATGCAGCGGATCCTGCAGCCAGGGCAGCTCGAAGAGGTGTTGTTTTTCCGGATGCGCCAGAGTGAGGACAAGACTTATCGTTATAAGTCGATCCGGTATAGTTACCTTGGGGACAATATCCGTACGATTCTGATCAGTATGCAGGATGTTCATCAGGTCAGGGAAGAACAGTTAAGGATAGAGGATGCTAACCGGAAAATCCTGGCGGCTGCCCTGAATGAAGGACAGGTTACGATGGAGATGCGCCGGAATTTTGCGGCAATGCTGGCGAGAGAGCTTTATGACCCCCTGCAGTTTCTGGATCTTGAATTTCGCAGAAAGTCAAAGCAGAGTGCTGATGCAGATGAGGTGAGGGACGTTGTCACCTATATGAAGAAAGTGGTTGAAAACATTGCCCAGTATGAAAAACTGGAACAGGGAAAGATCCGCTTTGAGGATAAGCTGTTTGAACTGGACGATGTTTTATGGGAATTGTTCCGTTCGTGGGACAATAATCTGAAACAGTCTGACATAAAGATTACATATCAGCTGAACCTGAACTGGAAATATTATTATGGGGATTCTGTGCAGCTCACCCAGTGCCTCAACCATGTGCTGGGAAATTGCGTACTGTCATCCGGTGGCAGGGGAGTCATTCATATATGGGGGAGCGATGAGGATCAGGGCAACGGCATCAGCCATCTCTGTTTTGCTGTCGAGGACAACGGGATCCCGGTCAATGAAAATTTTTTCGGGAGAATGTATCCGATCGACAACATGGAGGACAAGTCTGCATGGAAAGCAGGGTATTCCTGTATGGGCACCAGTTTTTCCCTGGTGGTGGCGAGAAAGATTATTGAATTACTGGGAGGTACGATCCGGCTTTATCAGAAAGATGACAAGAGAAATATTATAGAGATCACGATCCCTCTCCAGCGTTCCCAAAATCTAAAGGACAAGGCGCGCGTACTCACGACAGTGGAGGAGAGAAACAACAAGACAGACCTTAGCGGGTATTCTCTTCTGGTGATGGAAAATACGCAGATGCTGGGACCACATCTCCGGTTATATGGGGCGCAGGTCGATATGGCGGGCAGCGGGGAAGAGGGCATCCGCATATGGTCTGGCTATTCCCCGCATTATTTTGATGCGATTCTTTTGGAGGGTGAACTGCCGGATATGGACTATCTGGAATTTGCACAGATACTCAGGGCACAGAATTCCGGGGACAGCAGTACAATACCGATCTTTGCCCTGACGGAAGGAATGGGGCAGCAGGAGACGAAAGAGAGTATGCAAAAGGGCATCAATGCAGTCCTGGGGAAGAATCTGGATCCGGAACGTCTGAAAAAGATTCTGGATATCTGGAAAAAGACCGTGGAAAAAAAGTGAGAAAAAAAGATTGACATTTTTAGCAGGGAAGACTATAATGGCATACATAAGTGACGAGGGCGTCAGAAACAAAAAAGTTTCTGGCGCTTTTTCTTTTGCAGTAATGTCACTATTACATATTTTGGAGGTGTTCTTATGACAGAAGAAGTAATGAGTTATATCAACGACAACCTGTGGGGCGTCTGGTTCCTGATCGGGGCAGCACTGGTATTCTGGATGCAGGCCGGATTCGCCATGGTAGAGGCTGGATTTACCCGTGCAAAGAACGCAGGTAACATCATTATGAAAAACCTGATGGATTTTTGTATCGGTACGGTGATGTTTATCCTCATCGGAGCGTCCATGTTGCTGGGCGAGGATCTCGTCGGTCTGATCGGTAAGCCCGGTTTTGATATTTTTACGGCGTATGCGGATTTTGATTTCTCAGGTTTTGTATTTAACCTGGTGTTCTGTGCCACGACAGCGACGATCGTATCCGGCGCCATGGCGGAGAGGACGAAATTTTTGTCCTACTGTATTTATTCAGCAGTGATCTCTGCACTGATCTATCCGATCGAGGCACACTGGATCTGGGGCGGCGGCTGGCTGGCAGACATCGGTTTCCATGACTATGCCGGTTCCTGTGCGATCCATATGGTCGGCGGTATCTGTGCCCTGATCGGGGCAGCGATCCTGGGACCGCGTATCGGCAAGTTTAAAAAAGATAAGGAAGGAAACATAAAAAAAGTAAATGCCATACCGGGACACAACCTGACGATCGGCGCCCTCGGTGTATTTATCCTCTGGCTCGGCTGGTATGGATTTAACGGGGCGGCAGCAAAGGATCTGCCGACGCTGGGGTCGATCTTCCTGACCACCACAGTGGCGCCGGCAGTGGCTACCGTGGTCTGTATGATCTTTACCTGGATCAAATACGGTAAGCCAGATGTATCCATGTGTCTGAACGCATCCCTCGCCGGTCTGGTGGCGATCACGGCATCCTGTGATGTGACGGATTGTGCCGGATCCCTGATCATCGGTTCTGTGGCGGGTCTGCTGGTCGTATTCGGCGTCTGGTTCTGTGATCACATCGTTCACGTGGATGATCCGGTCGGTGCGGTAGCTGTCCATATGATGAACGGCATCTGGGGAACGATCGCCGTAGGACTCTTTGCCACGGAATCTGCACCGGGATTTGCCGTTGCCGGGATGAAAGAGGGACTCTTTTATGGCGGGGGCCTCACGCAGCTGGGACTGCAGCTGGTGGGTGTGCTTACCGTGGCAGCATGGGCGGCTGTGCTGATCACGATCACGTTCTTTGTGATCCGTGCCATCGTCGGTCTCCGGGTCAGTGCCGAGGAAGAAATCGAAGGTCTGGATGCAACAGAACATGGACTGCCCAGTGCCTATACCGACTTCATGCCGGCGGGCAACCGTTTTTACAAAGCAGTACCGGCAGGGGCGCCTGTCACGAAGGGCGATGTGCCTGTTGAGGCGGCTGTACCTGTTGCTGAAGTTCCTTCCGGGGTATCGCCAGTCCGCAGAAAGACAGAGGGAGAGACGAAGCTTACCAAGATTTCTGTGATCTGCAAACAGAATAAGTTTGAGGATCTGAAGGAAGCTTTGTCGGATATCGGTGTCAATGGAATCACAGTGACCCAGGTGCTGGGATGCGGTGCACAGAAAGGAACGGCGGAATATTACCGTGGTGTTCCGGTAGACTTTAACCTTCTGCCGAAGACGAAGGTAGAGGTGGTCGTCAGTGCTGTTCCGGTTGAGAAGGTTATTGAGACAGCGAAACAGGCACTGTATACCGGTCATATCGGCGATGGCAAGATCTTTGTCTATGATGTGGAAGATGTTGTCAAGGTCCGTACCGGGGAATCGGGATTTGATGCCCTGCAGGGAGATGACTGACAGGTCGTATGAATGATATTATGTAATGGGAAGAAACTCAGGATCACTGCGGGCGGTATAGCCTGTCTGGTGATTTTGAGTTTTTTCTTTTGCCAGCGCAATCGTTTACTCATGCGTTTTCGGGCAGCAGGATCATCCCATCGCCTGTCCGGCGTACCGCTCCCAGCGAAAAATCAGATCGTTTCCCCCATTGCAAAAAACTCCTGCCGCCCTTCGCTAAACTCGCTGTCTGCCTTGTCGTTTTTTCCTGACTTTTACAGCATAGCCGCCCGCCGGTCCTTTATGCACCATATAAGTTACTGATACCTGCGGGCAGCACCAGAGGTGCGTATCCCGGGAAAAGAGGGCAAAAGAATAAATAAATTTATTTTCGCCCCCCTCTTCCCGGGACAGATGCTCCGCATCTGCCCGCAGTATGGCGGCTCGTTTGTGCAGACGTGCTGTCAAAGGTCAGAAAACGACGGCAGACAGCTCAGACAATGCTCGGGCGGCGGATTTGCAATGGGACGAAACGATGTTTTTTCGGGGAGTGGTACAAGGACAGGCGGCTGGGATGATACCGCTGCCCTGAATTCTGCAAATTAGTGAGTGATTGCCCTTGTCTTTTGCTTATACCTATTGTATCATATAGATATACTAGGGATTAGTTGTACAGATAACTCAACGGCGGGTTTAAATTGGCGCCGCCCAGTTAAGTGGAATTCTGTATGAATGGAATAGAAGGAGACGGAATATGAAGATTTCGACAAAGGGAAGATACGCCTTGCGCCTTATGCTGGATCTGGCTCTGAATGAGGCCGGAAAACCAGTGCGGATCCGGGAAATAGCAAAAAGGCAGGAAATATCGGATAAATATCTGGAGCAGATTATCTCGATTTTGAATAAAGCACAGTATGTACGCAGTGTCCGTGGACCGCAGGGCGGGTATCTTCTGACGAAGAAACCAGAGGACTATACGGTAGGGATGATCCTCCGCCAGACAGAGGGAAGCATGGCGCCTGTGGATTGTATTGCGGAAGATCATGCATTCTGCAGTCATATGGAGGAGTGTGCCACCTCGATTGTGTGGCGCCGTCTGAATGATGCCGTCAGTGATGTGATCGATAATATTACGCTGGCAGATCTCGTGGACTGGCAGCTGAAAAAAAACGGGGATTATATGATCTGACCGTTATTGTCAATCATAAAAACATCGACAGCTCCACATTTTTTTGTTGACAGACAGAACGATGTGGAGTATAGTATATTTATCATAATTCATACTAACTCAGTAGGAAAAGTATGAAATAGAAAACAGGAGGATATATGACCATGGCAATTTATAAGAACGTAACAGAATTAGTGGGGAATACTCCTTTGATGGAGTTATCCAATTTTGAGAAGGTAAACGATCTGGAGGCAGTGCTTCTGGCAAAGCTGGAGTATTTTAATCCGGCGGGCAGTGTCAAGGACCGCATCGCAAAGGAGATCATCGAGGATGCTCTTACAAAGGGAATCCTGACGAAAGATTCTGTCATTATAGAGCCGACTAGCGGGAATACGGGGATCGGGCTTTCTTCCATCGCCGCTTCTTTGGGGATCCGCATCGTCATCACCATGCCGGAGACAATGAGTGTGGAACGGAGAAATCTGATGAAGGCATACGGGGCAGAGCTCGTTCTGACAGACGGGGCAAAGGGCATGAAAGGGGCGATCGAAAAAGCGGAGGAACTGGCAAAAGAGATCCCAGGCAGTTTTATCCCGGGACAGTTTGTCAATGCCCTGAACCCACAGGCGCATAGAAAGAATACCGGACCTGAAATATGGGAAGACACGGAAGGAAAGATCGATCTGTTTGTGGCCGGTGTGGGGACAGGCGGTACGGTGACAGGTGTGGGTGAATATCTCAAGTCAAAGAATCCAGAGATCAAGATCGTGGCGGTAGAACCTGCTTCTTCTCCCGTTCTGTCAGAAGGAACAGCGGGCGCTCATAAGATCCAGGGGATCGGCGCCGGATTTGTGCCGGACGTGCTGAATACCGATATTTATGATGAGATCATCAAAGTGGAAAACGAAGACGCATTTGCCACAGGCAGGGAGATCGGCAGAAGAGAGGGGATCTTAGTGGGGATTTCTTCCGGCGCCGCCGTATGGGCCGCTGCACAGCTTGCCAGACGTCCCGAAAATAAGGGAAAGACGATCGTCGTGCTTCTTCCGGATACCGGGGACCGCTATCTCTCTACGCCGATGTTCAGCGAGGGATAAAAGAACGAAATTAATAAAAAGATAATGAAATATTTATAAGAAATTTATAAAACAGGAACTATAGCTCCTTCCGAACTTATGAAAATTCTGCTACACTGATGAAAATACTTTGCTACAGAGGGCAGAATACATGTTTGGGAGGAGTTTGTATGAGCAAAAAAGAATTCAGTCACAAAAGGATTGGTACCGTTGTGTTGAGTATGATGGTGTTTATCATCACGGCAACGGCCGGATTTGTCTCTGTGCTGGCAGAGACAGGGAAACAAGACGATGCTGTGGCGGCACAAAAGACGTCGTCGGTAAAGGATTCAAAGCCGGTCTCTCCGCTCAATGAGGCAGATCTGGTCCGTGAGCAGACCAGTAAGCGGCAGAAGTTTGTAAAACAGTTCCATCTTTCGGACGGGACATTTCTTGCCGCTACCTATTCGGTCCCTGTGCATTATAAGAAATCAAAAAACGGGGCATGGAAAGAAATTGATACAACCTTAAAGAAGACAGCGGACAAAAGATATTATAAAACGAAGTCCACCAGCCTGCAGATCAGGGCGTCTGTGAATGCAGCCAGCAAATCGCTGGTTTCTTTAAAACGCGGCGGTGATTCCCTGGCATGGAAACCAGTCATAAGAAAAAAATCTAAGATTCTGAAGAAGATCAAAGCAGTAGTAAAAAATCCAAAAAAAATAGAAAAAACGGATATTTGCAATGAAAATAACGTGACATACAAAAATATACAGAAAAATGTGTCATTCTCCTATCAGATCCAGCCGGAGAAGGTTACCGAGACGATCACAGTGAAGAAAAGACAGAAAAAACGTTCGTTTGCTTTCCAGATCCGTTGTGGCAAGATGAAAGTCAAGGTAAAAAAGGGGCGTATTTATTTTAAAACAAAGAAAGGGAAGACCAGATATACCCGTCTGAAAACGATCGTGACCGATGCGAAAGGGGTATCGACAACGAAAGTAAAAATAATCTACAATAAGAAAAAGAAACAGCTGACGATCACACCGGATCAGAGCTGGTGGAAGAACAAAAAACGAAAATTCCCCATGAAGCTGCGTACTTCTACTGTCACAGACCAGCATGAACGGGACGTCAGGATCGGCGCCGCTTATGCAGGAGCACCAACAGAGAACTATACTTACGACAGTTCTCTGCTGCTGCAGTCTGGCAAATGCACTTCGTTTATCCAGATGACGACACTGGCAGAGCTCGGACAGGCAAATGTGCAGATCCTTCATGCTGACCTGCACCTGCAGAATCAGGCTGCTCTTACGATGGGTGCAGGCAGGACCTTTGATATCGGGATTCATAAGGTGACAGAGAAATGGAAGCCCAAGAAGGTAACTTACAATAACCGCCCGGTTTATAAAGAAATCCCGGACAGTACAGTCAGCATCCAGAAAAAAGGAAGGTATAAGGCAGATGTGACAGATACGGTGAAGTCCTGGTATCAGGGGGAGAAAAACTATGGCGTGGCACTGACAGCAGAAAATACAAACGGTATCGATAAGGCGAAACTGGACAAATATCCATATTTTACGGTTCGCTATGAGGTTGTTGGTTTTGACGGTGCGGTAAAGCTGGAGGAAGACAGGGCACTGAAACGTGATGTGCTGCGTGCCGGACAGGAAAATTATTATTATTTTGACCCGGAACCAGGCGTCGCCTATGATCTCTTTGCGACATCCACGCTGGATACCCAGGCGACGTTATATGATGCGAAAAAAAGCAGACTTGCCTATGATGATAACAGCGGGGTAAATGCTAACTTTGCCTTTGTAAGGGGATACGACGGCAGACGGTATCTGAAAGTCAGTACAAAGGGCAAAGCCACAGGCAGTTATACACTTACACTGAAAAAGCGGTTTGCCAGACCGGTCGTCACAGGAAAAGCCGGGCAGGACAGCTATGTCATTAGCTGGAATAAGATCAGACACGCCAAAAGTTATATCGTAACGATCTATGATGAAGAGGGAAAGACAGGAGAGACTACTGTATCCGGGACCTCTTATGAATACGTTTATACAGACGCCACGGCAGGAAAAACACTGGCGTTTACGGTTAAGCCAGTGGAGAGCAGCGAAATCTATGGGGAGGCATCCCGGAAGATTTATAATACGAACAGTGCTTCCGAATGGGAGTACGGCACTCCGATGACTACGCTGCGTAAAAATTTCAGCAGCGTAGTCTGTGATGAAAAGATCTATGTACTGGGCGGTGAAAAGGAAGATGGTCCGCTCACAGGCATGGAAGTATATGATACAAAAAAGGAGACATGGACAAAGCTTGCCGATTATCCGGGCAATCCAACAGGGATCTGTCATGCCGCCATGGCGGCGGATGATCATATGATCTATGTGTGTGGCGGTCAGACGGACAGCTCCTCCCGGGCAAGGATCCTGCAGGATGTCTATGCCTATGATACAAAATCCGGTCAGTGGTCAAAAAAGAAGTCAATGTCCGATAAGCGGACCGGACTCAGCGCTGTCACATACAGAGGGAAAATCTATCTGTTCGCCCGGATCGGGACGACAGAGAGGGTAGATATTTATGACCCGTCAGAGGACAGCTGGGAGGAGCATCTGTTTGCTGGTACGAGTAATATCGTACAGGCGTTTGCCGTCGATGACAGGATCCTGGTACTCCGTGAAGAAAGGGCCGATGGCAGTGATCTCCGTAATATGATGTATTTTGAAGAATATCTGCCAGATAAAGCGGCGTTTGATAAGGCAGGAGAAAAATGTCCGTTTACCGGTGCCGACCGTTATACTTCCGGCGCTGTGTCCGGCGGCAGGATTTATATGAATAAAGAAAAGGAAACCGATCAGGTTATCTATTATGATGCGTATACCGATCAGTGGGGAAAAGTGCCCGTTATGAACTTAAAGAAGCAGCAATCTGAACTGCAGGCAGTGGGCGGCACGCTTTACAGTATGGGAGGAAAGGCAGGGCGGTTTGGGACACTGGATGTACTGGAGAAATACGACCTGGATAAAAATATTATTACGAAAAAAATGAAGGTAGAGAGCGGGGAAGCGTATGAAGTCCAGATCGATGCCGGAAACTGCAGGGAAGATACGGATTATGCCGTGATCCTGCGGACCGATCCAGGGATGGTATCCATGGAGCGCGCGTCCTCCTTTATGAGAAAAAAAGAGATCCAAAAAGGAAAGAGCGGGGTCAGACTGATCTACTATGCACCAGACAGCGGTGTGATCGTATTCCGCCTGTATGGCACGATGGAGGCAGGGCAGACAAGAGAGGCCTGCCAGTCCATCCCATTGGAAGGAGTGAAGGATGGGGTAACGACGGTAGAGATGCAGGTGGAGGAGGTAGTGTGAAAAATAATGCTGAAGCACTTATTTTTCACACGGCAATTTGTTTCTGGCGAAAACAAATTGCTTTGTTCCGACACGAGAAACTCTTCGAGTTTTCTCGTGCGGTTCTTCGCGATAAATCGCTCAGAAAAGAGGTACATTGATGGGAAATAGAGGAAAGAGAGTGTTTACCGGGATGGCAGTGACTGTTCTGGCAATGGCGTCCGGCTGGATCACCGGCAGCACAGAATGCCAGGCGGTCAATACTGCCTATGATACAGAGACAGAGGCAGCGTATGCCACGACATATAAAGATATCTTTTATGACAGGGTGGCGGGGTCTCCGCTTGAGTCGGAACCGGAGGACGGCGTGGATACGGCGACGGGTCATCTTATGCTCACGCGGACCGATCTGACGCTCGAAGGGGCGGGAGGCATGGATTTTGAACTCTCACGGTACTATAACAGCAATGAAGCAGGCATAGGATATCCGACTGTCGAGGCAGTAAAAGAACTGGAAGTGGATACTTATAAAGTGTACTTTCATACAGGCGGGGGTGAACTGCATAATATCATCGTCTCCAGTGCGATCTATCATGATCACCATGATGCGGTAAAGGGGATGGTAACCGAACCTGTCAAAGTGACGGACTGGAAAGACAAAACGGTAAAGGGGACGCAGCGGACCAAAGTCCTCAGTCATTATTCCCATAACGTATATGGGATCAGTACAGGCTGGTCCTATGATCTGCCGTGGATCGAGACGATCACCGTGAAAGAGGGAGACGGCAGCGGCTGGGCGGAAAAGCCGGTTTACCTTCATATGGGAAGCCGTGGCACGATGCCGGTCCGTACCAGCAGGAATGAAGCGGGCAAAAATTACACGATCACCGGACTGGAAGGATATGATTATCAGGATATCAAACTGGAGAGCATAAACAGGACGGTGGATGGCGTGGCGTGCCGTTATCTGCTGCGGGATAAGACAGGGCGGCGGACGTATTTCAATGCCGATGGCGTCGTTGCCCTGCAGAAAGACACCCATGACAATACGATCCGCTATACCTACCGGGATCATATCTATTTTGATACCATTACGGATTCGGTAGGGCGTAATATTGTATTTCATTATGGAAAAGAAGAAAACGGCATGAGATTTCTGGAAAAGGTGACCGTCCAGGGAACGAAAACGGCTGGCGGCATTTCCGGAAAGACGATCCGCTATACGATCAGTGGAACTACTTATCAGACACTGCATTCACAAAAATTGTATGGCTGTATATTAAAGAGCGTTACGGTAGACGGAGAGAAAGAAACATACGGATACCGCACCGTCGAGAGTCTGGTCAATGCGGCGGGGGCAGGGGTGGCTTCCCAGCGCGCGGGTACCAATGAGACCTATCTGATCAAAAGCATAGAAAGCGGGGGCAGTATCACTCACTACGAATACCGCGCCGGAGGGATCCGGGGAAGCAGGGATGCAGGCGCTGGTCAGAAACGTGATGTTGTGACCCAGTTTTTCTATGTGACAAGGGAGTATCAGCAGGACGCCGGGACGAAGAAAAAGGCGAATGGGACGAAATATGATTATTTTCAGAAACAGAACGATACACTGACTGCTTTTGATGATCTGACCGATGAGGCACATGAGGTGTGGCAGTATGGAGAAGAGGGACTGAAAGCGTTGGCTGTGGTCAGCTCTTATAATCCGAAGAAACATAAAGATAATGGCAAAATGTCGGACTATACCTATCAGAAATCCAGTCTGGATGCAGCGGCACTGCATCTGAAAAAGAGACCAAAGAAGGACGTCAGTCTATATCAGTACAATAAGAATAAAATGCAGGCGGCTTATGTGGATGATGGAAAGAAAATGACCGAGTACCTCTATAAATACGATCAGAATGACGGAGGTTCTCTTGTCGTGCAGGAAATACACAGGGAATACGGGGCAGCAAAGAACAGCAGACCAAAAGAGAAAAAATATGGATACGCCTATGATGAAACCGGCTACCGGAATGTCATTGAGATCAAGGGACCAAAGGCGTATATGAGCCAGTACAGGGGCAAAGAAGCCCTCTTTACCCAGACGGCATCCTACTATCATCTGGCAGACGGATATCCGGATGATGACAGGGGGTACCATCTGTGTACGGTAAAAGCATATGAAAGCTATGCGGACAGTACCGTGAAGTCCAGGATTGTGAATACCCTTTCTTCTAACGGGATTGATATCGCATCAGAGTCCCAACAGATCAGGAAAGGAAACGGTTCGTACAAAACGCTGTCGAAAACCTGTTATACTTATGATGGAAAGGGAAATGAGACAGAGAGGAAAAATTATCCGGATCTGGAGGCGGATCCCCACTCCTATACGGCAAATGCCTATCAGTATAATGCCATGGCACAGCTGGTAAAGCAGGACAGGGAGATCCATTCTGCCAAAGGCAGCAGTCAGAATAAAAAATATACACAGGGTATCATGACATATGATTCTTTTGGCAATGAACTGACCTATACGGATCAGGACGGCATTGTCTCCCGGACGACGTACGACGAAGAAACAGGGGAGACGGCGGCGGAGACCAGTGCGGCAGATACCCCGCATGAGACCGGAGAAGAGAGTTATACATCCGCAGACGGGCTCTCGCATATGACGCTGGATCACTTTGGACGCTGTTTTGTCGAGATCAAAGATGTGTTTGGCAATACGGTTATCTGCAAGGACGAAAAAGAAGGGACCTGGACGGAGAGTGAGTATGATTACGGCGAAGAAAAGGAAACGGCGGACGAAGAGGAAGCAGAGGCAGAGGATCCGTCCGGTGAAATGGTGGAAGAGCGGGTATATGCTTTTGATCCCGAAGGGAAGGCTGTGACGGAAACGTCCGGGGGAGAGAAAGAGATCCACTATGATATCCGGGGCAGGAGCAGGGAGATCCTCCGTGGCAGCCGTCATCAGTATGACAGCTATGGGGGAGAGATCGTGACAGCAGAATTTTCCGGCGGCGCGATGGATGCAGAACACTGTTCTTCCTGGGTTGTAAATAAGGATACCGAAGAAATCGAAGAGACGGGATCGGTCCTCACTTTCTATGAAAAGACGCTGGATCCTGCCGCCTATCAGAAAAAGGCTGATAGTGAGACCTATTATACACAGTTTGACGATCATGTACTGTCTGAGCAGATCACGGTAGTCCGGCTGGACGGAGAGGGCAATACCCTGTCCCGCACGGTCACGGTGTACTGCGACGGGGAAAAGCAGGAAACAGCAGAGAGCTATGACTATGATGCGTTTGATAAGGTTACCTCTGACCATGCATCCGTGCGCAGCTATCGGGATGGAGCGTGGATGCAGACGCAGGAGGTAAAGCATACCTATCAATACGATGATATGGGAAATGTCACTACGACCACGACCCAGAGCCGTCTGTCGGATCAGGATCCGTGGGAACAGCAGGTCACAAAGGCAGTGTATGATCACCAGGGGCAGCTCGTCGAGAGTGCTGCGCCGCGCGGCATAGCGGAAGGCTATGCCACGAAATATGAGTATGACCTGCAGGGACGGGTGATCCGCGAGTGGAATCCGGTAACGGTAGACAAGGGAACGCTGCAGTACCAGCAGGTGACGACAGAATATGATGAGGACGGCAATGTCACGGCAGAGGAGGAGCAGCTGGCGGAGGATTCTGTCAGCAGGACGGAATACACTTATAATGACCAGGGTGAACTGGTCTGTGTCAAATGCTGTACAGAGGATGACGCCCAGCCTTACTATACGCAGTATGTATACGATGCGGAGGGCAATCTGGTGCGTCAGTTTACCGGCATGACCAGACCGCTGACGATCAAAGTCAGCAAAGGCGACGGGGAAGACAGTTTTCACTGCGCCGGACAGACATATCATCTCAGCGTATCCGGTGAAAATAAAAAAGATAAATACAGTGAGACCCGATATACTTATAATAAAAAGGGTCAGCTAATATCCGAGACAGACCCGGAAGGCAATAAAGAAACCTATCAGTATGATATCTACGGAAACCAGACCAGTATCACAGACAAAAACGGGAATAAGACAACATATACATATGATCATCAGGGACGCCTGCTGACGCAGACAGGAGAGGATGAGGAGACGGGGAAAAAAGAAACACACAGATATCAATATGATGGGTACGGAAACGTTGTAAAAGACAATGATATTCGGTATACTTATCATAATATCAGTGGTCTCATAAAACACGAAGAGACGAACATAGCGGGGAAAAAGGTGACGAAGTCCTATACCTATGACAGTGGTGATAACTGCCGCTCGTTCCAGATCTCAGTAGGCGGTTCGACGGAACTGTCGATGGCATATGAGTATGATGGCTTTTCTCGGCTGTCCCGTGTCAGGCTGAAGGACGGAAGCACCATGCGGTTGGCTGCCTCCTATACTTATGATGAGGATGGGAGTCTCGTATCCGGCAGGTCAGAGGGAGCTGGTCTGCAGACCGATTATCACTATAACTGTGCGGGTGATCTGACAGAACTGACCAGTCAGACCTCTTCCGCCGGCAATATATCCCGGTATACATCTGCCTACCGTCTGAACGGGCAGAAAGTCTCTGGACAGTCAGCCTGGAATACCAGGGATGGGAAGACCAAAAAAGGAGAATCTTCTTATACCTATGACAAAATGGGCAGGATTCTGTCAGAAAATCATTCTGGAGAGGAAACGATCTCTTATACGTATGATTCACACAGCAATCGGAGTACGATGACACAGGGAAACCAGAAAATATCCTATACCTACAACAAAAGGGATGAGCTGCTGCGCACGGACTGTCTGGACATCAAAACCAAACAGGATGCTGTGACATTGTACAAATACGATAATAACGGCAATCAGCTTGCTGTTGTCCACCGCAGGCCGGTATCCGGGGATAAGCCGGAGTTTCATCTGGATCTGTCCCTGGGTCAGAACCGTCTCAATGAAAATGTGGTCAACCACTATGATGTACAAGATCAGCTGAGCCGTGTCCTTACCGGAAATAGTAAGCTGTCCTGTCAGTATGATGCGGATGGCTACCGCACCAGTAAGACAGTCAATGGAACGACGACTTATTTTGTATGGGACGACGACCAGATCGTCATGGAGCTGGACGAAAAAGGCAATGTCAGGAAACGCTATATCCGGGGCAACAGTCTGATCAGCGCCGACAGCGGAGAGGGGACGGAATCCATTTATTATGTGATGAATGACCACGGGGATGTGGCGCAGCTGCTGGACCAGAGTGGAAACGTGATCCGGGAGTATGCCTATGATTCCTTTGGCAATGAGATCAGCCCGGACAAAAAAGACGATAACCCATACCGCTATGCCGGGGAATACTTTGACCGGGAGACCGGGAATATCTATCTGAGGTCACGGTATTATTCGCCGGAGCAGGGGCGATTTCTGACGATGGATACTTACACTGGCGAGGAAAGCGATCCCCTGAGCCTTCACCGGTATGCCTACTGTGATAACGACGGCGTGAACCAGGTGGATCCGAGCGGTCACTGGGGGCGTAAGAAAGGGTTTGGTTATAAAGGAGACCGGTTTGTGCATAAAAGTATTACGTTGCAGACGAATGTAAAGATATTTACACAACTGAATTTGGAAAATAATTTTATGCCAATCGAGGATGGGAAAATACCGGGACCTGGTAAGAAGAAGGGGAAAGCGGAATGGATACTGGATGGTTCTGTATTGCCAGATTATATTTTTGAAAGAAAGAAACAAAAGAAATCACTATATTATAGCATTAAAAATAAATATGGTCTGGAATATCATAAGTGTTATCATAAATATGTTAAGAAAAAATTGTTAAAAGAAAAAATCTGGGATTATGATAAATATAATGGCAAAACAAAGTCGGGACAAAAGAAATTATTAAGTAAAAAGTTCCTGAATAAATTTCAGGGACCATATAAAAAATGGGAAAAATATGTACTTCTTGGATGTGTTGTTCACTCAATACAGGATTATCAGGCACATAGTCTGGAGGAAGTGGATCTGGCGACTTTTAGAGATACAAAAAATCCGGAAAATAAATTTTCCCAGAAAGTGGTAGAATTTCACAGTGACTGGGTAGCAGAGAAAATGGATCTGGAAAGTATATACATTGAAAATGCTTCAAAAAAAAAGAACGGGGGAAAACTTACGAATAGGGAAAGAGAAAAAATAAAAAGAAAGGCTAAAAAGGATAAAAAGAAAAAAAAGAATAGTGTACATCGTAAATATAAGGATAATCCGCTTGCGTCATTTACTTATGATCAAGCAAGAGGAAGGTGGGTGTGGGTTGAGGTTTCGTCTGCAAAGAGTAATAAGAGGTATGTTACTGCCATTGCTAATTCGAGATCTTATTTAGACAAGGTTGTAAAACGAATAAAATAGTAGTAGGGAGGATTATGTGTGAAAAGAATAATACTATTATCGCTCTGTTGTTTCATCCTGCTATGCGCCGGATGTTCCCAGCGAGAAGACAGTGGGGAAAAAGAATCTGTGACAGAGGCTGCAGTGTCAGATAGGAAAACGAGATCCGGTGGAGCTGTTAGTGATACTTCCGTGACAGCGACAGCAGTAATGACGGGCGAAGCTGTGATAGGAAAAAGTAAAAAGAAACAAGAAAAAAAGACGGTTCGGAATGTTATAGATCCTACTGGTAAAAAGAGGAAGCTGAAGATAGGGAGGATAAATACCAAAAAGGAAGGGATAAAATTTTGTTCTGCGTCTCCTCTATCCGATTATGCTCAAGTTTATGGCGGACATTATTATTATTTGAGGTCAGACGGCTCTAATTATACCATTTACCGTGATAAGGGGAAAAAGGTGGGGCAGTTTTCATTAAATAACGAATATGGATATATTGTAGGTTTTACAAAATATGGTGCTGATTTTTATGCGATTACGGAAAAGCAATATATTTATAAGACAAAAAAAGACTGGGAAGCGGTGGAATACCCGAAGATTGGTTATAAGGATACGGTAGTTATCATTGACCTGAAAAAAAATAAGGTGGTGCCGTTACAGGACGATAAGACTTCGATGCTTGGTGATTACAATTTTTATGAGAATTCACTCATTTATTATAATGAAGAAACAGATACTTTTGTAGGGAGAAATATCAGGGATAAAAATTCTGAAATTCCAATCCCAATCCCTGCAACAACAGCAGAATGTCGTGTACAACCATCATTTAGTTTGCAATTGATCGATGGGAAATGGTATTTTGGTACAATGGGTTTATACAATGATGTTATTACCCTGTGGTCTCTTGATCTGACAAGTTGGAAGAGAGAGAAACTGTTTTGTTATAAACCAGGGGAAGAGTATAATGCATTTGAGTCCGAGGATTATTTTATGAAGATGGATAATGATTATATATATTCAATCAATTATATTATACCTCTGGCAGGTGGCAGGATGATAAAACTGCCGGGGAAGATATGGAGAGAAACAATCTGTTCCAATAAAAAATATATTTATTATATTGACGAGAAATTCAGAATCCACCGGATTACTAAAAAAACTATGAACCACACTATTTTTAGTGGGATAAAGGCAGTGGATGTGCAATGTACGGAGAATAGTGTTTATGCGACAGGATATCATAAGAAATATTATGGTGATTATGATGAGTATTTTGATGTTTATTTTAGTAAGGATAATGATGATGAGGAGGATCCTGAGTCTGATGATGTGGATATTTATACGGAAGAAGCGGATGCCAATGATGAAGATGAATATTTTGATAAAGAAGATTTAATTGATTACTCCCGTAAAAAAGCCAAAAAGAAATTAAAGGTTAATAACAAGGAAAATCCGGACTCTTTTGACCTGTACTGTATGGATCTTGATGGAAATCACCGGGAGAGACTGTGGAAGGGGAAGATAAAATAGTGGGAGAGGATAATTGTTTTGGCAGAGTTTATTTGTTGCTGGGAGGAAGCAGATGAAAAGAATTTTAATATTTTTATTTCTCTGTACTATATTATTTTTTGTCTGTGCCAGAAGTGAGAAAAAAACAGGCAGAAATGGGGGATCTTTTGCTGCAGTGAGCAGTACATCGATTTCTTCTTCCATAGTAACAGAGGAAAGAGAGACAGAGTTAAAAAAGAAAAGGCATAAAAAAAGAAAACTATAGACTATTACGGACATGACAGGCAGGAAAAAGGTTTTGAATCTTGGAGAAGTGAATACAAAAGATAGTATGATTCCAATGGGAAATTTTGATTTGGCGGCAGAATATTCACAGGTAGTTGGAAACCATTACTATTTTTTGAGAAAAGAGGGGGAACGAACGTATACTCTCTACTGCGACAGGAGACGAAAAGTAGTAACATTTGAACTGGAAAAACGTTATGGTTTTCTAAACTGTGGTATTTATGATGGACAATTTTATCTGATACTAACCCATAATGAGGATGAGGATGCAGAGAGTGCCGACGAATTGGCTGTAGTAGATTTTACAAGTGGAAAAGTTCAGATGATTGGTCGTGTCTCTCCTTTACAGGATTCCTATATGTACCATGGTAAATTATATAATTTTATGCCTGAGTATGACGATGGGGATGATGTCGCTGTAGAGATTCTGGATCCGAAAGAGAGACTGCGGGATAAAACCAAAATTCCATATCCCGAAAAGGATACAGCAGATAAGACTGTCTATATTGACAGCATAATAGATGGTAAACTGTATTATTCAACAAGACAGAAACAGGGAAGAATATGGATTTGCCGACAGGATTTAGAGACTGGAGAAATCGAAGAGATATTTAGCTACCAGACCAAATCAAATAAAGTAGTGAATACAAGTATAGAAATGGATCAACAGGGAGTATTTTTCTGTGAGATGTACGAAAAAGGAATGAAATTGTATGTGATTCCCTGGTCAGGAAAAAAGATGAGTACAGTAACAAGAAGGAAAGTGTCAGGGTATGTGTATAATAACCAATATGTATTTTATCTGGACAAAAATTTGCGAATCCATAAATGGAATAGGAAGACATATAAAGAGACAATTATGAATGTGTCTGTTGATAAAGAAAGTATTTTAGACTGTACAGAAGAGGGGATTTATATACAGGAAACGACCGGGGAACATCGACTACTTTATCTGGATCTGAATGGGAAAAAGCTTGAGACTATATGGGATGGGGAATATATTGAAGAGGACTGGGAAGATGATCTTTGTGGTAGTTCCTGATTATATGTATGACAGGCAGAGGAGAGGGTGTTTCTAATGAAAAAAGAGGAGAGGAAACTATGAGAAGAATTATATTATTGCTAATCTTTAGTTTTATCCTGTTGTGTGCAGGGTGTTCCCGGCAAAAAGACAGTGAGGAAAAAGGCTCTGTGACAGCACCGGCAGTGGCAGACGGGGAGGCAGAGACTGGAGGAGCTGTCAGTGATGTTCCTGCGACAGCGGCAGGAGTGATGACGGGTGAAGTAGTGAAGGGAAAAGACAAAAAGAACAGGAAAAAAGAAAAAAAGACGGTGCGGATCGTTACAGATCCAACTGGTAAAAAGAGAAAACTGAAGATGGGGAAAGTCGATGTTATGAACGAAGGTATCAAATTTTATGATTCGTCTCCCCCATCAGTCTATGCGCAGATTTATGATGGACATTATTATTATTTGAGATCTAACGGTTCTGATTATACTATTTATCGTGATAAGGGGTATAAGGTGGGGCAGTTTTCTTTAAAAAACGGTTATATTGGATGGTTTACAAAATATGATTCTGATTTTTATGCGATTATCCGTAAGGAGTATATTTTTAAGACAAAAAAAGACTGGGAAGCAGTGGAATACCCAGAGATCGGTATTCACAACACGATAGCTTTTATTGATTTGAAAAAGAAAGAGGCGGTGCCATTACGCGACGCAGGCAGGGTTTATGATCACAATTTTTATGAAAAATCACTTATGTATTTTAATGAAAAATCTGATATTTATGTAAAGAGTAGCATCCAAGGCAAAGATACGGAAATACCAATACCAATCCCTGCAACTGCAGAGTATGAAGTCACATCCTCTGATAAATTAAAATTGATCGATGGGAAGTGGTATTACGGGATTAGGAAAAGTGATATTATTACCTTGTATTCACTTGATCTAGTGAGCTGGAAAAGGGAAAAATTATTTTGTTACAAATTTAAAGAAAAGTATGACTGGTTGGATTGTGACTGTGCTTTTATGAAGATGGATGATGACTATATATATTCTATTGATTATATCATACCTCTGGCAGGCGGCAGGATGACAAAACTGCCGGGAAAGGTATGGAGAGAGACGATCTGTTCCAATAAAAAATACATTTATTATATTGATGAGGAATTCAGAATCCACCGGGTTACAAAAAAAACTCTCAATCACACTGTTTTTAGTAGGATAAAGGCAGTGGATGTGCAGTGTACAGAGAACTGTATTTATGTGGTAGGATATAATGAAAAGTATTATAAGGACTTTTTTAATTATAAAGAAAAAGTTGATGAAGATGAGGATATTGGATGTGATTATTTTGATTATTATACGGAAGAAGCAGATGCCAATGATCTAGATGAATATTTTGATAAGGAAGATTTAATTGATTACTCTCGTAAAAAAGCAAAAAGAAAATTAAAGGTAGATAACAAGGAAAATCCGGACTCTTTTGACCTGTACTGTATGGATCTGGATGGAAATCACCGTAAGAGGCTGTGGAAGGGGAAGATAAAATAAGAGGGTAAGGAAATTTAGATACTTTAGTCGGGTTTACCTGATGCCGGGAGGAAAAACATATGAAAAGAATACCTATATTGATTCTATTCTCTATTTTTATTTGTATCTGCATTTGCTGTTGTGGAAAAAAGGAAAATTATATTTCTGGAACAGAAGCGGCTGTCAGTAGCGGAGTGACAGGAAGCGGTATGAATGTTAGAGAGCCAGTTAGTCGCAGTGCTATTATTTCCACCCAAACAAAGCCGAGGTTGATTATAGATAATTTAGGGAAAAAAAGAAAACTAAATATTGGAAATGTGGATACAGACAATAGAGAAACACCATTGAGGTTATATAACAGTGCTTCTGATTACAGGCAGGTAGTAGAAGACCATTTTTATTATTTGAGAAAAGGACATGATGGTTATTATACATTATACCAGGATAAAGGCAGAGAACAGGGAAGTTTTAAAGTTGATGAAGGGTATAGTTTTTCTGGCTGTGCCTTATATAAAGATAAATTTTATGTTATGCTTGATGACGACAATGATGATGGAAATACACAAGATATTTATGACGGAATTGAAGAAGGTATGGGGAAACTTGCTGTGGTTGATTTTACAGAAAAAAAGTTAAATATTATCGGAAATATACCACAGAATCCTAATATGTCTTTTTACCAGGATAAAATTTTTTTCTTTACACTTGCTGATCCTGCCGTACTCATAATGGATATGAAAGGGACGGTACAAAAAGTGATCTCTAATCCTGAGAAAAAAGCGGGGGATAAGGATATTTTAGTATATGAAGTGATGGATGGAAAAATATATTATAAAAGGATCCGAAAGGGGAAAGAAACATGGTTTTGCCGCTTGGATCTGGAAACAGGCGAGGACGTGGAAGTATTCCGGTACAAACCGGGATCAGGCAGAGCCAGCAAAGGATTGGATGAAGTGCATATGTATATTGAAAAAGAGGGGTTGGAATTTATTGAGGAATATGAAACAGGGGAGATGATGTACAGTATCCCATGGGGGAAAAACAGGATGCAGAAAAGACTGGAAAAAAAGGTTGCGTCTTATCTCTCAGGAAATGACAAGTATATTCTTTATCTGGATGAAGATTATGAACTTTATAAATGTGACAGAAAAACTAAAAAGGAGGCGTTGATTCAGAAGTTGTCATTTATAGAAGATGAGAGTTATTTTGCCTGTACGGGTCAGGGTGTTTATATACAGGAAACAATCGGGGAACACCGATTATTTTATCAGGATCTGAGCGGAAAAAAAACGGAGACCATATGGGATGGGGAATATATCGAAGAGGACTGGGAAGATGATCTTTGTGGTAGTTCCTGATTATATGTATGACAGGCAGAGGTGAGGAAACTATGCGAAGAATTATATTATTATTAGGTATTATGTGAAGGGGGATTAGGTACTATGGATGAACTAACAACTATAATTTTATCTGGAATAGCGTGGGATGCGATAAAAGGCGGAATTAAAATTACAGCAAACTACATTAAAGAGAAATTATCAATTTGGATGCTAGAAGATGAAAAAATAGAAAAAATCAGTGAGTGCATGGAAAATATTCCTAAAGAATATTGTTTGTCCAAGGGAATGATAAAGGAGTATCTTGATTTGAATAAAGGTTTAATAGATATTTTGAATCAAACCCAAAAAGAAGATTTTTTTCAAAATATCCAACAAGTGGATAATAAAATCGCTACTGGAAATTATTTTGGAACAATTAATTATTATGAAAACAGAAATGAAGAAAACAAAAATCAAATGGTTTATTTCAAGAAACTCGAAAAATATTTGAATAGTCTGCAAGAAAACAAAACAAAATTTGAGTACAAAGGAGATTTAGAACAAACATACAACTGTTTAAAAGAGCTTTTTATTCTTTCTATAGAAAAAATTGAATATATTAAAGACGAACACGAAAGTCATTGTTATTTGTTTTCTGACAATGAGAATGAAGAAATTGCAGAGAAGATGGCAGAGATTACGCATTTGATAAATGAATACAATTCATACAATAGAGATAGAAAGGAATTATGCAACAAAACGATTGATCAAATGGACGAAATTGGAATAAAAGTAATGGAATTTTATGATTTTTACATACAGTTGATAAGGAAAAAACTTAATGAAATTTTGTATTCGTAGATTATATGAAATAAGAAAGTTAAATAAAGATGTACATGTTGGGAATGGTAAGTTTGTTGATACGGAAGAAATTAGGTGGATAGAAATTGAAATTAAGGGCAGTGAAAATAATTTTAATGAGATAGACGAAAAGATTACTAGTTATTTAAAGCAATTAGAATTTCTGGAATATAAGATAAATGAAGAAAAAACATCAATAAAATGTTTTGAAATCGGTTCTGTTAAAGAATATGATAGTAGTCAAAGTAATGAAAAATGGAGTGATGTGAAATTAATTGAGTTTTCAAGTGACAATAAAGAAAAATAATAAATTTATCCTCCGAACCTTTTTACCAGGGTCGGGCTGACGGCATAATAAAATTTTATAAACAGCCTGCCATACCAGACTGCATCCAGTATCTGATCCCGAAAACGCCGTAATGTTCAGACCTCGGAGCAGTTATAGGAACTATAAATGCAGGTTGCGATATAGCATCCCTTTTTTTCTTCCTCTGAGGATTCCTCCGACATCACTTTATTCCAGAGTTCATTATAGTTCTTTTCATATTGTCACAGTGATGTTTTCACTGTTTACAACAACTTGTTCGATCTCGATCTTATAATTATTAATTGCTTTTTCTGTAATGAAAGCAGTGCCGCAAAATTCCCCCTCTTGTATAATGCAATCATTATAACATAGTAGTATAATATTTTCTAGTACAAAGAAAAATCTGATGCCAGGGAACATTTTCAGAACTGGTGACATGTAATAAGTGGAGGGAAATAAATTTTTACGGATTATCGGAAAAGGTGGTGAACTATGTGGAGGAGCAGCTGCTCAGAGTCCTGGCCGGGTATGGAAATTCCCTGTATGCATTTTGTATTTATCTGACAGGAAATAAAGATATGGCGGATGATCTGTATCAGGATATGTTCGTTGTATTTTTACAGAAAGCATCTGAGCTTGAAACTGATACGATGTCAGAAAAGGAGATAAAAAATTATATGATGGCAGTCGCATCCAATCTGTGGAGAAATACAAGGAAAAAGATGAAAAGACAGGAAAAGATCTATGCCGAGGACTATCTGCCGGCAGAGTTATTAAAAGTGGATCAGCGAAAATGTCCGGAGGAGCAGGTGATTGAAGAAGAGCGGAGGAGCTACATCAGAAAGTGCGTGGGTTCTTTGTCATTCAAATTGCAGCAGGTCATACTGTTATATTACACGGGTCAGTTGAAAACAGGAGAGATTGCCAGCATATTGGGGATAGCAGAAGCGACAGTCAGAAGCAGGCTTTACAAGGCAAGAAATAAGATCCGGTTGAAATTGGAGGAAGGAAATTATGGACTTGGAGAATGAATTAAAAGAGGCGTTGAAAGTGGAGAATATAGCGGTGGGACCAGATGAATCCTTACAGGGAAGAGTAGAGCAGATGGTGAGGCAGGGGTGTTCTGTGCAAAGTGGCAGAATGCAGAAAAAATGGGTGGGATTCCGGTGGAAGGCAGCAGTTGCTTTTGTCTGCGTTGTTGTTCTGGCTGGATTTTTTCAATTTCCGGCAGTCAGGAATTCAGCCGGGAGAATTGTGAATTATTTTAATTCAAGTGTAAAATATAAGATGGGGGAGTCAGAGGATTCGTATTCTTATCATGAAATGTATGTATCCATATCAAAGCGGGCGCCAAAAAATGATACCAGGTTTGCCACCATGGCAGAGGTGGAGCAGGCAACCGGGGTAGATTTGCTGCAGGCAGCCGGTGCATCAGAGGGGTGTCCCTGTATTGAATATACACCCTATATGTCTGACAAGGAGCAGCTGAATGGGTTTATGATCATCAATGATTACTATGACATGGGAGATTTGAAGAATGTTGTGCTTGAACCCAAAGAGAATCCGGAAGATATCCGGTGCGAATATGAGGTGGGAGAAAAGTATAAAAGTCCTGTTACGATGCAGGCGACGGTCCGCAGCAATCATAGTTCTGGTGTGGATTACAAGGATCATGAACTGGAGTACAGTGGAAGGATATTTGATCTGACCCATCCGGATGTGACCGATGTAACGCTGTATCCGGCAGAGAAACTGGGTATAAAGGCAGTGATTGCCAGGGTGAAGTCCGATGGCAGACCGGGGAAATGTCTTAGTGATTATCGGACGACGAGTGTTAGTGTTGCATTTTTTGTATATCATGGAATTGAGTATATCTATATAGGAGATATGGAACAGGATGCGATGAAGCAGTTTATTGATGGATTGGAGGAGTAGGTTATGCGAAAGAAAATGTATGTTATGCTATTGGCTGTTATGTTATTTTCTCTGTCTGGATGCGGGGGGCAGAAAGAAGAGAAAAAGATTATGAATGATGCAAAAACAGCAGAACCAAAGTTATTTGATGCAGAATCAATACAGGGGATCAGTGAAAAGAACCGGGTGGATATGGATGAGCTGATCCGGTCAGTGAATACATATGAAAAAGAAAATGAACTGGATTATAAGGCAGGGGAGAGAGAAACCTGTCATGCTGTTTCCTATAAAATGAGTCTGCAGCTGCAGCAGGAAACGAAAAAAATAGCGGGGACGGTACAGATTACACTGGAAAACCATACAAAGAATGATCTGTATCCGGAATTATGCCGGTTCCATATTGAAAAAACAGGGAAAGGGAGAGTCAGAGATTTTTCAATATAAAGTAAATGGCAGAAGGGAAGGACTGGCATTGAAAAAGAAGAAAAAGGATCCTTCTGTTTTATATCTGAGATCAGAAAATGTCCTGCTGCCAGCGGGAGGAAGCGCAGATGTTTATCTGGAGTTTGATACCAGTATTCCAAAGAAAAAGGAGCGGTTTGGATATATAGTGTACGACAAAAAGGAATTTTACCAGTTATCTTTTTGTTTTCCCTGTGCATCGGTATATGAGGATGGAAAATGGAATGAAAACCCTTACATCAGTTCTGATTCAGAATCAAACTATGCGAAATGTGCAGATTATGATGTGACGGTACAGGTGCCGGATGGTTTTACCGTCATGGCATCAGGCAGAGAAAACGTGGAGGGGCAGACCGTACAGATTAAGGGGAGCCAAATGAGAGAACTGGCGATGGTGGTCAGCAATGGGTTAAAGAAGAAAACAGGCTCCGTTAAGGGGATTACCGTGAATTGCTATGGACTGGATTATGATAAAAATGAAGCATATCATTCCCTGATGCTGCAGGCTGCGATGGATTCAGTAGAACTGTTTACTGATCTGATCGGTGTATATCCCTATAAAGAGTATGATGTTGTACTATCCTTTATAGAGGGAGGGATGGAATATCCAGGCATGGTTATGGTCGGCCTGCCGGATATGGATCCGAAAGAATATAAGAATCTGGACCGGGCAGCCCCCTATGATCTGGAAAGGTGCAGCTGTGTTGCCCATGAAACAGCACATCAGTGGTTTTATGGAGCTGTAGGAAACGACCCCTACCGGCAACCGTGGCTGGATGAAAGCTTTGCGGAATATTGTGAAAACATGCTTTATCTGCAGTCCGGGAAAAAGAGTGTGGCACACTGCGTAAATAAGAATGACCAGAAAGATACGGACACCAAGGGGAGGTTCTCTAAAAAAGAATTTGATGAGTGGATGGAGATTGTCCTGGATCAGATAGTCATAGAAAAACCAGTGGATGGCAGACTGGATTCCTATGACATTTCAGAAAATGAATATTCAAAAGCTGTTTATGATAATGGCAGTTATTTTCTTTATGAGCTGCAGAAAACAATGGGGAGCAATAAGTTTTTCCATGCACTGCGCACATATTATAAAGCATACTCATTAAAGGAAGCGACAAAAGAGGACTTCTTTGGTGTAATACGGAAAGCAGACGGTTCACCAAAAGTAGAGAATGTCATTAAAAAGTATTCAGTCGGCTGACAATCTGTCATTCCGGTATACTGTCCCGCAGACACAGCGCCCCCCAGCCGGCGGCGGCATCGGGGATCTGGGTCTGCCCGGCAAGGGGCTTCGCTCCCCGGATGAGGTATGCTTTTACCTTCTGTCCGTACAGGTAAGGATCGCGGCCGTTTACGATGCCATACTGCATCAGCAGGGCGGCGCTCCCGGTGACAAAAGGACATGCCATGGAAGTCCCTGTCCGCATGGTGTACCCCCCGCCGGGGGCGCATGACATGATATCCACGCCGGGGGCGACGAGATCCGGCTTGGCATAGACGCCATATCGGTAGCCGCGTCCCGAAAAGGCAGCGAAGCTTCCGGTATCTCCGTCATAGGCGCCTACGGTTACAGGTTTGGATGCTGTGGAGGGGATCGTCAGCGTCATATCGGCATCCGGGACAAGAAAACCGGAGTCGTCGTTAATGCTGCCCCCGCTTGGGAGCCAGAGACGGATCGTTCCCTCGGTGATCTCCCGCGGCGTTATGATAAGTTTCCAGATACCGCTGGTCACTGGCTCCCCATCCTGTATGGATAAAAGTTCTAAATAGATTTCCTGATCCAGGCTGTATGGGGAAGGCTCGCCAAAGTACCACAAGGTATCGGTACGGTCCACACGGTACTGGTATGTTCCCTGTGCGTTTTCAGAGAGGATGACCGATTCGCCGGAAGGAGCTACTAACGTCACCACAAAGCGGTCGGCATAGTTTTTCCACAACTGCAGTCCAAGGCTGTATTCCCCCGGCGCCACGGCAAACTCGATCTGGTAGTTGGTTCCCATGGACAGCTGCAGTCTTGTATGCCGTGCCCGGCTGCCTTCATTTCCACTGCCGATGCAGATCGTGATCCTGCCTGTGCCGGCAACACCGTCCAGATAGGTTTCCAGGAGTGAAGAGCCGTCGTGGGGACCATAATTGTTTCCATAGCTCAGATTCAAGGCAAGTGGTTCATTTCGCTCAAGAGATTTCCTTATACAGAAATCAATCCCCATCATCAGTCCGGTTGTCTGGGGGAATCCGTCCCTTTTAGAGCCGCCCAGTTTTACCATCAGGATATCGGCTTCATAAGCCACCCCCCGCTGCTGAACACCGCCCGCTCTGCCATTCCCTGCTGCGATCCCGGTCACGTGAGTACCGTGCCCGCTGCTGTCCACTGTGGGCGCACGGTCTCCGGTAGCAAGGATTTCATTGATCTGCTCCTGTGTGAAATAGGTGCCCAGATGGTATCCTTCCGGTGGTTCTCCTGTAGTGAGTGTCTGGTCCCAGAGCCCCAGCAGTCTTGTCGTCCCGTCTTCGTTGCGGAAATCTTCATGAAAAATGTCGATGCCGCTGTCAATGACCGCCACGATCACACCTTTACCCGTGAGATTCAGGGGTGCTCTCTGTACAGGAGGGATGCAGGAGACAAGTTTTCCCTCATAGACAGCAAAAGAAAGAGCCTTTGGTTTTTCGATATATTCTACCATGGGCTCTTTGGATAACGCCTGCAGCTGTGGTTCAGATACGATGACGATGGCATAGCCGCCAAGCAGGGGTGTAATGCTGGCATAGCGTTCTTTCAGCTCTGTGATATCCCCGGTATAGCGGATGATGACTTCCCATGTCCGTTCCTCTGCATCATATCCGGCAGACAGGTTTTCACTTTTTTCCCTGGTCTGTTCGGAGACATCCAGAGATAGTTCGAGAAGATTTTCCAGTTTCTGGTCAGCCATGTTCATACGCCTTTCTTAATTTCATCAATGCCTTTTTTTCGATGCGGCTCACATAACTGCGGGAAATGCCAAGCTTTTTGGCAATCTCACGCTGTGTGACCTCCGGCTGTTCCGGGATATAGGGCCATTTTGGGATGCCGTACCGCAGACGGATAATGTATTTTTCACGTTCCGTAAGGTCTGCCTCAATATATCCGTACAATTTTGATATGTTTTCTTCCTTTTCCATGCGCTCCGGGATATCTTCATCTACGCTTTCCAGAATATCAAGAAAACTCAGGGCATTTCCCTCCCCGTCATCTCCGCCGATGGGGTCATATAAGAACACCTCTTTGGACTGTTTTTTATCACTACGGAATGTCATGAGAAGCTCATTGTCGATACAGCGGGACGCATAGGTTGCCAGCCGCACCCCTTTGCCGGGACGGTAGGTATCGACTGCCTTGATCAGTCCGATGGTTCCGATGGAGATCAGATCATCAATCCCATGATCGGAGTTGTTATATTTTTTCACCAGATATGCCACAAGGCGAAGGTTATGTTCAATAAGGATCCGGCGGGCGCTCCGGTCTCCCTGCTGCCATTTGTCGATATACTCCCGTTCTTCTTCCGCACTTAGTGGTTGTGGAAATGACTGCATCACAATACCTCGGATAAATCGCATTACTCTAATCTATGTGCGCTTTTGTCCATAAGTGCCTGGTCATCAAAATTTACTCTTTTGTATTCTTTCTGCATATGGTAAAATGAAAAAACGAGGACAAAGGAGGAGACAAAAAACATATGAATAAAAAAGAAATTGCTGAGATAAAAAAACGGTTTACCAAAACGAAATGCAGTATCACACGTATCTGCGGTTGTTACGTAGATGCCGAAAAGGAAAAACGGCTGACGCTGAAGGAGGCGTTCCTGGGACTTCCCGAGGAAGAGATGTTTAAGTACATTGATATTTTCCGCAAGACGCTTTCCGGCAGCATCGGAAAGACGCTTCTCAATATGGAGTTTCCCATGGAGCAGGAGACGGAGGAAGAGGGAACCCAGCGTTTCCTCATGAAACTTCTGGAGAGCAAGCTGCAGGATGAGGAACTTCTGGAACAGTTTTATGATAAGGTGATCCAGACTTATCAGTATCCGGAAAATTATTTTATCATACTGGTCCATGACGCCTATGATATTCCGAAGATCACGACAGACGGTGTGGAAAATTTTGATGCATCGGAGTATGTTTATGATTATCTGCTGTGCAGCATCTGTCCGGTGAAACTGTCCAAACCGGGACTCTGCTATAATGCCGAAACCAATCATATCCAGGACCGGATCCGGGACTGGCTTGTCCAGCCGCCGGAACTTGGTTTTCTTTTCCCGGCGTTTAACGATCGCAATACGGATATACATAGTCTTTTGTATTATTCTAAGAATTCAGATGAGCTGGATCTTGCTGTCACAGAAGAACTGCTGGGCTGCCGGATGCCGCTTCCGGCAAAGAGCCAGAAAGAAACCTTCAATGCGATTGTGGAGGAGTCGCTGGGTCTTGACTGTGATTATGAAGTAGTGAAATCCATCCATGAAAATCTCAATCAGATGGTAGAGGAAAATAAAGAAAATCCCGAGCCTCTTGCCCTGGACAAGGCAGACATGACAAAACTGCTGCAAAAAAGCGGTGTGGAGGAAGAGAAGATCGGGACCTTTGAGTCCCGTTTTGACGAGACAGTGGGAGAGCGGGAGTCCCTGATGGCAGCGAACATATCCAACACCAGGAAGTTTGAGGTCCGCACGCCTGACGTAAAGGTGGAGATCAACCCGGAGCGCACGGATCTGGTAGAGACCCGCATAATTGACGGGGTTCCCTGTCTGGTGATCGAGATCAATGATCTGGTGGAGGTAAACGGAATCCAGATCGTGTCAGAGAATGTGACAGCAGATCCGGATTGATCCCGATGGGCCGAATCGGGAAACATTAAGAATTTTTTGAAAATTTCCGATATATTATATAAGGTTTTATCTCGATAATTTAGCTTAACGGCGCCAATTTGAACCCGTTGAGCTGCCAAAAAACAAGAAATGGATTTCATGATTCAGGCAAGGAGGCGTTGGACATGGGTATCATGGGTTATTCCCGCGTGAGTCCTTTCCGTGCAGGTACTACGATCGCGCGGACAGGGGTCTCGAGGTCAGTCAGCGGCAGATTTTCCAAAAAAAACAATAAAAAGAAAACAAAGAAAGTACAATACAGCTTTAAACAACTGTCGACACAGATCATGCGGACGAAGAAGTCGATTAATGCCGGGCAGGCGGTATCAAGCGCCAGACAGAAGGTGGCGGGGCTCCAGCGTAAGCTTTATACCGGAGAGTATGATGATAATGAACTGAAGATCGCCATCAAACATGCCGAGGCGATGGTGCGGATCGCAAAAAAGAGGAAAAAGCATCTGCAGGAGGAGGAGCAGGCAGGCAGACACGGCGGTCTCTGTCAGGCAGAATTTGAAGAGGAGCAGGAAGAAAAACAGGAAGAGGTGGCGTATGCTGCCCAGGATGCCGTGGAGATCAGCGAAGAAGAGATGAGGCAGCTGATGCGTGAGCTGCAGCAGGAGATGCAGGATCTGATGGAAGATTCCATGCAGGATCTGGAGCAGGAAATGTTGTCGGCGGAGGAGCTGACGGCAACCCGGGTCAATATGGATCCGGAGGATCTGGAAGCCTTGAAAAAGAAACACAGGGCGGAGGAATTGCGGGAGATTCTGGAAGCAGACATGAAATATTTAAAAGCGTTGTTCCAAAAATACCAGCAGGACAAAAAGAATGCCGGAAGTTCCCAGGGATCCGGGAGTTCGCAGAGTTCCCAGTCTTCTGGCAGTGCTGCTGATTCTTCCAGTGCTGTGTCACTGGAACTCGGTGGTTCTGAGATGCCGGTGGCTGCCGGTGGAGAGGTTCCTGTTGTCACGGAAGGAGCCAGTATGGATACACTGGTATAAAGGGTTTTGATTACAGGATGTGACCGGGATTGGAAATAGAAATAGCAGAGAGTCTGTTGCTGCCGTTTGCAGGAACTGCCTTGGGAGCGGGTTGTGTTTTCTTTATGAAACATAACCCGCATCCTGCATTACAGAGGATATTAAACGGATTTGCCGCCGGCGTTATGGTAGCAGCTTCTGTCTGGAGTTTACTGCTGCCGTCCATCGAGCAGTCAGGACATATGGGAAGGTTGTCTTTTATACCTGCCATGACAGGATTTGTGCTTGGTATGTTCTTTTTGCTTCTGCTGGATCAGATGCTCCCCCGGATTCCTGCCGGTGGTGCCGGGAAAGGTGACCCGGGACATGACTGGCAGAAGACAACCATGCTTGTCTTTGCTGTGACCCTGCATAATATACCGGAAGGCATGGCGGTAGGGGCGGTCTGTGCCGGCTGGTTTTCCGGGACGACGGGGATCACTCTGCCGGATGTAATGATCCTGGCAATGGGGATCGCTATACAGAATATACCAGAGGGAGCGATTATCTCCATGCCGCTGCGGTCAGGAGGCAGGGGGGCAGTGCGTAGTTTTTTATATGGCGTCCTGTCTGGTGTGGTAGAACCGGCAGGTGCTGTACTGACGATCTTTGCCGTGGGAGTTATGACGCCTCTTCTGCCCTATCTTCTCAGTTTTGCGGCAGGGGCGATGATATTTGTTGTGGTGGAGGAACTGATCCCGGAGATGTCCCGGGGCATGCATCCGGAGACGGGCACGATATTTTTTTGTTTTGGTTTTGCCCTGATGATGGTACTGGATGTGGCGATGGGGTAGAGATACAAAAAAGGTGAGGTGATAGATGGATGAAGCCGGTCTATGTGGTGGAAGATGATGCCAACATCCGCGAGATCGAGATGTTTGTATTAAAGAACAGCGGGTATAAAGCAGAAGAATTTGAATGTGCTGCTGATTTTCTGTCTGCCGTAAACAGGAAAAAACCATCCCTTGTGCTGCTCGATATAATGCTTCCGGACGAGGATGGGATCGCTGTCCTGAAAAAATTAAGATCCGGGCCGGATACAAAGGATCTGCCTGTGATCCTGGTCACGGCAAAGACGACCGAGATTGATAAAGTAAAAGGACTGGATTCTGGTGCGGATGATTATATTACCAAGCCATTTGGCGTTATGGAACTGATTTCGCGGATCAAGGCGCTTCTGAGACGGACAGAGCCGGGACAGCAGGAGTCTGTCCTTACTTTATCTGAAATCTCTCTCTATAAGGCAAACCGTACCTGTACCGTATCCGGGGAGCCGGTGGAACTGACATATAAAGAGTTTGAACTTTTGTCCCTTCTCATACAAAATGCGGGAACTGTATTGACGCGGGACGTCCTGATGGAACGGATATGGGGCACTGACTTTATGGGGGAATCCAGGACGCTGGATGTACATATAAAGACGCTGCGCAGGAAACTGGGAGGGGCAGGAGGGCATATTAAAACGGTGCGGAACGTAGGATATCTGGCAGATCGGGGTGCGGAGGGATGAAGAAAAAGATTAATCTGAATTTTATGCTGGTCATCGTTTTCTCTGTTTTTCTGACGGTGTTTCTCACGACCATTGTATCCTACCAGCTTTTCAAAAAAGAAGTGTTTTCGGATCTGTCTTCCTTTGTGGAGATTATGGATGATACGGATCTTGTAAGACAGATGAAAGAGAACGAATTTATCCGATCGCGGGATGGACTGCGGATCACATGGATTGCCGGGGATGGCTCTGTACTGTACGACAGCCATACGGATCACCCTGTCATGGATAACCACGGCGACAGACCAGAGGTTGTACAGGCGATGCAGCAGGGTGAGGGATTCTGCATCCGGAAGTCACAGACCATGGATCAGAATATATTTTTTTATGCCAGAAAGACAGAGGATGGAACGGTGGTCCGCGTCGCCAAAGAGACCGGCAGTATCTGGAGTATATACAGAAATATTTTCCCGGTCACACTGGGAATGCTCGTCCTGTCCTTCCTTATATCCGTATGGATTGCCAGAAAACTGATGGTAATGATTCATTCCCAGCACGAGGAGGCATTAAAAAATGCAAAACTGAGACAGGAATTTACCGCAAATGTCAGCCATGAACTGAAAACGCCCCTGACCTCCATATCCGGTTATTCCGAGCTGATCGCCAGTGGTATGGCTTCCAGGAAAGAGGGGCGGCACTTTGCGGAGGAGATCCATGATAATGCCCAGAGGCTGTTGACATTGATCAATGATATTCTGCAGCTGTCGGAGATGGATGATGCGCCGGATTACAAACCTTCTTTTGAATCCATCGACATTTTTGAGCTTGCTGGAAGGTGTGTCCATATGATGAAGCCGGTGGCAGAAAAACACGGGGTCGAATTATCCCTGGATGGGACTTCACTGTGTATACAGGGCAATCGAGGATTACTGGAAGAACTGATTTACAATTTATGCGATAACGCCATCCGCTATAACCGGGAGGGCGGTCATGTATGGATCTCAGTCACGGATCAGCTCGTCGTCCGGGATGATGGTATCGGCATTTCAAAGAAATATCAGAAACGGGTATTTGAGCGGTTCTTCCGTGTAGACAAAAGCCGTTCCAAAAAGACGGGAGGCACTGGTCTGGGGCTTGCCATCGTAAAACATATAGCAGAAGTCCATAATGCGGATATCAGACTGGAGAGTGAGGAGGGGACCGGGACAACAGTCTGCGTGATTTTTTCATAGACTTTTTCCGGCAGGAGTAGTAAAATAGATAACATCGGATAATACGGTAATAAATTACAGATAGGGGATATTATGGATAACGATCAGGAATATACGAAATTCAGGGAACGGCTGTCATATATCTGTACGACATACAGAGACCGGGATGCGATTACCTATATGCTGGACAGTGGCGGGAAACAGATCTACTCATTTGCGGATGTAGAGAGAATCGTACAGGGCTGGGAGGAGGCGTTTTCCGGGTTTGGTCTTTTGCGTGGTGACAGGGCAGCTATCATTTCTCCTGCCTCACCCAGAGTGATCCTGGCGGCACTGGCACTTGCCCGGGCAGGCATTACGACGGTGATGATCGATGCAGCGCTTCCGGAAGAAGAGATCAACCGGCTGCTGGCATTTTCGGATGTCAGAGCTATTTTTACAGTAGACGGTCTTTTCTGCCAGTTGTCTGCCAGTGAAAGACAGGGGATCCCGGTGTTTGATCTGGATTCCTGCGAGGAAGGGCTGTCTCTGTTTTCACAGAGTGCCAGGACTGTCCAGCGGGGAGCGACGACAGACCGGGCGGAGGATGTTATTGCTGTTATTTATTCCTCTGGGACAACCAGTACGATGAAAGGGATCATGGTCACCTATCAGTCGGTTGTCATGTCTCAGAAACGATTTGTGGATCTGACTGCGATCCGGGCGAAGATGAGATATCTGCTTACCCTTCCCCTGAATCATATATCCGGGTACTCCAGCACGATGATTTTTTTACTGACGGGTTGCAGTATCGGGATGATTGAAGATATCAATTCTTCTAAACTGCAGAAGGGACTGCTGACGTATAACCCCCACTGCTTTGGGATGGTGCCCAAGGTTTATGATATTATCTGTGATAAGATCAGGAGTGCGGTTCATGAAAAAGGACGCATTGTGGAAAAAGGTTTTTACACGATATTAAAAATATCGAGGTTTTTGCGGAAGCGATTTGGCATAAAGATCGGAAAATGTTTCTGCAGACCTGTATTAAAACAGGCATTCGGGAAAAATATATGGGGTCTGTCCGTACTGGGAGCCGCCTGCAGCCGCAAAACAGCAGAGTTCTTTCTGGATATGGGACTGGAATGGGCAAATCTGTATGCTTCCACAGAGACTAATGCCCCCACTGCCTGTACCGGAGTGTATGACCGGTATCCAGATACATCCGTGGGGAACATCAACAGACTTCATGATATCCGGTTCCGGATCCATGATCCCGATCAGGAAGGGGTCGGCGAGATCTATGTAAAAACAGTCCTGATCATGAAGGGATATTTCCGGGACCCTGAATCCACCAGGAATTCCTTTGATGAGGACGGTTATTTCAAGACAGGCGATCTGGGGTATGTAGATGAGAGAGGATATTTATACATAACAGGCAGAAGAAAAGAAAGCATTATCCTGCATAATGGAAAGAAGATTTCGGCATCTGATATTGATAACTTTTATCAGCCGGAGTGTCCCGGTATTTTTATCGCCGGATGCGGGATACCGGATCGCGATGGTTTTGATGAGCTTCATCTTTTTGTGGAAAAGGGGAGTTTTTCCGATGATGTGATCCAGACTGCCGTTGCAGCACTGAAAAACCGGTCAGCCCGGACGAATTCTCTTTATAAGCTCACAGGTATCCATTTGATAGATAAGATCCCGGTGACTTCTGTTGGTAAGGTAAAACGGTTTCTGCTGAAAGAATATGTGCGGGATCATGCAGAGGGATCGGCAGAAGGACAGGGTATGGTTTCTGCCGGCAGTGATGAAAGGGAGGATGAGACAACAGAGGCTGCCGTCATCCGTATTGTGAGGTCCTTTATGCCGGATAAGGGACAGAAGGTCCGTGCCACATCAAAGCTGGCGGATGATCTGCAGTATGATTCACTGTCTGTTTTTGAGATGTGCACTGCACTCGATGAGCGGTTTGGGATCTCCATAGAATCCCGGATGTATAACGGGATTACCGTCGGTGAGATTATCGAAATGATCGAAGACAGGGATTTTGGGGCGCAGGAGGATCCTGCTCCGGTAGATGAATATCCCCTGGCAAGGTCGAAAAAACATAAAAGGGATTTCAGGATCTTTACAAAAGTTTCCCGGAAGATCTGGAAGATCCGGTATTATGGTATGGATCACCTGGATCCGGATACAAAATATATTTTTTGCCCTAATCATGAGTCGCATTTTGACGGGCTGTGGGTTATGGGCGGTCTGGATGATGAGAGAAGAGATTCCATGTGCAGCATCGCGGCCGCATATCTTCTCCGGCGCCGTATCTACCGGCTGGGACTGATGATGATGGGAGGGATTCCCGTACACCGGCATACCAATTCCGCACCGGCAATGAAGAGAGCGCTGGAGTGTCTGGAATCCGGCAGGTATAATCTGCTGATCCACCCGGAAGGGACAAGGACCAGGGATGGCAGCCTGGGAACATTTAAACCGGGTGCGGCAAGACTGTCGCTTGATTCGGGCGTGGCGATCATACCTGTTGCCATCTGCGGTTCGTATGAGATTTTTCCGCCGGATCGAAAGATACCGCATTTCTTTTATGGAAAACGGTTTCGTAAATATCCGCTGGAGATCCGTTTTGGGAATCCCATAAATCCCGGCGGCAGGACAGAGGAAGAGATAACGATGGAAATCAGGGATCAGATCCTGAAGATGAAAGAATGTCAAGGAGGAGAGTTATGAGAATCGGAGTTGACTGTGATGGCGTATTGACCGATCTGTCAGCGTTTTATAAGGAATATGGAGAAAGGTTTTTCAGGAGGAAGCCCGATGAGCCGGATGGCTGCAGTGTGTCGGAAATGTTTGGGTGTTCCGGCAGGATGGAGTTTATCTTTGGCTTAAGATATTTTATCCCCTATTGTAAAAAATGGCCTCCGCGGGAAAATGCGGCAGAGGCGCTCCGCAAACTGGCGGACGATGGTCATGAACTATATCAGATCACAGCGAGAAAATTTGCGACCGAAACAGGCTGGCTGGGCAGGTACAGCAGAGAACTTCATGAAAAATGGCTGGAGGAAAATAACTTTAGCTTCAAAGACATTTTTTATTGCTCGACGAATTACGCCCCGGAGGATAAATTGGCGGCATGCAGAAAATATCCCATTGATGTGATGATCGATGACAGGCCGGAGGTGGCATGGTACCTTAACAACCGCGGGATCCGGGTGCTTCTGTTTGAAACACCATACAATCAGAGGTCGTATACTCCCGAGGCTGTACGGGTAAAAAACTGGGATGAAATCTTAACGGCGGTCGCAGAGCAGGCAAACGCATAATGATGTAATGATCGAAGAGAGGCAAATTTGGCATGGACTTTTGGCGTCCCGGGTAGTAAAATGGAGTACAAAGAAATATTAATTTTTTACAAAATCTATAGAAGGAGAGGGAATAAAAATGGCAAACAGATTTGTGTTAAATGAAACATCCTATCATGGAAGCGGGGCGATCGATGCGATCGCAGTGGAGGCAAAGGACAGAGGGTTTACAAAGGCTTTTGTCTGTTCTGATCCGGATCTGGTTAAGTTTGGGGTGACAAAAAAAGTTCTGGATATACTGGACAGGGAAGGGCTGTCTTATGAACTGTATTCCAATATCAAGCCAAATCCGACGATTGAAAATGTACAGAGTGGTGTGGCGGCATACAAAAAATCAGGAGCAGATTATCTGATCGCCATCGGAGGCGGCTCATCCATGGATACGGCAAAAGCCATCGGCATCATCATTGCCAACCCGGATTTTGCAGATGTGGTGAGCCTGGAGGGAGTAGCTCCGACGAAGTTTAAGTCAGTACCGATCTTTGCCGTTCCGACAACAGCAGGTACGGCAGCAGAAGTAACGATCAATTATGTGATCACGGATGCGGAGAAAAACCGCAAGATGGTATGTGTGGATCCAAAGGATATCCCGGTAGTGGCATTTGTGGATCCGGATATGATGTCCTCCATGCCGAAAGGACTTACGGCAGCCACCGGCATGGATGCCCTGACTCATGCCATTGAAGGATATATCACAGCCGGGGCATGGGAACTGTCAGATATGTTCCACCTCAAGGCGATCGAGATCATTGCCCGTTCCCTGAGAGGGGCCGTGGAAAATACGCCGGAAGGGCGGGAAGATATGGCGCTGGGACAGTATGTGGCAGGCATGGGATTTTCTAATGTCGGTCTTGGTATCGTCCATTCCATGGCGCATCCGCTGGGAGCATTGTATGATACTCCGCATGGTGTGGCGAATGCCATCATACTTCCTACCGTAATGGAGTATAATGCAGAGGCGACAGGTGAAAAATACCGTGATATTGCAAAAGCGATGGGAGTGGAGGGGACAGAGACGATGTCCCAGGATGAATACCGGAAAGCGGCTGTCGATGCCGTGAAGAAGCTGTCGGAAGATGTGGGCATCCCGAAAGACCTGAAGGAGATCGTGAAGGAAGAGGATATTCCGTTCCTGGCACAATCCGCTTATGATGATGCCTGCCGTCCGGGAAATCCAAAGGAAACAAGTGTAGAAGATATCACAGAATTGTATAAGAGTCTGATGTAATAATGAGAGATAGGAAGATATTAAACAACAAAATTTATTTATATCTTACGGAATTTTTTGCGGGTATGTCAGTGATGGCGGTTGAGCTTGGTGCCAGCCGCCTCCTGGCACCCTATTTTAGTTCATCCCAGATTGTCTGGACGATCATTATCGGTACAATCATGATCGCCATGGCATTAGGAAATATCTACGGTGGGAGAACGGCGGACCGGGATCCCAACCCGGACAGGCTGTATGGGAGGATTGTGATCGCTGCGGTCTGGATCGCTCTGATCCCGGTACTGGGTAAGTATATCATTGTGGGCATATCAGCACTCATGATATTTGCGGTGGATACAAATTTTCTGATCTGGGCTGCTTTTGCTGCCTGCATGGTGATCTTTGTTTTTCCATTGTTTCTTCTTGGTACTGTGACTCCCTCACTGGTGAAATACACGGTGGACCGGCTGGAGGACAGTGGGAAGACGGTGGGGATGCTGGGTGCGTCAAATACGGTTGGCAGTATTATCGGGACTTTTCTTCCCACCTTTGTCACGATCCCTTCCGTGGGGACTTCGGTGACATTTTTGATCTTTGCCGGGATTCTTCTGGCACTGTCCCTGATCTACTTTATTTCCAGCCACATAAAGAGTGTGCGTGCAGGAGTGGGTGTACTGGTGCTGGTCATCAGCTGCTTCTTTGGCTCAGGCGATCATTTTGCTTTTTGGGAAGACGGACTGGTATATGAAGGGGAATCCGTGTACAATTATCTTCAGGTAAAGGAAGAGGAAGAACAGATCAGCCTTTCTACCAATGTGATGTTTGGGATACAGTCTGTGTACAGGAAGGATGGAGGACTGACGGGGACATTTACGGACTACGCCCTGGCAGCACCGCTGATGGCAGGTTATGAAGAGAATAAGGACATGGATGTATTGATGCTGGGAGTCGGGGCGGGTACATACGCGACACAATGCCGCCAGTATTTTGGGGACATCCGTGTGGAAGGGGTAGAGATCGATGAAAAGATCACCAGACTTGCCAGTTCCTTTTTTCATATGCCGCAGGATGTGCCGGTGACAAATTATGACGGCAGGGCTTTTTTAAATGTGACAGATAAGAAATACGATGTGATCTTTGTGGATGCCTATCAGGATATCACGATTCCCTTTCAGATGTCATCGGTGGAGTTTTTTGAACTGGTCAGCGGGCATCTGACAGAGAATGGTGTTATGGTAGTGAACCTGAATATGTGGGAACAGAAAGAGGGAGATATCAATGCCCATCTCATGGATACGATCTCCCAGGTATTTGACAATGTATATACGGCGGATGTTCCGGCAACGACAAATCTCGAACTGTTTGCTTCCCACGCCGGGGGGATACAGGAGCGGTTTGAGGGTTCTCTTGGTTCCATTAAGGACCCTGAACTGCAGAATCTGATGAGGAAGATCGCACGTTCCCTGAAAACATACGAGGCGGGCGGTCATATTATGACGGATGACAAGGCGCCGGTAGAGCTGCTGGGGATGGGGGTCATTGATGATCTGATCCGGCAGGAGGTCAGTTATTACCGTAATCTGTATGAGCAGAAGGGTCTCAGGGGTCTGGCAGAAGAACTGGGAATTCAATGAAGTGTATTGCAAAAAATCTGTACAGTGTTATAATAGAAAACAGTAGGAATCAGATATGATATGGTTCTGGTAAAATGAAATAGAAAGAAGAAGAGGTAGTAAAAACTATGACAGAAAAAGTAAAAAAAATGAATGTGGCGAAGAAACTGAGGTTTTGTATTACCACAGTTCTTGTCATCGCCAGTATTGCCAGTCTATTTGGCATTTTAGCAGTGATGCTTGTAAACAGTAAGTATCACAATGTATTGGTGGCAAATGGGTTTTCCCAGGGTGAGATCGGTATCTTTAGTACTTATCTGAATAAAGAACCGGCATTGATCCGGGAACTGATCCTTATTGAAGATGAGGCAAAAATCAAGGAAACAGTGGCAGAACTGGATGAAATAAGAGAGAAGACGGATGCAGCACTGGATACGATGGAAAAGAACTGCACGACACCGGAAGAGATGGAGTTTATTAATACGATCAATGATACCCTTCCGAAGTATCGTGATATTTTTTCCCAGGTACAGGAGAAGGCACAAACTAATCAGAACCAGGATGCTTTGAATCTGCTGCTTTCACAGGGAAAACCGACTCTGAAGACTTTGACAGATGCGGTAGAGGGTCTGATCGATCTGAATGTGGAAATGGGGAATAAAGCATCGACTTCCATGCAGGTTCTGGCACTCGTTTCACTGGCCGTTATGATTCTGATCATTGTCCTTTCCGTCGTTCTGGGATCGAAGATCGCAGCATCAGTGGCAAAAATGCTTTCTGTACCGATCCTGAATGTAAAAAATGCTTCTGCACAGCTGGCGGAAGGGAATCTGAATATCGAAGTGGACAGTATGTATCCGGATGAGATTGGTGAGATGACAGACTCCTTTAAAGAGGCGGCGGATATGATCAGGACATACATAAATGAGCTGTCCAGAGGGCTGGGAGAAGTGGCAAAGGGCAACTTTAATATTGCGCCGGAGGTAGAGTTCAAAGGGGACTTCAAGGCGCTGGATACCGCGATCGAGACGATCATCACTTCGCTGAGTGAGACAATGGGGACCATCCATGATTCTACCGAGCAGGTGTCCATGGGAGCCTATCAGATGGCTGAAAGTGCGACGTCACTTGCTGAGGGAGCGACCAATCAGGCCGCTTCGGTACAGGAACTGTCGGCAAGTATCCAGAACATAACGGAAACGATCGTTCACAGTTCGGAGAAAGCAGAAGAGTCCCATCGCAGTGCTGCCCAGTTTAAGGATGAGGCAGAGAAGAGCAATCATGACATTAAGCATCTGAAAGAGGCGATGGACCGGATCAATGATACATCAAAAGAGATCGTAAATATCATCACAGCGATCGAAGATATTGCATCACAGACAAACCTGCTTTCCTTAAATGCTTCCATTGAGGCGGCAAGAGCAGGAGAGGCAGGGAAGGGCTTTGCCGTTGTGGCAGACCAGATTGGTAAGCTTGCTGCAGACAGTGCGGCAGCAGCGGTAGATACAAAGCAGCTTATCGAGCATTCGATCCAGGAAGTGGAACAGGGTAACGAGATCACAGCAAGGACGACCGATGCCATTGAATCGATCATCCGGGGAATTGCCACACTGGAAGAATCTACCGATGAGATCAGCACACTGACTGTTTCCCAGGCAAATGCAATGAAGCAGATGGAAGCAGGCGTAGAGCAGATTTCAGAAGTGATCCAGAATAACTCGGCGGCAGCAGAGGAGACCTCTGCTACCAGTGAAGAGCTTTCTGCACAGACAGAGAATCTGGAACAGTTAGTTGGACAGTTTACATTAAAGCAATTGTAAAAAACGAGTCATTAATTTGTGATATGTGGTATCCAGCGACAGATGAAAGTGTGAATTCTTTGTGGCTGGATACTTTTTCTAATTGACTTCATAATATTGGAATAGTATAATAAGTGCGTTACATATTTATATAGACGGAGACAGAAGGCAAAATAAAAGGTGGAAGAGAGGATTTGGAAGCAGCATGGATAGAAAGCGTAAAATTGGTATCATAGCAGGTATCATACTGGGGGTAATTGTTCTTATTACAGGTGGATTTATACTTTATTTGCATATATATTATGGCGGGCGCTGGTATCCGGGGACAACGATCAATGGGATCAACGTATCCAAACTAACACTGGAAGATTCAAAAAAGAAACTGACAGAAAATTTTCATAACTACGAACTGACTGTCAGGGCAAGAGACGGGGGGACACTGGTCCTGCGAGGCAAAGATCTGGATTATATAGTAAATTCCGGTACGGAATGGGATAAACTATATGCGGAACAGCATCAGTCTTTTGTCCTGTTTCCAAAAAACAAAGAATATTCCATCGCTTATAATGTTTCTTATGATGGAGATAAGCTGCAGAAAAAAGTGACGGAGTCACAGATCATACTTGGCAGCGAGGATTATAAGATTGTTGAACCGGCTTCTGCTCATGTGAAATACGATAAGGCAAAGAAACAGTATATCTGTGTCGGAGAAGTGTGGGGGAATAAGATCCAGCTCCAGGCATTTATGGCTGTTTTACAAAAAGCCCTGCAGGAAGCGAGAAATGAGATCGATATTTCAGACCGCGAAAAATATCCGGATGTTTATGAGACACCGAGAGTTACATCAGAAGATGAGACATTGAAAAAAGAGATCTCTCTCTGTAATAATGCGGCTCTCCGCTTTATTACCTGGAATATGGGCGAGGGAGTCACAGAGAAAATCACGCCAAATCAGATTTCCAAGTGGATCACCTGCCGCAACGGTAAGATTAAATACGATGAAAGTGCGTTGGAGAAGTGGGTCGAGAAGTTTTGTATGAAATACAAAACAGTGGGTAAGACGAGGATGCTGAAGTCCCATGAGAAAAAGAAGGTAAGAAAAGTGAAGGTCTCCGGCGGGGACTATGGATGGCAGCTGGATTATAACAAGACGGTGGAACAGGCGAAAAAGGCACTCAGAAAAAAGATTGACAACAGCCTGACAGATGCTTACATTGCAGATCCCAGTGATGCCAATACAAAAGCACTGACGATGAAGCAGAAAGTAAATTATCTCAATACAGCATTTAAGAAAGATTTTGAAAACTTTGAGGAAGACTGGGATCCTGAGAATTATACAGAAGTCTCTATTTCAAAGCAGATGGTGTATGTGATCCGCAAGGGAAAGGTGGCGTTTAAGTGCCGCTGTATCTCAGGCAGACCGGTGCCAAAACGTGAGACTCCCAGAGGTGCCTTCTTTATCAAGGAGCATCGGCGGAATTACACGATGAGAGGGGAAGATTACGAAACCTTTGTAAAATGCTGGGTTCGTATTACATGGACGGGAACAGGGTTTCATCCTGCCACGTGGCAGCCATGGTCACGCTGGAATAAGGACTTATATAAGACTCGTGGTTCCCATGGCTGTCTCAATCTGCATCCAGCAGATGCGGAAAAGATCTACAGTATGGTAAAATACCGTGAACTTGTGTTTATCCATTAATGATAATAGTGAAATGTGGACTGGAATGTGGTCCACATTTTTTTTTGTAAAATGTTTACACTAGGAAGAGGAATCTATCGTATTGTTACGGAGGGAGAAAGGTTGGAGTGTGAGGTACAAAAATTTACGGGCAGGCGGAACAATAATAATATTGAAAGCCAGCTGGTCTGGCAATGTGCTCCTTTGATCGCAGGACTGCGGATCTCGAGTCTGTTTATCATTCACAGGCGCGATCTGCGTTATTTATATGGGCTTTTGCGGGGGAGCAGAATCTGCTATTATGTGTTGTATGTGACGGCGGAGAGGGTGGTGATCCTGCTCTATCATGTTCAGAGACTGACCGTTTATCTGGAAAGGGAAGAGATCAGCCGTTTTCTGGCTGACAGGGGATACCCGGTATTCCGGCTGGAGGATATACTGGGGACGCTGAGACAGCGGTATCAGGATTATTACAGGAGACAGCGGGAGTTTCCTCATGAGATGGGGCTGCTGCTCGGCTATCCGCTGGAAGACGTCAAAGGCTTTATTCATTATAAAGGGAAGCACTGCCTTTATGCAGGATATTGGAAAGTGTACGATGATGTAAAGGGAAAGAGAGAGCTGTTCGGCATGTTTGGCCTGGCGCGGGAAATGCTGGCGGAACTTCTGCAAAACGGGGCGGGTATCCAGGATATCATTGAAAATTATAGTGGAAATGAGTGGACGTAGCATAGCGGCGGTGTTACAATGATTTTTATAAATCGTATCTGGCAGGATTGCCGGACCGGTAAGGAAAGGAGAGGAAATTCATATGATGATGAAATGGCAGAGAGCATACTATCAGCCCAACCTGCCGCTGGGGAGAGAACGGGTAACGGCGTGTGAACAGCACAGAGAGCTGTCAAAGCAGGCAGCAAAAGAGGGAATGGTGCTTTTAAAAAATGAAAAGAAACTTCTCCCATTGGAGAACGGTGCCAGAGTAGCCCTGTTTGGCAAGGCATCCTTTGATTATGTAAAGGGGGGAGGCGGAAGTGGAGATGTGACGGTGGAATACATTGTCAATCTATATGAAGGAATGAAAAAACTATGTGACAGAGTTCAAATATATGAGGACCTGGCATCATTTTACCGGAGAAATGTGAAGCATCAGTATGCGAAGGGGATTGAGCCGGGTATGACGACAGAACCGGAACTTTCGGATGAACTGTGCCAGAGTGCACGTAATTTTGCAGATACAGCTGTGATAGCGATCTGTCGTTTTTCCGGGGAGGGATGGGACCGCAGAAGCAGCTATGACAAAGAAGATAAAAATGACAGCATCTTTGAGGACGGGGATTTCTATCTGTCGCATGCCGAGAAGGCCATGGTGCAGAAAGTAAAACAGTATTTTGACCGGATTATCGTAGTGCTGAATGTGGGCGGTATGGTCGACACGGACTGGTTCAAAGAGGATGAGCAGATCTCTTCTGTCCTGATGGCATGGCAGGACGGTATGGAGGGCGGCAATGCCATGGCAGAGCTTTTGTGCGGCATCGGCAATCCGTCCGGGAAACTCTCGGACACGTTTGCGAAGCGTCTGGAAGATTATCCTTCTTCATATCATTTCCATGAATCGGATGCGTATGTCGACTATACAGAAGATATTTATGTAGGGTACCGGTATTTTGAGACAATACCGGAGGCATACGACAAGGTTAATTATCCGTTTGGCTATGGTCTGTCTTATACTACGTTCCAGTGGGAGCCGGTTTTTGTCAAAGAGGCAGAGGGCGAAGTGACCGTACAGGTGAAGGTGACAAATACAGGTGACCGGGCAGGGAAAGAGGTGATCCAGATCTACTCTGGTGCACCGCAGGGACTCCTTGGCAAACCGGCAAAAAATCTTGTGGCATTTAAAAAAACACGGCTGCTTCAGACTGGTGAAACGGAATTACTCACGCTTGCTTTTCCTGTTTCCCGGATGGCATCTTATGATGATCTTGGCAAGGTCTGTAAATCTGCCTGGCTGCTGGAGAAGGGCAGCTATCATTTTTATGCAGGGACATCGGTCAGGGATGTCAAAGAACTTGATTTTGTATATCAGCTGGAGGAGACAAAGATCCTGGAGCAGCTGACACCGAAAATCGTACCTTCTGCCCTGAAACAGCGGATGCTTGCAGATGGAAGCTATGAACAGCTGCCGCAGAGAGAGACAGGGGATCCGGATGAGTGTGGTCTGGAGCGGATGCCGAAAGAGCCCATCGACGGTCTGTCTCCGGCATACCGGAGTGTAAAAGGCGTACTTCTGTGGAGCTGGCGGTATAAGGAAGGAATCCGTCCCTTTACTGAAGTGGCGGAGGGAACGATGACAACGGAGGAGTTTATCCGTCAGCTGACCGATGAGGAACTGGCGCATCTGCTGGGAGGACAGCCGAACAGTGGTGTGGCGAATACGTTTGGCATTGGGAATATGCCGGAGTATGGCATTCCCAATATTATGACAGCAGATGGTCCGGCAGGTCTGAGGATCGAACCACAGTGCGGGGTAAATACGACAGCCTGGCCGTGTTCCACCCTGCTTGCCTGTACATGGAATCCTGAACTTGTGTATGCCGTCGGTGAGGCGGGGGCAAAGGAAGTAAAGGAGAATAATATATCGGTCTGGCTGACGCCGGCCATAAATATACATAGAAGTCCGCTGTGTGGGAGAAACTTTGAATATTACTCGGAAGACCCACTTCTGACGGGGGTTCTGGCTTCGTCTATGGTAAAAGGGATCCAGTCGCAGCATATCGCGGCGACGGTGAAGCATTTTGCCCTTAACAACAAAGAGACCAACCGCAAAAACAGTGATTCCAGGGTATCCGAGCGGGCGGCAAGAGAGATTTACCTGAAGGCATTTGAGATCATAGTGAAGACAGCATCGCCCTGGTGTATCATGACGTCCTATAATATCATCAATGGTCACAGGGCTTCGGAAAACCAGGAACTGATCGATGGTATCCTGCGCGGTGAATGGGGATTTGACGGGATGGTGACCACGGACTGGTGGACACTGGGAGAGCATTATAAAGAGGTAAAGGCAGGCAATGACCTGAAAATGGCATGTGGGCTTCCGGAACGTCTGATCGAAGCAAAGGAAAAAGGTCTGCTGTCGCGCGAAGAGATGGAAGCCTGCGGGAAGAGGATACTGGAGCTGATCTTAAAAATCGAGTGAGGCACGATCTGATCAGAGCCCAAAATCCTGATAGTCCTCCGGTGTAAAACGATGATAGATAATGTGTGCCTCTTCGACGGAGAGGCAGTAGCGGAACGAGTCCGGAACTCCGTCTTCAAAATACACCAGATAATCAAATTCGCCATGTTTTGTCTGTTCGATATGAACATGGCCGGAATATTTATGAAACAGGGCCAGTACCTCATCGAACTGACATCCATGATGGCTCACGGTGTGGATCAGTTCTTCCAGAAAACCGTTGTCTGTCCCGTGGCTGTGGATATATTCATTTCCTTCCGGAGGAATGAGAAAACAGAAACGGTCCTCTTTTACCGATATACGGATCGGACCATATTTGTCTTTTATGGCATCACAGAAGCAGGATAACATATCCTCCATCTGTGATGCATTTTTTTCTACACCCAGAAGCCGGTTCAGGGTCTGGAGCGGATAGTAGATCCGCACATGTTCAAAACGGTAGCCGAGCTTAAGCTGCTGTTCCGTGATCGTGTCCATAATGTTTTGTTCCAGTTTTTTTGTATTCATGATATCGGATGCTCCTCCTTATTTTACGTACTTAGAGAATTTCTCTGGTGATGGATAATACCATTATACATTAAGGGGATTTTACATACAACCCGTTTTAGGAAATCAAAAAGTATAAACATCTTGCACAATATCGGAGGTCATATTATAATAATTTTATATACGCAATAGAAAGGGGCCTGTGCCAAGATGTATCTGGTTTTTTTTGTGATTCCTGTTATTGTGATGATACCGATCGTAATTTACCTTTATATTTGGTTTAATCGTTTTCTTACGTTATTTCCAGCGATTGTGGACAAGCTGAGACATGGGCTGGCGGCAGGAGCAGCTCTTGTGGCAGCGTATTTCTGCTGGCCAATTTACCGGACCGGAGGTATGGTGACTGGTCATTTTCTGGTGATCAGTCTGCTGATAGAAGTGGTAAATGTGATCATAAAGAAAAAGAAAAAGGGTGAGGTACCGAAAGTCTGGTCTTTTTTATACCGCAGCGGCATAATCTCCCTTGTTATTGTCGCTGTGATGTTTACATATGGGTATATTAATATGCAGATTGTGTATGAAAAGGATTATACTGTCTCCTCTGAAAAGGTAAACAGGGATCTGCGGCTTGCAGCGATTTCTGATCTCCATCTGGGGACCAATATGGATACAGAGAAGTTGTCAGGATATCTCAACGAAATATCTGCGAAAAATGTGGATGCGCTTTTTCTTGTGGGTGATATCTTTGATGAAAATACAGTGAAAGAGGAAATGATGAAGGCAGCGGAACTTTTTGCACAAGTAAAAAGCGCGTATGGTATATACTATGTGATGGGGAATCACGATCCCAATCATTACAGAACGGATAAAAAATATACGGAAGATGAAATGCGCCAGGCTCTTATTAAAGCAGGGATTCATGTACTGGAGGATGAGGTCATGAAGCTGGATGGCATGAACGTGATCGGCAGAAGGGATGCCTCATCGGCGTCCCGGCATGAAACAAAAGAACTGACAGAACAGGTGGACCAGGCCGTATTTACCGTATTACTGGACCATCAGCCTTTAGGGCTGCAGGCGAATGCGGATGCGGGGATCGATCTGCAGATATCCGGGCATACCCATGCAGGCCAGATCTGGCCTACCGGGAAGCTGATGGAGCTTCTGGGCGCCAGTGAGATGAATTATGGCTATCAAAAAATAGATCATATGAATATGATCGTTACTTCGGGGATCGGAGGATGGGGTTACCCTATCCGGACCGGAGGACATTGTGAATATGTGATCATAGAAGTGACAGGGACAGGAAAGTAATAGGAACAAAGTATATAGAAAAGGCAGGTATTTTTTATGAGAAAGACAAAGATTATAGCAACGATCGGACCAGCATGTGACAATGAGGAAACGCTGACAAAAATGTGTGAAGCGGGGATGAATGTGGCGAGGCTGAATTTTTCCCATGGTACCAGGGAAGAACAGCAGGAACGCATTAACCTTGTGAAATCGGTGAGGGAAAAACTGGAGCTTCCTATTGCCATCATGCTGGATACAAAGGGACCGGAATACCGGATCGGGACTTTTGCGGACAAAAAGATCATGCTGAAGGACGGGGACACATTTACGTTTACGACAGAAGATATCGTCGGGGATCAGACAAAAGTATCGGTCAGTGATAAACGAATGATGGAAGAACTGCAGCCGGGAGATACGATACTGGTCAATAATGGTCTTGTGGTGCTGGAAGTGAAAAACATACAGGGAACGGAAGCGGTCTGTGAAGTGAAAGCAGGGGGCGAGCTGTCAGACCGGAAGAGCATGAATTTCCCAAACCGCCTGATCCAGGGAGACTATCTGAGTGAACAGGATAAAGGAGATCTTCTTCTCGGTATTGAAAATGAAGTAGATTTCGTCGCCGCCTCTTTTGTTTCCACCAGGGAGGATGTTCAGGCTTTGCGGGATTTTCTGGATGAAAACGGGGGAGAAGAGATTGATATTATCGCCAAGATCGAAAACCGTTCCGGTGTGGATCAGATCGATGAAATCTGTAAAGTGGCAAACGGGGTTATGATCGCCAGAGGAGATCTGGGGGTAGAGATTCCGTTTATCGAGGTTCCGGCAATCCAGAAATATCTGATCAACCGTTGCCGCCTCCTCGGCAAGAGAGTGATCACTGCTACAGAGATGCTGGAATCCATGATCCACAATCCCCGTCCGACCAGGGCAGAGATCTCTGATGTGGCGAATGCGGTATACGATGGAACGTCGGCGGTGATGCTGTCTGGTGAGTCAGCAGCCGGAAAATATCCGGTGGCAGCAGTGAAAAATATGGCAGAGATCGCAGAGCAGACGGAGAAAAATATTGATTATACGGAATGGTTCCGCACAAAGGATTTTCAAATTCAGAGTAATATCGATGCCGTATCCCATGCTACCTGCGCCATGGCGATCGATGTGCAGGCGAAGGGGATTGTAGTGAGCTCCATCAGCGGCAGGACGGCACAGATGGTGAGCCGGTTCCGCTGTCCGGTTGACCTGATCGGTATGACAACCTCACAGCGCGCATGGTACAGGCTGAATCTGAGCTGGGGGATCACGCCGGTGCTGAGCGAAGAGTTTAATTCTGTGGATGTTATGTTTTATCATGCCCTCAATCATGCAAAACGGATCTTCCAGCCCGAAAAGGGAGAGAATGTAGTGCTGACCGGAGGGTCCAGCTGTCAGTCCGGCAATACCAATACGATCCGGGTGGAGAAGGTGTGATATTATATTTGCATAATATGCATAATTTGTGTATAATTAGCTCAACGGCGTCCACAGCGGGCTAAAATTGACACCGCTGGGCCAAGATATGAAAATCGTTGTAAAAGAGGTAGGAAAGATATGTTAGAACAAATGGTGACCAAAGAGTTTGGGAAAAATCTCAGCCAGTGTAACGAGAGTGAGATTTATCGTGCTCTGCTGCAGCTTGTGCAGAAGAAAGCAGCGGACAGGGAAATGACGGGGAGGAAGAAAAAGCTGTATTACATTTCCGCGGAATTCCTGATCGGAAAACTTCTCAGCAATAATCTGATCAATCTGGGGATTTATGACGAGGTGGCGGAAGAACTGGACAGAGCCGGCAAGAGCCTGGCGGCACTGGAAGAACGGGAACCGGAGCCTTCGCTGGGGAATGGCGGCCTGGGACGGCTGGCGGCATGTTTTCTGGATTCTGTTGCGACGCTGGGACTTCCGGGAGATGGTGTGGGACTGAATTACCATTATGGACTGTTCCGGCAGAAGTTTAAAAAATGCCGTCAGAAAGAGAAACCAAATCCGTGGATCGGGGAGGATAACTGGCTGATCCGCAGTGACAGGCAGTTTACGGTTTCTTTTGGTAAATTTGATGTGCAGGCAGTGATGTATGATATTCTTGTGACGGGATACGACAATGGGACGAACCGGCTGCATCTGTTTGATCTTGATACGGTGGATGAATCCCTTGTCACCAGAGGGATTGATTTTGACAAAAGCGAGATTGAGAAGAACCTTACGTTGTTTCTTTACCCGGATGACAGTGATGAGGAGGGGCGTCTGCTGCGTGTGTACCAGCAGTATTTTATGGTGAGCTGTGGTGCGCAGCTGATCCTTGCGGAAGCGAAGGAGAGAGGCAGCAATCTGCATGATCTGGCAGAGTATGCAGCAGTCCAGATCAATGATACCCATCCATCCATGGTGATCCCGGAACTCATACGTCTGCTGCGCAATGAGGGGATCGCATGGGAAGAGGCTGTGCAGATTGTTACAGATACCTGCGCCTATACGAATCATACAATACTGGCGGAGGCTCTTGAAAAATGGCCGATGGCATTTTTGGAGGAGGCAGCGCCCGCGATCGTCCCTGTGATACAGAGACTGGATGAGGAAATCAAAAAGAAATATGAGGATCCGGCGGTGGCGATCATTGATAAGGACAATCGTGTCCACATGGCACATATGGATATGCATTATGGGCACAGTGTCAATGGTGTGGCGTATCTGCACACGGAGATCCTGAAGAACAGTGAACTCAATGATTTTTATAAGCTGTATCCAGAGAAGTTCAATAATAAAACAAACGGGATCACGTTCCGACGCTGGCTGCTCCACTGCAACCGGGAGCTGACAGATTTTCTCACAGATACGATCGGCGATGAGTTTAAGAGGGATGCGTCGAAGCTTGAAAAACTGCTGGCGTACCGTGAAGACGACAGGGTACTGGACCGGCTTATGGAGATCAAGAAGGCAAATAAACACAGACTGGCGCTGTATCTCAGAGAGACGCAGGGGATTTCGCTGAATGAAGATTCGATCTTTGATATACAGATCAAACGGCTGCATGAATACAAGAGGCAGCAGTTGAATGCACTCTATGTAATACATAAATATCGTGAGATCAAAAAAGGAAAGAGACCGGTGCGCCCCATTACTCTTATTTTTGGTGCGAAAGCGGCACCGGCATATACGATTGCCAAGGACATCATCCATCTGATCCTCTGTCTGCAGGAACTGATCCGGAAGGATCCGGAAGTCAGCCCATACCTGCAGGTGGTTATGGTGGAAAATTATAATGTTTCCAAGGCAGAAAAACTGATCCCCGCATGTGATATATCGGAGCAGATCTCGCTTGCTTCCAAAGAGGCGAGCGGTACCGGGAATATGAAATTTATGCTGAATGGCGCTGTGACACTTGGGACAGAGGATGGCGCCAACGTAGAGATTCACGAACTGGTAGGGGACGAGAATATTTATGTCTTTGGGGAAGACAGCGATACTGTCATTGCCCGTTATGACAGAGGCGATTACCGTCCACGGGATTACTACGACTGGAACAGGGATCTCAAAAAGGCAGTAAACTTTATCATCAGCAAGAAAATGCTTAAGATTGGCAGCAGAAAACATCTGTTACATCTCTACAATGAGCTGATCAGTAAAGACTGGTTTATGACATTCCCGGATTTTAATGCTTATGTAGAGACGAAAGAACGTGCCTATGCAGACTATGAGGACAGCCGCCGGTGGGCGCAGAAGATGCTTGTAAACGTTGCAAAAGCGGGATTCTTTTCATCCGACCGTACGATTGAACAGTATAATAATGATATATGGGATCTGTAAACAGAGGTGGAATGAATGACAGAGGAAGTTCTGAAAAAGATTGAAGATGAAGTAAATAAGGTGATCAAGGGAAAAGAAGCTGTGGTGGAAATGGTACTGGCAGCGATCCTTGGCGGAGGGCATATTCTGATGGAGGATATTCCAGGTGTGGGAAAAACGACGCTGGCTACGACATTTGCCAGAGCGTTGTCTCTTGATTACCGCAGGGTGCAGTTTACACCGGATGTGCTTCCCAGTGATCTGCTTGGTTTTTCAATGTATAATAATCAGACAAGGGAATTTGATTTTCGTGAGGGGTCTGTATTTTGCAATCTTTTTCTTGCCGATGAGATCAACCGTACCTCTCCCAAGACGCAGTCGGCGCTGCTGGAAGTCATGGAGGAAAGACAGGCCAGTGTGGAAGGTGAGACACGCATTCTTCCCGATCCCTTTATCGTGATCGCTACGCAAAATCCGAGCGGATCCTCCGGTACCCAGATGCTGCCGGAATCCCAGATGGACCGTTTTATGGTCTGCCTGTCCATGGGATATCCTTCTCATGAGGATGCTGTGGCATTGCTGAAGGGAGAAGTGTGGCATCATGTGGGAGAGATCAGCAAAGTGATCTCTCTTGGAGAACTGAAGGAATGGCAGCACAGGGCAGAGGCAGTCTATGTTCATGATGCTATTTATGATTATATGGTAACACTGACAGAGAGAACCAGGGAGCAGGAGCTGTTTGCATCCGGTGCCAGTCCCCGGGCATGTATCGCACTGCTTCGCATGGCGCGTTCCATGGCATTGCTGCGGGGACGCGATTTCGTGACGGCAGAGGATGTCCAGCATGTTCTGCCAGCCGTACTGAGACACCGTGTGAAGCTCAGTTCACGGGCGAGAGCAGAGGGAAGGAGCGTGGAGGAGTGTCTCACTGTACTGCTTCATGAGGTCAAAAGTCCACGGTGCTGACGGAGGAAATTATGCGGAAAGAAAGAAAAGTACAAATCATGTGGATTCGTTGTATCTGTTATCTGTTTCTCTTTTGTGCCGTGCTGTTTTTCTATTTATTTCTCCGCAGTTATTTTTTTCTGACAATATTGTTTTTGCTGACAGCGTGGTCTGTCGTTTCTGCTGCCGGATTGTGGTATCTGGCCGGGAGAGTCCGGGGAGAGATGGGAACCGGGCAGGAGAGGATCTGTCCCGGGGATACCCTGCTTCTGTCACTACGGCTGCAGAATCAGTCATGGTGGATGGCGCTGGAAGCGGAATGGACGATCCGGTTTGAGAATACATTATGGGAAGAAAAATCAGAGCAGAAGGTGTCTATGCCTGTGCGGCCGCATGGAACGGAATTACTTACTCTGCCGCTCCAGATAGGAAATCTGGGGCATTTTCGCATTTTGGCGGATGTATTGAAGCTTCAGGATATACTGGGACTGGTCCGGCTTCAGATGCCGGTCTCCCAGGTGAGGCAGGTGGATGTGATACCGGCGGCCGGACCCCAAAAGACATTCCGGACAGAGGGGTATATGTCGGGGCTCTCAGAGACGGAAGAAAGCAAAGAGAAAGGAAATGATTTTGCCGAGGTAAGCGACATACGTGAGTATATGCCGGGAGACCGGATCCGTGACATTCATTGGAAATTGTCGGCAAAAAAGGATATTCTGATGGTCAAGGAACGGGTTTCTGTGGCGGGGAGTGAGATGATGGTCCTGCTGCAGCCTGGTGGGGAAAAGACACTGGCTGAACAGGTGCTGATACAGGCATTTATTCTGAGTCAGGCGTTTCTTGAACAACAGATCCCTGTCTGTCTGCTGCTCTGGGATCAGCGGCGTTATGGCTGGGAGGAGAACCGGTCTGCCTCACAGGAGGAACTGGAAGAGGTTTTTTGCAGGATATATCATGTACCAGTGTCACTGCGAAATAATGATGAGTGGGAGTTGTATATGAAAAACTGTTATCCTTTTTTGAATCATTATCTTGTGATCGGGAACCAGGAAGGAGAAGTACAGGTGGTGCTGCATGAGAATGCATAAAAAAACAGGAAAGAATAAGGGAAGCAGGGAAAATGTACTGGCTGAGGGGGTCTTTCTCCGCGCCGGGGAGATGCGCGAGGAAGAGCCAAGGCTTCTGACACTGCTGCTGAAGGGATTTCTGATCTATCTTATTGTCATGGGAGGGATCGGATGCTTTCTGACTTCACTGAATATCCAGTGTACATACTGGATCATCCATATCGGTGTTTTGATGGGGGCAGTTTTCAGCTCTTCTCTGTATTATAGTAGAAAAAGGCAGAATATCGGATATGTTCTGCTTCTTTTTGTGATGCTTTTTGCTGCTGTCAGGCTGCGCGACTATATCAGCAGCGGGGTTTTTGCTGTGGCGAATGAGCTGTCTAAAAGGGCATCGGTATTTTTTGGCAGCAGTGCCGTAAAAACATATGCAGAGCAGATCAGCCGCCGCCATGTGACAATCCCTGTCGCCATGTGCTATGTCGGATGGGTGGCGGCGATCGTGGTAAATGTGATGATCTCCCGGCGCATGAGATATATGGCGGTGGGTTTTGTGTGCGTGGCTGTTCTTTTTACTCCACTGTATCTGGAACGTGAGCCCTCTGCCATATATCTGATTATGCTGTTTGGCGGTCTGCTTGCCACATATATTTATCGGAGGAACGGGCACTATCAGCTGTCATGGGGAAACCAGCGTTATCGCCCCGAGGCGGGGAAACACAGGATTACGTACATCTATGCGGGAAGAGTTACGGGCTTCATGATGGCGGCAGTGCTTATGATCAGTGTCGTCCTGCTCTGTCTGTTTGGTCTGTTTCTGCCGGAGGAGCGGTATGCAAAAATGCGTTCTGCGAGCGGGCTGAAAGAGGGAACGATGGATGTCATGGAGAATTTTACTTTGCTTGGGCTGGCGGGGCTTTTTAACTATTATCCCAATACAGGAGGGTTATCTGGTGGTACTCTGGGAGGGGTCAGTGCGGTGCGTCTTGATTATGAGACCGATCTGACGGCAGTTTTTGTTCCCCATGACCTCAACCGCTTTTATCTGAAATCGTTTACCGGATCTGGGTATATGCCTGTGCAGAATAAATGGAAGCCGTCTCTGCAGAGAGAGGAAGGAGAAGCATGGGAGAAGTATCAGGAAATGTACGAGGGAGGAGAAAAGCAGTCTGCCAGGGGACAGATCAGGATCACAAATGTGGCGGCGCCGGACGATGAGTATCTGCCCTATTATTCTCCCGATACGGATAAGAAGGCGGCGCCGGGAACCACGGCTGAGTATGAATATTACATGTATCATGGGGATCTGGATGATCATGTGAAAGAGTACTTTGATTCTTTGAAATATTTTCATGATTTTTATGATTTTTATGATTCCCTGGAATATTTTCATGTACCAGAGGAAAACAGGGAGGCGCTGGACCGGTTCTGCGTTGAGGCGGGACTGAAAAAGGGAGAAAGTCTTGATGCGGCGGCAAAAAAACTAAGGGATTATTTTCAGAAAAACATCCCTTATACAACCCGTCCCGGCGCGACACCGTACCAGAAAGATTTTGTGAATTATTTTCTCACGGAGAACCGGAAAGGGTATTGTGCCCATTATGCCAGTGCAGCGGCACTTATTTTCAGGCAGCTGGGATATATGACAAGATATGTGGAGGGATATGTGATCGATCCGGCAGACATCTCGGCAGACGGCCAGGTGCTGGACGGAGAGAAACAGGACGATTACTACAGCGGCTATATGCCGCTTGATGAGACAGCTGTAGTATCGGTGGATATTACCGATGCCGGTGCACATGCCTGGATTGAGGTATATGACTGGAGCTGCGGGTGGCGTGTAGTAGATGTGACACCAGCATCGATGGAGAGAAACGATGCGGGTAATGGTATCCTGCAGCAGTTCTTTGATTTTCTTCTGAGTGATGCGGGAGACGGTGATATACAGGCAGGGGGATCCGGGCAGGATATTTCGGCGCCGAACCCGGGTAACGATATGTTTGCTTCCTTTGGCAGAAATGCCGGTATTGTTTTTCTGGCGGCTGTTCTGTCCGTGCTTTTTGTACTACTGGTAAGAATGGCGGTACGGCGTATGATATGGTACCGCAGATACCGGAATGCCGGATACAGTGACCGGCTGATCATGAGTTATCAACGTTTTATCCGGCGGAAGATACGCCGGGACAGGGAGCTGGGGGACGGACTGAATTACAGGGAACAGGTGCAGCGGCTTATCATGCAGGGAATCTGGAAACCGGAGGAAGAAGAGCGGAAACGGATTGTTTTCCTGCTGGAACAGGCGGGGTTTTCCGACAAACCGATCACAGCCGGGGAATTGGACTGGATGAAGGGATGGTTTAAATACCGGGTATGAGGACACAAAAATTTCGCTTTTCTTTCTATCGTATCCGTGATATAATAATATCGAAATATGCATGTAAGGAGGAAATAAAGTTGAAAAAGAAATATACAGTTGCTGCAGTTGTGCTTGCTGCAGTGATGATGTTTACAGGATGTTCATGGGATGATATTACAGCTAAGTTCGTAGGAGATGGTGCGACGGCATCTGGTACTGCCACGGTGTCAGGCGGGCCGATCGTGATGGAGGACTATGATCCGGCAGAGTGTGTCACCCTTGGAAATTATAAAGGAGTCGAAGTGGATTGTACTGTGACCAGTGAGGAGGTCCAGCAGCAGGTTGATAATGTACTGATGCAGCACAGCACAGTAGAACAGATCAAAAAAGGAAAATGTAAAAGTGGTCAGTCCGTCAATATTGATTATACCGGAAAAGTCGACGGCAAAGCGGTAGACGGTGAGACGGCACAGGATGAGATGGTCCAGCTTGGAAGTTCCGGGCATATCGATGGATTTGATGACGGGATCACAGGCATGAAACCGGGGGAGAAGAAGGAACTTAAACTAAAAGCGCCAGCCGATTATAAGACAGCTGAGGCAGCAGGGAAAGAGATTGTTTACAATATTACGCTGAATTATATTGCCGGGGAGACAAAGACCCCGAAGCTGACGGATTCTTTTGTTAAGAAAAATACAGATTATAAGACGGTAAAACAGTTTAAAGATGCCGCTGAAGAGAATCTGAGGACTCAGAAGAAAAATAATGCAGGCAATACGGCGCTGCAGAAGATCGTCGATGATTCCAAGGTCAACAATATGCCGGCTTCGCTGAAGGAGGCACACAAGAGACAGACCGATCATTCCTACCGCTACAATCTGCAGCAGTACTATGGGAAGGATATGGATTTTAATACTTTGCTGGGGAGCATGGGGATGACGAAAGAGATTTATGAACAGCAGCTGGACCAGCAGGGAGAAAACAGTGCCAAAACCCAGCTTGTTTTTGAGGCGATTGCAAAAAAAGAAAATATTGTGTGTTCTGACGCAGATGTTCAGGCTTATGTGGACAGCGTTATTTCGGGAGCAGGTGCCCAGGGGGCGACCATTGATTCGTTCCGTCAGCAGTATGAGGCGATGTATGGTAACTATGTCTCATTTGATGATTTTCTGAAGACATCCTGTGTTTACGAAAGAGTAATGAGCCTGATTGAGAGTAATCTGAAGCTAAAGGAATAGCATGAAGTAAGATTTGGGGGGCTATTATGAAACAGTTGCATGAGATCGATTCTGAGATTACAAGACGGAATTATGTACGCGAACTGGAATTATGCCAAAAGGCAGGAGGCGATGTCGCAAGGTATCGCCGTCTGTCTTTTGATGCATTTCAATTAGAACAGCTTCGACTTGGACTGGAGCATGGCATTGATGTTGAGCGTTATACCAATCCGGAACTGACATGGCTTGATATGGAAAATATCCGGATCAGCATGGAGTCCGGTGTGGACATTTCGGTATACAAAAAACAGGGCTTTGACAGACAGCAGTGTAATGAGATCCGGGACGGGATCATAGAAGAACTGGATATTTCCCGCTATGCGGACAGGAAATATCTGGCAGCACAGATGAAGGAGATACGCAAGGGCCTGGGCAGAAAGGTAGATGTATCCTGGTATACGGACCCGGAGCTTGACTGGCTTCAGATGCGTGAAGTCCGCCGGGGACTGGAAGATGGTGTGGATGTTTCAAAGTATGCATCCAAGGAATACAGTTATCTCGTGATGAGAGCGATCCGTAAGGCACTTGTAAAGGGACAGGATATTGTTGCCTATGCCAAAAAAGGATATTCGGGGAAGGCTCTGATGGAACTCAGCAGAGGACTGGATGAAGGAAATGATCTCAGTGATTTTCTGGAAAAAGGGTATAATGAAGAACAGCTTCGACAGATAAATAATGCTTATGCGGCAGGAGTAAATCTGATTCCCTATCTTTCAAAGGAGTTTCATGGCGCCCAGCTGGAAGAGATGGTGAAGGGGCTGAAAAAGGGTGTGGATGTAGCGCGATACGCTAAAACTACATATAACTGGTTCCAGATGCGGGAGCTTCGCTATGGTATGGAAGACAAGATTGATGTGTCTCCTTATGAAAATCCTGATTTTACCTTTTTACAGATGGCGGAGATCCGTAAAGGTATTCTGGTGGGACTGGATGTAACGGAATATGCAAAGATATATTATGAGCCGGATGAGATGGCGGAGATCCGGGAAAAGCTTGAAAAAGACGGCACGGTTCTGACCGATGAAGTGAAAAATCTGCTGGAAGAAGATATAGCGGCGGAGCTGAAGGAAGAGCCGAAGAAGGAACAGGAAAAAGAAGAAGATTCCGACCAGGAGCTGCTTGACTCCTGTATCAGCCTGTCAGAGGACCAAATGAAGGCTACATTGAATTTTACTCCGGTTATGGGTCTTGGACTGGCGGAAAAAATGGATGTGGGAGACGTCCTGCGCATTATGAAACATCATGATATCAAGCAGGGGATCAAAAAAGATGTCATCATTGAAAAGCTGAACAAGAAAGAGTATTATACCGATACTGTGATCGCCCAGGGCAAAGAAGCAGTGGACGGCACAAATGGGAAATTTTTATACTATTTCCGTAAGGAACTGAAAAAGAAACCGAAGGTTCTGGAAAATGGAACCGTGGATTACAAGAGCATGGAATTGTTTGAGATGGTTCAGAGCGGTCAGCTGGTTGCTGAGTATCAGCCGGCAACCCCGGGGGCTTTTGGGTATGATGTTACCGGAAAATTGTGTTCCCCAAACCGGGGCAAAGAACTGCCGCCCCTTCATGGAAAAGGCTTTACGATGTCGGAGGACAGAAAAAAGTATTATTCCCTGCTGGACGGTATCATAGAGATGGATGCCAATGGAAACATTGACATAAGGAATGTGTACACGGTGCCGGGCAATGTAGATGTTTCGACAGGAAATATCAGTTTTGACGGGGATGTTAATATTGTCGGCAATATTGAATCCGGATATGAAGTGAAGGCGACAGGAAATGTCGTTGTGGACGGCAGCTGCGAGGGTGGTTCCATTACGGCGGGAAAAGATATCATTCTGCACAAGGGATGTCAGGGACAGAGCATCGGAACACTTCGGGCAGGAGGTACGATCACCGGACAGTTTTTTGAGTCAGTCAGTATTGAGGCCGGTGGTGATGTTGTGGCAAGTTATCTGCTGAACTGTGATGCAAGGATTGACGGCAAATTGCTGGTAGAGGGCCGCAAGGGACTGATTCTGGGCGGTTATATCTGTGCCAAACAGGGCGTCAACTGTTATGGAATAGGAAACGTCACAGAAATAAAGACGATCGTGGAAGTTGGTATCGGGAAAGAAGAGCTTGCCGACTATCAGGAACTGCTCAAGCAGATTAAAAAAATCGAGGAAGAGATCCAGACGTGTGAGAGTGCGCTGAATAAATTTATGTCACAGCAGAACCGTGATAAAAAGATTATGGGTCTGTGTGAACGTCTCACGAAGGCGGTTTATGTTGACAAGACAAAACGGAAGGAACTGCTGAAAAAGAGAAATAATAAAGTGACGGCGATGACAAAGCAGAAAGAGGCCAGGATTGTAGTCACAGCAGCGATCTATCCGGGGACGGTGCTCTATATCAATTCAGAACCGTATATCGTAAAGGATATTAAAAAGAATGTACAGTTTGTAAAACAGGATAATAAAATTGGCGTTGTCAACAGCTGAGTCTGTGTAGAATTGGAAAGGCATGGGTATTATTATGAATCATTCATCTTTGCTATTATTAGAATATCTGAGTTCGGTTATAGAAAACAGAAGTCTGATCACAGACCGTCATGATGAACATATCCGGCGTTTTACTGCACTTATGCTTGAGAAGATCCGGCAGTTTTATCCGGATTATGGTCTTACGGCTGAAAACTGCAGGGAGATTGTCATGGCTTCTGCGATGCATGATATCGGGAAGGTGGCGATACCGGACAAGATTTTGATGAAGCCGAGCCGTCTGACGGATGATGAGTACCGGCTGGTAAAAAATCATACAAAAAAAGGAAAACAGATTTTTGACCATATTCTCTCAAAGATGAACCCGGAGGATGAAGACTACCAGCTTTTTCAGTATTGTGCTGAGATCTGTATGTGCCATCATGAGAGATATGACGGCAATGGTTATCCAGGTGGACTGAAAGGGGATGATATCCCTATATCTGCGCAGGTGGTGGGGCTTGCGGATGCTTATGATTCACTGCTCAGTGACCGTCTGTACAAATCTGCCCATACGAGGGAGGATGCATTCAATATGATCGTAGAAGGAGACTGTGGTGTCTTTTCGACCCGGATGCTGGAAATCTTCCGCATGGTCCGTCTGGAACTGGAGGAACTGTTAGAAAAAGAAAAAAGTAAATAATATTACATATCAGAAAATCCCTCTGCATATAATGAATAGCAGTAAGGAAGATGCGGCAGTGCGTCGACCATAGCAAGGGGGATTTTTTTTCATGGACAAATATAATGTTTATCAGGATATGAACCGGCGCACCGGCGGCGAAATCTATCTTGGTGTTGTAGGTCCTGTCAGGACTGGGAAATCAACATTTATCAAGCGTTTTATGGAACTGGTAGTAGTACCGGAGATTACAGATGAAAATGAAAAGGCAAGGACGATAGATGAGCTGCCACAGTCGGCAACGGGGCGGACGATCATGACGACAGAGCCAAAATTTGTTCCCAAATCGGGAGCAGTGATCCATTTCCCGAACCAGGAAACGGGGCGGATCCGGCTGATCGACTGCGTGGGATATCTTGTACCGGAAGCGGCAGGTCATGTGGAGGATGAGAGGGAACGGCTTGTGAAAACTCCCTGGTCAGAAAAGGAGATTCCTTTTTCTGAAGCGGCAGAGATTGGAACCAATAAGGTCATCCAGGAACATTCCAATATCGGGATCATTGTTACAACAGATGGTTCATTTGGAGATATTCCGGGAGATAATTTTAAAGCAGCAGAAGAAAAAACGGTACTGGCATGTAAAAAAGCAGGAAAGCCATTTATTATCCTGCTGAATACGGCAAGACCGGATGCGGATGAAACGATCGAACGGGCAAAACAGATGGCGCAGCAGTATGGGAAACAGGTGGTACCAGTGAATGGCAAAGAAATGAGCAGGGAGGATGCATGGATGATCATGGAACAGATCTTATCTGATTTTCCGATTACCAGATTAAACTTTGTTATGCCGAAGTGGGTGGAATTCCTGGGCATGGATAACTGGCTGAAAGCAGACCTGGTGGAACAGTGCCGGACCGTGATCGGCAGACTTCATACGATGCGGGATGTAAATGAAGAAAACATAAAGATGGATGCACCGTACATCAAAGAAATTTTTATCCGGGATAAACAGCTGGAAAACGGAGTTGTGAATCTGTCAATGGATTTCGAAGAAAATTATTATTATGAAATTTTAAGTGAAATGGTAGGAACTACCATTGAAGGTGAATTTGATCTGATCGCCACACTTCGGGAGCTGGCGGGCAGGAAAAATGAATTTGAATCTGTGGCTACCGCCTGCGAACAGGTCCGCGGCAAAGGGTATGGCATCGTTCCGCCGACGGAAAACGAAATACAGATCGCGAATCCGGAACTGATCCGACATGGCAATAAATTTGGCGTCAAGATCAAAGCCAGCTGCCCGTCCCTTCATCTGATCCAGGCAAATATCGAGACGGAGATCGCCCCGATCGTGGGAAGCGAAGAGCAGGCACAGGATCTGATCGACTATATCAGCCAGAACAGCCGTGAGAACCCGGATGGGATTTTTGATACCAATATATTTGGCAAAACGATACGCCAGCTTGTCGAAGAGGGAATTAATTCCAAAGTGAACCGGCTGACAGAAGAAAGTCAGGTAAAATTGCAGGATACGATCCAGAAGGTGGTAAATGATTCTAATGGCGGGCTTGTCTGCATTATAATCTGAATTAAAATATACTTGACAAGTGTGAAACATGTTGTTATAATTGCTTCATAAATGTAATATTTCTGTAACAATTAGTTAAGAAATTTGAAATATGGAGAAGGATAGCAAAATGATAAACAAAGGGAAAAGGACATTGGCACTTGCCATGACAGGGACACTGTTGATAGGAACTTGTATGCTTCCGACACGGGCAGCCATGGTTGCGACAGAGCAGCCGGTAGAAGGCGTAAACGTTGTTCTGGAAGAATATTGTAATGAAGTGCTCGGAGGAAAGGCGCTGGCACAGATTACTGGTCAGACAACGGCTTCCAGTCCGGCGGTTACTGAGACCCCTGCACCGACAGAGGCACCACAGCTGCCGGAGACATCGGATGTGGATGATGAAAAAGATGAAGTGGAAGAACATGTGGAGCTGAATCTGAATTATAGCCGTCTCGGTATCGCTACCAATGTAGACACTTATCTGAATGTGCGTAAAAAACCGTCGACAAATGCAAAGATCGTCGGTAAAATGACGAAAAATTCAGGATGTCATATATATAGCATCAAGAAGGGCTGGGCAAAGATCGTGTCCGGTAAGGTCAACGGATATGTTAAGGCTTCCTATCTGTCCACAGATAAGAAAGCGGAGAGTCTTGTGAGCAAAGTAGGCCGCAACGTAGTAGAGATCCAGACAGATTCTCTCCGTGTACGCGCACTGCCTACGACAGAGGCGCCGATTTATTCTGTTGTCTCGGAAGGGGAAGAGTTTACCATTAAAAAAGATAAACTGACCCTTGATTTTGTAAAGAAGATCATAGATAAGGAAGATATATCGAAAAAGGCTTTGAAGAAAGCCGGCGGTTATGAAGCCATCGAAAAGGCGATGAGTGGATTTATCTGTATCTATGTGGATAACGAATACGCTTTTGTATCCAAAGAATATGTAAAAGAGCGTTATTCCCTGAAACGTGCCGTGAAGGCAAAGACAGTGAAGGCGAACAAGTCGTCCGGTGTATCCTCGGGGCAGGCATCCATCGTTGAATATGCCAAACAGTTCCTTGGCAACCGTTATGTATGGGGAGGCTCAAGTCTGACCCATGGCACAGATTGTTCTGGATTTACCATGAGCCTGTATGCACGGTATGGTCATTCACTTCCGCATAGTGCGGCGGCACAGGCTGGTGTGACAAGAAAGGTAAGCTCTCCGAAACCGGGAGATCTCTTCTTCTACAGTAATGGCAGCCGGATCAATCATGTGGCGATGTATATCGGAGGCGGTATGGTGATCCATGCCAGCAATGCCAGGGATGGTATCAAAATTTCCAATGCGTACTACCGCAGACCGGTTAAAATCGGACGTGTTATGAATTAAAATCTAAAAAACAGATAAATATCAGTGATTATATCCCGGAGCATAGGATGTGTGAATATGATAACACATACTATGCTCTGTTTATTATTAAAAAAAATGGACAGACTATAGGTATCAAAATATTAGGAGGTTTTGCCGTGAGACGCAGATATACAATGGTCTGTCTGCTTTTTGGCGCTTCTGTCCTGCTGGCGGCGATGTGCTATGGAAGTTACCGGTATGCGGAGCGGGTGACTGAGGAAAGGCTGGAGCGTACAGAAGAAAAACAGGCTCAGGTGGAACAGACAAGCGGAGGAACTGAGCAGAAGACCAGCAGCGACACAAAATATATCATTGAAATATATAATAAAGACACGGAAGAGAGTGTCAGGGAAGAACGGACCATGCCGTCTGAATATGCCGGGATGACCAGGGAGGAACTGGAATCCTATATCAGAAAAAATCTGGATGAAAAAAAAGAAGAAGAGGGAGAAGAGGGACTGGTGGGTATGGAACTGGTTTCCTTTTCCAGAGAGGAACTGGTGATCCGGAAAACTTACCAGGAGGGGACGGGTTATATTCTCCGTCTGGTGGATGGAGAAGTGGCAGTATTTGATAAGGGGAAAGGTGATGAGTATGAAAAGACAGGGATTTCCCAGAAAGTTCTGAGCCCCGAAGAGGTGCAGGCTCTCCAGGAGGGATACAGTGTGGATAGTGAAAAAGACTTGTATTCCATTCTTGAAAACTTTTCCAGTTAATAGTATCATGGAGAGGAAAAACGGGAAAAGAAACGAGGACTGGCATGAGAAATTATTGTGAGATCGTGATCGTGGGAGCCGGAGCATCCGGTATGCTTTGCGGCGGAATTCTGGCAGAATCCGGTTTTTCCGTCATGATCGTTGAAAAAAACAGCAAACCTGGTAAGAAGCTGTCCGCTACCGGAAACGGCAGATGCAATTTTACCAATCTGAATATGAACACAGGATATTATTACGGAGATGCCGGATGGCTGGAAAACATACTGGACCGCTATACACCGGAACGAATCATCCATTGTTTCCGCCGGATCGGAGTGTATGACAGAGAGAAGCAGGGATATGTGTATCCTTATACGAATCAGGCAGCGACAGTGGTGGATGCATTGTGTGGATATTGCAGCCGGGGAAAGGTGGAAATTGTGACGGATTGTCATGTGGCCGCAGTGATTCCCCGCAAAGGCAGGCAGGGTTACCGTCTCTCGACTTCCCTGGGAGAGATTCAGTGTGAAACGCTGATCCTTGCCACAGGAGGCGAAGCTTCCGCAGAACTTGGCGGTGACAGCAGCGGATATGAGCTTGTGCGGAAGCTGGGCCATACGGTACATACAACACACCCGGGACTGACCGGACTGGTCTGCGGGGGGAACTGGTGGAAAAAGGTTGCGGGAACCAGGATCCAGGGACGTTTTTCTCTTCGGATTGACGGAGAATTCATAAGCGGGGAATGCGGTGAGATACAGATCACGAAAGACGGTGTTTCTGGTATTCCGGTATTTCAGCTATGCCGCCGGGCGGCATCTGCCATAAGCATGGGAAAAAATGTGGAAGGGATCATAGATTTTGTACCGCCCATGGAAGCTGAAGAACTTAAAAGATGGCTCGATCATTTTGGCGTCCAGGGACTGGTTCCGGGGAAGTGGATCCCGGTGTTAAAGGACAGGCAGGCATTAAACCGCATCCTGAAAGAATTTACTTTTACCGTGCGGGATACCTATGGAATGGAAAGGGCACAGGTGACGGCGGGAGGCGCCGCCACGGAACAGGTCTGTGCAGAAACCATGGAGTCGAAGATTTCACCGGATTTGTACCTTATAGGGGAGCTGCTGGATATCGATGGCAAGTGCGGCGGATATAATCTGCATTTTGCCTGGAGCTGTGCGATGACAGCGGCAGAGACGATATACCGGAGAAAGGAAAAGGAGAAGAGCGATGCTGCAGATGTCCCAATGTAATATATTGTATCAGAAAGATTCACCAGACTACCGGAAAAACAAACTGGCAAAAAAATTACATATACCGGCGTCGGATATTGGTGAAGTAAGGATCGTGAAAAAAAGTCTGGACGCCAGAAAGAAACCGGAGATCTATGTAACATATACACTTTGGTTCACCGTGGAGGATGAAAAAAAAGTGCTGGGGAAAAACAGGAAGAACAAAAATCTTTCCCAGGTAAAGCAAGAGCTGACGCTCCGTTCACGGATTGCCCTGCGTTCACATGACCTGCCACAAAAAAAAGAGAGGACAGTTATCGTGGGAGCTGGTCCGGCAGGACTTTTTTGTGCGTATTATCTCAGCCTTACTGGATACAGGCCGGTCCTTATTGAGCGGGGAGCGCCCATAGAAGAACGTGTCCGGGACGTGGAACGGTTCTGGCGGGAAGGCATACTGGATGCCGAATCCAACGTCTCTTTTGGCGAAGGCGGCGCCGGGACGTTTTCTGATGGTAAATTGAATACCGGGGTCAGGGACCGGACAGGATACAGACAGTTTATCCTGGAGAGTTTCGTGAATTTTGGAGCCAGGGATGATATCCTGTATGATGCCAGACCTCATATAGGAACAGATATCCTGCGGACTGTGATCGTAAACATGAGGCAGGAGCTGATACGGCTGGGCTGTAAAATCTATTTTCATACAAAGATGACAAGTCTGCACAAAGAGGGAAATACCATTACCGGTATAACAGCAGAGCGGCGTGACAGCACAGGTGCTGTCACCATTGAAGAAATAGAGTGCGATAAGCTGGTGCTTGCGACCGGACACAGTGCGAGAGATACTTTTGCCATGCTGGACGGTCAGGGGATCGCCATGACGCCAAAGGCATTTGCCCTGGGAGTCAGGGTACAGCACAGACAGTCAGATATCGACCTTGCCCAGTATGGGGTGAATGATAAACGTCTTCCGGTTTCTTCCTATAAATGTACCGGGAAGACCAGTGAAGGAAGAGGGGTTTATTCTTTTTGCATGTGCCCCGGGGGTTATATCGTGAATGCTTCTTCGGAACCGGGCAGACTGGTGGTGAATGGTATGAGTGATGCAGACAGGGATTCGGGCAATGCAAACAGCGCCATCGTAGTCACGGTAGAGCCGGATGATTTCGGCGGTTCCGGCGTACTTGCCGGGGTGGAATTTCAGCGCCGTTTTGAAACGGCCGCCTATGAACTGTGCCAGGGAAAGATCCCGGTACAGCGGTATGGGGATTTCAAAAAAAGGCAGGAAACAAAAGAACCGGGCAAAGTTATCCCCTGTGTAAAGGGCGGGTGGGAATATGCCGGATTACACAAGGCATTGCCAAATTTCGTGATAAATGGTATGATAGAAGGAATGGAGCAGTTTGACGGCAGACTGTCCGGCTTTGCTGATGAAGATACGCTGCTTCTGGGGGTAGAGACACGGACCTCTTCTCCGGTAAGGATCGTGCGGGACGAAGAGTGTGTCAGCTGTTCCGTGCAGGGTCTGTATCCATGTGGAGAAGGAGCAGGTTACGCCGGCGGTATCATGTCGGCGGCGATGGACGGGCTCCGGGTCGCCATGAAGATTGAAGAGGCTGTGTTCCCCGATGGAGGAAAAAATGAGAAAAAACATAAAAGATAAAAAACGTATCGTATTTAAGATCGGCAGTTCCACCCTGACCCATGAGGAGACAGGGGCGCTCGATCTTGTCAGGATGGAGAAGTTTGTCCGTATTTTAACGGATCTGCATAACCAGGGAAAGGAGATCGTGCTGGTGTCATCCGGCGCCATAGCCGTGGGGCGCAAAGCGCTCAGTCTGTCGGAGCGCCCGGCGGAACGTTCCGTAAAACAGGCTTGTGCCGCAGTCGGGCAGAGCCGTCTCATGATGGTCTACCAGAAGCTGTTTTCAGAATATAACCAGAATACAGCACAGATCCTTATGACAAAAGTTACGATCGTCAATGACAAGAGCCGCCACAATGCAGAAAATACATTCCGTGAACTTCTGAATATGGGGGTGATCCCTATTGTGAATGAAAACGATACGGTGGCAACCGATGAGATTGATTTTGGTGATAATGATTATCTGTCAGCTATTGTATCGGCTATCGTAAAGGCGGACCTGCTTGTGCTGCTCAGCGATATTGACGGGCTGTATACCGATGATCCCAACCAGAATTCCCAGGCAGAACTGATTCCTTATGTGGAGCATATCACGGATGAGATGCTTGGTATGGCGAAAGGTCCGGTGACGGATGTAGGGACGGGAGGCATGGTCTCCAAAGTGGAAGCGGCAGGGATCGCCAATGACGCAGGGGCTGATCTGGTCATCATCAATGGCTCCGACATGGAAAACATCAACAGGCTTTTTGCCGGAGAACCGGTGGGTACCTTGTTTAAAGCCCATAAAACAAGACATTTTCATCTGAAAAATTATCTGGACAGATAAATATGGCAGCATTTTCTGTCAGATTATCAGGCAAGGAGGACGGACTGGATCATGGATCAGAAAAAGATAGACCGTATCAATGAACTGTATCATAAAAAACAGCAGGGTACGCTTACAGAAGAAGAAAAGGAAGAGCAGGCGGCACTTCGTGCCGAATATATCGCCGCCGTGCGGAATAATCTTAGAAATACGCTGGAACATACTTCGGTACAGGAACCGGATGGAACGATCCGCAAACTGCGGAAAAAGAAGATGCATTAGGTTCTGTGCCGGGATCGGAGAGAAGATACAGGATGAAAGAAAAAGAGAGATTGCGGAAGCTGGCACGGCAGAGCCGGGATGACATCCCGCGGCATCAGCAGGAACGCTGGTCGGGGGAGATACAGCAGAAGGTAAGGAATTCCCCCTGGTACAAGGAAGCAGGGATCCTTCTTTCCTACGCGTCGTTCCGGTCGGAAGTGAATACAGACCAGATCAACCAGTGGGCGCTGGAAGATGGTAAGGAGCTGTATCTGCCGAAGACTTATACAGAACGGCATCAGATGGTATATTACCGGGTCCGGGATCTGTCTCTGCTGACAGCCGGATATATGGGGATCCGGGAACCACAGGAAATGGATCCGTGGGAGCCGGCGGCATATAGTGCGGAAGCTCCGGTACTGATGCTGATGCCCGCTCTGTTATATGACGGCAAGGGTAACCGCCTTGGTTATGGCGGCGGATATTATGACCGGTATCTGGGATGTTATGGAGACAGGATATCCCATACGGTGATGCTTGTGTTTCACATACAGCAGATCCCTGAGATCAAGACAGAAAAGTGGGATATCCCCCCAGATGGGATCATTACAGATGGAGGAGAGAGGGAAGTATGATAAGTTTAGAAGAGTTAGGAAGAAAAGCGAAAAAGGCGTCAAGGGAGATGAACCGCCTGGGCGTGACAGAAAAAAATAAAGGTCTGGAAGCTGTCGCAGAAGCACTGGAAGCCGGCTGTGACAGGCTTCTCCGGGAAAACTGCCTGGATGTGGAAAAGGCAAAAGAAAGCGGAATGAAGGAGTCCCTGGTGGACCGTCTGACGCTGACAGAACAGCGGATCCGGGGGATGGCGGAGGGAATCCGCCAGATCGTGGCGCTTGCCGACCCAGTCGGGGAAGTGGTGTCTATGAAGACGACGCCTCTCGGTATGCAGATCGGGCAGAAACGGGTGCCGCTCGGGGTGATCGGGATCATCTACGAATCCCGGCCCAATGTGACGGCGGACGCCTTTGGTCTGTGCTTTAAGACGGGGAATGCGGTGATTCTGCGTGGAGGAAGCGATGCGCTGCACTCCAATAAAGCGATCACGGATGTGATCCGGGAAGCGCTTACAGGCTGCGGCCTGCCGGAAGACAGCATCCAGCTTCTCACTGATACATCCCATGAGACAGCAGAACAGTTTATGCGTCTGAATCAGTTTGTGGACGTGCTGATCCCGAGGGGAGGAGCCGGACTGATCCGTACAGTGGTAGAAAAAAGTACCGTACCGGTGATCGAGACTGGTACAGGGAACTGTCATGTCTATGTGGATGAATATGCAGATATTGATATGGCGGCAGATATTATTGAAAATGCCAAGACACAGCGCCTGGGGGTCTGCAATGCCTGTGAGTCCCTGGTGATACACGAAGCTGTGGCAGACCGTGCCATCCCGGTCATTGCCAGACGGTTACAGGAACACGGAGTGGAGATCCGGGGTGATGAGCGTGCCTGCGCCTGCTTTGGCGGGATGAAGCAGGCTTCGGAAGAGGATTATGGAACGGAATATCTGGATGCGGTGATCTCGGTCAAGGTGGCAGATACGATCGATGATGCCATAGAGCATATCAATCATTACAATACAGGGCACTCGGAAGCGATCGTGACAGCGGACTATCACAACGCCATGAAATTCCTGAATGAGATTGACGCCGCTGCCGTCTATGTCAATGCATCGACTCGTTTTACCGATGGTTTTGAATTCGGGTTCGGGGCAGAGATCGGCATCAGCACACAAAAACTTCATGCCAGGGGACCGATGGGACTGCTGGCACTGACTACGACAAAATACATTATTCTGGGGGATGGACAGATAAGGGCTTAGATAAGGAGGACATATGAGGAAATTTAGAGACATTCTCGGGATGCTCCGTTTACTGTATCGTCTTGTATATGAATTGATCAGGAATTACCGTTCTCTTACTGACGATCTGGAACATAACTTTTTCGTGTGCAAAAAAATCTGTAAGAAAATCGTGAAGTCGGCGAATATCCGGCTGTCAACCTTTGAACAGGATAAACTGCCGACGGACAAAAGGTTTCTGCTTGTGCCAAACCACAGGTGTTTCTTTGACGTTGTATTTCTTCTGGCGGCATCGGAGCAGCCCATCAGTTTTGTGGCGGCAAAGGAACTATTTAATTATCCGCTGCTGCACCGGTACTTAAAATCTATCCGCTGTATCTGCCTGGACCGGTACACAAAGGACATTACGAAACTGAAGGCCAGTATTGCAGAAATACGCAGTGAGCTGTCGGACCACAATCTGGTTCTGTTTCCAGAGGGCGAATGCAGTTATCACAATAAGAGGATGAACAAGTTTAAAAAAGGCGGGTTTATGGGGATATCCGGTCTGAATATGGAAATCGTCCCTGCCTTTATCAAGATCGGACAGATCCGTAATATTGGCCGCTGGATGATACCGGTGGGAGAAGTCGGTATCTATATTGGTGACCCATTCCGGGTGGAAGACGTCTCCACAAAACGCATGCAGGCGGGGGAGATCGCCTCATATGCCCAGAAAAGGGTGCTTGAACTGCAGGAAATGGCAGGGGAGTAAAATCCTGCCGTTGTGTCAGTCGGCCGGGATACTGTTTACCTTGGTCATGGCGCGGGGGATGGCATCCCTGGATGTTTTCCAGTCAGCGTTCCGGTTGCGGTAGTCATGCTTGTCTACAAACCATGCTACTTCCTCCTGCATACGCCTGAAATGATCCAGGAAGACTTTGTTCAGATCCGCGGTAAAATCTTCCAGCATTTTGCCGTGCAGGTGTCTGGGAGCCATCTCATACAGCATACCATAGTGCTCCAGACAGAAGCCGTTGCAGTTTCTGAATTTATCCTGAAAAGAATCGTCTCTGCCATACAGATAGATGGTTGTCACAAGATACCGCTCAAAGGTATCCCTGATGCGCTGGCAGATAAAACAGGAATGTGCTGTCCGCTCGGTGTATTCGTGGAGAGGAGATTCTGTTTTTCTGGTAAAAAGACCGCTGGAAGTCCTGCCTTTTTTCTGGAGCTTTTCTACGTCCCGGATGATCTGCTGCATATGGGTACGCAGGATCAGTCCCAGCCCGGGGCGGTTTTCAAAGTCATACAGCATCTGCATATGGTGGGAACAGAAGCCGGTTTTATCAGTTGTGAGGCGGATATCATCTTCCATGTAGCTCGGTCCCATGGCGAAGGCGACTTCTTCTTCATCCAGTTTCTTTTTCATGGCACAGACCGGACATTCTCCCGGGTGGTCAAAGATGTCGTTGACAGGTATTTCATATAATGTCTCATTCATAATAAGGATTCCTTTCTTTTATGTATCGGTGTTGTCAGATTATATTTTATCATAACGGGAATAACAGGGCAATCGTTTACTCGCCGCTCAGAGAATTATGAATATCGGGGATTGTCTCATAGAAAGAAAATAAAAATATGAGAATAAAAGAGAATAAATAAGAAATTATGAGTATATAATGGATAATGTTGGAAAATGGAAAGAGAAAAGACATTGCAATTCTTTCTATAATCCCATATGATAGAGCCAATGGATTTAGCACTCAATAAAAAGGAGTGCTAACAGTAAAAAGAAATGGAGGCAGATAGAAATGAAATTAGTACCATTAGGCGACAGAGTTGTATTAAAACAGTTAGATGCAGAAGAGACAACGAAATCCGGTATTGTACTACCAGGTCAGGCACAGGAGAAGCCTCAGCAGGCTGAGATCATTGCTGTAGGTCCGGGTGGAACGATAGATGGCAAGGAAGTAAAGATGGAAGTAAAAGTTGGTGACAAGGTGATTTATTCCAAATATGCGGGCACAGATGTCAAACTGGATGGCGACGAGTATGTGATCGTGCGTCAGAATGATATTCTGGCAGTGGTAGAATAATAATCAGGAGGTAGAGAGAGATGGCTAAGGAGATTAAATTTGGAGCAGAGGCAAGAGCGGCTCTGGAAGAAGGCGTAAATAAATTATCAGATACGGTCCGTGTGACACTGGGACCGAAAGGAAGAAATGTTGTTCTCGATAAATCCTTTGGTGCCCCGCTGATCACAAATGACGGTGTGACGATCGCCAAAGAAGTGGAACTGGAAGATGCATTTGAGAATATGGGTGCGCAGCTTGTAAAGGAAGTGGCGACAAAGACAAATGATGTTGCCGGCGACGGTACTACCACAGCTACCGTGCTTGCCCAGGCGATGATCAATGAAGGCATGAAAAATCTGGCTGCCGGCGCCAATCCGATCATTCTCCGCAAGGGAATGAAGAAGGCGACAGAGGCTGCCGTAGAAGCGATCCGTGATATGAGTTCCACTCTTTCCGGCAAAGAGCAGATTGCCAAAGTGGCTGCGATCTCTGCCGGCGATGAGCAGGTTGGTGAAATGGTAGCGGACGCCATGGAAAAGGTTACTGGTGACGGCGTCATCACGATCGAGGAATCCAAGACGATGATGACAGAGCTGGATATGGTAGAAGGTATGCAGTTTGACCGCGGTTACCTGTCTGCTTACATGGCTACCAATATGGATAAGATGGAAGCGGAACTGGATAATCCATACATCCTGATCACAGACAAGAAGATTTCCAATATCCAGGAGATCCTGCCGCTTCTGGAGCAGGTTGTCCAGGCAAGCGCCAGACTGCTGATCATAGCAGAAGATGTCGAGGGTGAGGCACTCAGCACACTGGTGATCAATAAACTGCGCGGCACCTTTAACGTAGTGGCAGTGAAAGCTCCGGGATATGGTGACAGAAGAAAAGAAATGCTCAAGGATATCGCGATCCTCACTGGTGGTGAAGTGATCAGCGAAGAACTGGGACTTGATCTCAAGGAGACCACACTGGATCAGCTCGGCCGCGCCAAGTCAGTCAAAGTCCAGAAGGAAAATACCATTATCGTGGATGGCGAGGGTGAAAAAGCAGAGATCGAGGCAAGGATCGCCCAGATCAAGACGCAGATCGATGAGACGACTTCTGATTTTGACAGGGAAAAACTGCAGGAAAGACTTGCCAAACTCTCTGGAGGGGTAGCTGTGATCCGTGTTGGTGCAGCGACTGAGACTGAAATGCAGGAAGCAAAGCTTCGTATGGAAGATGCTCTGGCAGCGACAAGGGCAGCAGTAGAAGAGGGCATCATCGCAGGAGGCGGTTCTGCCTATATCCATGCCAGCAAAGAAGTTGCCAAGGTAGCTTCCGGTCTGGAAGGCGACGAGAAGACAGGCGCTAATATCATTTTGAAGGCGCTGGAATCTCCGCTTCGCAGAATTGCGGAAAATGCCGGTCTGGAAGGATCTGTCATTATTGATAAGGTGCGCTCAGAAAAACCGGGCTTTGGTTTCGATGCGCTGACAGAAGAGTATGTGGATATGGTGGCTTCCGGTATCCTGGATCCTGCCAAGGTGACAAGAAGCGCTCTTCAGAATGCGACGAGTGTAGCTTCTACCTTATTGACAACAGAGTCTGTTGTTGCTAATATAAAAGAAGATACCCCGGCTATGCCGGCAGGCGGTGCCGGAATGGGCGGTATGATGTAACAGACAGATAGGAGAATCATATATGGAACAATCTTATGTAGAGGCAAATGCAAAGAAGAGAACGACGGTAAAGGTTATCTTATTGAAAATCGTACTGGTCATAGCAGTGATCCTGCTTTTGATGACTACCATGTACAGCCGTTTCCTCCTGATATTCGGACTGGCAGCAGCAGTGCTTTTATTCTGGTACTGGCCCAGATTTAAAGAAGAATGGGAATATGTATTTTGTGATGGTCAGCTGGATTTTGATATTATCCAGGGAGGAGAGAGAAGAAAGCATAAGCTCCGCATTGAGATTGAGAATGCCGATGTGGTCGCTCCCATGACATCTTCCCGTATGGATGGTTATCGTCATCTGAAGGTAGTAGACTATACGTCTCTTCGTTCTGATGCAAGAGTGTATGGCATTGCTACCAGAATGTCAGATCAGGGAGAGAAGGTCGTGATCGCTTTTGAGCCAAGCGACCGCATGGTAGAGGCAATGTACGGCAAGTGTCCCAATATAGTAGAAAAACCGACAGCATAGTGAATACCGGACAGCGGTTCTGATAAGGAACCGCTGTCTGTTTTGGAGGAAGGACTGCAGAAGGAATGACAGAAGAAAATCTGGGAGAATCTTTGTATAATCTGCTGGCAGAGCTTTTGAACAGCAAACAAAACAGAAAGGTACTGGACAGCATACGGGGAGAATATGGTGTTCTGAGGTACTTGTCCTATGTAGAAGACCGGGTCAGCGCCGGAATGCTGACAGAACAGCTCCATGTTGTCCCGGGGCGGATGACAGATATCCTCAACAGCCTGGAGAATAAAAAACTGATCGAGCGGCGTTCGGATGATGAAGACCGCCGGCGGATCCGTGTCTGTATTACGGAAATAGGGAAGAAACAGGCGGTAAAGCTCAGGGAAGAGATCAGTAAGGAGTATGAGGGATTGTTTCAGGTACTGGGACGTAAGGATACACTGGAGCTGATCCGTCTGCTGAAAATCGTGCTTGCATATCCGGGGAATGATCCGGAGAATGCAGATTAAATTCGTATTGCGAAATAATAGTATTTCTGGTATACTTATTTCGTAATACGAATTTTTTTACCTATAAATTTCGCAATACGAAATATCTGCACCGGTACCGGCGCGTCTTCTGCTGATGCTGTGGAATGGAGGTATCATGATCTATCTGACGGAATATGATTCTGTTGACAGAGTACATGACAGAGAAACAGAGCACAGACTGGGAAGGGAACTTCTGCATTATGTACTTGGGAGAGAGTATGGCAGATCCTGGGAGGTGGTACAGGAAGGGAATGGCAAGCCGTTTCTGACCGGGGGACCAGAGATTGATTTTAGTATTGCACACACAAAAGGGCTGGTAGTGTGCGGCATCAGCGGCAAACGGATCGGCGTTGATGTGGAGCGGATACGTCAGTTCGATGAACGTCTGATGAGACGGATCTGTACGGAAGAAGAAAGATATTTTATTGAACATGAGAGGAAAACAATGACAAGAGAAGAAACATTTTTCCGTTTTTGGACATTAAAAGAGAGTTTTTTGAAGGCGACAGGACAGGGGCTGGCGGTTCCTATGAGGGAGATCGGATTTTCTGTCAGGGTAAAGGAAAAAAGGTTGACGGACATCAGAGGACCGGTGCCGGGATGGAAGCATGTACAGTTTCGGTATCGTGGCAGTTATATCATTTCAATGAGCGAGGAGGAATAACACAATGACGTATGAAGAAATCGTAGACAAAGTAAAGGAGCTTTTCAGCGAGGCGGATGTGAGCATGATCGATGAACATCTTGCTTATCAGTTTAATATCACAGGAGAGGGGGAAGGTGCGTTCTATGCTGAGGTGAAGGACGGAAAACTGGATATCCAGCCCTTTGAGTATTTTGACCGGGATTCCCTTTTTATCTGCAACGCAGATGTGCTGTTTAAGATTATATCCGGGAAGCTGGATCCGGTGCTTGCCTTTACACTGGGGAAGCTGAAAGTGGAAGGAAGCATTGAGAAAGCATTGAGACTCAAAGAGTTTGTGAAATAGGAGGGAAAGGATGAGCGTTGGGAAATGGATCGCCGGAGCTGCCGTTCTTGGAGCTGCCGGTGAATATGCCATTGCTAAATATTTTTTTCACAGAACGATGATTCGTTCCCATGCAAAAAGAGAGCGGACACAGAGGATGGCAGGCACAGACTGGGATTTATATATACCGGGGATCCGTGCTGCCAAGGAGTGGCTGAGTGAACAGCCATCCGAGGAAGTATGGGTAACATCCAGGGATGGACTGAGACTATATGGAAAATTTTTTCCGTGTGAGGGTTCTCTGAAAACGGTTATTTGTTTTCACGGCTATACGAGTGAAGGACAGAATGATTATTCCACGCTTGCCAGATTTTATCTGGATGCTGGTTTTAATCTGCTGATCGTGGACGAACGAGCCCATGGGAAAAGCGAGGGGACCTACATAGGATTTGGCTGCCTTGACAGGCATGATGCCAGGATATGGATCGATTATGTCGTGGAACGGCTGGGAGAGCACTGTCAGATCGTGCTGCACGGAGACTCCATGGGAGCAGCGACGGTGCTTATGACTCTGGGACTGGAACTGCCGGAACAGGTGAAGGCGGCGGTCTCAGACTGTGCGTTTACGTCGGCATGGGATGTATTCTGTGCCGTACTGAAAAATATGTACCATCTGCCGCCGTTTCCGATCATGCAGATCGCAAATCAGATGGTAAAGAAACAGGCGGGCTATGAACTGGACGAGTGCAATGCCAGGGAAGAGGTGGCGAAGACGGAGATTCCGGTGCTGTTTATCCACGGAGACGCCGATACCTTTGTCCCATGCTCCATGGTACATGAACTGTACAACGCTTGTCATTCCGAAAAGAAGCTGGTGATCGTGGAGGGTGCGGGACATGTGGAATCGTGCTATAAAGATCCGGAAGAATATGAGGAAGCAGTCCGTTCCTTTATATTTCCAATCTTAGAAAGGAAGTGATCTGGAATGAAAACAAGAAAAGGTTATAAAGTATACCCGCTGACAGCGGCACAGAAACTGCATTATTACTGTATGAAATACTGTCCGAAGAAACAGGTGCTCAATATTGGCTCTGGTCTGACCATCCAGGTGGACCTGGACTGGGATACCCTGCGTCAGTCTATTAAGGAGGCGGTCGCACGATGTGAATCGATGAGAGTGAGATTTGCTGAGGACAAGGAAGGGAATGTCTATCAGTATGTGGTAAAGGAAGAGACGAAAGAGATCGAACATTTTGATTTTACCGGATGGAAGGAAGAACATGCGGATGACAAGCTGACAGAGTGGACGAATATTCCCTTTGATATGTATGATGCGCCTCAGCATCAGATCGTAATGATCAAAATGCCGGATGGATTTCAGGGGATATATATCAAAGTAAACCACCTGATCATGGACGCCCAGTCGCTGGTGGCATTTTTCAAGGATATTATTGAACTCTACTGCAGTAAAGTATATGAAGAAATTGCCTATCCAAAAGAGATGGCATCCTACCTGAAACAGCTTCAGAAAGATCTTGAGTATGAGGATGGGAGCAGAGCTTCTCAAAAGGACAGGGAATTCTTTGAAAAACTGATTGCTTCTTCGGAACCAATATTTACTGACATTTATGGTCCGGCAAAGCTGGCAAGGGAGCGAAAGGAGACAAAGAATCCCAAACTGCGTGCAGCCACTAACGTCTCGGATAATGTCGATGCCAATCTCAGCAATTTTTATCTGGAGCAGGGGGCGGCAGAGAAGCTGCAGAAGTTCTGTGAGAAAACTCATATTTCCATGACATGCATCCTTCTGATGGGGCTGCGCACGTATCTGCAGAAAGAAAATAATGAAGATGATATTTCTATCACAACAACGATCGCCAGGCGTGCCACTCTGTTGGAGAAACGGTGCGGGGGGTCCCGGATCCACTGTTTCCCATTCCGTACGATCATTTCCAGGGAAGATACCTTTCTGGAGGGATTATGTAAGATCCGGGATGCGCAGAATCAGTATTTCCGCCATGCCAATTACAGTCCTTCGGAGTATTACGCCTTCCGCAAACAGTATTATGGTCTGAAGGATGGACAGACCTATGAGCCGCTTTCCCTTACCTATCAGCCCCTGACCATGAAATATGACGGACCGGGCCTGGATAAGCTGGGGGATATCCAGTACCATGTAAAACGGTACTCCAATGGCGCAGCAGCACATACGTTATATCTGACGGTGAGCCACAAACCGGATGGGCAGATGGAATTCTGCTTTGAACATCAGACCGGGGTTGTCACCCATGAGAAACTGGAAGAAATCTATTATTACCTGTGCCGGCTGATCTTCCACGGGATTGAGGACAGCAGCCGGACAATAGGAGAGATTATTGAGTGGTCATAAAAAAGGAGGATCATTATGTTTGAAGAGTTAAAAGATATTATCTGTCAGTATGTCGATGTCCAGCCGGACCAGATTAAGGAGGAGTCCCTGTTTATTGAAGATCTTGGTTTTAATTCCTATGATTTTATGAGTATGGTAGGAGAGATCGAAGAGCATTTTGATATCGAGGTAGAAGAGCGTGAGGTTATAAATGTCAAGACAGTGAAGGATGCGATAGCGTATATCAAATCCCTTTCGGAATAAGCGGGGTGGAAATATGGAAGTACAAACATTACAGGATGTGATCCGCCACAGTGCGCAGGCTTATGCGGAACAGGCGGCATACCGGTACAAAGTAAAAAAAGAAGTAGTAGATAAGACATATCAGGAACTGGGGCAGGATTCCATGGCGGTGAGCCGTATGGTAGAAAATCTTGGCATGAAGGGGAAGCATATTGCCATCCTGGGGACAACGACCTATCCGTGGATCGTCAGTTTTTTTGGTGTCACAAACAGCGGGAGTGTGGCGGTTCCGATTGATGCCCAGCTGCCGGCAGAGGCAATCTGTGAATTGCTGGAGCGTGCGGATGTGGAAATGCTTTTCTTTGATGAGATCCGTGCCGATGTGGCAGTGATGGCGGCAGAAAAGTGCCCGCGGGTGCGCTATATCGTATCCTTTCAGGCAGAGGCTTCCGGAAAAGATGAAAACGGAAGAGAAGGGATTCTGTCATGGGAAGAACTGAGAAAACAAAACGAAGGGGATTATGAGACAGAGATCGATCCTGACCAGCTTTGTACGATTCTTTTTACATCCGGTACGACCGGGAAGAGTAAAGGGGTTATGCTGTCTCACCGGAACCTGACGGACAATGCGGTCTGTCTCGATATGAAAATCCCGGCAGGGACAGTGACGATGACACTTCTCCCGATCAATCATGTTTACTGTCTGACCATGGATATCATAAAGGGGATATTTATCGGTGTGACCTCATGTATCAATGATTCGATCATGCATGTACAGAAAAACCTGAAACTGTTTAAACCGGACATGGTACTGCTGGTTCCGCTGGTGATCGAATCCATCTATGCCAAACTGAAGGCAGCAGGGGGAATGATGCCGAAGAAGCTGGTGGCAAAGGCGGCTTTTGGCGGCAACCTGAAAACGATCTGTAGCGGGGGCGCTTATCTGGATCCGGATTATGTGGACCGGTTTGCGGAATATGGCATAACGATCCTCCAGGGATATGGCATGACAGAATGTTCTCCTGTGATCAGCACCAACCTTGCGTGGGAGAATAAAAAGGGTTCCGTCGGAAAGCTGATGCCAAACTGTGAGGCGAAAGTAGTGGATGAAGAACTTTGGATCCGGGGCAGCAGTGTGATGATGGGATATTACAAAATGCCGGAGGAGACGGCGGAGGCGCTGGAAGACGGCTGGTTGAAAACCGGGGATCTTGGGTATGTGGACGAGGACAATTTTGTCTATATCACAGGACGGAGAAAAAATCTGATCATTCTTGCCAACGGTGAAAATGTATCCCCGGAGGAGATTGAGAACCAGCTGAGCCGGGCAGAACTGGTCAAAGAAGTTCTGGTACGGGAGAAAGACCAGGTCATTGAAGCGGAGATTTTTCCAGACTATGACTATGCAAAAAAGAAACGGATCAGGGAGACCCGGACAGCACTGCAGGAGATCATTGATGATTACAACAAAAATACCCCGGTATATAAACGGATCCACAGCCTTATCGTGAGAGACACAGAATTTGATAAGACGACAGCAAAGAAAATTAAGAGATTTTAAGAAATATTTTATTGACAAGCCACCAATAAAACGTTACAATTAGGAATCAAATATATAAACAGAAAGGAAGAGAGAGATGGGAACGATTATTGGTGAAGGCATAACATTTGACGACGTATTACTGGTACCTTCTTATTCTGAGGTAATACCAAACCAGGTAAGTCTGAAGACTCATCTGACGAAGGATATTGAACTGAATATCCCGATGATGAGTGCAGGTATGGATACAGTGACAGAGAATCGTATGGCGATTGCCATAGCGAGACAGGGTGGTATCGGGATTATCCACAAGAATATGTCCATTGAAGCACAGGCAGAAGAGGTGGATAAGGTAAAGCGTTCGGAGAATGGTGTCATCAGCGACCCCTTTTATCTTTCTCCAGAACATACATTGCGGGATGCTGACGAGCTGATGGCGAAATTTCGTATTTCGGGTGTTCCCATCACAGAAAAGGGAACGAAGAAGCTTGTCGGGATCATTACAAACCGGGATTTAAAATTTGAGACCGACTATTCCAGGAAGATCAAAGAGTGCATGACCAGCGACGGTCTGATCACGGCGCAGCAGGGGATCAATCTGGAAGAGGCGAAAAAGATTCTTGCCAAAGCGAGAAAAGAAAAACTGCCGATCGTTGATCCGGAGGGGAATCTGACGGGACTGATTACGATCAAGGATATCGAGAAACAGATTAAATATCCGAATTCAGCCAAGGATAAACAGGGACGTCTGCTCTGCGGAGCGGGAGTTGGTGTGACAGCGAATATTATGGAACGGGTGGATGCCCTGGTGAAGGCACAGGTGGACTGTATTGTTATTGACACGGCACACGGACATTCTGCCAATGTGCTGAAATGTGTGAAAATGGTGCGTGATACATATCCTGAACTGGCGATCATTGCCGGCAATGTTGCCACGGGAGAGGGAACAAAAGCGTTGATCGAGGCTGGCGTGGATGCTGTCAAGGTAGGCATCGGACCGGGATCGATCTGTACGACAAGAGTTGTTGCCGGTATTGGTGTACCACAGGTGACGGCGATCATGAATGCCTATGAAGTGGCAAAAGAATATGGAGTTCCTGTGATCGCAGATGGCGGTATCAAATATTCGGGCGATATGACAAAGGCGATCGCAGCGGGAGCAAGCGTCTGCATGATGGGAAGTATTTTTGCGGGATGTGACGAGAGTCCGGGAAGCTTTGAGCTGTTCCAGGGCAGGAAATATAAGGTGTACCGTGGTATGGGTTCGATCGCAGCCATGGAGAACGGCAGCAAAGACCGTTACTTCCAGAGTGACGCCAAAAAACTGGTGCCGGAGGGCGTTGAGGGGCGTGTTGCCTACAAAGGTACGGTGGAAGATACAGTATTCCAGCTGATCGGTGGTATGCGTTCCGGTATGGGTTACTGTGGCACGGCGACCATTGAAGAATTAAAAGAAAATGGGAAATTCGTGAAGATATCTGCGGCGTCCCTGAAAGAGAGCCATCCTCACGATATCCATATTACAAAAGAGGCACCGAACTACAGTGTCGAATAGATATCATGTGAGAAGGCGGAGATCCCGTCGGACTCCGGGAAGAAAGGGATTGATCCGCTGCGCCATCGTAATAAGTGGCGCAGCGGTTTTTATCATTATCGTCTGTATTTTAGTCTCACTTTTTACACAGGGAAAGAAAATAAAGGAAGAGAAGAAGAAGGTACTGCCGCAGATCACCATACAGACGAAATTACTGGAACCAAATAAATTTTCACGACCGCAGATCAAATTGAATAAGGTAAAGGGTGTTGTGGTACATTATACGGCAAATCCGGGTACGGATGCCATGGACAACCGCAATTATTTTAATAATCTTCCCAGGATCAATCAGGGGAAGAAAAACCCCACTTACGCCAGCAGTCATTTTGTCATCGGCATTACCGGGGAGATTGTGCAGTGTATTCCGCTGGAAGAGATCGCTTACGCTTCCAAAGAACGGAATTATGATACGATATCGATTGAGTGCTGCCACCCGGATAAAACGGGAAAATTCAATGAAGTGACTTACCGGGCGCTGCTGGAACTGGTGAGTTACCTGTGTATCCGCTATGACCTGGGGGCAGAGGATGTGATCCGCCACTACGATGTGACGGGGAAGCTTTGTCCGCTGTATTATGTAAAACATGAGGACAAATGGAATGAATTTCTGGCGGAGATCGAAAATCAGATCAAAAACGGCTGACCGGGAAGCGATCATTGTAATCACCGGGGATTTTTCATCCTTCTTCTACGATAGGGATCATCATATTTTCAAAGGCATTCCTCATTTTTGGATGGCGGATCATAAAGTGAATGACGGGCGTTTTGTTTTTGGATACGATGACCTGGTTTCCTTCATGGATATAAATCTGTATATTCTGAAATGCGGGAGAGGGATTTTTTTGTATGACATAGTTTGTATGCTGGTTTTGATAATTTTCCATCTGGTGCAAATGTTCTCTGTAGTCTTCCCAGGTGTAGACAATATCTTTTTCGTAAAACATACCGGAAAGGGACATCATGATGGGGGACTGACTGAATTCGGATTCCGTCAATACAGGCACCTCTTCTACGAGGATGTCGTGGCTGAGGATCTCACTGGCCAGTTCTCTCTGGGTGGCGGCATGCCGGATGATTTTTATTTGATCCGCTTCGCTGATCTGATTATTTTGCAAAATTTTCCGGATCAGGTCATCGGTTGCCGTGTGCAGTGACAGGGAAGATAGAATCAAATGTCTGCGTCCTTCTGTTTTTGCATCCATCTGCAAAAGGGCATTGTAGTCCCGCTCACGGTCCTGTCTGTAAATTTCCATAAGGGGAGAGGCTTTCGATAAAAGACGTTTCGCACGTCTTTTATAATAGGCAACCTCCTCTTTGTTCTTAGTGAGGTAATACTTTCCTTCGCTATGGTATCCATTGATTGCTTCCCCGGTCAGGGCGGCGCTTCCGGATACCTTTAAAAAGTGTGAGAATACATGGCTCTCTGTATCTTTTAAATAATAAGGAGAAATCTGGCCTGTCATATACATAGGTATCCAGCTTTCCAGACCGAGCATCATATCCTCAAAGGAACGGTTTATATAATGGATCTGGTTGAGGTGAAGCCCTTTTTTCAGCATCATAGCCATACCGAACATCCACTTTTTTGGAAATTCGGCATCTTTCGCCATTTCTCCCATAGGCATATCACTATACATAATCACAGGCTCTCTGGATCTGGATAGTACCGTTGCTTTCAGAAAAGACAGTTCACTGTCCATCATTTCTTTCAGACCGAAATAGCTTTTGGAAGTGGGAAGCTGAAATGGGGCAGACGGTACCTTCCATTCGTCAAAATGAATCGCGTGAATATATTCATTCAGATTAAAACAATCTAATTTTTTCAGAAAATCAGACAGATAATCCGTATGGATTTCCGTTCCGTTCGCAAGCCATTCGGCAAGACATTTCTGATAATGATCAGGATCTGCCAGCTCGTCCGGCTCACAGCCGATCAGTCCCGCAAGGATCATTTTATCCGAGTCACTCTGATAATGACGGGCAATAAAGCGGGTAATGCCCCGGGCGAATTCCTGAGGATTTGCTGGCTGCCGCTGTCCGTTTTTAATACGGGAAATATAAGAAGGATCATAATTCAGAAACCGGGAAAGCTCGGAAATGCTGACAGATAATAGGGTAAATAAGGTTTGAACATTCGTCTGCAGTTTTTTGGGATCAATGGTACTGCTTTTGACAAAGGGAGTAAAGCTGTCTGATACAGACTGCATGGTCATATCAGTGATTCCCTTATTTTCAGCGATATGGACAATTCCTTTTACCAGACTGGTAAAGGAACTGGTATCTGCTTCCGGTATGCGTTCACCAGAACGGTAACGGCTGATCGTAGCGGCAGAAAGACCGGAGCTCTCTGACAATTCTTTTGCGGTGCAGTTTAACTGTTTCATATATTCGGCAAGCTTATCTTTAAAATTCATTCAGGATACCTCTCTTCCATCGATTGTTTTTCTCTCTCATTATAAATCATAAGGTATAAAAAGCAATACTGCTATTTCCGATATGGCACTGCCTGCCCGGAAATTATATAGATGCAGAGGGGGCGTCACTGCTATAATAAGATCAAAAAATATGAAAGGAAGATGAATATGATGAAAAAAATGAAAAAAATTACAAGGTGGTTCGCCGTATATATGGTGTTCTGCCTGAGTATGGCAGCTGTGCCGGTTACGGCGTTGGCAAATGTGAAAGAGAATGCGTATACCATTAAAAACATTACTATTACAGACGCTACCATTTCCTATCAGGCAGGGGATGCCCCCAAAGCGACAGCAGTGATCAGCGATAGTGAGGCGCATTATGAAATCGCTTATGAAAGCTGGCTCAGGATGGAAAAACAGGATGAGTATACATGGCAATCCGCGGCGTCATGGTATTCAGATCCCGGGGCGCTGTCGGATCTCCAGAAGCTTACCACATTTGAAATGGGGAAATATTATTGGTATAACATTGAATTAAATGCCAAAGATGGATATACCTTTCCCTCCGAATCCGAACTGAATATGTCGCTCAATGGGAAACAAATATCCCCGGGGAGCGTTTGTGTTGCAGATGATGGCAGTAAGCTCTCTATGATAGGGATTGCGGAGCTTGGTTCCAAGAAACCTATAATTGACATTGCAGATGTTGATGATGTTTTCTTTGGTTACAGGGCAGGTGACATGCCGAAAGCGTCTGCTATTCTCCCGGACCCGGAGGCCAGATGTGAGATTGCCTATGAATATTGGGAGGAAATGGAGACAAAGCCGGACGGGGCATCAGAGCCGGCTGCCTACTGGTATTCAGATGAAAATAAAAACAATGCATTGTCAGCGGACAAAAAAATCACTGCTTTTGAGGAGGGCAAAACCTATATGTACAGTATTGTCCTGAAAGCAAAAGCCCTGTGTTCTTTTTCCCAGAGCAGTTCCGTCATAGTAAATGGGAGTAAAGTAAATGCGGTCAATATAACAAACAGCGGGACAGGGCTTTTTGTTGCGGCGGTTAAGACGATTCGGATCACATCAGGGTCTGAGCAGAAGGATGTCTGTACAAACGGGCATAAGATACAGAAAAATATAACGAAGGCATCGGAAAAAAATGACGGAAAGATAGTGACGGGCTGTTCTGTCTGCAAAAAAGTGCTTTCCACAGAAATGATACCAAAAGTATCGGAGATCCGCCTGTCTGCCGTCTCTTATACTTACAATGGAAAAGTAAAAAAACCGTCAGTTATGGTAAAAGACCGCACGGGTAAGAAAATCAGTACAGCAGATTATACCGTTTCTTATGCCGGAGGGCGGAAAAATGTAGGAAGCTATGATGTAACCATTACTTTCAGAGGGAATTATCAGGGGAAGGCAGTAAAACCATTTATTATCAGACCGCAGAATGTATCCATTAACAAAGTGAAATCAGGGAAGAAGAAAATTTTGGTAAAATGGAAAAAACAGAACAGACAGATTTCTGGTTTTGAGATACAATATGCGACAGACAGAAAATTTAAAAAAGGGAAAAAGACAGTGACCAGTGCCGCCCGGGCTGCTTCTAAAACGATAACGAAAGTAAAAATGAAAAAGAAATATTATGTGCGGATCCGCAGTTATAAAACAGTTCGGATCAACGGGAAAAACCAAAAAATTTATTCGTCCTGGAGTAAAGGGAAGAGTGTAAAAGTAAAGCGCTGAGCTAAGAAGAAAAGAGGGAGCATATCATTGTGATATGCTCCATTCAGATTATAGTTTTCTCATGTTTTTCGGATGTCTGCGGTTTTCAGCCAGCCATTTTTTATACTTCAAACAGCATATCGCCATATGCCGGTACCGGCCAGTGGCGTTTATCCACGATATCTTCCAGCGTATCAATCGGGGCGCGCAGGTCGGCCATCGCTTTGACTACCACATCACGGTAGTATTCAGCCTGCTCCTTCCCTTCCTCCATGGTATTTGCCTGATCATTGACTTCGCGCAGTGCGAGGACTGCTTTGCGTGCGTCGGCAAGGAGAGAGGAACATTTCTTTAACAGTTCAGTCTGTACAGATACATCGGCATCGCCACAGGCGCTCTGGATCGTATTGATGGAATCCGCAAGGTTGGTGACATAGCTGATGACAGACGGGATATACTGCTTGGATGCCATTTTGACCATCGTCTTTGCCTCGATATTGAGGGCTTTGGCGTAGGCTTCGTAGTTGATCTCGGCACGGGCTTCCAGCTCGGCGCGGTCAAATACACCCTGTCTCTCAAACATGGCGATCGTCTTTTCATCTACCAGGGAAGCGGTGGCGTCTACCATAGTCCGGACATTTGGCAGTCCTCTGCGCTCTGCCTCTGCGATCCAGTCATCGGAGTAGCCGTTTCCATTGAATATAACCTTCTGATGTTCCCTGAGTGTCTCACAGATCAGCTCATCTACGGCAGTGTCAAAATCCTCTGCCTGCTCCAGCCGGTCCGCCATTTTTTCCAGAACATCTGCCACCGTTGCATTGAGTACGGTATTGGCGTCAGCAATGGACATGGAAGAGGCTACCATACGGAATTCAAACTTGTTGCCGGTAAAGGCGAATGGTGATGTCCGGTTGCGGTCGGTAGCGTCTTTCTTGATCGGAGGAATGGTGTGGACGCCGATATCCATCTTTTCACCTTTATTACTGTGAGTGGCAGTACCCGTTGCCAGGATCTGCTCGACGATATCTTCCAGCTGTTCGCCGAGGAAGATGGAGATGATCGCCGGGGGTGCCTCGTTGGCGCCGAGACGGTGGTCATTTCCCGGATTGGAGGCAGACATACGGAGCAGGGCAGCATGATCGTCTACCGCTGCGATGACGGCAGAGAGGAATAAGAGGAACTGCTTGTTGTCGTATGGTGCGGAACCCGGGCGCAGAAGATTCTGGCCGAAATTTGTTACGAGAGACCAGTTATCGTGTTTGCCGGAGCCATTTACACCGGCAAACGGTTTCTCATGAAGAAGGCATTCCAGATTGTGACGGCGTGCCACCTTCTTCATCGTCTCCATTACCAACTGGTTGTGATCGGTGGCAATATTTGCGGTATCAAAGATCGGAGCCATCTCATGCTGTGCCGGAGCGACTTCGTTGTGCTGGGTCTTGGAGAGGATACCGAGTTTCCAGAGTTCTATGTTCAGTTCTTTCATAAAGGAAGCCTGACGTTCACGGATGCTCCCGAAATAGTGGTCATCCAGTTCCTGTCCCTTGGGCGGCATGGAGCCAAACAGAGTGCGTCCCGTGAAGATCAGGTCATCGCGCTTCAGATACTGGTCGCGGTCGATCAGGAAGTATTCCTGTTCCGCACCGACCGAACATTTGACGTTACTTGTTTCGTCATCCCCGAAAAGTCTCAGGATACGGACAGCGTGTTTGCTCACTGCCTCCATGGAACGGAGAAGAGGGGTTTTCTTGTCCAGCGCCTCACCCGTATAAGAACAGAATGCCGTGGGAATGCAGAGTACCGTACCGATGGCATCTTCGCGGAGAAAGGCAGGTGATGTACAATCCCATGCCGTATAGCCTCTCGCTTCAAAAGTAGCGCGCAGACCGCCGGATGGGAAGGAAGAAGCATCTGGTTCTCCCTTGATCAGCTCTTTGCCGGAGAATTCCAGGACGGCGTGGGAATCAGAGTCAGCACTCAGGAAAGAATCGTGTTTTTCTGCAGTTACGCCTGTCATGGGCTGGAACCAGTGGGTATAATGGGTAGCACCGTTATTCAGCGCCCATTCCTTCATGGCATGGGCTACGACATTAGCAATCTCGGGAGCCAGCTCATTCCCATTTTCAATGGTGCTTTTCAGGGCCGCATACGTTTTCTTGGGAAGATATTCCTGCATAACGGCGTCGTTAAATACTTTCGTTCCAAAAACATCTTCAATCACATTTTTTTGCATAATTTCCTCCATTCTGCGCACGCCTGCTGCGCATACATAATTATAAATCAAGAAAAAGGTGTCCTCACTGAATGAGAACACCTTTGTTCTGATATACTACGCATATACCATACCACTATTTTTCCAAAATGTAAAGAATTT
>CAJUDA010000001.1:121567-220231 GCA_910584875.1 uncultured Eubacterium sp.
ATTAAGCAAAGTTCTCCATCCACAGATGCAGCACATTCCCTATTGTATCAGAAAAGACAGATTTTTCAATGCTTTCTGCAGGAAAAACAGGCTGTTTATAATAAAGTTTTTCTCCAATGTAATAGGAAATGCTGCCCACAGAGGTATCAGAATGGACCGGGGCATACAGTTTTTCGGGAATATCATAGATCACGGAGATGGATTCAGACCGGCTGGACAGTGTTCTGACTTCATCCGGCTGCTGACAGGATACATAACTGCTTCTGCCGTCTTCTACGGGGATCTGGAGTGCCGTCAGATCCTGTACCGGCATGGTGAGCGGTGTATAATTTGTGAAACCGAAATCCATCAGCTTTTTTGTATCGGTCCACTTTAGGCTCTTATTGGGAGGCCATCCGCAGGCGAGGACACAACTGGTGAGGATGGTATTGCTTCTTCTGGCAGCGCCCACAAAGCAATAACCGGCTTTACCGGTAAATCCGGTTTTGATGCCAAGCGCCCCATCGTAAAAGGACAGGAAGGCATCTTTATTGGAAACGGAGTAACGGTGTTTTCCGTCAAGAGTACTGAAGGAATGGTTTTTTGTCTGCACCAGGGCGCAGAATTCCCTGTTCTGGATGGCATAGGCAGCAAGACGGCACATATTGGCGGCTGTGCTGTAATGACCGTCGGCATCCAGTCCGTTCGGGGTGACAAAGTGGGTATCCTTCATACCAAGGGCAGCGGCCTTCTGATTCATCTTATCAGCGAAACCCTGGACAGAGCCGGCTATATGTTCTGCGATCGCCACAGCAGAATCGTTGTGGGATTCCAGCATCAGCGAATAGAGAAGATCTTTCAGGCGGTACTGGTACCCCTTTCTCATGCCGAGATGCACTTTCGGCATGGAGGCGGCATGAGAGCTGGCAGTTACGGTTTCATTTACCCTGCCCGACTCCAGTACGAGGATGGCGGTCATGATTTTTGTCGTGCTCGCCATGGGAGCTTTTGTACCACTTTCTTTACCATATAAAATGCGACCGGAGCTGCTGTCCATGACACAGGCGTATTTTGCCCGGAGTTCAGGGGCGGCCGGTGGTGAGGCGGTGGCCGGGATATGGATCTCTTTTTCGGGGAGGAGGACAGATTGCTGGTCTGCCTGAACAGGATGGGTATGGTGGTCCCAGAGAATACCTGCTGTGACCAGCACGAATAGCAGAAAGACTGCCAGAATATTGGAATGCTTCATTCAAAGGTCTCCCAGAATAGTCATTACCATACTATATGAAGGTCGGTGGAGGGCTATGCCGGCTCAATATAAAAAACGATTAAATTGCCCAGTTTTTTTAGAAATAGTGGTTGCTATTTGTCCCTAAAAGCGTTACAATTAAAATCGGATAAAATTTGAGTTTTATATAAAAAATGATTATTTAGAAAGTGGAGGACTGCAAATGAGTAACTCAGCTACCTTGTCAGCAAGAGAGCGGATTGAACGTCTTGTTGACGCAAACAGTTTTGTTGAGATCGGCGGGATGGTGACTAAGCGGAACACCGATTTCAACATGCAGGAAAAAGCAGTGCCAGCCGATGGCGTGATCACCGGCTATGGTATCGTGGATTCTGATCTGGTTTATGTGTACAGTCAGGATGTGACTGCCATGAATGGCTCGATCGGTGAGATGCATGCAAAGAAGATCGCTTCTCTGTATGATATGGCGGTCAGGGCAGGCGCCCCGGTGATCGGTCTGATCGACTGTGCAGGCGTCCGTGTGCAGGAAGCGGTAGATGCCCTTGCCGGATTTGGAGAGATTTACATGGCGAAGATCCGGGCGGCGGGTGTGATCCCGCAGATCAGTGCGATCCTGGGTTCCTGTGGCGGCGGTGTGGCGATCTCATCCAGACTGAGTGATATCACACTGATGGACGCAGAAAAGGGACATCTTTTTGTGAATTCTCCCAACGCCATTGATGGAAACCGGGTGGAAAAACTGGATACCAGCGCAGCGGCATTCCAGGCAGAGTCCGGCAACGTGGATATCGTATGCCAGGGGGAAGAGGAAGTGATGGCAAAGATCCGTCAGCTGATCGGAATCCTTCCGGCGAATGCAGCGGCATCGGCAGAGACAGAGCCTGGCGATGACCTGAACCGTATGCTTACCGGGTTTGACGGTTACGCTGCCGATGCGCAAAAGGCTCTGACACAGATTGCGGATGATATGACGTTTATCGAGCTGAAAGCGGAATATGGAAAAGAAATGGTCGTCGGTCTGATGAAACTGGCAGGCGTGACAGTAGGAGCCATTGCGAACTCCGCTGAGGCTGTCCTGTCAACAAATGGCTGTAAAAAGGCAGAGCAGTTTATGTATTTTTGCGATTCCTTTGAGATTCCGGTGATCACCCTGACAAATGTAAAAGGTTATGCATCGGATCTGGAGGAAGAGAAGACGATCGCCCAGGCGGTGGCAGATATGACCTATGCGTTTGCCAATGCTGATGTGCCAAAGATCAACCTGATCACGGGGGATGCGTATGGCAGTGCTTATGTGGCAATGAATTCAAAACATATCGGTGCGGATCTGGTGATGGCGCTGGAAAAAGCAAATGTCGGCGTTATGGATTCGGCAGCTGCGGCAAAGATCCTGTGTGAGGATGAGATCAAAGGGGCAGAAGATGCAAAGAAAGCACTGGAAGAGAGGAAAAAAGAATTTGATGCCCTGCAGGCCGGAGCGGATGCGGCAGCCAGAAGAGGCTATGTGGATAATATGATCGAGGGAGATTCAGTGCGCAAGCATCTGATCTATGCCCTGCAGATGTTTGGAATGAGGTGATGAGGAATGGCAGAAGCAGTAACTGAGGTTACGACCATGCCGGAAGCGCTTGTGAATACTGCACTGGGTATGGGAACCGTATTTTGTGTTCTGATCCTGATTTCTTTCATTATATATCTTTTTAAGTTTATTCCTAAACTGATAAACCGGGAGAAAAAGGCGGAAGCGGTGAAGGTTCCGGCAGCCCCGGTGTCATCAGCAGGAAAGGCAGAGAGACCGGCGGCGAAGCCGGCAAAGGCATCAGAGGATGGACAGCTGATCGCGGTGATCGCGGCAGCGGTGGCAGCACAGATAACAGAAGAGACCGGTGTTCCGGTGACAGCGGACGGTTTAGTGATCCGTTCTATAAAAAAACGTACATTATCGAATTGATTGAAGGAGGATTTGATTCATGAAAAGTTATACAATTACAGTAAATGGCAGTGTTTATGATGTGACAGTGGAAGAAAAGGGGGGCGCTTCAGCCCCGGCAGCCACAGCACCTGCGCCAGTGGCAGCACCTGCACCAGCCGCAGCACCTGCGCCGGCACCAGTTCCGGCGGCGGCTCCTGCGGCAGGCAGTGCAGGGTCTGTTGAGATCCCGGCGCCAATGCCTGGCAAGATCCTTTCTGTAAAGGCTTCGGTAGGACAGGATGTGAAAAAGGGTGAGGTTATCCTTCTTCTGGAAGCAATGAAGATGGAAAACGAAGTAGTCGCACCCCAGGACGGCAAGGTTGCCAGCATCAATGTAGCTTCCGGTGCCATGGTTGAGTCCGGGGATGTATTGGCAACGATGGACTGATAGTAACCATTACAAAATGACCGGAGGTAATTAAGATGGAAGTATTACAAAATCTTATTGACCAGACAGCTTTTTTCAACGGAACACTGGACTGGCGCAGTTATGTCATGATCCTGGTTGCCTTTGTATTTCTGTATCTGGCGATCAAAAAAGGATATGAGCCGCTTTTGCTGATCCCGATCGCCTTTGGAATGCTGCTGGTGAATATATATCCAGATATTATGAATGAAGGAGGGCTGTTGTCCTACTTCTTCCTGCTGGATGAGTGGAGCATCCTGCCATCCCTGATCTTTATGGGGGTAGGAGCCATGACGGACTTCGGTCCGCTGATCGCCAACCCCAAGAGCTTTCTGCTGGGTGCGGCGGCACAGTTTGGTATATTTGGCGCTTATCTGTTTGCCATCCTTATGGGATTCAACGGCAAGGCAGCGGCGGCGATCTCGATCATTGGCGGTGCAGACGGTCCTACCTCGATTTTCCTGGCGGGCAAGCTGGGGCAGACTGACCTGATGGGCCCCATCGCAGTGGCAGCGTATTCCTATATGTCACTGGTGCCGATCATCCAGCCGCCGATCATGAAGCTTCTGACGACGAAGAAAGACCGGGAGATCAAGATGGAGCAGCTCCGTCCGGTTTCCAAGCTGGAGAGGATCCTGTTCCCGATCGTAGTAACGGTAGTCGTATGTCTGATCCTGCCGACGACAGCACCGCTTGTCGGTATGCTGATGTTAGGGAATCTGTTTAAAGAATCCGGCGTGGTAAAACAGCTTTCTGAAACAGCATCCAATGCCATGATGTACATCGTAGTTATCCTGCTTGGGACTTCCGTCGGCGCAAAGACCAGCGGAGCAAACTTCCTGCAGGTGGACACGCTTAAGATCGTTGTTCTGGGACTGGTAGCGTTTGCCCTTGGTACGGCAGCAGGCGTATTGTTTGGCAAGCTGATGTGTATCGCCACGAAGGGCAAGGTAAATCCATTGATCGGTTCAGCGGGTGTGTCAGCTGTGCCAATGGCGGCCCGTGTATCACAGAAGGTGGGAGCGGAAGCAGATCCGACCAATTTCCTTCTGATGCATGCCATGGGACCGAATGTGGCCGGTGTGATCGGTACTGCCGTGGCGGCGGGTGTATTTATGGCGATCTTTGGAATCTAAACTGTTATTGACAGATTCAGAAGTTTTGAACACAATTATCAGAATGTGTAAGGAGGATATATAGAAATGGCTGAAACAACCAAAAGACCCATCAAGATCACGGAAACGATCCTGCGTGATGCGCATCAGTCACTGATCGCAACCCGCATGACGACGGAGCAGATGCTGCCGATCATTGATAAGATGGATAAAGTAGGTTATCATGCAGTAGAGTGCTGGGGCGGCGCTACGTTCGATGCGTCCCTGCGTTTTCTGAAAGAAGATCCGTGGGAACGGCTCCGCAAACTGCGGGACGGATTCAAAAATACAAAGCTCCAGATGCTGTTCCGCGGGCAGAATATTCTGGGATATAATCATTATGCCGATGACGTGGTGGAATATTTCGTTCAGAAATCCATCGCAAACGGAATTGATATCATCCGTATCTTTGACTGCCTGAATGATATGCGCAATCTGAAGACAGCGGTACAGGCGGCAAATAAGGAAAAAGGGCATGCGCAGATCGCCCTTTCCTATACACTCGGTGATGCCTATACACTGGATTACTGGAAAAACATAGCGAAAGAGATCGAGGACATGGGAGCGAAGTCTCTTTGTATCAAAGACATGGCGGGACTTTTGACGCCGTATCAGGCAACCGAGCTGGTGACAGCTTTGAAAGAAGCAGTGGAGATCCCGATTGATCTTCATACCCATTATACGTCCGGTGTGGCTGCCATGACATATATGAAAGCAGTTGAGGCAGGCTGCGATATTATTGATACCGCGATGAGTCCCTTTGCTCTCGGCACGAGCCAGCCAGCCACTGAGGTTATGGTGGAAACGTTCCGGGGTACGCCGTATGATACAGGACTGGATCAGAATCTTCTGGCTGAGATCGGCGACTATTTCCGCCCGATGCGGGAAGAAGCACTGGAAAGCGGTCTGATGAATACGAAGGTGCTTGGTGTAAATATCAATACGCTTCGTTATCAGGTGCCGGGCGGTATGCTTTCCAACCTGGTTTCCCAGCTGAAAGAGATGGGGCAGGAAGACAAGTACGAAGAGGTGCTGGAAGAGGTACCGCGGGTGAGAAAGGACTTTGGCGAGCCGCCGCTGGTGACGCCTTCCTCCCAGATCGTAGGAACCCAGGCGGTTTTGAATGTCGTGTCAGGTGAGCGGTATAAGATGGTGACGAAGGAATCTAAGAAACTTCTCTCTGGTGAATTTGGACAGACAGTTAAGCCGTTTGATCCGGAAGTCCAGAAAAAGTGTATCGGGGATGTAGAACCCATTACCTGCCGTCCGGCGGATCTGCTGGAGCCGCAGCTGGAGAAGCTGGAGGCGGAAATGGCGCAGTGGAAGCAGCAGGATGAGGATGTGCTTTCTTATGCCCTGTTCCCACAGGTGGCAACAGATTTCTTCAAATACCGGGAGGCACAGAGGGTAAAGGTAGATGCTACTTTAGCAGATAAAGAGAATCAGGTTTATCCTGTATAGAACCAGAGGCTGTCGCACAGGCGTTATCGTACCGTCAGTGCGGCAGTCACTGTATAATGAGGACTGAGTATGGAGAAAGTGGCAGAACTGCTGGAGAAATGCCTGTGTGAGAGACTGTCCCGGGGCATCATCAGTAATAAACGAAGATCCGGCGTGTCAAACAAGATTGTGGTAAGACCCTTTTGGGAAAGCGGTCTTTTGTTTCAGGTGGAGGAATACCGCAACAGTCAGGTGTTTCACAGGAATTACAAAAAGGCGGAGATACGGCAGTATATCCTGACCCTGCTTTCAGACTCTTATAAGCAGCTCGATCTCCTGATGGAAGACTGTCAGTATTCCGTGCTGGTAAATAAAAAGGGAAAGTCAAACATTAAGAGAAAGGAACAGGACGGGTTCCGGCAGATCGATCTTGGCCATAACCGTAAAAAGGAATATATTTTACCATCCGGTGAAAAAATCCCCTTTCTGGTTGAACTGGGTGTACAGACAGAATCTGGCAAGATCATAGACAAAAAACAGAAAAAATTCCGGCAGATCAACCGGTTTTTGGAATTTATACGGGATATCCTTCCTGAACTTCCGGATGACCGCAGGATTACGATCGTGGATTTCGGCTGTGGAAAATCATATCTCACCTTTGCCATATATCATTATCTAAGGATCATCAAGGGCTATGATATCAGGATGACCGGTCTTGATCTGAAAAAAGAAGTGATAGAGCACTGCCAGAGGCTGGCAGGGAAATTCGGGTATACAGAGCTGACGTTTTTGCAGGGGGATATTGCTTCTTATGACGGGGCGGGTCAGGTGGATATGGTGGTCACTCTGCACGCCTGTGATACAGCTACCGATTTTGCTCTGGAAAAGGCTGTGAAATGGGGGGCGAAGGTGATTTTGTCAGTGCCCTGCTGTCAGCACGAACTGAACCGGCAGTTCACAGGTAGTCTGCTTGAGCCGGTTTTGAAATATGGTATTTTAAAAGAGCGCATGGCAGCGCTGATAACAGATGGCCTCCGGGCAGAATTGCTGGAACAAATGGGGTATGAGGTGCAGATCCTGGAGTTCATTGATATGGAACATACACCAAAGAATCTGCTGATCCGTGCTGTTTACCGGAACAGGCACCAGTGTCAGACAGATTCATATGATAAACTTTGTGACAGTATGAATCTTCATGGTACATTAGAACGGTTATTACGGAATAATTAAAGGAGTCGATACATTATGGTAAATAAGCCAAATATTTTACTGGTTGATTCAATCAATGAAGAAAGCCGGCAAATAGTAAAGATCCTGAGTGATAAGTATAGCGTTCATATAGAGGAAGAATATGGGGGAGCAGCAGATTATATGGAGCGGGAATGTCCCGGTCTGGTTCTGTTGAACGCAGGAAGGGGAGAAGAGGACAGCTATGATATTCTCCGGGCCTGGAAGGCAGATCCGCGTTATGCGGAAATCCCGGTTGTCCTGCTGCTGGAGAGCAGGGAGAACGAGGCCGGGTCCCGGGGGATCCAGGCAGGGGCTGTCGACCTGATCGTGAAACCAGTGCCAGATGAGGTCATAAGACTGCGTGTGGAAAAAACACTGGAACTGGCAGGGCTGCATAAAAGAGTGGAGCATAAAGAGGAACAGCTTGACCAGTTATCCCTGCAGTCTGTGATGACGATCGCCCATGCCATCGATGCCAAAGACCGCTATGCCGATGGGCGCACGGTCCGGGTGGCGATGTGCTGTGCCGAGATAGCCAGAAAGCTGGGATGGGATGAAAAGCGGGTGGAAGATCTGTATTATGTGGCACTGCTGCATGATATCGGTAATATTGCTGTGGAGGATGCGATACTCAATAAACCATCGGAGCTGACAGAGGAAGAATATGAGCTGGTCAAACAGCATACAGTGATCGGCAGCGAGATGGTAAAGGATACGAGCTTTATCCCTGGTGTGGAAGAAGGGGTCCGCTATCATCACGAGCATTATGACGGCAGGGGATATGATGGTCTGGTGGGCAAGGATATACCGAAGATCGCCAGGATCATTGCAGTGGCGGATGCCTATGAGGCAATGGTCTCGAACCGCGCATACCGGAAGAAGATGCCGGCGGAACAGGTGAAGAAAGAGCTCCAGACGGGAAGGGGAAGCCAGTTTGATCCTGAGGTCGTAGATGCCCTGATGGAACTGTTGGAAGAGGGGCTGGTGATTGATGAAAAAAATGCCGAACAGAATTTTGAGTCCAAGGAAAGACTGGGTGAGATCGGGAAGCTTCTCCGGGATGTGTTTACAGAAACAGTTCATGAAATTCAGAATGAGCTGGAAAAGGATTCCCTGACAGGTTTTCTGAACCGCAATTATTTTGAGGGAAAGATCAATACCTATCTGATGAGTCCAAATGCCCACGGCACTTTTTTTATGATGGACCTGGATAATTTTAAGTATGTCAATGATACATATGGGCATACAGCGGGAGATACCCTGATCATAGAGTTTGCCAATGTGTTAAAAGAGAATACAAGAGAGAATGATTATGTCTGCCGGATGGGAGGGGATGAATTTGCGATCTTCTTCCCGGGGCTGGATAAGGATCATGTGATCCGCCAGCGCGCTGAGAATATTATCCGCCTGTTTAAACTCAAACGGACCGAACTGGGATTTGACAAATGTTCCGTGTCCATCGGCATTTTTACAAAATATGTGGGAAGCAGTGAGGTGACCTGTGAATCCCTGTATGGATATGCGGATAAGGCGCTGTATTTTGTAAAGAACAATGGCAAGGATGACTATTATCTTTATTCCCATATGTCCTTTGATGACAGAAACGCGCATCTGCTGGATGACCAGATGAATCTGCCCCAGATCATTGCGCAGGTGACGGAGCGAAAATACAGGAAGGGCGCCTATCTCGTTGAATATGACCGGTTTACCTATATTTATCAGTTTATCGTCCGCAATCTGGAGAGAAGCTGTCAGGAGGTACAGATCATACTGCTGTCCCTTGATATGGAAGAGGGGGCAGATGTATCGTCCGAAAAGGTTGAGGATAGTATGATGCTTCTGGAGGCGGCTGTCACTCATTCGCTCCGACGGGGGGATGTCACGACCCGTCTGAGTGCGGCGCAGCAGATCGTGATCCTGATGGATACCAATGATGAAAACGGGCATATGGTGGCGGAACGTATTGTCTCCAAGTACAATTCTCTGACGGGCGACAGAGGGATCCCGGTTTCTTATGATATTTCAGAAATTCCGGTGGAAAGTCCGGGGGAAGACAGAAGAGAGCGTTAACATCTGGTAAATTATGCCGATAAATATATTAGAGGAGACAACGGACTGTCTCCTGGCGTAACTGTTCAAATAAGCTCAAGGAGGAGATTAAAGCAAATGAAATATATGGAGAAACACTCAAACAAATTGTACCCGTCAACAGCGTGATAAAAGCAGACCGTTACCATGATCAGAACAGGCATCATGCGGGTGCGGATTCATCGTTTGGGGAGATGCTCCGGAAAGAGCAGACCCGGGTTCACCAGCAGGATGAGGAAAAGAAAGAAGAGAAGCTTCGCCGGATGGAGGGACAGAACCAGTATAACCGTCAGGTGGCAGGGGTCTTTTTTCTGCTTTCACGGACAATGGATTATAAGGCATGAGGTAACGGTAAGAAGTAATGGAAGAAGGGGGCTGTGAATAAATTTCGCAGTCTTCTTTTTTTACAGGGAAGTTCGCCCCTGGCAGATTTCAGGGAGGCGCTATCTCCCACCGTTTGTCCGCAGTGCCACTTCCTGCGAAAAATTAAATCATTGTCTTCCTCCGCAAAATTCTTCTGCCGCCCTTCGCAAAACTCGCTGTCTGCCATGTCGTTTTTCTGACTTTTACAGCATAGCCGCCCGCCGGTCCTTATGCACCACTTTAGTAACTGATCACTGCGGGCAGCACCAAGGGTGCTGATTCATGGAAAAAGAATGCCAAAAACAAATGTATTTATTTTTTTCATTCTTTTTCCATGAACAGATGCTCCGCATCTGCCCGCAGTAGAGAAGCATACGTTCTGGTGGTGCATTAGTATCGCTGCGTGGCGGCTCTTAGTGCAAACGTGCTGTCAAAAGTCAGAAAAACGACAGCAGACAACTCAGACAGTGCTCGGGCGGCAGATTTGCAAAGGAAGACAATGATGATTTTTCGGGAAGTGGTACAAGGACGGACGTATGGGAGATAGCGCTTCACTACAGCCGGCTGGTAAGCGATTGCCCCGCTTTTTTACAATTCTTTCTTGACAAGGTTCCTGAACTGCGTTATACTACCACCTGTAAAGTGATTTTCTTTACAGGTGGTGTTTTTATGGAAAAGTCTTTGACGGAACTGGATGAGATCGTTGAACTTTCTTATCTCTATGATTTTTATGGGGCGCTGTTGAAAGAAAACCACCGGCTGATCTTCGAGGATTATGTACTGAATGATCTGTCACTGGCGGAGATTGCCAGAGAACGGGAGATCACACGGCAGGGTGTTTACGATATTATACGGAGGTGCCGGATCCGGCTGCGGGATTATGAGGAAAAACTGCAGCTCGTCCATAAGTTTCAGATGACAAAGGATAAGCTTCAGGAGATTGAACGGATCGTCCGGGAAGAGACGGAGGGGGAGACGACCGGCAGGATCACCAGACTGGCACAGGAAATTTATGATATTATTTGACCGATGCAGAAAGGAGTCGTCACATGGCATTTGACAGTTTGACTGAGAAGTTACAGAATGTGTTTAAGGGACTGCGAAGCAAGGGCCGTCTTACCGAAGCGGATGTGAAAACGGCTCTGAAGGAAGTCAAGATGGCGCTTCTTGAGGCAGATGTAAATTTTAAAGTAGTAAAACAGTTCGTGAAAGCGGTACAGGAAAAGGCGACGGGGGAGGATGTGCTGAACAGCCTGACGCCCGGGCAGACGGTGATCAAATATGTCAATGAAGAGATGGTCCGTATGATGGGAGAGACCACTGCCGAGATCGAGCTGCTTCCCGGTAATGAGATCACGGTGATCATGATGTGTGGTCTGCAGGGTGCCGGTAAGACAACGACGACAGCGAAGATCGCCGGCAAGCTGAAAGCAAAAGGCAGACGCCCGCTGCTGGTTGCATGTGATGTGTACCGTCCTGCCGCCATTGAACAGCTGCAGATCAATGGAGAGAAACAGGGGGTTCCTGTATTTTCCATGGGTACGAATCATGATCCGGTGGATATCGCCAGAGCCGGTGTGGAACATGCAAAGGCAAATGGAAGCAATGTAGTGATCCTTGATACAGCAGGACGCCTGCATGTTGATGAGGATATGATGGAAGAGCTTGCCCGGATCAAGCAGAATATTACGGTGCATCAGACGATCCTTGTAGTAGACTCCATGACGGGGCAGGATGCAGTCAATGTGGCGTCCACATTCAATGAAAAGCTGGATGTAAACGGTGTGGTTCTGACGAAGTTAGATGGCGATACCCGTGGTGGAGCGGCATTGTCGATCCGCGCTGTGACGGGAACTCCGATTTATTATGTTGGGATGGGGGAGAAACTCTCGGATCTGGAACAGTTTTATCCAGACCGTATGGCTTCCCGTATACTCGGCATGGGCGATGTGCTGACGCTGATTGAAAAAGCGGAAGCGCAGATTGACGAAGAAAAGGCGGCAGAGCTGACGAAGAAGATCCGGAAGGCTGAATTTGATTTTAATGATTTTCTGGACCAGATGCAGCAGATGAAGAAAATGGGCGGTCTGTCCAGTATCCTCAGTATGCTGCCGGGTATGGGACTCCCCTCGGATCTGGAGATTGATGATGACGCCCTGAAAGGGACGGAAGCGATCATTTATTCCATGACAATGGAGGAGCGGACGAATCCGGGTATTATCAATCCGTCACGCAAGCGAAGGATCGCAGGCGGAGCAGGAGTAGATATCAGCGAGGTCAACCGTCTGATCAAGCAGTTTGAACAGAGCAGGAAGATGATGAAACAGATGTCCGGCATGATGGGCGGCAAGAGCCGCAGGCGGGGCGGTTTCAAATTTCCCTTTGGAGGGATTTAAATAGGTTCCAGGAGGCGCAGGCCCTTTGGATATAGAGAATCAGAAAATGCGAAGGAGGTGAAAGACGTGGCAGTAAAAATCAGATTAAAGCGATTAGGTCAGAAAAAGTCACCATTTTATAGAATTGTGGTTGCGGACGAGAGATCTCCGAGAGATGGCAGGAATATTGCAGAGATCGGCACATATGACCCGAATCAGGAACCAAGCGCTATTAAAGTAGATGAAGAAGCAGCCAGAAAATGGTTGTCTAACGGTGCCCAGCCGACAGATACGGTTGCCCGTTTGTTCAAGCAGGCAGGTATTGAAAAGTAAACTGTGTTTTTTGACAGCACAGGATTGGAGGCTGGTATGAAAGAGTTAGTAGAAGTGATTGCTGGTGCATTAGTGGATGATCCGGCATCCGTCGTTGTTACGGAGACAGAGGATGACAACCAGATTGTCCTGAGCCTGACAGTGGCGCCGGACGACATGGGCAAAGTGATCGGCAAGCAGGGACGGATCGCCAAGGCGATTCGCACTGTTGTACGCGCCGCAGGTTCCAAAAGTGACAAAAAAATCATGGTAGACATTCAGTAACTGGAAAGTTCATGCAGAAAGCGTTGCATGAACTTTTTCCTTTGGGAATGAGAGGTATTATGGACGGAAAAGAGATTGAGAAAACGACAGAGAGTGTGGAAAATATGCTTCGGATCGGCGTCATTACCACGACGCATGGAATCCGGGGAGAGGTGAAGGTGTTCCCTACGACCGATGACACGAGCCGTTTTAAAAAATGTGATGAGGTGATCCTGGTCACCGGGACAGGTAATCTGATTCTCCATGTAAAGAGTGTGAAGTTCTTTAAGAATCTGGTGATCCTTGGGTTTAAAGAATTTGACAATATCAATGAAGTGGAGGCATTTCGGAAATGCGATCTGATGGTGACCCGTGAGCATGCCCTTCCTCTGAAAGAGGGAGAATATTATCTGTGTGATGTGATTGGGGCAGAGGTGGTGGCGGAAGACGGTTCCCGCATCGGTGAGGTGACCGATGTGATCGAGACAGGGGCAAACAACGTATTTGCCGTCCGTCTGGAGGAGGGGAGAGAGATACTGTTTCCTGTGATCCCGGACTGCATTAAAAAAGTGGATACAGAGGCAGGGATTGTCACCGCACATATTATGAAGGGGCTGATGGAACTGTGAGATATTATGTCATGACACTCTTTCCTGAGATGATCGGGCAGGGGATGAATACAAGCATACTCGGACGTGCCATCCAGTCTGGTCTCATTGAGCTGGAAATAAAGAATATACGGGATTATACGCTGGATAAACATCGCAAGGTAGATGATTATCCCTATGGGGGAGGCGCCGGCATGGTGATGGAGGCAGAACCAGTGTACCGTTGTTATGAAGCGATCTGCAGTGAGGCAGGATGTGTGCCGCGGGTGGTATATCTCACGCCCCAGGGCAGCGTCTTCCGGCAGGAAATGGTGAAGGAGTATGCCAGAGAGGAAGATATAATTTTCCTGTGTGGACATTATGAGGGGATCGATGAACGGGTGCTGGAAGAAATCGTGACAGATTATGTCTCGATCGGGGACTATGTGCTTACCGGCGGGGAACTGCCGGCAATGGTTATGATGGATGCCATCGCCAGGCTGGTCCCGGGTGTGCTGAACAACGAAGAATCCGCCGGCACAGAGAGTTTTTCTGACGGTCTGCTGGAGTATCCCCAGTACACAAGACCGCCTGAGATTCTGGGAAGAAAGGTCCCAGAGGTACTGCTTGGCGGACATCATGAAAAGATCCGGCAGTGGCGTCAGGAGCAGTCGGTGCAGAGGACCAGGGAAAGGCGGCCGGATCTGTATGAAATATGGAAGGAAGAGGGCTGACAAACCGCTTGCTTTTTAGAAGTCAAAAAGGTATAATAAAAGATAGTTTACGAAAGCTGTAGATACAGGCAGCGAAAAGGAGGACATTTCATGAGCCGTTATGCAAAATGTGAGAGAAGTACCAGAGAGACCCAGATCATAACAGAGCTGGAGCTGGATGGTACCGGCGAATATGAAATTGATACAGGGATCGGTTTTTTTGACCATATGCTGGAGGGCTTTGCCAGACATGGACTTTTTGATCTGGAAATATCGGTACAGGGGGATACCCATGTGGATGCCCACCATACGGTTGAAGATACGGGTATCGTGCTGGGACAGACATTTTTGCACGCTTTGGGCGGCAAAGAAAGTATCTCGCGGTTTGGCTATTTTATTCTGCCTATGGATGATGCTCTCGTTTTGGCTTCCCTTGATCTGTCAGGAAGGACATATTTTGCTTTTGATGCTGATCTGAGGGCAGAGCGGCTCGGTACAATGGAGACCGAGGTGGTCCGGGAATTTTTTATGGGACTGGCAGGCGGCGCCCAGATGAATCTCCATATCCGGCAGCTGGCCGGTGAAAATACGCATCATATTGTAGAGGCAATGTTCAAGGCAGTGGCGAAAGCCATGGATATGGCATCCCGGGTTGACCGGAGGATTGATGGTGTGCTGTCGACCAAAGGGGTTCTCTGAGCGGCTGGCGGGTATATAAATACACAGAAATGACAGTAGGAGGAAAAGACGTGGAGGATAAGAAAATCATTCCATTTATCAATGGGGAAAATGAAACTTCTGCAAATATCGTTAAGCTGGCAGTGGAATATAATTATGCCGGTGCAGATGAGTTGTTTTTATATAATTATTCCAAGATTGAAAGCGAAAGGGAGGAGTTTCTGTCGACCCTGAAAGAAGTGGGGGCTGCTATTGATATTCCGTTTTTTGCAGGGATGTACACAGCGCGTTTTGAAGATGTGAAAAAGGCATTTTATACAGGCGCGGATAAGGTTGTGATCAAATATGAGATCTGCCCGTCCAAGGGAATCATCAGTGAGGCGGTAGGGCGTTTTGGCACAGATAAGATCATGATCGAGATCGATGAGGATCTTTCTTTTGATAAAATTGCTTTTCCCGTTGATACGCTGCTGCTCAAACATGTTGATGCCGGAGAAGTCCTGGCGCGGAAGATACAGGACTGCGGAAAGACAGTTGTGATCCGGGACAGCCTGCTGCGCAATGATCTGGAGGAGCTTCTGAAGATAGAAGGGGTCCTTGGCGTCTCGACCAATTATTATGAAAATAAAGATTTGTTTAAGGTCAAAAATATAATGAAAAAGGCAGGGATTCCCATCAATACGTTTGAGTCATCCATGCCGTTTTCTGATTTTAAGACCGATGATAAAGGATTGATTCCCTGTATTGTCCAGGATTATCGGACAAATCAGGTGCTGATGATGGCATATATGAACGAAGAGTCCTATCAGATGACGTGTAATACCGGGAAGATGACATATTATAGCAGAAGCCGGCAGAAACTATGGGTGAAAGGTGAGGTGTCCGGGCATTTTCAATATGTAAAAGAATTGAAGCTGGATTGTGACAACGATACGATACTGGCAAAGGTCCACCAGATAGGGGCGGCATGCCATACCGGTGAATACAGCTGCTTTTTTAAAGAACTGGCGAAACGGGATTATATTGATACCAATCCGCTTACGATACTGGAAGAGGATTTCGCAACCATTACGGAACGAAAACAAAATCCGAAAGAGGGCTCCTATACAAACTATCTCTTTACCAAGGGGCTGGATAAAATATTGAAAAAATGTGGTGAGGAGGCATCCGAGATCATCATTGCGGCAAAGAACCCGGATGCGGAAGAACTGAAATATGAGATCGCTGATTTCCTGTACCATATGATGGTATTGATGGCTGAGTGTGGCCTGACATGGGAAGATGTGGTAAAAGAACTTGCAAATAGAAGGTAGTGTGAAAAATATATTTTTCAAAAAGTAAATAGAGTTTGCTTTGCAAATTTTGTGCCTGCGGCATAGCGCATTACATGCGCATTCAAGTTTGCAGGTGCTGGAAAGGTAGTGTCGATAAAAGGTAAGACTATTTATTTTACAAGGAGGTATTTGAAATGCAGGAATTGACTCTGGTTCAGGCGTTTGTGTATTATCTGATCCGTTTGATCATGTTCGTGGCTGTGGCGGCAGGAGGAATTGCCCTGGGGATTCAGCTGCGAAAGAAAAAGAACGCGAAAGAACAATTATCAGAAAATGAAAATTAGGTGATGCATTATGTTGGGGAGAAAGAAAAGGTTAGGGGATATGCTGGTGGATGCCGGCGTGATCACAGAGGAGCAGCTTGGTGAGGCGCTGAAAAAACAGCGGGAACTGGGGATGCGGCTCGGTCAGACACTGACGGAATTAAATTTTACCAATGAGGGAGAGATCGCAGAGGCACTCCATCAGCAGATGGGGCTTCCGATCGCCCGGATCCGGGAGGCGAAGCTGGCGCCGGAAGTGATCGAACTTTTATCCGAGAAGATCGTGCGCAAGCACAATGTGCTTCCTTTTGAGATCCATCCGGAAAATCCCAATATCCTGAGAGTGGCGATGGCGGATCCACTGGATATTCTTGCGGTGGATGATCTCGGTATTGTAACAAATATGATTATTGAACCGATGGTTGCCACGCCGTCTGATATCCATTTTGGTATCGAGCGTTATTATGGAAATGAACAGGTTGCCAAGATGGCGGATGCTTTTTCGGAGGAACGGAAAAAGCAGCAGGAAGCAAGAAACAAACATCAGGAAGAAGAAAATGAAGAGGTGGACAATGCGCCGATCGTCGTGCTGGTGAACAAGATCATCGAACAGGCAGTCAATGAACGCGCCAGTGATATCCACATTGAGGCGATGGAAACCAGTGTCCGGGTACGGTTCCGTATCGACGGCGTGATGCAGGAGATGATGCGTTATGAGCATGAACTGCTCGCCGCCATCGTGGCGCGTATCAAGATCATCAGCGGCATGGATATTTCGGAAAAACGTGCGCCTCAGGACGGACGTATGACACAGCGGTACGACCGCGTGGAATACGATATCCGTGTTTCCAGCCTGCCTACCGTATTTGGTGAAAAGATCGTTATGCGTCTTGCTTCCAAACAGGCGTTGACGAGAGACAAAAAAGATCTTGGTTTTCCGCCGGAGGAACTGCGGCGCTTTGATAAGCTGGTGCGCAATCCGCATGGTATCATACTGGTAACAGGACCGACCGGAAGCGGTAAGTCCACCACGCTGTATACGGTGCTCAGTGAATTAAATTCTGGTGATGTCAATATCATAACAGTAGAAGATCCAGTGGAGGCAGATGTGGACGGGATCAATCAGGTCCAGGTAAACGAGAAGGCAGGACTGACGTTTGCTTCCGCACTTCGTTCAATACTGCGTCAGGACCCGGATATTATCATGATCGGTGAGATCCGTGATGAGGAGACGGCAGGGATCGCCGTCAAGGCGGCGATCACAGGTCATCTGGTTGTCAGCACTCTCCATACAAACAGTGCCGCAAGTTCCATCACCCGTATGGAAGATATGGGTGTGGAACCATATCTGATCGCTGACTCGACGGTAGGTATCATTGCCCAGCGTCTGGTACGGCGCCTCTGCCCAAAATGCAAGAGACCGCATACAATCACAGACATGGATAAACAGAGGCTTCATCTGCGGGGGGATGCTTCCCCTACGATCTATGAGCCGGGCGGAGGATCCTGTGCTTTCTGCAACGGGACCGGGTTCCGCGGGAGGATCGGTGTATATGAGATCATGCCGGTGAGCAGCAATATCCGCCAGGTAATCTCTGCCGGCGGAGGAGCGGAAGAAATACAGAAGGTAGCGCTGCAGGAAGGAATGACGACCTTGCGCCATGGTGCGGCAAAACTTGTTCTGCAGGGGGTAACTTCGATCTCTGAGGTAGAACGGATTGCAACAGAGTAGAAGACGGGGGTAGCAATAATGAAAATTGATGAACTTTTAATGATGGCAAGGCAGGCAGGGGCATCGGATCTTCATGTGTCAGTGGGGATTCCTCCCAAGTGCCGTGTCAATGGAGAATTGTATGCATTGACGAAAGAGCCGCTGATGCCGAAGGACACAAAAGAACTGGTGGAGCAGATGATTCCGGGGCGTCTGGTGGAACGTTTCAACGAGGATGGTGAGATTGATTTTTCTTATGCGATCCGCGGCATGGGACGCTTTCGTGTCAATATATTTAAACAGAGGGGAACTCTTTCTTTTGTAATACGAGTCGTAAACTCCGATATACCAGACCCCAAGTCTCTCGGACTGTCAGAATCGGTGATCGACCTCACGACGAAAAAAAGGGGACTGGTTCTGGTGACAGGACCGACAGGAAGTGGTAAATCGACGACGCTTGCTTCCCTGATCAATATTATCAATCAGAACTACAGCAAGCATATTATAACACTGGAAGATCCGATCGAGTATCTGCACAAGCATGCGAAATCCATCGTAAATCAGCGGGAGGTCGGAATCGATACCCAGTCTTATGCCGGGGCACTCCGTGCAGCGCTCCGTGAAGATCCGGATGTGATCCTTGTCGGGGAAATGCGTGATCTGGATACGATCGCCACAGCGGTGACAGCGGCGGAGACGGGGCATCTCGTTTTCTCTACCTTACATACGATTGGAGCGGTGCCTACCATAGAACGTATCATTGATGTATTCCCTACCAATCAGCAGGGGCAGATACGGATTCAGCTGGCCACGCTGCTGGAGGCGATCATATCGCAGCAGCTGCTTCCCACGGCAGATAAGAAGGGGCGGGTGGCAGCCTTTGAGGTTATGTATGCAAACAGTGCAATCCGTAACCTGATCCGTGAGGCAAAACCCCATCAGATCCCGTCGATCATACAGACCAGCCGCTCGGCGGGGATGCTCACGATGGACGACGCCTTATACGAATTGTATGAACGAAGAAAGATCACAAGGGACGATGCTATTCTATTTGCCCAGGATAAGACAAATCTTAAGAAACGGCTTGTTTATTAACATCAGAGGCGCATGAGTGTGTACAGATGTGTTCCTTCATTGAAATAACAGGAGGTAAATATGGCAAGATATAAATATGTTATCACCGACAAATACGGGAAAGAGAAAAAAGGGCTGATGGAGTCCCAGTCGCAGGAGCAGGCGGTTGCCCGCTTAAAAGGTGACGGCAGTGTAGTCCTGGACATAAAGGAATCCCGTTCACTGAGTGATGCCAGCTGGAACGTCCAGATCGGTACGGGAGTGAAAAAAAAGGATATCACGATATTCTGTAAGCAGTTCCACAGTATTCTGACGGCGGGTGTGACGGTGATTGATGGTCTGCAGATGGTACAGGAGCAGACAGAAAATAAAAACCTGCAGAAGGCGCTGCTCAATGTCCAGTCCAATGTGGCAAAGGGGGAAACGCTTGCCAGCGCAATGGAACAGGAAGGCAAGATTTTCCCGGAACTGTTGATCCATATGGTCCGTGCCGGGGAGGCGACAGGTAATCTGGAGATTGCTTTTGACCGCATTACGTCCCAGTTTGACAAGGATCTGAAGCTGGTATCGATGGTCCGGTCTGCCATGATTTATCCGATCGTGGTTGTGATTGTTGCGGTCGCTGTGGTGATCATTCTGATGTCTACGGTGATTCCGAACTTTAAGGAAACCTTTGAGACCATGGGGGAAGAGCTCCCTGTGCTGACAAAAATGGTTGTTGCCATGAGTGATTTTATCACAGGTCATATGGTTGGTGTTCTGGGGACGATTTTCGGACTGGTGGCTTTTATCCTGATTGGAAAGGGAACAGAACCGGGGAAACAGTTTCTCAGCAGGGTGGCACTGGTGATTCCAATGATCAAGAATTTTTCCGTAAAAAATGCCGCTGCACGGTTTTCGATGACGATGGCGACGTTGGTTGTGTCTGGCGTGCCGCTGGTGGATGCCCTGGAGATCGCCGGGGATGTCATCAGTAACCGTGTGATACGAAAGGCGGTGAAGGACTGCCGGGAAGAGGTAATGCAGGGGATCCCGATGTCGGAGCCTCTGGAGGCGTCTGGTGTATTCCCTCCTATGCTGACCCATATGCTGCGGATCGGGGAAGAGACCGGTACGACGGAGCAGATGCTGGATAAGGTGGCAGAATATTACGAGGATGAGGTGACAGAGGCAACAAGAAACCTGACAACGGCGATGGAGCCGATGATCATTATTGTCCTTGCCGTACTGGTAGGGGGGATTCTCGGCGCTGTCATGATGCCGATGCTTTCTATCTACGAGAATGCGGGAAATGCGTAGGGAAATTAGGAACGATAACAGACAGGTTGTTAAATGAGTGCTGATCATAGAGAAACAAGGGTCGTTTTGCGCTGAAATAAGCGCGAAACGACCCTTGACTTATCACAGGTAAAAATGCTATGATAAAAGAAGTAAATGCAATTAGATCATTGCATGGTGGATAGTGTGGTATACATAATAGAAAAGGGGGAGGAGAGTGTGACCATGTATAGTATAGCAGAAGAATTAGAAAATCTAGGAAGGGAAGAAGGAAGAGAAGAAGGCCGGAAAGAAAGTATTTGTCGCATGCTTGACAGGCAGAAAACACCAGAGGAAATCCGTGAGTTTACGGGAGAGCCACTGGAGTATCTGTATGAGGTACAGAAAGAATATCTGGCAATGATAAAGGAAGAGGGCAGGTATACTCTGGAAAAATGATTATATATAAGGGGGAGTAATTGGATGACAGAAGAAAGAACAAAGATTAACAGAAAATATAAAGATTCTGTTTTTCGAATGATATTCCGGGAAAAGAAAGAATTATTGTCATTATTTAATGCTGTGTATGGAACATCATTTAATGATCCGGGAGGGTTAGAGGTAGTAACGCTTGAAAATGCGGTTTATATGGGACTGAAAAATGATATATCCTGTATACTGGATTTTCATTTGGCGCTGCTGGAACATCAGTCTACCTATAATCCGAATATGCCTTTACGGTCTCTGATGTATGTGGCAGATCTGTATCAGAAACTGACAACAGAACTGGATATTTATTCATCCAGACAGATTATGCTGCCAAATCCCAGTTTTATTGTATTGTACAATGGAGAAAAGGAGCAGCCAGAGGAAAAGTTTCTATGTCTGTCAGATGCTTATTCTTGGAAAAGTGAAGACAGGGCGTTGGAACTTAAAGTCCTGCAATTAAATATAAATAAAGGATATAATGAAAAAATTGTCTCCCGGTGTCCGGCATTGTCGGGCTATATACAGTTTGTGTCAAGAGTGCGAGAATTGCAGAAAACGTATCCGATAGCAAAAGCAGCAGATCAGGCAGTACAGGAATGTATCAGGGATGGCATATTGGAAGAATTTTTTAGAAAAAACCGTGCGGAGGTGTGGAAAATGAGTATATATGAATATGATGAAGAAAAACATCACAGGACTTTGCGGGAAGAAGGCCGGGAAGAAGGCCGGAAAGAAAGTATTTGTCGCATGCTTGACAGGCAGAAAACACCAGAGGAAATCCGTGAGTTTACGGGGGAGCCTCTGGAGTATTTGTATGAGGTACAGAAAGAATATCTGGCAATGGTAAAGGAAGAGGGCAGGTATACTTTAGGAAAATGAAAGAAACCAATCTTCAATAATGAAAACCAGGTTGGATAATTTGCAAAACTGACCAAAAATATACAAGATATATACAATTTTTTCGTCAAAACTATTGAAAAATACAACAAAAAGGATTATAATACATATAACAGTATAAAAATGGTCTCTGTGAAGTGGGGGACCGTAAAAAATGAATAAAAGGAGAGAAGAAGTATGAAAAAGAAACTTCAGAAGTATCTGAGTGGAGAGAAAGAGGGTTTCTCTCTTGTTGAGTTAATTATCGTTATTGCAATCATGGCGATTCTCATTGGAGTAATCGCACTGGCAGTTATTCCGTATCTGGCACGATCCAGAGAGAGCAAGGATCTGCAGGCACTGGGAGCGATCAGTTCCGCACTTTCTTCGGCAGTGGCAAACACACAGGTGACAGGCAGCGGAGATTTTGTTTATGATGGAGCAACGGTTGCCAGCCCTTCGTCAGATGCTGATAAGGTTAAGAATGAAATGGTGTCTCTGTTAGGAAAAGGTTCTACCAAACTGGGATCTAAGAACGCAACGGCATCGGGTGTTCAGATTCGCTGCAAATTTGATGTTGCAACCAATGAAATCAAGGTTTATGCTGGTTCAGCGGCGGGTACAGCTGTTTTGCTGGAGAGCAATACAACAGGGTTTAAGGCTGACTTGACGTCGGATGCGGCAGGCAAGGCTTTGGTTGTAAGCAACTGATCCTGATTTGGACAGATGCGGCTTTCATGAAGTGTAATAAGTTTTTCTAAAAGGAGAGAATAAGAATGAAAAAAAGAATTCAGAAGTATCTGAGCGGAGAGAAAGAGGGCTTTTCTCTTGTCGAATTGATCATTGTTATTGCGATCATGGCGATCCTGATTGGTGTTATCGCACTGGCGGTTATTCCGTATCTGGCACGATCCAGAGAGAGCAAGGACCTGCAGGCGCTGGGAGCGATCAGTTCTTCGCTGTCTTCGGCGGTAGCAAACACGCAGGTGACAGGTAGTGGAAATTTTGTGTATAATGGGAAAAAGACGGGTTCTGGTGCAGATGCAACGGCAACGGGTGATGCTGCGAAAGTGAATGATGAAATGGTATCTTTGCTGGGAACCGGTTCTACCAAGTTGGGATCCAAAAATGCTACCGGTGCTAAAATCTGGTGCAAGTTTGATGTTGCGACCAATGAGATTAAGGTGTATGCTGGCTCGGCAGCAAATAAGGCTGTCCTTCTTGAAAGCAATACAACCGGCTTTGATGAAGATCTCAATTCAGATGCATCCGGCAAGGCCCTGGTTGTAAGTAACTAATTAACAACATACGTAAGGAGGACCCACAATGGCACCAGTACACTTCATCCTCTTTCTTATTGTATTCTTATATGGCATCGTAATTGGGAGCTTTCTCAATGTATGCATATACCGGATACCGAAAGAGGAAAATCTGGTGACAGTGGGTTCTCATTGTATGGAGTGCGGACACCGTCTGCGGTGGTATGATCTGTTCCCGCTGTTCAGCTGGTTGTTTCTAAGGGGGAAATGCCGCTACTGCGGGGCAGGGATATCCGTTCAGTATCCACTGGTAGAGGCTTTGAATGGCATTTTGTATGTTGTCATCTTTGCTGTAAACGGATGGAATGCCGATAGTATTTTGTGGTGCGTACTCACCTCGGCGCTGATCGTACTGAGCGTCATCGATCACCGCACGATGATGATTCCTACAGCTGTTGATCTTGTGATACTGGCGGTGGGCATCGTTCATCTGATCCTACATCTGAATGACTGGTTTTATTATGTGGCTGGCTTCGTTTTTGCAAGTCTTTTTCTGTTATTATGCGCTCTGATGTTCCGTGGAATTACAGGAAAGAGCGGTCTGGGACTGGGCGATGTGGAACTGATGGCATGTGCCGGACTCTGTATCGGCTGGGGGCATGCCCTGTTTGCCGTTGCTGTCGGTTCTGTGCTGGGGGCAGTGATCCAGGGGATACGGATCGCTGTTACAAAAGAGAAAGGGAAATTTCCTTTTGGTCCTTATCTTTCTCTTGGTATCTGGATCGCTTTGCTTTGGGGGACGCAGATATATAACTGGTATATCGGACAGTTTTTAAATATGTAACTATTTAGATGAAAGATTTCGTTTTTTTTAGAATGCATGAAGAAAATCATGGATTGTAAAAAGGGTGAAATACTACACATACGTAAAGGGAGGACAAAGGAATGGCAAAAAAGGTTGTTGTGGTTCGTATCGGAGCCAAAACTACCCATATTGTGCACATGGAATATATGACCAATAATCCTACGATATATGGATGTATGAGGATTCCTACGCCGGAGGGGGCATATGATGATGGAATGATCCGGGATGTCATGGAGATGGGACAGCTCATTAAAAAAGCATGCCGGGAAAAAGGGATACATACTACGGATGCAATTTTTACAGTGGAGTCATCCAAGATTGCCAACCGTGAGACAACGATACCTTTTGTGGCAAAGGCAAAGATCAAACAAAATGTGATGGCTAAGGTACCGGATCTTTTTCCTGTGGATTCTGAGCGTTATGTATTTTCCTATGTGCTTCAGGGGAAGGAATATGAGAATACCGATATTGAACATGGGGAGCTTGGCAGCAAAGTACAGGATGTTCATATTTTTGCTGCGCCTTCCGAACTGGTCGATTCCTACTATGCACTGGCAGATGCCTCGGGACTTCGTGTGGAGGCGATCGAGGCAGATGGTAACAGTGTATTCCAGATCATGCGTCGTCAGGTCAAAGAAGGCATTACCATGTCGGTCCAGGTGAATCAGAATTCGACACTGGTGAATATTATTGATGGAGAGAAAATGTACCTCCAGAGAGTTATTCCTTACGGGATTAATGTCTTTACCGAAGTAATGACGCAGGAAGAGGCATTTGAGACGCCGGATGTGGATCAGGCGTATGAGCTTCTGGTCACGAAAAAGGTTCTGCTGAGTGCTATGAATATGGAAGTGCCGGAAGACGATTTTTCGATGGCGAAGCGCAGTGAGGTAACGGATAATGCGGAATATCTCATCAGCAACATTGTGCGTGTTATGGAATATTATAATTCCAGATATAAAGAAAAACCGATCCAGCGTATCATCTGTATCGGTCAGGGATGCAGTGTGGCGGGACTGCCAGAACTTCTCACGAATGAACTGGGCGTGACTGTCTCAACGCCGAATGAACTGGATGGTGTCAGATTTAACCATAAAGTAGCGATAAACAGTACAATCCTGCAATATGTCAACTGTTTTGGATCGGTATTTTGTCCGGTACGTTTTATGCCCCGGGCACTGGAACTGAAAGAGGCAAATAAAGGAACACTTGTGGGAAGCGTCCTGATCTTTGCCGGTCTTATGCTGGGGAGCATCGTTCTGGCGGCCTTTTCTTTTTTACAGGTCTATGTGGCGACGCAGGACCGGGATACGATACAGGCAAAGGTACAGGCTCTGGAACCAGTGGAGAGTGAGTATAACAGACTGAAAAAAGTGGAGAGCAATTATGAATTAAAAGAACAGCTGCGGTCTTTTGTACAGAGGAACAATAACTCGTTCCATAAAACGATGGATACGCTCTCAGATATGCTTCCGAAGTCGTTCCGCATCGAGAGTATCCAGTCGGATGATTTCAAGGTGACCATTAGTGCCCGGTCAAGGGATAAGTTATCTTCCCTGTCTGCACTGAAGATGCAGATGGCGAAGATATCGAACCTGAAAAATGCAAAGATTGATTCCATCGCGGAAAACAAGGAGCAGGCGACGAACCGCCGTGTTTATACGTATACACTGACCTTTGAGTATGTACAGCCTTGGGAAAAGAAAGACAATAAAATGGATAAGCTGAAGGCAGCGCTGGAAAGCAAGGAAGGGGGTCAGTAATATGTCGTTAATGCAAAAGAAAATCGTTTTGATCGCATCAGGGATCCTGATCCTGCTGATCACATTCTTTCTGGTTTTTCAGAAGAATCAGGAGACGGTCTATCAGCTGGAGGGGGAGACAAGAAATTATCAGAACCGGGTCAATCATTTGAATGCATTGCAGCGCAGTGTGAATGAGATGAGCAAAACCTGGCAGGCAAAGAAACGGGAGACAGATATCTTTACGGAAGATTTTTATTGTAAGGTGCCGCAGCAGAAGGCGATATATAATCTGTATCTTATGATGCGCAAGAGCGGTGTCCGTATCACGGCAGTCACGCCGGGGGATCCGCAGACTTTCTTTCAGGATGGCAATTTCCTTACTCCGGATCAGGTGGCGGCGAGTGGTACGGCGGCAGAGCAGAATCCGGAGAAAAAGCTGAGTCTGGACCAGATGGTTGGCAGATATTCTATGTATGATGTACAGCTGACCGGGACACTGGACCAGATCATGAAAGCAGTTGACTGGGTAGCGGCGAGCAAGGAGCATATGACGATATGGGTGATCAATCTGTCTTATGATACCGGCACTGGAAAGCTGAGCGGCAATATCGGTCTGGCGTTTAATGAATTGAGCGGCAATGGAAGAGCTTATGAAGAGCCGGATGTCTCTGATATCCCGCTTGATATAGGAAATATCCGTAAAATGTTTGGAACGTCAAAATAAAGATAGAAACAGTATGACGGAATAAGAGAGGAGTGAGGCGGGATGAAAAAAGAAGGTTTTTCCCTGATTGAAGTGATCATAGCGGTGGCGCTGCTGGCGCTTATGGCACTGCCGATCCTTGCTTATTTCACAAATGCGGCAGTGACTACTTCCCGGGGTAAAAATACGCAAAAGGCGACGATGGCGGCAGAATCGGTGTTGGAAGAACTCAATGCCTTTGATTCGCTGGAACAGATGGAACAATATTTAAAGGATAAGTCTGCCGGCACATCGGACTGGACGATCAGCCAGGCAGAAAGTGTGACCGGGGAGCCGGGGAAGGACAGCGTTACTACGGTGACGAAAAAAAATATCAGTGTAGATGGCTCTTCTTATAATGCAAAGGTGACACTGGAGTATGATTATCCGTTATCTTCTGCAAACCCTGCTTATACAAATCCGAATGAAAAAGAGCTGCCGGAATTCAAGGAAGTGTATTCCAGTGAGAATGCCGTGATCAAAGAATCAGACCAGCAGGACCGTGCTGTCAGCCATTATCTGATGAAGTACCCGGATGAGACGGCGGCCGGGATCATTGATAAGCTGAAGAGAGAGCTTCATCTGGATATCAGGGAAAAGGATGATATCTATACCGTAACGGGTACGTATCATTACACATATAACGGGATTTCGACGGATTCGTATGATGCCGTACTGACAAAGACCAAGGTAAAGGATCCTGCCAATGTGTACTTCTTTTACCGTCGGCCATATTATAAAGCAGGGGGTACTATTACGGTAAAAAACAATCAGGAACAGGTTTTTGTGACAGCAGATACAGACGATTCTGACAAAATGAAATTAAAAGAACACATGGCAAAGATGCATATTTACTTTATCTGCCAGAAGGAGGGCGGGGAGAGTGATATTGCCACTTCCTGCAAACTGGAATTTCACGGAGAATCTGGTGGTCCGGTAAACGGAGCAGCAGCAGAGGCGTATTATCACACAAATGTGGAGGCGGTGACTCCTCCCGGAAAACATAAACAGGAACTTGTGTCTTCCAGTGCGAAAGGACGGATTGCCAGGGTTGTTGTTGATGTCTATTTACCGGATGATTCTTCCATGTCAGACAGCCTTGCCCATCTGGAGTCTTCGAAAGGAGAATGAGGATGAAAATATCATGGTTTCGCAATAAAAAATCAAATCATCGCAGGGAGGGTTCATCACTGGTCTCTGTAGTGATCGGCGTGCTGTTTTTATCAGTGATCGGAGCGGCGATCCTCACAGTTGCGACAAGATATGTGGTGTCTGTATATACGGCGAGGAATTCTTCCAACAACTTTTATGAGACAGAGGGGATACTCACAGAAGTGCGTACCGGTCTGATCGAATATGCAGCAGAAGCGAGCGAGATTTCCTATAAACATGTTCTGGAACATTATATGGAAAAGGACTCGGACGCCAAGATGAGGTATTCGGAGCTTTATATGAATCAGCTGGTACTGCGGCTGACAGAACGGACATTTTTTGATGTGGCATCTGAGGTAAATAAAGATAATCCCAGTAAGTCATATACAGCAGAGCATGGAGCAGCGAGGGAGAAGATCTGCAGGCTGACCAAAGTGCCGGATGCGGTAAAGACAGAACGTTCGACGAAACAAGATTATTATGATTTTGACATCCAGTTTGATAAGGAGAAAGGATATACGCTGATACTCCGTGATCTGGATATTGATTATACGAACGGTGCGGATTACCGTTCCCAGATCACAACGGATGTGGTATTTAACACACCAGATTATAAATTTGATGGTGACAGTACATTTAACGAGTTAAAAAATTATCTTGTGATCACGGATGGCATATTGGAGAGAAAAGGAGTGACTTCTACCGGGAAAACATCCTTTACCGGCAATATATATACTGGAGGAGCCAAGTCGAAGACTTCCACAGACAAACCGGATGCCGGGATTGTGATCCAGAGAGGCATGAAGGTGGATTTTAATGCGGAACGGATCATCAGCCGGGGGAGTTTTGATATCAACTCCGGGTCCCAGATCACTCTCAGTGGGGAATCTGACACATCGGACCCGGTTGCCGGCGATCTGTGGGTACAGAACATTCGTCTGAAAAATGCAGCGTGGTCAGCGGGGACGATATTTAAGATGTATGAAAATGCATATGTATCCAACGATCTGGATATTGAAGATGACAATGCCAGCGTTTATCTGGCGGGAACATATTATGGTTACAGCTATAATGAAAACAATGACAATTCGGCAGCGACGAATGCGGAATACAGCAGCGCTGTGCTTGTAAACGGGCTGAATACGGCATTGTATACAAACTGGGATCCATCCGATGATAATTCGGTTCCTGCCCTGGATAAACTGGTACTTGCCGGACATACTTTTGTAGAGCGCAAGACTGGCAGTGCCAGCGGTAATGATGATATCATAATGGGTGAATCCATCGCGGCAAAGAGTGATCAGATTGCCTATATGGTGCCGGATGATTATATTACGGGAGTGGAACATAATCCGGTACTGCCTACGGATTACCAGGATAAAGGCACCCTGCTGGCAAATGTAAAGACGGCTTTGAATAACAGTCCCTTAAAGGAATATCTGAATTCATCCAAGCCATATATCGAAAATCATATCCAGACAGCAGAGGCTGATCTGATGTATCTTTTCCTGAATTTTAAGAATATATCTCTGGCGAACCGGTATTTTTATGATTATTTTGCGGGAAACATCCAGGATCCGACGCTGGCGGACGATAGTCCGGTCGTGGCGAATAAGGACCAGCTGAAGGACAAAGCGAAAACATATCTCCGCGCCACCAATATGAATGCGACGTTTTCTCCCAATCTGTATCTTCTTGCCGGTTATATTGCTTACAATTATGAGGCAACCGGAGCGGGACAGGGGATCCAGTCGCCGCAATATTTTACAGATGGAGATAATGGTAAACCGAAGGCGGAGTTGCTGGAGGACGCCAGAAGCGCTGTAAAATCGTATTATGCCTATTGTATGAGCCTGACACCTTCCTGGTCAGAGACCGGGCGGATCAAGGATACCAAGGACGAGGAAAGACTTGTGGCGGGAAGAATTCTTGAGGATCTGGCGGATCCATCTGTCTGGGATATCTCTAAGGTGGAAAGAAATACATCTGACCGCACGAAGGTCATGGTAGAGGCAGTCAGCGGTGATTACAGTACCGGGACGCTGATGAACACGGCGGTGAGCGGGGATAACGTGAGAGGGATCGTAGTAGCGACAGGCAATGTGACAGTGGATGCTGATTTCCGGGGTCTTGTGATCGCTGGAGGTGATGTCACAGTGGAAGAAGCTGATTTTGACGGGCTGATCCTGGCAACGGGAAACGTATCCGTCACAAGAGACCAGGAGCTGACAGCAAATATCGTAGTATTGAGCGAACTGCTGGATCATATCAAAAGCGACCCGGAATTATCAAAGATTTTTAAGGCATTGAATGGCAAGACTACAGAGGATCCCACAGAGCTGGAGCAGTGCATCGGCTATCAGAACTGGCAGAAGGACGTGGGACCGAAAGCGACAAATATACCGGATGAATGAGAGACAGGAGGCGGTGACCGGTGGACAGAAAACAGATAAAAAAGGGACAGCCGGGTTTTTCTCTGATGGAACTGATTATTGTGATCGCCATTATGGCGCTGATGGCAAGTGGAATCGCCATCAGTATCGGTTTATTGCGTTCTTCGGATGCAAAGAAACTGGCGAGTGAGATCAATAGCAGTCTCACGACACTCCGGTCGGAAAATATGGCAAAGAATGATCTGTCTTATATGCATATCTATTATTATGAGAATAATTATTATATCCAGATGTCCAAGGATCCTGCTCCTCTGGAGGATGGATCCGGCAGAAATATCGGCAGTGGTTCCCTGTCCGTGACGTTCAAAGGAGAATCTGATCTTTCATTAGGCGAAGGGAGCACGGCAACGCTTACATTCTGTATTAACAAGAAAGATGGATCTTTTATGAAAAAGGTGAATAATACAGAACTCAAGACGACCTCGGAGATCGTGGTCTCGTCTAATACATCTACGACGCATCATATCAAGCTGGTCCGTGATACCGGGCGGCACTATATGGAAGTGGATTGATGGAAAAGAAAAAAGCTGCAGATACAGCATTTGTTTTAGAAATGGCGGTGGTTTTGTGAAGAAAATGAATAAGGAAGGGTTTTCCCTGATCGAGCTGGTGATCGCAATGGCGGTTACTGTCGTGGTAATGTCCGGGATCATTACGCTGATCGCCTACAGCACCCGGAGCATGAATCTGACACAGGCACGGGCAGCGCTGCAGGATCAGGCGAAGGACTCGGTGAACCATATCTCGACCCGCGTGATGGAGGGCGGCAGTGTGACGCCTTATGATGATGTGATCGCCGGGGATGGTAAGACCAGAGGTGCTCTTCTGATCCAGAACACGAAGGTCAAAGAAGACGGAACCGAAGAATTTACGTGGTATCTGTACTGGGTATCTGCCGGTACTGCTTCCGGTGATCCGGATATGCTATGCTTTGCCCCGCTTGCCGATCTGGCAGTGGAGACGTCCCAGCCACCGATACCGGATGAATATGAAAAGAAGGATAAGGATGACAAACTGACCTATCTGGCAGCTTTGATCCCGGCAGTGGAGTCCGCCGGGATGCAGAAAGGACATCTGCTCTGCGATGATGTAACCAAATTTGAATGTAAGGTTCAGCAGAATGAGGATCCTGCCGATAGTACAATAAAGGTAGGAAGAGAATCGTTAGCGGTTTCGATTACATTAAAGGACGATAAATCAGAGTTTACATGCGACAAAGAAATTACAATGAGAAATCAGAAAAGGGGGTAACCGGTATGACAAAGAGAAGAGCAGGTAAATATGTGGGAATCATAGCGGCGCTTACGGTAATCTGTACCTTGTCTTTCTGGGCTTTATCTGTCAGTAATGTACTTGGAAAATTCGTGCCGGAAGAACCTTATGTGACAGGGGAGCCGGAAGTGTTAAATGGTATTGCCGTGACTTCTGAGGGAAGCAACCTGAAAGGAGAAATGGGAAGTGGTGCCAAACCTTCTTCCAAGGAAGTGCCAACGGCAGAGGGAAAGAAAGGGTCAAAGACGAATCCGTTTGTGATCCTGGAGATCGTGCCGGATCATGCCCAGCAGCAGGTGCCTTATCTGGCAGCGGAGGATTATTCCGAAGAGCCGCTGGATATCATGAAATGGGGTATTGAGATGGCAAAAGAGCAGGGGAGATCGTTTGCTCCCTGTTCTGCCATGATGGATCAGAATGCTCTGAAGAAAATGGGGCAGTGGTTCTGCAACTGGCAGTATGAAGTGTTTAAGATCGGGACAGAGGATGAAGAAAAAGAGACCTGCAGCTATGCCAATATCGGAAAAATCTATAAGCTGGAAATTACCGTGGACGATCTGGCGGAAAAAGGTATCGACCCGGAACAGTTTAAAAAGGATTATGAGGCGTCGATCGTAAGGATGTTTGATAACCGTGACCGGCTGGATGCAAAGGCATTGATCAGTAAGAATAAGAAATATGAGGATTTGTTTGCCGAAGATAAAGATGGTAAGAAGATCCGGGATATCGCGATCAATAATAAGGATAACTGGCAGCCGTCATATGAAAATAAACTGGTAAAAGAAGCGGTGACGGAATGGAATCATAAAGGCAAGGGTTATATTCTTGCGGTTGAGCCGGGTAAGGGTGATTTTGCCTTTACGGCCCGGGAAAACTGGTACAGTGAATGGGTATTTACCAAGACAGGCACAGAGGCGGACCGCTGGGTTTATGTCGAAGAAGAAGCAGATATCCCTGCGGAGTACAGGGAGCGGTATGCTTCGGATGATGCAAAGATCACATCCAATGGATTTTATTATAAATCAAAAGGAATGTGGTGGAATGATATCGGGGAGCTGTATGGAAAATACAATACAAGTAATGATATCACCGGGCTTTATATGGATCTGAGTGCGAATAACTCTGTCTCCTGCCGCTACGACAGTGAGCCGGAGGTGCGGAAAGAAACCTATACATTTGAGTATTATGGCATATACAATAAAAATATTATGAAGCGCCAGTTATTTATCTTTGCAGATCAGAAGGATTATGACAATTTCCACATGAAGGTAGTTACGATGACGCCTTCTGAGCTGAATGCCATGTCCAAAGAGGATACAGCGGAGACGCTGGATATGATCGAGCGTGCGGATATGTTTTACATCGGATGCTATGGTGAAAAGACCGGGAATATCAGTAATGTATACGATTTGTACTATAAGTTTATACAGGGAAAGGATTCCTATGATGTATCTAAGATCAATACTTTTGTAGAGGATGATCTGGAATGGGAGCTTTGTTACAAGATACTATATCGTCTCTGCAACAACAAAAATCTGCCGATGATCATGACCCAGGGATTTGGGGAGATCATCGAAAAAGGAACGGCGCAGTTCCCGATGTATCAGACGGCGACGTACCGGAATGTGCCCCGTACGGGTACGCTGAATAATCTGGCGAAACTGTACCTGATCGCGATACAGTTTGACCTGACGGCGAAGAAAGCGGAAGATGATACATTTATACGGACCTTTTATGATGATTTTCTGATGACGGGAGCGATCAATAAGATCGGCCTCTCAGAGAAAAGTATTTCAAAGGAAAAGGATTCCGAGGGAAAAGAGCTAAGTTCCGCTACAGAGACAGGGTATTACAGGCGTCCCAAACTGGCGGAAGGAGTGGAACTGAGTGAAGCAGAGAAGTGTTATTATCTCTGGAATATGCTGACCTTTTTCCCGGAAGATATGGAATATGTATTCTATAACGGGGATCAGATCACAGTGAACGATGATGTGGTGGATGCATTTGCCGCCCGCGGTTATATGCGTTCGTTCTTTGGTTCTCATGGTTCTACACCGGATAAGGTATTTACGGAAGGCGGTCAGACGATACGCCAGGACGGCAGCGACGGCAGCGTGGGAAATGTCGGAATCCCGCATAATAATGGATCGAATCTGTATTCGACACTGCTCGGTAATACGGAGTCTGCCGGTGTTTATAATACAGTGATGGATGTGGCATACCAGATCATGAACAACCGTCCGTTTATGCTGAACAAACAGATTGTGAAAGTGCAGAAGCAGAAGAGCCAGTATGTGAAGATGGGGGATACTTCTGTCCTGCTGGATTTTGTGCAGGGACAGAAATATGACGGCTACCGCGAGTACGACAGCGCGAATCCTACGTATCTGAAAATCCAGGTTCATAATAATGGCAACGGGCAGCCTGGCGTCGTGACTAAGCTGACCCTGAAAAATGAAGACGGTGACAAGGCGCCAAAGTATGCGGATCTGAAATTGTATACCACAAAGGATCACTGGGCGATGGCAGAACGGGATCAGTATCTCTGTGAGAAAGAGACCTATAAGGACAGCAATGGAAATTCTACAGGATATAAGGTGGACGGAACGCTGACTGCCTATGTGCCGTATTCGCTGCAGCAGTGGTCAGAAGGATATAACATCATTGAGGTTAAGACGATTGCCCGCTCCTATAATGTCAAAAAGAAAAAGTATGTGAGGGGTAATGAGGAAACCGATAACATTACGATTGATGAGCGGACTTTATTCAATCTTGAATAAAAGGAGCGGATATGCAAAGCATAAAAGAGATCAGAAGATTATTTGAACAGACGGAAAAAGAGCAGTGGCGTGCTCTTTTTTCGTGCTATGCCGGGGATGGGCGCACGGGGGTACAAAAACTTCTGGCACAGTATGAGAGAAAACTGCAGGCGCATCACAAAGAACAGCAGCGTCTGGAGAAAATGCTGCTGTACGAAAAAAAGTATGGAGTGAACTACCATTCTATCTGTGGTATTGACGAGGCGGGCAGGGGACCTTTTGCCGGTCCGGTCGTGGCAGGGGCTGTCGTACTTCCTCCGGGGCTGAAGATCGAGGGGCTGAATGATTCCAAACAGGTCAGTCCCCGGCGTCGGGAAGAATTATTTGAAGAGATTAAAGAGAAAGCGGTCAGTTATGGCATCGGGATCAGTTCTCCGGCAAGGATTGATGAGATCAATATCCTGCAGGCGACATTTGAGGCGATGAGACATGCGGTCGAAGACCTGGATGTGGTGCCAGATCTCTTGCTGAACGATGCGGTGACGATCCCGCAGATCCCAATCCGTCAGGTGGGGATCATCAAAGGGGATGCAAAGAGTCTGTCTATCGCAGCGGCAAGTATTATGGCAAAAGTAACCAGGGACAGGCTTATGGTGGAATATGCAGAGTTGTATCCGGAATATGCGTTTGAGAGTAATAAGGGGTATGGCTCGAAGGAGCATAGAGAGGCGTTGCTGCACCACGGTCCCTGTCCGATCCACCGGAGGACATTTATCCATAATTACATAAAAGAATGAAGGAAATAAAAGGAAAACAGAGAAGGGAGAGAGGCAGATGGCGCTGAGAGAAGAAAAAAAGACAGCGGTGGCACTGGAATATGAACCGGGGGAGCGTGCGCCGAAAGTGATCGCATCCGGCAAGGGAGTGCTGGCGGAGAAGATCATTGATGTGGCGAAAGAGGCGGATGTTCCGATCCACAAGGATGCGAAGCTTGCCAGATCGCTGTCCATTCTTGATATTGGAGAGTACATTCCGCCGGAGTTGTATTCCATTGTGGCTGAGATTCTGGTTTTTGTGGATGGTATGGACCGGATCCAGAGTAAGGTGCGTCACAGTAGCAGAGGTGACAGATGAATCAGCGGGAGACCGGCAGTAAATATGAAGCGATAGCGGCCGACTATCTGCTGCAGAATGGATATGGGATCCGGGAGAGAAATTTTCACAGCCGATATGGCGAGATTGATATCATTGCCGGGAAAGAGGATCTGCTTGTGGCATGTGAAGTGAAGTACCGCAGCGGCGGCCGGTGTGGAGATGCGCTGGAGGCTGTGGATTTACGTAAGCAGAAAAAAATCTGCCAGACGATGCTGTACTATTTTGCGAGGCATGGAATCAGCGAAGATACACCGTGCCGGTTTGATGTGATCGCCATCAGCGGGGAGGGTCCGGTCCGTCATATCAAAAATGCATTTGAATTCAGGGGATGAGTTGTGGTATGATATAGAAATGAGAAAATGTAAATGGTGAAAGAGACTGTATTATTCTTTTACCATGAAATGGAGGAACGGCATGGGAAGACCAATTCTTGCGATCGTGGGGAGACCAAATGTAGGTAAATCAACATTGTTTAATACACTGGCTGGTGAGAGGATCTCTATCGTAAAAGATTATCCCGGTGTGACCAGGGATCGTATTTATGCGGATATGGAATGGCTGGGACATTCTTTTTCCATGATTGATACGGGCGGGATTGAGATGGATACTAAGGATATGATGCTCTCACATATGAGAGAACAGGCAGATATCGCCATTGAGACAGCTGATGTGATCCTGTTTCTTGTCGATGTAAGGCAGGGACTGGTGGATGCGGATTATAAGGTGGCGGATATGCTGCGCCAGTCCGGGAAGCCATTGGTACTGGTTGTCAATAAAGTAGATAGTTTTGAAAAATATATGACGGATGTATATGAATTCTATAATCTGGGTATCGGCGATCCTCATCCGGTGTCAGCGAGCTCAAAGCTGGGACTGGGCGATATGCTGGATGCTGTGATCGAACAGATTGATCCGGGAAAATGGGAGGAAGAAGAGGATGAGCGCCCGCGGGTGGCGATCGTTGGGAAGCCGAATGTAGGGAAATCCTCTCTGATCAATAAGCTGCTGGGTGAGAACCGGGTCATCGTTTCCGATGTGGCGGGGACGACCCGGGATGCCATTGATACACAGATCACCTATGAGGACAAAGAATACATTTTTATTGATACGGCTGGGCTCCGCAGAAAAAATAAGATTAAAGAAGACATTGAGCGTTATAGCATTATCCGTACTGTGGCGGCGATCGAGCGGTCTGATGTGGTGGTACTTGTGATCGACGCTACGGAAGGGGTGACAGAACAGGACGCTAAGATCGCAGGGATTGCCCATGACAGAGGACGGGGACTGATCCTGGCGGTGAATAAATGGGATGCCGTAGAGAAAGATAATCATACCGTGAAGGAATATACCGGCAGGATCCGGGAGGTGCTTTCCTTTGTGCCCTATGCAGATATCCTGTTTATTTCGGCGTTGACAGGGCAGCGTACGATAAAGCTTTTTGATATACTGGATACGGTGATACAGAATCATGCACTGAGGATCCAGACAGGCGTGCTCAACGAGATCCTGATGGAAGCTGTGGCGATGCAGCAGCCGCCGTCGGATAAAGGAAAGAGGCTGAAACTGTTCTATATGACGCAGGTGGGTATTAAACCGCCGACGTTTGTGATCTTTGTAAATAAAAAAGAACTGATGCATTTTTCTTATCAGAGATACATCGAAAACCGGATCCGTGATACATTTGGCTTTGCCGGGACGCCGATCCGGATCTTTATCCGGGAACGTAAGGGTGAAAACTAAAGGAAAGGGAGTAAGAAATGATGTATGGTGAAATACTATTGATTATACTAGCGATCGCTGTCGGATATCTGTTTGGCTGTTTTTCCACAGGTTATATCGTGGGACGTATGAGTGGTCACGATATCCGGTCAGAGGGAAGCGGTAATATCGGGACGACCAATGCGCTGCGCACGATGGGGGCAAAAGGCGGCGCCCTGACATTTGGCGGGGATCTTCTGAAGACTTTTATTCCTACACTTGCCATGCGTTTTGTCGTGTGTCCGAATATGGGGTATTCTTCGGAGATGACATACCTGATGACGCTTTTTGTCGGGCTTGGTGTCGTGATCGGGCACAATTTTCCTTTTTATCTCAAATTCAAAGGAGGTAAGGGAATTGCTGTGTCGGCTGCCGTCATTGTGGCATCTTCTTCGGATTCTGTCATGGGATGGATCATGATCGCCGCCGGTCTTCTTGTATTTATACTGGTGGTGGCTGCGACGCGCTATGTGTCACTGGGATCACTGATCGTTGTCTGGTATTTTCCAGTATATACGATCCTCCAGTACCGGCACTGGCATGGCTTTGCCGGGCTGCTTGCCTTATCCCTGGTGTTTACTGCCCTTGCCTATTTTAAGCATGCCGGAAATATCAGGCGGCTGCTGGATGGGACAGAGCGAAAGATCGGGCAAAAGAGAGAAAAATAAAAGTAAAGGAGAACAAATTGATGAAAAAAGTAAGTTTTTTGGGAGCCGGAAGCTGGGGGACAGCACTGGCAGTCCAGTGTGCGAACAACGGTCATAAGGTTACGATCTGGTCAAAGATCCAGTCAGAGATTGATATGCTGCGTGAAAACAGGGAGCATAAGGACCGTCTTCCGGGAGTAAAGCTGCCGGACAGCATTGTTATAGAAGATGACCTGGAGAAAGCGTGTACGGGGCAGGATATCCTTGTATGGTCGGTCGCTTCTCCATATGTGCGGTCTACGGCACAGCTGGCAAAGCCTTATATTGAAGATGGGCAGATTATTGTGAATGTGGGAAAAGGGATTGAGGAAGGCACTCTGATGACTTTGTGTGAGGTGCTGGAGGATGAACTCCCTATGGCTGATGTGGCAGTCCTCTCCGGACCCAGCCATGCCGAGGAAGTATCCCGGTCGATGCCGACAACCGTAGTAGTAGGGGCGAAATCAAAAAAGACAGCCATGTTTGTGCAGGATGTATTTATGGGCAATAATTTCCGTGTTTATACAAGTCCCGATATGACGGGCATCGAACTTGGCGGGGCGTTGAAAAATGTGATCGCACTGGCTGCCGGTATTCTGGATGGTATGGGACTGGGTGATAATACGAAGGCAGCGCTGATGACCCGCGGTATTTTGGAGATTTCCAGACTGGGGGAAGAGCTGGGTGGCAAAATGGAGACCTTTTTTGGGCTGTCGGGTATCGGAGACCTGATCGTGACATGTACCAGTTCACACAGCCGTAACCACAACTGTGGTTATCTTCTCGGGAAGGGAAAGACGCTGGCAGAGGCAAAGGATGAGATCCGGCAGGTGGTAGAGGGAGTGAACTGCGCCAGGGCAGCCATGGCACTGGCGAATAAATATCATGTGACGATGCCGATCGTAGAGCAGATCAACGCAATCCTTTTTGAAAACAAATCAGCAGAGCAGGCAATGAAGGAATTACTGGATCGTGACAGGGTATCGGAATATAAAACCCTGAAATGGTAAAAAAACATTTGACATTTCTGAATGAAGTGAGTATACTAGATACCGTAAATGAAAAACCGTTGACCGAGAGTAGTAGGTGTCGGGAAAGCTTTCAGAGAGCCGCCGGTTGGTGTGAGGTGGCAGCGGACCGATAGTGAATGGACTTGGGAGGGCAGCTTGAACACTGTTATTGTTGGCAGTTAGTAGACGCTGACGGAGACCTGGACCGTTATCTGCAGGAGTGCATGATAGTGCATGATTAAGTGGGTTACAGTAAGACGGGATACCGTCTGGTGACCAATTTGGGTGGTACCGCAGGAGATTTGTGAGCTCTTGTCCCTTAGCAGGGACGAGGGCTCTTTTTGTATTACGGCATCTCTGATCAGGTCGGCGGACAGATTAAGAAAGGAGGCATTCTATGATTCAACCAGACATGAACAGCGTGAAAGCGCTGTCAGAAGGGTACGATATTGTACCAGTACAGGAAGAGATTTATGCGGATGTGACAACACCGATCCTGCTTCTGCGCAGGATTGCCAGCAGCAGGAAAAATTATTTTTTGCTGGAAAGCATTGAGGGTGGTGAAAAATGGGGGAGATATTCCTTTCTTGGATATGATCCGGTGATGCGGGTGACCTGCCGGGAAGATGAGATAACGATACAGGAGCAGGATCAGAGCCAGGTGATCCGGGGGGAGGATCCCTTTCAGGTACTCCGGGATATATTGAAAAATCACAAGGCGCCCAAAGTGGAGGGTATGCCGCCATTTGCAGGTGGTTTTGTCGGATATTTTGCCTATGCGATGATCGCCCACGCAGAACCAAAGCTGAAGATCAGGCGGGGAGATTTTGCAGATTATGATCTGATGCTGTTTGACAAAGTGATAGCCTATGACCATCTGAAACAAAAGATCATTATGGTGGCAAATGTCAGGACAGACGGAAATATAGAAGAAAATTATGCAAAGGCAAAGGCAGATATCCGGGGGATCACCGCTCTGGTGCGGGATGATACGCCGCTGCCGGAGGAGAAAGCATATGACAAGGTGAAATTTCACTGTAATGTGACAGAGAAAGAATATGCGGATATTGTGGAGAAGACAAGAGAATATATCTATGATGGTGATATTTTCCAGGCAGTGCTGTCCAGGCAGTTTGTCAGTGATTATGAGGGGAGTCTCATCCATCCCTACCGGGTGCTCCGCACTACCAATCCTTCGCCTTATATGGTGTATATGAACATGGAGGATGTAGAGATCATGAGTACATCCCCAGAGACGCTGGTGCGGCTGCAGGATGGCAGGCTGGTTACGTTTCCGGTAGCGGGATCCCGCCCCAGAGGAAAAAATGACGCAGAAGACGAAGAGCTGATACAGGATCTCATGACGGATGCCAAGGAGTTGTCAGAGCATAATATGCTGGTGGATCTGGGACGGAACGATCTGGGACGGATCTCGGAGTTTGGCTCAGTGGAGGTGACACAGTATCAGATGATACACAAATATTCCCGGATCATGCATATCTGTTCCCAGGTGGAAGGCAATATCCGGAAGGACAGGGATGCACTGGATGCCATCCGGGCGGTGCTGCCGGCAGGAACACTGTCCGGTGCACCAAAGATCCGTGCCTGCGAGATCATAGATGAACTGGAGGGCGGACCGAGAGGGATCTATGGCGGAGCGCTCGGCTATATTGATTTCAGCGGCAATCTGGACACCTGCATCGCCATCCGTATGGCGGTAAAGAAGGCAGGGAAAGTGTATGTCCAGGCGGGAGGAGGTCTGGTGGCAGATTCGGTGCCGGCTCTGGAGTACCAGGAATCCGCCAATAAAGCGAAGGCAGTGATGCTGGCGGTCGAAAAGGCAGGGGAGGTGCTTGGGCGATGATCGTATTGATTGATAACTATGACAGCTTTTCCTACAATCTGGTGCAGCTTATTGGAGAATTGGATCCGGCTGTCAGGGTGGTCCGCAACGATGAATTTACGGTGGATGGAATCAGAACTATGCATCCGTCCCATATCATCCTTTCGCCGGGGCCGGGTTATCCTGCGGATGCCGGTATCTGTGAGGATGTGGTGCGCAGGATGCAGGGAGAGATACCGATCCTTGGGGTCTGTCTCGGACACCAGGCGATCTGTGAGGTATATGGAGCACGGATCTGCCATGCGAAGCAGCTGATGCATGGAAAGCAGAGTACGGTCTCTATAGATACGTCAGTACCGGTTTTTGAGGGGCTTCCGGAGAGAATCAAAGTGGCGAGATATCATTCTCTCATTGCGGATACAGAAGGAATGCCGGACGAACTGGAGATCACAGCCAGGGATGACGCCGGTGAGGTCATGGCAGTGAGGCACAGGCAGTATGAAGTGTATGGACTGCAGTTCCACCCGGAGTCGATCCTGACGCCGGATGGCAGAAAAATGATAGAAAATTTTTTGAAAATAAAGGTGAAAAACTGAGAAGGGGGTATGTATTATGATACAGCAGGCAATCCATAAGGTGATAAATAAAGAAAATCTTGTATATGACGAAGCAAAGGAAGTAATGAAGGAGATCATGACGGCGGAGGCATCACAGGTTCAGATGGCAACGTTTCTCACGGCTCTGAGGATGAAGGGGGAGACAATCACAGAGATCACAGCATGTGCAGAAGGGATGCGCAGTGTGGGAACCCATCTCCGACCAGGCAGGGAGGTACTGGAGATCGTAGGTACCGGCGGTGACGAGGCGGGTACATTTAATATATCTACTACGGCTGCCTTTGTCGTGGCAGCGGCAGGGATCCCGGTGGCAAAGCATGGTAACCGCAGTGTTTCCAGCAAGAGCGGTGCCGCTGATGTTCTGGAGAAGCTGGGTGTGAATCTGCTGCTGGATGTGGCAGCGGCAAAGAAGGTACTGGACCAGACGGACATGGTATTTCTTTTCGCCCAGAAATACCACACCTCCATGAAAAATGTGGGACCGGTCCGGGCAGAGATGAAAGAACGCACGGTATTTAATATACTTGGTCCCCTGACGAATCCGGCAGATGCCGGAAGGCAGCTTCTGGGCGTATATGACAGGGAACTTGTAGAGAAGCTGGCACAGGTACTGAGCAATCTGGGAGTAAGGAGAGGACTCTCTGTCTGTGGCAGCGACGGTCTGGATGAGATCACGGTGACAGGACCGACGCACTGCTGTGAGATCCGCGATGGAGAACTGACCTCTTTTGATATCGCACCGGAACAGTTTGGGCTGAAGACCTATGATATCAAAGAAATTGCAGGCGGAACGCCGGAAGAGAATGCACAGATCACAAAGGATATCCTGTCTGGCAGATTGCAGGGCGCAAAAAGGGATATCGTGCTGATGAACGCCGGGCTTGCCATCTATGTCGGCAGGGATGATATCGGCATGGGAGAGGCAGTGGCACTGGCAGCCGATGTGATCGACAGCGGCAGGGCATATGAAAAGATGAAACAGTTTGTGAAGGCGACAAACACAGCAGAAGGAAGGAGGGCACTATGATACTGGATGAGATTGCAGGGAAAACGCGTCTGCGGTTAGAGAAGGCGAAGAAAGAGGTGCCCCTGGATGTAGTGATGGAACAGGCAGAAAAGAGAAAACCGGCTCCCGGTGCAGAACGCTTTCCCTTTGAAAAAGAATTGTGCAGCCCGGGGATCTCTTTTATCTGTGAGGTAAAGAAGGCGTCGCCATCAAAGGGGCTGATCGCCGGGGATTTTGATTACCGGAGGATCGCCAGGGAATACGAGGCGGCAGGAGCGGCTGCCATATCGGTATTGACGGAGCCAGATTATTTTCTCGGTGATATCCGGTATCTCAGGGAGATTTCGGAAGAGGCCGCGGTTCCGCTGCTGCGCAAGGATTTTGTGATCGATGAATATATGATCTACGAGGCAAAAGCAAATGGCGCCAGTATCGTTTTACTGATCTGCTCGCTGCTGAAAGAGGATGTCCTGAGACGTTATATGGAAATCTGTGATTCTCTCGGCATGTCCGCTCTGACAGAGGCACATGATGAGAATGAGATACAAAAGGCATTGAGTGCCGGAGCCAGGATTATCGGCGTCAATAACCGGAACCTGCAGGATTTTTCTGTGGATGTCCACAATGGAATCCGTCTGCGGGAGAAGGTGCCGGAGGATATTCTGTTTGTGGCGGAGAGTGGGATCCGCACCCGTCAGGACATTGTGGAACTGGAACAGGGAAATGTCAATGGGGTGCTGATTGGAGAAACTCTGATGCGGAGTGAGGATAAGAAGTGGATGCTGGATGAATTGAAAGGAGGATTATGATGGCAAAGGGAAGATTTGGTGTCCATGGAGGACAGTATATACCGGAGACGCTGATGAATGCAGTGATCGAACTGGAAAGGGCATATGAACACTATAAAGAAGACCCGGATTTCCAGAAAGAATTTACCGGTCTGTTAAACAATTATGCCGGACGGCCATCCCGGCTTTATTTTGCAGGACATATGACAGAGGATCTGGGTGGGGCGAAAATCTATCTCAAAAGAGAAGATCTCAACCACACGGGTTCCCATAAGCTGAATAATGCGCTGGGGCAGGCACTTTTGGCGAAGAAGATGGGAAAGAAGCGCATCATTGCCGAGACTGGCGCCGGTCAGCATGGAGTGGCGACAGCGACAGTGGCAGCCCTTCTTGGTATGGAGTGCGAGATCTTTATGGGAAAAGAGGATACCGAACGCCAGGCGCTCAATGTATACCGGATGGAACTTCTGGGGGCAAAGGTGCACCCGGTGACCAGTGGGACCCAGACGTTGAAGGATGCGGTAAACGAGACGCTTCGGGAGTGGACAAAACGGATCGATGATACGCATTATGTTATCGGCTCTGTGATGGGACCGCACCCGTTTCCCATGATGGTGCGCGATTTTCAAAGTGTGATTGGACGGGAGATCAAAGAACAGCTGCTGGAGAAGGAAGGGAAGCTGCCGGATGTGGTAATGGCGTGTGTCGGCGGCGGCAGCAATGCGATGGGAGCTTTTTATGAATTTATTCCAGATGAGACCGTGCAGCTGATCGGATGTGAAGCGGCAGGGCGCGGTGTGAAGACGGCGGAGACAGCAGCTACCATCGCTACCGGGAGTCTGGGTGTTTTTCACGGGATGAAGTCCTATTTCTGTCAGGATGAATACGGGCAGATCGCACCGGTGTATTCCATTTCGGCAGGACTTGATTATCCGGGGATCGGACCGGAACACGCTTATCTGTATGATACAGGACGTGCCGTTTATGTACCAGTGACAGATGATGAGGCGGTGGAAGCTTTTGAGTATCTGTCCCGCATTGAGGGGATCATCCCTGCCATCGAGAGTTCTCATGCACTCGCCCATGCCAGGAAGCTGGCACCGACGATGGGAAAGGACCAGATCATTGTGGTCAATGTTTCAGGACGGGGCGATAAAGACGTGGCGGCGATCGCCAGATACAGGGGGGTTGAGATTTATGAATAAGATTACAGAGGCATTTGAACGCAAAAAGGCATTTATACCGTTTATAACAGCCGGCGACCCGGATCTCTCTACTACAGCTGATCTGATCCTGGCGATGCAGGATACCGGGGCGGATCTTATAGAGATCGGTATTGCTTTTTCGGATCCGGTGGCAGAGGGACCGGTCATACAGGATGCGGATAACCGCTCCCTGGCAGCCGGAACAACAACGGATAAGATATTTGACATGGTAAACTCAATCCGGGACCAGATTCATATTCCGTTTGTTTTTATGACTTATATCAATCCTATTTACGTGTATGGAGCCGAAAGGTTTGCTGCAAAATGTAAAGAATGCGGCGCGGCAGGAGTGATCGTGCCTGATGTACCGTTCGAGGAGAGAGGTGAGATCAAAGATATCTTTGCGGAATATGGGCTTACCGTGATCTCGATGATCGCTCCCACATCGGCAGACCGGGTCCGTATGATCGCAGAGGAGGCAGAAGGGTTTGTGTACTGTGTCAGCTCACTGGGAGTGACCGGAGTCCGCAGGGAGCTTGACTGCAGTATTAAGAAACTGATCGATCAGGTGAAGGAAGTAAAAGAGATCCCCTGTGCCATCGGGTTTGGTATTTCCACACCGGAACAGGGGAAAACGATGGCAGCAATCTCGGATGGTGTCATTGTGGGAAGTGCCATTGTAAAGATCGTGGAAGAACATGGAACGAATTGTGTCCCTTATGTGCGTGATTATGTGAAAGCGATGAAAGAAGCGGTTTCCAGCTGAAAAAGGTTATTTCTGAACCGTTTCTAACAGTGCCTGGATGTTTAAAAATCCCCAGCCCTGTTTTTCATGAGGAAGGTGAAGATCTGTGCTTGTATTTTTCAGCCGGGTTTTTACCTCCCTGGGCGAGAGACCGGGACAGCATCCTAACAGCAGGGCAATCGCGCCTGTGACGATCGGAGTGGACATGGAAGTGCCGCTTTTTGTGGAATAGGGATGACCGGTGCGTACACTCTGCATACCGGCGCAGCTGATGATACGGGAACCGGGTGCGACAACATCCGGTTTTTTGATGCAGGATAAGGTGGGGCCCACGCCAGAGTGGCTCGTATGGTTTTTATCGGGAAAGCTGTCCAGTGACCCTACTGTGATGACCTTCCTTGAATTGCCGGGAGCGCTGATGGTGTGGCGGTCAGGTCCTTTGTTTCCGGCGGCAGCAGTGACGATAAGGCCGCGGTCCCAGAGTTCATTTACTTTTTGTACAAAATCGCTTTTTTCGGTAAATTCTTTGTTGTCGTTGGCGCCGATGGATATGTTTACGATGTCGATCTGGAGACGTTCCTGATTGTGCAGGATCCATTCGAGACCGCTCATGATATCGGCAATGGTGCCATTTCCTTTTCTGTTTAAGACCTTGACACCGATCAGGTGTGCCTGGGGAGCGATGCCGGTATAGAGGCCGTGAGAGGCATGACCGTCACCTGCCGCAATACCAGCCACATGGGAGCCGTGACCAGAATCATCATAGGGGAAATACTGCCTGTTTACGGCGTCGTACCATCCTGAGATCCTGTCCCGGTAGTCGGGATGTGGAGACAGTCCGGTGTCGACGATGGCAATACCGATCCCTCTGCCCGTGATTCCTCGTTGATGGGCATTGCCAATGTGTACGGTAGTCCTGACCCGGTTCATGTGTAGATTCCCCCTTATGGCAGATATATCTGTTATCATTCTATGAGCAAGGGCTGTTCGTGGTTCAAAAAGCTGGCAGGATACCGCCGTCCTGCAACAAATTAGCAAGCGATCGCCCTGCCGCCTTTTCCAACGCATTGACACCGTATCAGAAAAAAGATATAATTTTTAAAAAAATTGCAAGGTTTTTTCTCCGGCAGTCGTGTTATAAGTGAAAACGATCAAAGAAAAGGAGGAAACAGTTATGAAGAAGATTATTTTACTGGGAGCGATGGTGGTTATGGTATTGTCGGTCTTACAGGGTGCTGCATCAGGGACGACGGCAGAGGCAAAGTCAAAAACTGCCAGTCACAGGTGCAGCATAGTGAAAGGCTGCCGGGTGAGAGGGAAGCATCATTCTAAGAAGCACCCGTTAAAGAGATGTTATTCCAAAAAACATCATGTCAAAGTATGTCGTGTGAAAAAGCATCATGTGAAACCAAAACGTGTAAAGAAAACTTATTCGACAGGTCATCATACAGTCAGTCATCATTCGGGGCATCACAGTTCTCATCACCGGTAAGTACCGGACAGGATCAGGAGGAGTTGTATCAGTGCGGAGCGAAAATGAGGTAAACCGGGCGGTGGAAAAATATGCGGATCTGCTGCAGCGTATCTGTTTCTATCATCTGAAAAACCGGGCAGACACAGAGGATGTATTTCAGACAGTGTTTATGAAATATATGCTGTATGATACGCCGTTCCGGGATGAGGAACACGAAAAGGCGTGGCTGATCCGTGTGTCGGTTAATGCCTGTAAGGATCTGTTGAAAAGTTTTTTCCGGCGCAGCATTGTATCCATGGATACGCTGGCAGATATGCCGGCTGAGCTTCCCGATGATCACAAGGAGGTTCTGGAGGCTGTGCTGTCTCTGCCGGAGAAATATAAGGATGTAATATACCTGCATTATTATGAGGGGTATTCGGCAGCTGAGATCGGCAGGATCGTCGGGAAGAAGGAGAACAGTATCTATTCCCTGCTTTCCAGGGGACGCGGTATGTTAAAGGAAAAACTGGGAGGTGATGGACTTGGCGAATAAATTACAACAGGCGATGGATACGATAAAAGCCGACACCCAGTTGAAAGAATCCACAAAACGGTATTTGTCAGAGAACCGCCGCAGGAAGAATAATCCCTGGCACCGTCCGGCATTCCGGTGGGCGATGGCGGCAGCCTGTTTTATACTGCTGGCGGTAGCAGCAGGCGGCGGATATTTTTCATGGAAGGAGATGACCGTATCTTATGTGAGCATTGATGTCAATCCATCCCTGGAGCTTGCCCTGAACCGTGAGGATAAAGTAGTTTCTGTCACAGCATACAATAAAGAGGGAGAGAGAGTCATAGAGGGACTGTCCCTGAAAGGGAAAAATTATACAGAGGCGATCCATGCGATCGTGGAAAGCGAGGCGATGAGACCTTATCTCACAGATCAGGCAGAACTGGTCCTGACCGTGGCAGCAGACAGCAGCCGTGGGAATGAGCTTAAGAACGGAGTGGAGAGCATTTCTGGTCAGAAAGATTATAACACATATAGTGTTTCAGCAGATATCTCCATCGCTTCTGAAGCACATGGACATCATTTGTCTGTAGGTAAGTATTATGCTTATCTGGAATTGTCCCAGTACGATGATACGGTGACAGTAGATGACTGCCGTCACATGAGTATGTCCGAGATCCATACCAGGATCGAGGAGCACTGCCAGGAAGGGGGACATCACACAGAAGAAGATCAGGGACATCATAGCGGACATCACTGAATGATAAAAAGCAGAAAGAGAGAGGAAGATGACTGGGATAGCTCCGGTCATCTTTTTTATTATAAAAAAATTTGCTAAAAAATTTCAAAAAAGAACTTGACCATAAGTCATTATTGTGGTACACTTGCATACAGTAGTAAAAATGACTTATGGTCAAAAGGATAAAAGGATTGTAAAGGAGGCTTCTGTAATGGCGATTAAGTTCGGCAAATGGGTTGCCAGACACAAGATTCTGATCATTCTGTTTGCAGTAGTGCTGATGATTCCGGCTGTGATCGGATATGTAAAGACGAGGATCAATTATGATCTGCTCAGTTACCTTCCGGATTCTCTGGAAACGGTATCCGGACAGGATACGATGGTGGACAAATTCGGGATGGGAGCGTTTTCCATGATTGTTGTGGAAAATATGGAAAATAAGGACGTCGTCGAATTAAAGGAAAAACTGAAAAAAGTAGAGCATGTAGAAAAGATCATCTGGTATGATGATGTGGTAGATATCACTTTTCCAGTGGAAATGATACCGGATAAGCTGAGGGATGCGCTTTTTAGCGGAGATGCCACGATGATGATCGCTCTCTTTGATGATACGACATCAGCCGATACGACGATGGATGCCATATCCGAGATGCGGAAGATCGTGGATAAGCAGGCGTTTATCAGCGGTATGTCCGGCGTGGTAACGGATATTAAAAATCTGGCTCTGGCAGAGATGCCGATTTATGTTGCCGTGGCTGCCGGGCTGTCGCTTCTGGTATTGCTGCTGACGATGGATTCGTTTGTGACGCCATTTATTTTTCTGCTTGGCATCGGGACATCGATCGTCTATAATATGGGTAGTAATATTTTCTTCGGCGAGATCTCTTATATTACCCAGGCGCTGACGGCGATCCTCCAGCTCGGTGTGACGATGGACTACTCCATTTTCCTGCTGGAGAGCTACGAGGCAAATAAAGAGAGGTTTGAAGGAGATAAGCAGCGTGCCATGGCACATGCCATATCGAATACATTTAAGTCTGTTACAAGCAGTTCTGTCACAACGATCGCCGGGTTTGCTGCACTTTGCTTTATGACCTTTAAGCTGGGGATGGATCTTGGTGTAGTTATGGCAAAAGGAGTTATCATCGGAGTTATTGTCTGTATCACACTTCTTCCGGCGATGATCCTCTGCTTTGATAAAGTGATCGATAAGACGAACCACAAAAATCTGATCCCCAATATGGACGGGTTTTCCAAACGCGTGGTGAAGCTCTGGCCGGCAGCGCTTATTCTGTTCCTTGTCCTGATCGGACCGGCGTATTACGGAAATAAGCATTACGACATCTATTATAATATTGATTCGGGACTCCCGCAGACACTGGATTCTGCGGTGGCAAATAGTAAGCTGCAGGAAAAATTCAAGATGAATAATATGCACATTGTTCTTTTAAAAAATGGACTGACAGCAAAGGACAAAAAAGAGATGCAGAGTAAAATGGAAGAGGTGAAGGGCGTCAAATGGGTGCTTGGCATGGATTCCTTTGTCGGTGCAAATTTCCCGGCGGAGATGGTGCCGCAGGAGTACCGGGATATGCTGCAGTGTAAAGAATATGAGCTGCAGTTTATCTGCTCGGATTATAAATCGGCGACGGATGAGGTCAATGCACAGATCGCTTCCCTCAGCGGTATTGTAAAGGACTACAGTCCCGATTCCATGGTGATCGGAGAGGCGCCGCTGATGAAGGATCTGCAGGACACGACAGATATCGATCTAGCGAATGTCAACTATGTATCGGTTATTGCGATCTTCCTGATCATCATGCTGACATTTAAATCCATCAGTATACCGGTGATCCTGGTTACGGTGATTGAATTTGCGATCTTTCTGAATATGTCGGTACCGTTTTATACCGGGGAATCTCTCCCCTTTGTGGCAAGCATCGTGATCGGCACGATCCAGCTGGGGGCGACAGTAGACTATGCGATATTGATGACGAGCCGTTATCACAAGGAGCGGACAGAACGGCACCAGACAAAGAAAGAGGCGATCGCCATCGCCCACAGGACATCGGTGAAATCCATATTGATCAGTGGAATGTGTCTGTTTGCCGCAACATTCGGTGTTACCCTGTCTTCGAGTATCGACATGATCAAGGCAATCTGTACTTTGCTGGCACGCGGCGCCGTCATCAGCACGATTATCGTTATCGTTATGCTGCCGGCGATGCTGACATTGTTTGATAAAGTAATCTGTAAAACGACATGGGATATGCGTAAGATTGACTATTAATGATAGAAAATAGCAGAAAGGATGGTTTATTATGAACAAGATGAATGGGAAGAGAATCGGCAGGACGATGGTCAGCGGTGTTCTGATACTTGGTATGGTGCTGTGCAATACTACGTATACCGAGGCAAAAAAGGTGAGTAAGCAGGAGTCAGTATATGCTACAGCAGGGGCAGACGGACAGATCGACCAGATTACGGTGGCAGACTGGCTGCAGGATTCCGGTCTTGCCGGAGGTACTGTGAAGGACAGCTCGGATCTGACGGATATCACGAATGTGAAAGGTGATGAGACATTTGACCAGTCCGGTACTTCGGTGCAGTGGAATATGGATGGAAAGGATATTTATTATCAGGGAAAGACAACAAAAGAACTTCCTGTCAGTGTACGGATAAGCTACACGCTCGACGGAGAAGAGATGGCGGCGAAGGATATGACCGGTAAGAGCGGTAAGATGGAAATGCATGTCGTTTATACGAATCAATCCAAACAGACAAAGAAAATCGGCGGTAAGGAGCGTACCATTTATACCCCATTTGTCATGGGTACAGGAATGATCCTCCCATCGGAGCATTTTACTAATATAAAGATCGACCATGGACGTGTTATCAATGACGGCACGAATAATATTGTAGTCGGGATGGGAGTTCCGGGACTGGCAGAGAGCCTGGGGCTGGATGACGATGCCGCTGACAAGATTCCGGAGGAATTCACTGTCAAAGCAGATGTAACAGATTTTTCCATGGGAAACACATTCACCTTTGGGAGTCCCAGTCTTCTGAACGACCTGGATCTGGATGATGTAAAGGATCTGGATGATCTGGAGGAGAAACTGGATGATCTGACAGATGCCACAGATCAGCTGCTGGACGGATCGGATGAACTGGCAGACAATATGAAAAAATATGACAGCAAGATGGGGGATCTCAAACAGTCGATCCGCAAATATAACAAAGACGGCATAAAGAAAATCACAAAGGGAATAGCAACACTGGCGAAAAATGGTTCCAAACTGGTAACCGGGGTCAATCAGTATACAAGTGGTGTTGTGACTCTCTCAAAGGGGACGAAAGCGTATGTGGACGGTGCCAGCCAGATCGCCAGAGGAAACAGTGCTCTGTATCAGGCGGTGAAGGGAATGCCGGCACAGATCGGGACATTTGATAAGGGGCTTAAGACATATACAGGAAGCGTCGACAAAATGGGCGCCAAAGAGAATGTCACGAAATTAAAGACCGGAGCCGGAGCGGTGTCCGACGGAATCGGTAAGGTGAACCAGAATATAAAAGAAGTGAAAAAACTCCAGGAGACGAAAAAGCAGCTTGTGCAGGGGCTGAAGGCTTCCGGGGCAGATCCTGCACTGATCGCACAGCTGGAGAAGGTGATCGAGGGAGAGGGGCAGTATATTGAGGGACTCGATCAGGCGACCGCTTCCGGAAGTGATCTGAAGAAAGGCGCTGATGCCGTGTCGTCGGGCGTTGGTACAGTGATGGATGGGCTTAGTACTCTGTCGAAAAATTCTTCTGCCCTGACGAAAGCATCGGGTGAACTGAATAAACAGGTGCCGCAGCTGGTATCCAGCATTAAGAAACTGAAGGACGGCGGTGACCAGCTTGTAAAAAATGATAAGGCGCTAAAGAGCGGGGCAGACAAACTGATCAAATCCAGTAAGACGATGAAGAAGAGCGCCGTTAAACTCAATAAAGGCATGAAAACTCTGAATAAGGGCGGCAGAACTCTGAAAAAATCGACAGGTAAACTGATCAGCGGGATCGGACAGCTGGAAAATGCCAGTGGCAGACTTTCGGATGGGGCAGATACACTATATGACGGGGTATCCAAATTCAGCAGAGAGGGGATCCAGAAGTTAAATGATGTGTATGAGGATGATGTAAAGACTCTGATCGACCGCGTCAGGGCGCTTGCAGACGCCGGAAAAGAGTACAATAATTTCAGCGGCATTGGCAAAGGGATGACGGGAGACGTCAAATTTGTGATTGAGACGGCATCCGTAGAAAAAGAAAACGAATAAAAAACACAAAAAGGAGGCAGTATTATGGGAAAAGTAGAAGAAAATAAGAAAAGAAAAAGAGAGGCACTGTTAAATGCTGCGTTTTCGCTCTTTACTTCGCAGGGAGTCTATCGTACCTCGATATCGGATATCGCGAAAAAGGCAGATATCGCGAAGGGGACATTTTACCGGTATTTCAGCGATAAGTATGATATACGGGATCAGCTGATCATTTCCAAGGCGACGCAGCTGTTCTATCATGCCACCCAGGAAATGAAAGAAAAAGGGATGGAAGAGCCGGGCGCTTATACACTGGAGGACGGGATTATTTTTATTGCAGATACGGTGATCAATGAACTGGAGGCGGACAAACGGCTGCTTGTCTTTATCGCCAAAAATCTCAGCTGGGGCGTCTTTCATAACCTTATGGTGTCGAGTAATGAGGACAGTGGTTACAGCTTTTATGACGGATACCAGACCATGCTGGAGCAGTCGGGACGGAAATTCCGCAACCCGGAACTGATGCTGTATATGATCGTGGAACTGGTCAATGCGTCCTGCCACAATGTAATCCTGAATGAAGAGCCGGTAACGCTTGCAGAACTGAAACCGGAGTTGTATAATGTCATAAGGGATATCATTCACGGACAGGAATTGTAAAAGAAACGAATGGAAACCCAGATCATCGGATCTGGGTTTCTTACTGATTGTAAGGATGAGGGAATGAGAGAGAGAATTAAAAAAATACTGATCCGGTTGATCCGCATCATGCCGCTGCGGGACGACATTATCATGGAAAGCCACCCGGATTTTGCCGGCAATACCGGAGCCCTTTACCGCTTTTTTCTGAATAAAGGCGTCAACCAGAGACACCGGATCCACTGGGCGCTTCACAGCGGCACACCCCGGGATGGCGGGGGAGGACTTCCGGCAAATGTAGATACCTTCTATCTGGATGCCCATGGTTTCCGGCAGATGTGGAAACGGTTCTGTGTGCTGTACCGGTCACGGTATATTATTGACAGCAACTCATATATTTACAAGAGACGGAGAGGACAGATCCGTCTGCACCTGGGACATGGCATGCTGATGAAGATCACGCCGGAATACCACAATGCGGATAAGATCGGTGAGCTGGATGGCTATCTTGTGACGGCGCCCTTCTGGCAGGATGTCTTTGTGGAGAAGATCGGACTTCCGGAGGATGTGATCCTGTCGTTTGGCTATCCGCGCAATGATGTGCTGACTGGCAAAAGGGATACGGTCACCAGTCTGGGGCGCTATGTTATGTGGATGCCGACATACCGGCAGCACAGGGCGCATCCGGGAAAGGGGCTGGCAGATTATTTTCCTTACGGTATGCCGGAAGTGATGGAAAAAGGACAGCTGTTAAAACTGGACAGGCAGGCGGCGGAGCAGAAGATACGGATTTATTTCCGTCCCCATCCGGCGCAGGATTTGTCTGCCATGCAGGAGGTCCGGCTGCAGAATATTGTTCTTGCCGATGACGATTTTTTGCGGCGGGAGGGGATCACTCTCTATGAAATGCTGGCATCGGCAAAGGCACTGATCACGGATTATTCTTCTGTATATTATGATTTTTTACTGACAGGGCGGCCAATCGGGCTTACGTTTGGTGACAGCAGGGAGTATTTCCGTAAATATGACTGTCCCTTTACCGATCTGAAAGAGAATATCCGGGGTTTTTATATTGAATCGTTTGAGGATCTGCTCCAGTTTCTCCGGCGGAGTGCGCCAGAGGATGGGCAGGCAGAAGAGGATCTGGATCTGAAACGTATGAGGGACCGGTATCACCAGTACACAGACGGCAGATCGGCAGATCGGATTTATGAGTATATGAAAAACCAGTATGGTTTTGACGGATCAGAAAAGGAAGATATTCAGGCATGGAGGGAAAGATGAGAGAACTATTGCGTTTTTTGAAAGATTACCGGAAGGAGAGTGTTCTGGCGCCTCTTTTTAAGCTGCTGGAGGCATCCTTTGAATTGTTTGTGCCTCTTGTTATGGCGAAAATGATCGATGACGGTATCGTCAGCCGTGACTATGGAATCATCGCCGGCATGGGAGCTGTACTGGTGTTGCTTGCCGCCATCGGCCTTGCCGCATCGCTGACGGCGCAGTATTTTGCAGCGAAAGCGGCAGTCGGATTTTCTGCCAGGCTGAAACAGGAGCTATTTCATCATATCCAGACATTGTCTTTCTCTGATATGGACCAGGTCGGCACGTCCACAATGATCACCCGTATGACCAGTGATGCCAATCAGGTACAGAGCGGTGTTAATCTGGTACTGCGGCTGTTTATGAGGTCTCCTTTTATTGTTGTGGGAGCCATGATCATGGCATTTACGATTGACGTGAAGGCAGCCCTGGTTTTTGTGGTGGCGATCCCTCTTTTGTGTCTTGTTGTATTTGGCGTTATGCTGGCCAGTATCCCGCTGTATAAAAAAGTACAGGCGGCACTGGATCAGATCCTGGGAAGGACAAGGGAAAATCTGACAGGAGCCAGGGTGCTCCGTGCCTTTAACAAGCAGGAGGAGGAAAACCGGCAGTTTACCGGGGAAAATGAGATACTGTATCATGTACAGATGGTAGTGGGACGGATTGCGGCGCTGATGAATCCGATCACATATATTATTATTAATGTTGCCGTGATCGTCCTGATCTGGATCGGTGCCATACAGGTAGACGGGGGATTGCTGACACAGGGCGAAGTGGTTGCCCTGGTGAACTATATGTCGCAGATCCTGGTCGAACTGGTGAAGCTTGCCAATCTGATTGTTACAGTAAATAAAGCGGTGGCATGTGGCAACCGGATCCAGGAAATCTTTGAACGAAAACCGGGACTGACCGAACCAGAGGAGACAAAACAGGAAGATCCGGCGGCAGGGGAAACGGTAGTTTTTGATCATGTCGGACTGGCATATCCGGGGACATCGGAAAACGCCCTGACGGATATTACTTTTTCAGTGAAAAAAGGAGACACGGTCGGTGTGATCGGCGGTACCGGCTCAGGGAAAACCTCCCTTGTGCATCTGATCCCCCGGTTTTATGATATCACAGAAGGAAACCTGAGGATTGACGGACAGGATGTGGCGGGTTATCCGCTGCAAAGGCTGCGCTCAAAAGTAGGGATCGTCCTGCAGAAGTCCGTTCTATTTCAGGGGACGATCCGCTCCAATCTCCTCTGGGGGAAGCCGGATGCTACGGAAGAGGAGATGTGGAAGGCGCTCCGGATCGCACAGGCAGAAGAGGTGGTCAAAAAGAAGAAAGCGGGACTGGATGAACCGGTCGAGCAGGAGGGACGCAATTTTTCCGGGGGACAGAGACAACGGCTTGCCATTGCCAGGGCCCTGGTGCGTCAGCCGGAAATACTGATCCTGGATGACAGTGCGTCGGCCCTTGACTATGCCACGGATGCTGCGCTGCGCAGAGCGATCCGGGAAGAATTGACCGATATGACAGTGTTTATTGTGTCGCAGAGAGCGGCTTCTGTGCGAAACGCGGACCAGATCGTCGTTCTGGAGGACGGTGAGATGGCAGGACTGGGAAATCACCAGGAGCTTATGGCTGCCTGCGGGGTGTACCGGGAGATTTATGAAAGCCAGTATGGAAAGGAGGCGCATTAGATGTCACAAAAAGAGACGATCCATAAAGTGCTGCGCTATATCCGGCGCTACTGGTTTTATCTGATCCTGTCCCTGCTTCTGGCAGTAGTGACGGTGGCGCTCACATTATATATCCCCATTCTTACGGGAAACGCTATCGATCATATTGTGGGAAGGTGGCAGGTTGACTATGATGTCATACTGGCGATAGCGAAAAAGATCGCCATCGCCATCGCCCTGACCATGGCGGCACAGTGGGTGATGAATGTCTGTAACAATAAACTGACCTACGGTGTGGTCAGGGATATCCGGGCAGATGCGTTTGGGCGACTGCAGCATCTGCCGCTCAGCTATATCGACAGCCATTCCTACGGAGAGATCGTCAGCCGTGTCATCGCGGATGCCGATCAGTTTGCCGACGGGCTTTTGATGGGTTTTACCCAGTTGTTCACCGGTCTGATCACGATCCTTGGCACACTGGGTTTTATGCTCAGCGTCAGCGTCCCCATTACAGTAGTCGTCGTTGTGCTCACTCCGGTTTCCCTGTTTGTGGCAAGCTTTATCGCTAAACGGACGTATCAGATGTTCCGCCTGCAGTCGGAAACGAGGGGAGAGCAGACGGCACTGATTGAAGAGATGATCGGAAACCAGAAAGTAGTACAGGCATTTGGTCATGAAAAAGAGGCGATGGAACAGTTTGACGAGATCAATGAGCGTCTTCGTGTCTGCTCTCTGAAAGGGACTTTTTTTTCCTCCCTCACCAATCCGTGTACCCGTTTTGTCAATAGCCTTGTCTATGCTGCTGTCGGGATCTTTGGCGCAGTCTATGCAGTCCGCGGCGGTATTTCGGTAGGGCAGCTCTCCTGTTTTCTGAGTTATGCCAATCAATATACAAAACCGTTTAATGAGATTTCCGGGGTGGTGACAGAATTGCAGAATGCCATTGCCTGTGCCGGACGTGTCCTGGAGCTGATCGAAGAAGAGCCGGAGATCGGAGATTCGTCAGACGCTGTGGTACTTGGGCAGGCAGACGGCAGGGTGGATATCGAAGATGTCTATTTTGCTTACGAGCCGGATCAGAAACTGATCGAGCATTTCAATCTCCGGGTTGAAAAAGGACAGCGTGTGGCGATCGTGGGACCGACAGGCTGCGGCAAGACGACGCTGATCAACCTGCTGATGCGGTTTTATGATGTGGACAGTGGCAGTATCCGTGTTTCCGGAAAGGATATCCGGAAGATCACCAGGGAGAGCCTGAGAAGTAATTATGGCATGGTGCTGCAGGAGACATGGCTGAAACGGGGCAGTATCCGCGACAATATCGCCATGGGACGTCCGGATGCCACAGAGGATGAGATCACACGGGCAGCGAAGGCAAGTCATGCACACAGTTTTATCAAACGTCTGCCACAGGGATATGATACTGTGATCGGTGAGGACGGCGGAGGACTTTCGGCAGGGCAGAAACAGCTTCTTTGTATTGCCCGTGTTATGCTCTGCCTGCCGCCTGTGCTGATACTGGATGAGGCGACTTCTTCCATTGATACCCGTACCGAGATCAGGATCCAGCAGGCGTTTGGGGAGATGATGAGGGGGCGCACCAGTTTTATTGTGGCGCACCGGCTGTCTACGATCCGTGAGGCGGACGTGATCCTTGTGATGAAGGATGGTACGGTCATAGAACAGGGGAATCATGAGGAATTGCTGGCAAAGGGAGGTTTCTATAAAAAACTTTTTGAGGCACAGTGGCAGTAGGAAGGGATCATTATAGTATATTTGATCAGAAAGGTGGGGGAAGATGCGTTATAAGATGGCGGTGGCACAGATGGATACGGGAAGTGATACAAGAGTAAACCGGGAAAAGATCAGGCAGTATATCCGTGAGGCGGCAGGAAGGGGAGCAGATTTCATTGTTTTTCCAGAGCATGCGGATTACCTGGGAAGGGATCATGCCAGCCATGCGGTCCCGGTGCCCGGGGAGACGACACGCTTTTTTGCCTCGTGTGCTGAAAAATATGGGATCCAGATCCATTGCGGCACGATTACAGAACAAAACCCGGGAGGAAATCCTTTTAATACAAGTGTTCTCTTTTCTTCCCGGGGTGAGATACTGGGATGCTACCGTAAGCTTCATCTGTTTGACGTAGCTCTGGAGGGTGCTCCGGGCTACCGGGAATCGGATGAAGCGTCTCCGGGGGATGAGATCGTTCTCTGTGATACGGAGTTTGGACGTATTGGTATGGCTGTCTGCTATGACCTGCGGTTTCCAGAGCTGTTCCGGATTCTGGCAAAACAGGGAGCGGAACTGATCGTGCTTCCGGCAAATTTTACGGAGGAGACCGGCAGGGCGCACTGGGAGACGCTGGTCCGGGCGCGTGCGATCGAAAATACCTGTTTTGTCGCGGCGGCAGGACAGTGCGGGAAGAAGGATTCTTTTGCATCCTATGGGCATTCCATGATCGTGGATCCCTGGGGAAATGTACTTGCCGAGGCGGGAAGTCAGGAGGAGATCCTCTATGCGGACATTGATACGGACAGGATCTGGCAGGTGAGGGAACAGATACCTTCTCTGTCAAATGTGAGAGAGGATGTGTACCGGCTGGAGGGGGAATCGCAGATGTCAATGTCCGAATTATAAAATACCGTAAAAAAATTACGGATCAAGGTTGTGGTTTATTCTTTTTTGGGGTATACTGTAATAAGAACAATTCAAAATGGATGCTTGTTTTATAGTCAGGGAAAGGTGGTATCTGGTATGCTCACTAAATTTGAATTAAAGAATTATAAAAATTTCAAAGAAAAAATAACTCTTGATTTAACAAAAGTGGGGGGGTATCAATTCAGCACTGACTGCGTTAAAAATAATGTATTAAATAAAGTGCTTATGTATGGAAAAAATGCCACAGGAAAAACGAATTTTGGACGGGCAGTAATAGATATCCGACAGATTATTTCTGGAAATAAAAGATTAGCAGATGGAATATTTTTAAATGCCAGTTCAGAGGAAAATTCCGTGTTGTTTTCCTATACCTTTCAATTTGGTGATAATGAGGTCGTATACCAGTATAAGAGACTGTCCCAGAGCAGATTGTCAGGGGAAGAGCTTTGGATCGATGGGAGACAGATCTATCAGGTTGATTTTGTGAATAAAAAATGTGAATTTCTAAATTTGTCAATTATTAATGCAGAAACGATCAATATAGACAGATATATCCTGGCGCTGGACACAGAAGATAATCTGGAAGAGGATTCTGTAAGTCAGATACCTTTTTTGCGATGGCTGATCAATAATACAGCATTTGACTCTGACTCTGTCATTATCAGTTTGGCGGACTATGTTTTAAATATGCGGATGATGACTACAGGACGCATCGGCGGTAATTTGTTTACCAGAGGATATGATGCTTTTTTTGAACAACTGGCAGATAAAAAAGAATTAGATAAATTTGAAGGATTTCTGAATTATATGGGGGTTTCTTGCAGGCTGGCGGTGGAAAGAATACCAGATGGAAGGTATGAGTTGTATTTTAAATATAAGAAATTGGTGCCATTTAGGGAAAGTGCTTCACGTGGAACAGTTGCTCTGTTAAATATTTATCGAAGAATTATAAATATTGCGAAAAAGTCAACTCTGCTATATCTGGATGAATATGATGCCTTTTTTCATTATGAAATGGCGGAAAAACTTATCATTTACTTTAAACAGAATTTCCCGGACAGTCAGATGATATTTACTACTCACAATACCAGTCTGATGTCAAACCGTCTGCTGAGGCCAGACTGTCTTTTTATCCTGTCAGAAAAAGGAAATCTGACGGCTTTGTGTGATGCAACAAACAGAGAACTGAGGGAAGGGCATAATTTGCGGAAGATGTATATCAGTGGTGAATTTGAAGAGTTTGAATAACAGAAATAATAGGGGATTGATACGATGAGGAAGAGAAGAAAAAATCTGTTTGTGGTGGAGGGACATCATGAAAAGAATATTCTTTTTCGGCTAATGCTCCGATGTTTTCCAGAGATGGATATTGATATGGAGTCCATATGGATCTATGGAACAAATATTTATAGGCTGGAGCAGGATATCATAAAGGAGTATGGTGATGATTGGGATGAAGAAGATATTGATCTGCCCTTTGTGATCAGTAAGAGAAAACAGTTTGATCCGATCCAGTATAAAAACGATTTTACCAATATAATTCTGGTATTTGACTATGAGCACCATGCTCCTGAATTTGATGAATGTGTGATTGAAAAATTTCAGCGTTATTTTACAGACGCTGCTGATGTCGGCAGGCTTTATATCAATTATCCGATGATTGAATCCTATCAGCATTTACATATACCACTGCCGGATGGACAATATAAAGACAGATTGGTTTCGGTAAAGATAAATCCGGGAAAAGAATATAAAAAGATAGTAAAAGATTTTGATATTTCTAAACGTGTAAAATTTTTAACAAAAATAGATGATATATTAAAAAAGAAATATGAAGTTCAGGATGAATATCTGCGATTTCAATGTGTCAATCATCTGCTTTCCATTTCTACATCCGATCATTTAACAGAAAAGATAGAACAGATTTTAAAAGGGTGTTTGGCGGAAGATTGTATTCAGACAGCCAGGCATTTATTTTGTGATAAAATATTGCGTATGGGTTATCTGGAGAATGGTTATTCCTATTGGAGTTATATGAGAAAACTATTTGTACAGATTATTTTGCAAAATATATGTAAAGCTAATAAAATTCAAAATGGCACGTATGATATTAGTGACGGACAATATAAAACCTGTTTTGATAAGTTGGATTTATGCAGGATTTTGCATAAGCAGAATGAAGTGGGCAGAGACAGAGAAAATGGTTATATATGGATATTGAACACATGTGTCTTTATTATTCCTGATTATCATTTTGATCTTGTATTGAGAAATCTCGAATAGCAATGTTAATAATATCCACCGCAGACGATGAACATTGACGTTACCGTCCCTCTCTGATATAATATCAAAAGTAACCAGACACCCTGAAGTAAGGAGGAATTGCTATGGATTACATATGGAGTGACCGGAAAAGAACACTTTTTGGTCTGCCATTATCATTTACAAAATATCGGCTCACAGAAGACCGTTTATTTATTGAAAAGGGATTTTTAAGTAAAAACGAGGATGAAGTACGTCTTTACCGGATCCTGGATCTGTCACTAAACCGTTCCCTGGGACAGAGAATCTTTGGAGTCGGCACGATACACTGTTATTCTGCGGATAAAAGCATGAATGAATTTGATATCCTGAGTATTAAAAGGTCAAAAGAGATCAAAGAGATGCTGTCGGAGCTGGTGGAGAAACAGAGAGATCTGAAACATGTCACGAACCGGGAATTTATGGCATATGATGATGAAGAAGAAGTGTGAAAGGAAATTGTGATGGATAGAAATGCATTAGACTTGATCGGAAATACACCACTTGTCAGTCTGGAGAAAATGACAGGTTTTTCTATTTATGCAAAAGCAGAATTTTTGAATCCCGGCGGGAGCATCAAAGACCGTGTGGCAAAGAATATGGTGGAACAGGCGGAAAAGAAAGGGGTACTGAAACCGGGGATGACGATCGTAGAGCCCACATCCGGCAATACAGGGATCGGACTGGCTTTTGTCGGGGTGAGAAAAGGGTATCATGTGATCATCGTCATGCCGGAAAATATGAGTGAGGAACGAAAAATTCTGATCCGTATGCTGGGAGCGGAGCTGGTACTGACGCCACAGGAGCTCAGCATCGGGGGTTCTGTGGCAAAAGCAGAAGAAATTGTGCGGGAGCGGGGAAACTGTTTTCTTCCCCAGCAGTTCGAAAATCCCGACAATCCCGATATCCACTATAGAACTACTGCTGTAGAACTTTATGAACAGATGGAGAAGAAAATTGATATTTTCGTTTCCGGCCTGGGAAGCGGCGGCACACTGCAGGGGATGGGGAAGTATCTCAAGGAGAAAAACCCGGATCTGATCCTGGCGGCGGTAGAGCCAAAAGATGTATCGGCGCTGCGGGGACATAAACCAGGCATACACAGTATCCAGGGGATCGGTGATGGATTTGTCCCGGCGGTACTCGACCGGTCGCTGATCGATGATATTATTGAAGTGCCGGATGAGGACGCTGTGGCAGTGACAAAAGAACTTGCCATGGGACCGGGATTTCTGTGTGGGATCTCATCGGGCGCCAATGTGTGGGCGGCTATGCGTCTTGCTGAAAAATACGGCAGGGACAAAGTGATCGGCACCGTGCTTCCGGACAGGATGGAACGGTATTTTAGTACCGGGCTTTTTGGACAGTCCGGTGATAACCAGAAATGAGGTGCAAAATGTTATGAAACGTATTACGATAGCAGCAGCCCTGGTGTGCATGGCTCTGATCGCCGGACTGGGCAGACGGACGACAGCGCAGGCAGGTTCCTTCAGTACGAGAGGAGTCTGGGTGTCCTGTTTTGAGTATGCAGATCTTGGGCTGAATGACAAAAGTGAATCTGTATTTAGAAAGAACGCAAATCTTTTATTTTCAAGGATTAAGGCGAATGGATGCAATACGGTATATTTTCATGTGAGATCGTATGATGATGCGATTTATCCATCGTCTGTTGTAGGATGGAGTACCCGGATCAGTAAAAAGGGAAAAGCTCTTCCCTATGATCCGCTGAAGATCCTGATCGATTCGGCACACCGGTATGGTCTATCGTTCCATGCATGGATGAATCCTTACCGGGTGACGCAGAAGAAGGTGCTGAATCCGGCGTCGGATAAGACCAATGAACGGATCGTGGCTCAGGTAAAGGAGATTGTCAATAAGTACAAAGTTGACGGGATTCATTTTGACGATTATTTCTATCCGACAAACGAAAAGAAATATAAGAAAGTGAAAAAAGCGACACGCATGAAGCATGTTAATGTGATGGTACGCAAGGTTTATGATACCGTCAAGAAGAAAAGCAGCCGTCTTAAGTTCGGTATCAGTCCGGCGGGGAGCATGGACTATTGTGAGAGCATCGGGGCAGATGTCAAAACATGGATGTCGTCTTCCGGCTATGTCGATTATATTGTGCCGCAGATTTACTGGTCAGACCAGTACATTATGCTGGGAAAGAAAACCGCTTTATTTAAAGAACGGCTTGCAGAATGGAGATTGTACAATAAACGGGATATTCCGATGTATATCGGTCTGGCGCTGTATAAGGCGGGCGAAAGTCTGAAAGAGGATCCGGGCTGGCGCAAAAAATCTAGTAATATTGCAAACCAGCTGTCGCAGATCCGCGCCGGCAACACAGAAGGCTACGTTTTATTTTCCTATCTGGATCTCTACCGTTCCGGTGCGGCAAAAGAGGTAAAGAATTATCTGACCACTGTCGGGAAAATGAGTCTCAATAAAAAGAAGAAGACAATACGCGCCGGAAAGGCATACAGGCTCCGGGCATCCTTTTCACTGACAAGACTAAAAGGGAAGACGGTTACGTGGAAGAGCTCCAATAAAAAGATTGCCTCGGTGACAAAGAATGGCAGGATCCGGGCAAAGAAAAAAGGAAAGGTTACCATATATGCCAGTTATGGAAGGCTGAAGAAAAAATGTGTGGTAAAAGTATTGGCGAAGAAGAAAAAGAGCAGTAAAAAATCAAAGAAAAAATAAGAGGGAAACAGGAGGTATTTTGTGGTTGAGTGGTTTGACAATACGGTGCTGGACTGGTTTCTTTCAATCCAGGCTCCGGTCCTGACACCGGTTTTCCGGTTCTTTACTTTAATCGGAGAAGGAGGCGCTGTCTGGATCGCCATAGGGATCCTGATGCTTGCCCGGAAATCCAGCCGTGCTGCCGGTATGGCGGTGCTGTTATCACTGGTGTTTTGTCTGATCACGGGCAATGCTTTCCTGAAAAATGTGGTAGCGAGACCACGGCCGTGCTGGCGGCATCCGGAGATTGAGATGCTGATCCGTATCCCAGGGGATTATTCCTTTCCCTCAGGGCATACGATGTCGTCTTTTGCGGCGGCAGCGGGAGTGTTTTTGTGGGATAAGAGATGGGGGACGGCAGCGCTGGCAGGGGCGGCTGTGATCGCAGTGTCACGGATGTATTTTTATGTACATTATCCAACGGATATTCTGGCAGGGCTGGTAATCGGACTTTTACTTGCGCTGACAGCGAAATGGCTGATTGATAAGATCATGAAATACAGCAGCAAAAAAGGGAGGAAACCATGGAGACAAAGAAAAGGGGAGCGGGCAGAGTAATCGCCCTGATCATGGGTGTTGTGGCAGCAGTCACGATTGTGGCGGCAGCGGCAATGGCAGCTACCGGCACGGGAGTGTTCCGTTCGGATAAAACAAAGGCTTTTGAGCTTCTGGCGCAGATGCCGGACAAACTGGGGCGCTCTGATATCAGTGAATATCTCGGGCTGGAGAAGCTGCTGGAAAAGAGCAGTGAAAAAGGAATATCGCAGAATGTACGTCTGTCCGGACTGAAATGCAAAGAGGATCTTCTGGATGGGATCATTTCTTCCGGGGATCTGTCCGGGTATGTGATCCAGTACAATATATTGACAGACAGTTCTTATCAAAAACTTAAGATGCTTGTTAGCATGGCAAAAGAGGAAGATAAAATATCTGCTGTTGTTTACCGGGATGAAGACAAAAGCAGCGTTGCCTTCCCCGGTCTCACGGGAAATAAAGTTCTTGTGGCGGACAATACCTTATTGAATGAGATCCGCCAGAATGGAACAGGAGAAGAAGAGACCGATACAACAAAGATTCAGACAACCGGCAGGGATTTGCGGGCTTTTGTACAGGAAGAATTCCGTTATCTTTATGATGAGGTCAGTGTTACAAAAGAGAATAAAGAGAAATATCGTCTGACAATTCCTAAAGACTCACTGGCAGTTGTTATGGCAGATGTCTATCAGTTTTTGTCAAAACACGAAGAGCTTACCCGGCTTTTTGATACCTGTCTGAAAACAGACTGTCTATCAGCAGTTAAAAATGCGGGTGACCGGATCCGGGAGAATCCGACGGATCTTACCTTTTTCATTACGGGGAAAGACGACAGTCTCAGCCAGGTCAGTGCCTCTGTAACCATGCAGGGCAAACCACTTTCTCTTACGATGGATTTTGAAGGAAGGGAAGATGCCAGGGCAGTGATCCTTCTGAAAACATCATGGAAAGGGGAGGAGCTCCAGTTCAGACTGGAACTGAAAGACCGGAAGACAGAAAGCTATGAGGAAAGTGCCGTGCTCCAGCTTCTGATCGGTGATGTTTCTTTTGGGAAACTGAGTTATAGGTCCACGGTCGATCCCAAACAGAACAAATATACGATGGAGGCGGAATTGAAATCGGTGGGCAAAGAAGTGGTTAAACTGCAGGCAAAGGGGTCGATCAAAAATCTGAATCCGGGAAAAACCGTCAGTTATGCACTGGACAAGGTGAGAGTGAGGGTATCCGGGGAAGAGATTTTCTCGACCGCCATGGACCTTACCATTGGAGTGCTGGAAGACAGCATAGAACCGCCGGAAGGAGAAGAGATCGTTATGGATCAGATGGATGATCTGCAGGATCCGGTTTGTCAGCAGTTTGCCTTAGATCTGGTAAAAAATGGTACTCCTATCCTTATGAAATGGGGATTGATCGATCCGGGACAGCTGCTTGGCAGGATACAGAAAGGTGCGGCAGAAAATGACGACAAACTGTGAATTTTGTGCATTTTATGTGTATGATGAGGAAGGATATGCAGAATGTGAGGTCAATCTGGATGAGGATGAGATGGCTCGTTTTTTAAGTACCTCCTACTCGGCATGTCCTTACTATCAGACAGATGATGAATATAAGATCGTGCGCAGGCAGAACTAGAACTAGCTCAACGGCACCAGTTTGAAATGTTTTCAGACAGGTGTCATTTTTTTGATTATGACAAATGTCATGTGTGAATGATGAATATTTTCACTACGAAATCAAAGATTCATCCTTTATAGTTGTGCTAAGAGGAAACATTGCACGGTCCGGTATTCCCCGGACCCAAAAAGAAAGGAAGGATCCTATGAAGGTAAGAAAAAGAGGGGCTATGGCAGTGCTGCTGGCACTGGCGCTGATCCTGGCAGGACTGCCTCTGACTCCGGCAAAAGAGGCTGAAGCCGCCAAAAAGATGAAATTATCAAAGACAAAGCTTTCCCTGAACGTGGGGAAGACAAAGAAACTGATGGTTAAGAATAAAAAGAAAAAGGCAAAAGTGACATGGTCATCGTCCAAAAAGAAGGTGGCGACAGTGTCGAAAAAGGGTGTCGTGAAGGCAAAGAAAGCCGGAAAGGCTACGATCACGGCAAAAGTAAAATATAAAAAGAAGACGACAAAACTGAAATGCAAGGTGACGGTGACAAAGAAAAAGAAAGGGAAGACAACACCGAAACCGACGGCGACAGCGAAACCGACAGGAAAATCAACAGCAAAGCCGACAGCAAAACCAACGGCAAAGCCAACAGAGACGCCGGCCGCAGAGCCGACAAAGGATCCGGGGAATGCCACACCGGAGCCGGATCAGGCATTACCATGGGATACAGAGACCATGGGAGGTTTTTATGTATCAGGGATCCGCTTTGAGGATGATACCCTGACATACCAGTTGGAAGAGAACACGATCTGTCTGGATCTGGGTGACCGGTATACGAGTGTGAAAGAGGCTGTGCCCGACTTGGGAAAATGTACCTTTGAGGTCTATGCGGGCAAAGAACGATATACCGGTGTGAAAGCAGCAGATATCCAGTGGAAGGACAGCCGGGACGGGGAGTATAAGTTCTCACTCTACATAGCGAAGGATGGCAAAACATGGCGCAGCGACTGGACGATGCGTGAAGCCTGGGATAATGATGGCGGTTACTCGTCCGATGAACTGCTGATCACCTCCATCCGGTCTGACGGAAAGACAATCGTGCCACAGAGAGATATGCCATTTGATCCGATTCATTATATTTTTGAACCGCAGGGGGCAAATGTAAAGGCGGATCTGCCGAATCTGAAAACGGCAGAATTTACGGCGACCTATATGGGCAGGGAAGTTACGGTGGAGAAGATCAGCGATGTGCGTTGGACTGACCGCTCCTACTACGATGATGGGGAAGGAGGAACCGGATTTTATGGTTTCAGTCTGCATATCAGAAATGGTGCGCAAAAAGAAGCGTTCCATCTTTATCTGAGTAATGGCAAAGACCATATGGAGATCCTCCGTTATACCTATGTATTAGATGGAAAGGAAATCAAAGCGCCGACGGCATCATACGATGATATTCTGTCTGTGGAGGTGTCAGAGGGGAAATCACTGAAAGAGGTATGGGGTGATCTGGCGGCTTCATTTGCCTTTGGCTGTTCTTACAAGGGTAAAATGTATGAGAAGATCAGGCCATCCCAGGTTCAGTGGGTGGCAGAGCCGTTCCATGATAATAAGTGTGATAAGGGGTATTATACATTCACGCTTTCTATCACGGTAAATGGCAGGACGGTTTCCAGCCAGTGCAAACTGGTGGAAAAATACCGGGGGACCACTTACCGGGTCAGTGGGACACTGTCAGATGCAGACGGGACGAATCCACCTGCCGGACAGAAGCTCAGATTTGGAAATAAAAATACAAACGAGAGTTATACCGTGACGACCGGAGAGGGCGGCCGCTATGCCGCAGATCTGCCGGAAGGAAATTATCTGGTTTTCTGGGGTGACTATCGGACTGATAAGGTGATAAAGGTAGGGAAACAGGCAATGACCTGTGATATCCAGGCCAATCTGAAGAAGGCGTCCGGTACGATCACACGCATGGGGAAGCCTATGGCAGACTGTTTTATCCGGTTTTCACTGTTTGATGAAGCGTTTGTTCTCTGTCACACGGATCAGAACGGAAGGTATACAGCATATCTGCCGGAAAACGAAGCCGGATCCATAAAGCTGTATACGAGTGAGGAGAGCGCCAGGGAAGATATTGGCGGACTGACGCTGATGGACTATGATGATGAACTGCTGGAAAAAATCCATCAGAATAATAACATAACAATTAATAAAGTGAAGATCTGTGGAAAAGTTTACCGCAAGGGAACTACACCATATGCCGATGCCCGTATTCGGTTTAGTTATAAGGATGAAGAGGATATCGTGTGGAGTGTCTACAGTTCTACCGGGGCGGATGGCAGTTATGAGATCTATCTGGATCCTGACCGGATTTATGAGCTGTGGGCGGATGAGGATGAGATTCTGATCGAACAGGAAGTACAGACTGGCAAGACGGATGGGACTCAGGATTTCCGCATGGATGCCGTAAAGATCCGGGGAACATTGAAGACAAAGAGCGGGATCGCTGTGCCGCATCACCGGATTGAGTTTTCTTTACAGGGAAAAGAAGAAGCGGTCGCCACATATACGGATTCCAGAGGTAAATATTCCATGATTTTGAAACCGGGAACCTATACGGTGAAGGAATGTGAATGGGAAACAGAATCGGATCCGAAGCTGACAGTGGGAGAGGAAGACCGGGTTCAGGATCTGACAGTACCATTGTTTCAGGTGAAAATGACGGCGTATAATAATGACGCGCCATGGAATTCAGATATGTATGTTGAACAAAATGGTGAGATGAGTGAATATGTTGCCCGTAATACAGAGGATAATGAGTTTGCCATGTATGTGCCGGCAGGAACCTATACATGTAATATAATCGATTCCGATAAAAATGAAAAGACGATTACGGTCACGGACCGTGATATTGAGCAGGAACTACGGTTTACCCACCAGAAGGTAACAGGTAAGATATACCGTCTGACGAGTGGAACCAGTTTTGAGGATATTGGTGAGAATGCCTGTCCGCATCTGTATCTTGAGGATGAGGATGGGAATGTAATTGATCGTATGTGGGCAACCTGGGGAAAGTATGAGACTTATCTGCCGGGAGCGGGGACCTATAAAATAATATATGGCGACCAGGAGGTGTTTTCATTTACAACAGGCAGTGAGCCAGAGATCACACAGGACCTGCTCTGTAAGATTTATAAGATCACTGGGACGGTGAGTGGTGTTGATGAGTACTCCATAGGTGGTAACCTGTTCTTTGCGAATAAAGAAACCGGTGCCAGTTATTATGAAGCCGAGGTTGTCAGTGGTGATGCTGCCGGGACAAAAAGTATTACCGCCTATCTGCCGGCAGGAGAATTTACATACCGCTTCAGTGTTTTTGATGCTGATTTAGAAAAAGAGGGAGAACTTTCTGTTTCCGGGGATCAGAGTGGCTTTGATATTGCGATGCCGGTACGCTATGAAATTTCCGGGACGGTAACCAGGCTTTCCCGGTCATGGAAAGGGGTTACGGTGTATTGCCAGGGAGAAGATACAGATGGAAATGAGGTATGGAAATATGGTCATACCGGTTCCGACGGCTCTTATAAAATATCGGTACCGGCCGGGGAGTATACGCTTTCTCTTTCTGAGGTTTGCGAGATACAGGAAAAGATGACAGTCTCTGACCGGGATCAGGTAAAAGACTTTGCGGTTGACCTGGTTAAGATCAGCGGGACAGTGACCCGGAATGGGAAAAAATTGCCGGATATCCCTGTGGAATGCTGGAAAAGCGGGGGAGAATCTCCCAGTGCAACCACATATACTAGCGCCGATTATGGCGACTCAGGAAAATATGAATTCTATGTAGAGCCGGATACCTCTTATGAGATCAGAGTTGCGGGAGAGAAAAAAACGGTGACGGCGGCGAGAGAAGATATATCGCTGAACATTGCCGTGACGGCAGCGAAGGTAAGCGGAATGGTGACAGAAGCCGATGGCAGCGCAGCCGGATCCGATGGTTACGGTATCACGATATATAAAAAAGACAGCGACGGAAACTGGACAGATTCCCATAATATCTCGTTGGACTGGGAAGGGACGTATGAGTGCTATCTGCCGGCAGGTGAGTATTATGTCAGTTATTGGATGGCTACGGATGATGCCATGGGTAGTATCCAGTATGAGCATGGCACGCTTACGGTGGGAACGGAAGATATCACATATAATATACAGAAAAAGGCTCCTGCCCAGCTGAAGCATACTGTGTCCGGAACCCTTTCCGGAGCGGCAGGGACGCCATGGGCAGGAGTAGACATTACGTTTGATGGTAATAATACGGTGACAACGAATGAAAAAGGAGAGGAAACAGAGCAGGTAGTGGCATCCTGCACGACGAAAGAGGATGGCAGCTATACATTTATCGTATTTTGCGATAATCAGTATAAGATCACTAACAACAGTGGAGTTCAGCTGGGAGATGTGATCCATGCAGAGAAGGCAGATATCGATAACCACGATCTGTTACTGCCGAAAAAAGAATAAGGACTGTAGAAATAGAAAGAAAGGAAAAAGCGCCGGATCAGATCGTGACGGCGCTTTTTTTTCAGCTGTTTTTAATGATGGTTCCCATTCTCTCCCTGATTCCCTCATATGCGTTATCCAGTCTGGTGATAATGGCGGTCCGGTTCTCTCCGGAGGAGACAAAGGAGACGCCGGCATCCATCTTGGGAAGCGTGGTCAGAGGATCGAAATGACCTTCATCGATGAGACGGATGGCATCGGCCGCATGGATGATACCGATCGTCTGCTTTCCATCCTCTGTCGTGATCTGCTCTCTGGCAGTGAGGATCAGGAGGTGGGAGGCGCCGATCATGTCGGCGAGCTTCGCCGCTGTATAGTCCTTTTCGATGACTGCGCTGGCTCCTTTCAGCTTCGTACCTTGTTCCATAACCGGGATGCCGCCGCCTCCGGCAGCAATAACGATCTGCCCGGCATCCAGAAGTGCCGTGACGGCGTCAATCTCATAGATATCAACCGGACGGGGCGAGGCGATGATACGGCGGTAGCCGTCTCCCTCCGGGACAACATGGTTTCCTTTTTCTTCTTCTTTCTCTGCCTCTTCTTTTGTCATGACCCGTCCAATAATTTTCGTGGGATGCTGGAATGCTTTGTCGAAGGGATCCACCCGGACCTGGGTGATCACGGTAGATACCGGTTTAAAGATACCCCGGTCCAGAAGCTCTGTGCGGATGGCGTTCTGTAGATCATATCCGATGTATCCCTGGCTCATGGCGCCGCACAGCGACATGGGAGCGACTGTGTACTGGTTGTCCAGACGGGCAAACTCGGTCATGGCGGTCTGGATCATACCGACCTGGGGCCCATTGCTGTGGGTGACGACGATCTGGTATTTCTGCTCCACCAGATCGGCGATGGCTTCGGCTGCCTTTCTCACATTTTTCTGCTGCTCGGGAAACGTTTCTCCAAAGGCATTGCGCCCGAGAGCAACGACGATTCGTTTATTTTCCATAATCTATGGTCACACTCCTTATGTGTACTGATATGTTTTTACAAATTAATTATAGCAAAAGGGGATGTAAGATTCAACTGCGTTCTTGCCAAATCCTGAGAAATAAAGTATAATGAAATCAATATTGATGACGGAACAAAAGACAGAAGGAGGGGTGCGTATGGAACTGGAGTTTATAGGCGCCGATCATGAGGTGACGGGAAGCTGTCATTTTATGTCAGTGGGGGAGAAGAAGTTCTGTGTGGACATCGGTATGGAGCAGGGACAGGATATCTTTGAAAATCAGGAGATTCCGGTGAATCCATCAGAACTGGATTTTATTTTTCTGACACATGCACATATTGACCATACGGGTTTATTGCCGATGCTGTATGCCAGAGGGTTCCGGGGACAGGTATATGCCACAAAGGCGACAGTGGATCTGAGTCAGATCATGCTCCGTGACAGCGCCCATATCCAGCAGTTTGAGGCAGAATGGCGCAACCGCAAAGCACAGCGTTCCGGTGGTACCGTTTACGAGCCGCTGTATACCATGGAGGATGCGGTGGGTGCGATCCGGCTCCTGGTCCCCTGTGCCTATGACAGCATGATACATATCTGCGATGAAGTGACGATCCGGTTTACGGATGTAGGACATCTTCTCGGCTCGGCATCGATCGAAGTGTTTGCCAGGGAAAAGGGAGAAGAGAGGATCATTGTATTTTCCGGGGATCTCGGAAACACAAATAAACCGATCCTGCGCAATCCTGTCTACACAAAGGCGGCAGATTATGTCGTGATGGAATCGACCTATGGCGACCGTGTGCACGGGACGGATACCCCGGATTATACAGGAGAGCTTGCTGCCATTATCCAGGATACGTTTGAGAGGGGCGGGAATGTCGTGATTCCTTCCTTTGCCGTGGGAAGGACACAGGAGCTCCTGTATTTCCTGCGTCAGATCAAGGAACAGAAGCTGGTGACAAAAAATCCAGACTTTGAAGTGTATGTTGATAGTCCTCTGGCTGTAGAGGCAACGAATATATTTGGGAAAAATGTCAATGAATGTTTTGATGAAGAGGCGAAGAGCCTGGTGGAAAAAGGGATCAATCCCATCGGATTTCCGGGACTGAAATTGTCCATCACGAGTGATGACAGTAAAGCGATCAATTTTGATATGCAGCCGAAGGTGATTCTTTCGGCGTCCGGTATGTGTGAGGCAGGGCGGATCCGTCATCATCTGAAGCATAATCTGTGGCGGCCGGACAGTACGATCGTATTTGCCGGATATCAGACCAGAGGGACTCTGGGACGTGCAATCCTGGAGGGAGCAGAATCGGTCCGCCTGTTTGGTGAGACCGTGGAGATCCGGGCAAAGATTGTAAGGATTGCAGGAATCAGTGGACATGCGGATAAAAACGGGCTTTTGAGATGGGTGAATGAATTTACGGAGAAGCCCCCGAAGCATGTATTTGTCGTCCATGGGGAAGATAAGGTATGTACGGAGTTTACCCGGACGCTGGAGGATTCCGGGTACATCGCATCAGCGCCATACAGCGGATCTATTTTTGACCTGCTGCGCGGTGAGTTTGTGAAGGTGGCAGAGCCTGTCGTACTGAAGAAGAAGTCGGCAGCGACAAAACGGGCAGGAGATCTGTTCCAGAGACTGTTGACAGCAGGACAGAGACTGCTTTCCATCATACGGAGGAATGAGGGACTTAGTAACAAAGATACAGCAAAATTTACAGATCAGATCAATGCTTTATGCGATAAATGGGACAGACCCTGATAAAAATGATCAGAGAGGATAAAGGAGGTGCAGCTGCGGTGGCAGAAAATTCAGCAGAAGGGATGACAGAGACAGAACAAAACCGGATAAAAGAAGAATTGCGGGAAATTGTTCTCAGTCATTTTTATTCTTATTATGCCCGGCAAAATATTGAAGAAACATTAAAACATGTGAGTCAGAATGTGAACTGGATCGGTTCAAAAGAATATTTTGTTGCGTATGACAAGGACGAATATGAGAGAATACTCAGAAAAGAGCTTGTTACGATCCCTGAGAACTGTTCCCTGAAGACAAAAACGATCGAGGCAATTGTGATGAACCCCAAATATAATGAGGTTCATGGGGAACTGGAATTAAAGCTGCCTTATAAAAATCAGATCGCTTATTCCACACTGCGTTTCTCCATGATCATTCTTCTGGAAGATTCGGAATACAGGATTGTGAGCATCCATACATCGGGGTGCAGTGAGAGCTGGATCGCGGGAGGGAAGACAAAAGAAGCGCCGGATCAGCTCTCGTCAAAAGAACAGGATATGCTCAGCCGGAGGGATTCCCTTACCGGTCTGTATCTGTTGGAATATTTTAAAGAGAAAGTGGAACATTTTCTGGAAAAATCAGATAAAGACGAAAACTATGTTATGCTCTGTACGGATGTGACCCATTTTGAGCGGATCAATAATCTGTATGGCCTGAAACAGGCGGATAAGATGCTGATCGATCTTGCCGGACTGCTGATGAAATCCGGTGAAGGTGTGATCTGTGCCTGCCGCAGTATTGCCGATCATATTCTGGTGCTTATGACGTATCAGGACAGACAGGCACTGAGGAAAAAGTTACAGGAGCTTTGTGATTCTTTTGGCAGGACCATCAAAAACCGGTATCCGGAGGCTTCCCCAAGACTTGGGATCGGGGTCTATGAGATCCGGGACAAAAAAGAAGAGATCGAGAATATCGTAGAGCACGCCAATGTGGCGCGCAAGGGACTTCGTCTGGGTTCGAGCAGTTCCATTGTATTTTATGACGATCATCTGACACGGGGGATCGACAGGGTCAGAGAGATTGAGAGCCGTATGGAGAATGCGCTTGCCAATGGAGAATTTAAAGTATATTTTCAGCCGAAATACAATCTGGACACAGGCAGCATTGCCGGGGCAGAGGCACTTTGCCGGTGGATACCGGATGATGGTAAGGCAATCTATCCCGACGAATTTATCCCGGTATTTGAAGAAAATGGATTTATCATGAAGCTGGATTATTACATGCTGAATAAAGTATGTGAGATGATCCAGAAGAGACAGCGGGAAGGCAAGGAGAATGTCCGGGTGTCAGTGAACCAGTCCCGTGTGCTCCTCAACGATGAGCAGTATCAGGATAAGGTGGCAGCTGTGCTGGCACGGCACGGAAGCCCCGGGCAGTTTATCGAACTGGAACTGACGGAGAGGATTTTTCAGGATGATCTGACAGAATTTGCCAATATTATGGATCAGATCCGGGGACTGGGAATTAAGTGGTCCATTGATGATTTTGGGACGGGGTATTCTTCCCTGAATCTTCTGAAAGAACTGCCGGTTGATATTATAAAGATTGATAAATCCTTTCTGGATGAGGCAGAGACGTCGGAGACAAGTAAGATCATTATCCGTAAAACGGTGGAACTGACCCAGGAGCTGGATAAGCATGTGCTCTGTGAGGGAGTTGAGACAGAATCCCAGGCGGAATATCTGAGAGAGATCAGTTGTGATATGGCGCAGGGATATCTGTATGCGCGTCCGATGCCGATGGATCAGTTTGAGGATATGTTGGATAAGGAGATGAGGGTGTGAAGAAAGTGCGTAAGACAATACTTGTGACATTTATTATGCTGGCAGCGCTGACGGCCGGTCTGGTCTGGCTGTTGACAAGGGGAGGTTCTGTGTCGGATGACTTTGCAGGGAAGATCGCAAAGGAACAGAGCGACCAGAATGAGGAACGTGCTTATCTTACGGAGATGGAACATAAGGCAAAAGAGCTGCAGATGTCAGGGGAAAACAAAAATGTTTTGAACTTTGACACGAAAAACGTCTACGATACAAAAAATTCTTTGTCTGCCAGACAGCGTCTGGACCGGGTGATCAAAAGGATCACACCGTCTTTTGAAGAACCGTTGATCGCTGCCAATCCATTCGGGACGAATCTGAACTCTTTTTATTTTTATTTTACTACAGAGTCGCCGGGGATGGTCCGGTATACAGTTACCGTGGCAGACCAGTCGGTTCCCGATCATGTCCGTTATGTAAATAACGGGCAGGAAAACAACCTTTCCAAAACCCATGAATTTACAGTCAGCGGTCTTGTGCCGGGCATGACGAATTTTGTCATGATCGAGGTTCTGGGACGGGATGGAAATGTGAAAAAAAGCCAGATATATAAATACGGGGCGAAGGGAGCGTCTGCTGCGGCAAAACTGTCGGTAAAGAAAGGAAATTCAAAAGATACGGTCCATAATGGGCTGTATTTTGTCCTGCCTGCGGCAGAGAAAGAGATTTATGCGTATGATAATTCCGGTATCCTGCGCAATGTGACGATGACGGAATCTGGTCATGGCAGGAGAGTGTATCAGTCAGGAGACAGTATTCTGTATCAGGTGTCAGATACAAAAGTAGTAAAGGTATCTGCGATTGGTCAGGTTCTGGGTACAGCAGTGGCATCCGGCTATGGGAAGATAAGGGATTTTGCCTATGATGGTTATGATAATGTGTATACGCTTGTAAGAAAAAAGAAAAGGGATTATGTACTTGCCATTTCCTTTCAGACCGGGAAGACAAAAACTGCCTATGCGCTTCCTGAGAATGTCCGGGCGGTTTCCCTGTCGATGCAGGGAGGGGGGACTGCTTATATCGCATGCTCCGCCCCGGAAGGAATTATCAAACTGGAGGCTCTGACCAGTCAGGCGCCGCGGGTGGCACTGATCCTTGGCAAAAAAAATGACTGGAAAAAGATCCCCTCTGCGAAAAATTCCTGGAAAAAGAAAGTGACAAAGGACAAAGATCCGGCAAACTGGGATCTGAAGAGTTCTCTTTTAACACTTGTACAGGACAGATCCAATGGGACAGCTGATATGCTGTCGACCTATCTTTTCAATAAGGAGAAGGGGACCGGTGTTGTATTCACCGTGGACGGCAAGAACAAGAGTACCGCTGTCAATCATTCTTTTCCAACAGGACAGAGTGGAAGATGCGGCTGTGAGGTATACGAAGATCATTTTCTGATCTCCAATTTTGACCGGGGCGTGTTTGCCGAATACGATGACCGGGGGAAGGTCACGAAGGAGTTTTCGGCAGGGAAGGCAGTGGATGCCGTCACAAAGCTTTCCCTGAATGGAATGTGTTTCTATGGGGGAACGCAGTAGCTCTATTTTGAACGGGTTCAAATTGGTGCCGTGGGGCTGACAGGAAGTTTTTTCCTGAAAATAGCAAAAAACAGTTGAGATTATGTGCTTATCAGTTGTATAATAAGCATATGATATAAAATTACTTTTAGGAGGGTAAAAGCAATGAGATTTTTTATTGACACTGCCAATGTAGAGGACATCAAAAAAGCAAATGATATGGGGGTTATCTGTGGCGTAACGACGAATCCGTCGCTGATCGCAAAGGAAGGACGTGATTTTAATCAGGTAATCGCTGAGATCGCATCCATCGTAGACGGTCCAATCAGTGGGGAGGTAAAGGCTACGACGACAGATGCAGAAGGTATGATCGCAGAAGGACGTGAGATTGCCAAGATCCATGAGAACATGGTTGTTAAGATCCCGATGACAGCAGAGGGTCTGAAAGCGACAAAAGCACTTACCAGCGAAGGCATCAAGGTAAATGTGACACTGATCTTCAGTGCAAACCAGGCACTTCTTGCAGCAAGGGCTGGTGCTACTTATGTTTCTCCGTTCCTGGGACGTCTGGATGATATTTCCCAGGCAGGTATCGATCTGATCCGTGATATCGCAGAGATTTTTGCCATTCATGATCTGGATACACAGATCATCGCTGCCAGTGTTCGTAATCCGATCCATGTTACTGACTGCGCTCTGGCTGGTGCAGATATCGCTACAGTACCATACGGCGTGATTGACCAGATGACAAAACATCCATTGACGGATGCCGGCATCGATAAGTTCCAGAAAGATTACATTGCTGTATTTGGCGAATAACAAAAAGGAGACCGATTATGAATAAGTTAGAGCTTCAGAAGATGGCTGTTGAAGTTCGCAAGGGTGTAGTGACGGCTGTTCACAGTGCAAAGTCAGGGCATCCGGGCGGTTCTTTATCAGCGGCTGACATTTATACGTATCTTTTCTTTGAAGAGTTGAACATTGATCCGGAAAATCCGGACAAGCCAGACCGTGACCGTTTTGTTCTGAGTAAAGGACATACTGCTCCGGGATATTATTCCACTCTTGCCAACAGAGGGTTTTTCCCGGTGGAGGATCTGACGACACTGCGTCACGTTGGCTCTTATCTTCAGGGTCATCCGGACAAGAAACATATTCCGGGTGTGGATATGTCCAGTGGTTCTCTGGGACAGGGAATCTCAGCTGCAGTAGGTATGGCGTTATCCGCCAAGCTCAGTGGTGACAGTTACCGTGTCTATACCCTGTTGGGAGACGGGGAAATCCAGGAAGGACAGGTATGGGAGGCATCCATGTTTGCCGCTCACAGAAAACTAGATAATTTTGTTGCCATCGTAGACAACAATGGACTGCAGATCGACGGTAAAGTCGATGAAGTATGTTCTCCTTATCCGATCGATGAAAAATTTAAAGCCTTTGGATTCCATGTGATCAATGTGGATGGACATGATTATGATGCTCTGAAAGCCGCCTTTGATGAGGCGAAGGCGACGAAGGGACAGCCTACGGCGATTATTGCGAAGACCATTAAAGGAAAAGATGTTTCCTTCATGGAAAATCAGGCGAGCTGGCATGGTACAGCGCCAAATGATGAGCAGTATGCACAGGCGATGGAAGATTTGAAGAAAGTAGGTGAGTCCTTATGTCAGAAGTAAAGAAGATTGCAACCCGTGAAAGCTATGGCAATGCGCTGGCAGAGCTTGGCGCAGAATTTGATAACCTTGTTGTACTGGATGCTGACCTTGCTGCTGCTACAAAGACCGGTACTTTCAAGAAAGCCTTTCCGGACAGACACATTGATTGTGGTATCGCAGAGTGTAACATGATGGGTATCGCAGCAGGGATCGCTACGACAGGTAAGGTTCCTTTTGCGAGTTCCTTTGCCATGTTTGCAGCAGGACGTGCATTTGAACAGGTACGTAACTCGATTGCTTATCCACAGCTGAATGTAAAAATCGGGGCAACCCATGCAGGAATTTCCGTGGGAGAGGACGGTGCGACCCATCAGTGTAATGAAGATGTGGCGCTGATGCGCACGATTCCGGGTATGACAGTCGTAGTACCTTCGGATGATGTAGAGGCAAAGGCTGCTGTCCGCGCCGCTTATCTCCATGAAGGACCGGTATATCTCCGCTTTGGAAGACTTGCAGTGCCGGTGATCAATGATAAGCCGGATTACAAATTTGAACTCGGTAAAGGCGTTGTTCTCCGTGAGGGGAAAGACGTGACGATCGTGGCATCCGGACTTCCGGTGGCAAACTGCCTGGAAGCAGCAGAGAAACTGGCAGCGGATGGCATTGATGCCAAAGTGATCAATATTCATACGATCAAACCTCTGGATGAGGATCTGATCGTGGCATCGGCAAAAGAGACTGGAAAGATCGTGACGGTAGAAGAGCATTCTGTCATTGGCGGACTCGGCAGTGCCGTATGCGACACTCTGGCAGAGAAAGCACCGACACCGGTATGTAAGATTGGCGTCAATGATGTCTTCGGTGAATCTGGTCCCGCCGTAGAACTGGTTAAGAAATACGGTCTGGATGCAGACAGCATTTATGCAAAAGTAAAAGAATTCTGTAAATAATATGTTTTGGCAGTACAATGAGAAATCCACCGGTCAGCAGCAAATGGACCGGTGGATTTTTTGTACGTATTCAGTTTATAAAAATATTATTTAGGGATTCCATAATACACTTTTTTCTCGGACATTTTGATGCCGACGCCGTTGGCACGGTCACGCTGTCCGTTGTTTCTGAAATACAGAACTTCATAGCCGGCAAAGATGGAATTCATATCATTCCCACAATTCAGGAAGGTGTTGTTCATCATGGCACTGGTCTGTTCCTTTGTGATGTTGACCCGGACAGGACCATAACTGCTGCCGCCCATCGTATTCTGCTGGATGCTAAAGTAAATCGGGTTTCTCTTTATGCCATTAAATGTATTGCCGGTGATCGTGATCCCTTCAATACCGCCGCCCGAGATGCCATGGGATCCTGACGCATAGGACTGTTTGCTGGTCTTTCCAATATTTGTGAACGTATTGTTTGTGATCACGGCATTTTTCCAGTTGAGGATGAATACGCCATTGTCGTAAATATTCTTAAAAGTATTATTATTGATCGTTACATTTGCATGATAAATATTTGCTTTGGTCTTACTGTTCTGCGAGTATTTGTGTGTACCGACACCTCTTGTCGTACCATCAAAGACGTTGTTTTCTATCTTGATATCCAGACATGGCGTCTTATCCTGTTTGCACCAGGCAAGAGGCAGGCCGCCGGTTTTTTTGTCTGCCATATCAATATTGATGGCTTCCTTATTATAATATTTCTTTAAGGTGCTTTGTTTTGCCTTTGTGAACGTACAGTCGTGGATGGAGACGTTTTTTGTTCCGTTTACCTCGATATAGTGGTTTCCATTCATCCCCTTAAAGGTGATGCCGGATATTTCAACATTCTGGGCATGGGCGGCGATGATGCCGATCCCGACTACTCCCTTCATATCAAATACAACATTTCCCTTGGCGATAAATTTGACATTTTTGCTGCCGTTATACTTTTTGACGCTGTTCTTTTTTCGGCTTTTGTTGTGAGGACAGATCTGCCACATGGAACCGGAAGGCTTGAGGCTCTTGACGCCCGTTTTTTTCAATTTCTGGAAAACAACGCCATCCTCCAGGATAATGGTTACATTTGACGGTACGTATACGGAGTTGCTGATCTTGTATGTACCTTTTTTGATGGTAAGCGTACCCCCGCCGGCTTTCTGTAATTTATCCAGATAGTCATTCAGCCCCATATAATGGCGCGTATACTTGTTATTGAATTTTTTGTGTTTCTTTTTGGACATCTTAACTACCTTGGACGGAGTAACCTTATAACTTTTTGCTTCTGCAATACCGGCGGATGCCAGAGTGAGAAAAGACATGGCGCACAGTACAAATAATAATTTGAATTTTTTCATCATTTCGACCTCCTTGATCATTATATTCCAAATATAAATTATAGTATTATTGACGGTATTTGACAAGTGATTTTTGTCACGCTTGATAAAAGAGGACTCCTATGGTAAGATTAAAAAGAACGTGTTAGAAAGGATTAAAGGAGATCAGTCATGAAAGAATTCCCAATGAAACCATTTACTGCCAGCCCGCAGATCCGGGTCAGGGTGCCGGGGTCAAAAAGTATCACAAACCGGGCACTGCTGCTGGCTTCTCTGGCTGAGGGCAGGAGTATAGTAAGAGGAGTATTATTCAGTGAGGATTCCCGGGTATTCATGCAGGCGCTTCGTTCGGCTGGCTTTGCCGTCCAGATCAGGGAAGAACAGGCTGTGGTGGAGATACAGGGCTGTGGCGGTAAGATCCCCAGAGACCAGGCATCGGTCTATGTGGGAAGCGCCGGGACAGCTGCGCGGTTTCTGACGGCGATGTTTGCCCTGTCAGAGGGATGTTATGAGATGACATCATCAGAACAGATGAAATCCCGCCCCATGCGTCCGCTGCTGGAAGCGCTGGAACAGCTGGGAGCTGTATTTGAATATAAAGAGAGACCCTATTCTTTCCCTTTTACCGTATGGGGCAGACAAAACGGGAGAGGCAGGAACTGTCATCCGGAAAAAGTTCTTCTTAATATAGATGAAAGCAGTCAGTTTCTCAGCGCCCTCCTGCTTTCAGGAGTTTTGTGCGGAGAGGGAGTTACGCTGGAGCTGACAGGGAAAAGGGATGCCAGGTCTTATGTGAAGATCTCGATGAAGATGATGGAGGAATTTGGCTGTCACACAGAGCAGAGAGCAGAGAACGAATACCGGATCCTGCCGGGACAGTCCTATCAGGGCAGGATTTACCAGATCGAACCGGATGTATCGGCAGCGTGCTATTTTTATGCGATGGCAGCGATCAACGGTGGTACGGCACTTGTGGAACATGTACATGATACCTGCACACAGGGAGACATCCGGTTTTTGGATGCTCTGGAAAAAATGGGCTGCCAGAGGGAGGATACAGAGGAAGGAATCCTGCTCACGGCGCCAGACCGGGATATACTGCGTGGTGTGGATATCAATATGGGTGATTTTTCGGATCAGACCATGACGATGGCGGCAGTGAGTATCTTTGCTTCCGGTCCCACAAGGATCCGGGGGGTGGGACATATCCGGGGGCAGGAGTCTGACAGGCTTCGTGCCATTACGACGGAACTAAACCGGCTTGGCATCCGCTGTGAAGAAAAAGAAGACGGGCTTCTGATACAGCCGGGACCGATCTGTTCATCGCGGGAGAAGCCGGTACATATACAGACTTACCGGGATCACCGGATGGCGATGGCATTTGCCGTCATTGGCACTAGACAGGAGGGTATCGTGATCGGGGATCCCCTGTGCTGCCGCAAGACATACGAGGAGTATTTTGATGTATTGGCAGGGCTCGGACTGCAGGAAAATATAAATGTGAGAATACATAAATCAACGGAGGATTGACATGAAAAAAATCATTGATATTTTAAAAGAAAAAGTGACAGAAGGATTTGTGAAGGCAGGATACGATGCCAGATATGGGTTTATCACGAACAGCAGCCGTCCGGATCTGTGCCAGTATCAGTGCAATGGAGCCATGGCGGCGGCAAAGGAATATAAGAAAGCTCCCGCCATGATCGCCGGTGATGTGGTAGATGTACTTGCCGGTGATGAAATCTTTGAAACGATTGAGGCGGTAAATCCCGGGTTTATCAATATCAAGGTGAGCGGTGAACTGCTTGCCGTACAGGCGGAGAAGATGGACAGGGAAGAGCAGTTCGGGCTGGAGCTGCCGGACAAGCCGAAGACGATCGTGATTGACTATGGTGGGGCGAATGTGGCGAAGCCTCTTCATGTGGGGCATCTGCGTTCTGCCATAATCGGTGAGAGTGTCAAACGGATCTGCCGCTATATGGGAAATAACGTATTGGGGGACGTCCATCTGGGTGACTGGGGGCTGCAGATCGGGCTGATCATTACAGAGGTGAAAAAGCGTCAGCCGGAGCTTCCCTATTTTGATAATGCCCATGAGGGGGCGTATCCATCGGAAGCACCGTTCACGATCAGTGACCTGGAGGAAATCTATCCCTGTGCCAGCAGCTATTCCAAAGAGCACCCGGAGTATCTGCAGGAGGCGCAGGAGGCGACGGCAATGCTGCAGGAGGGGCATCCGGGATACCGCGCCCTTTGGCAGCATATACTGGATGTATCGATCGCAGATTTGAAGATGAACTATGGCAGTCTGAATGTAGACTTTGATCTGTGGAAAAAGGAGAGCGATGCACAGCCGTATATCCCGGATATGGTTCAGAAACTGAAAGACGATGGTCTTGCCTATATGAGCGAGGGTGCGCTTGTCGTGGATGTGACAGAAGAGAGTGATAAAAAAGAACTGCCGCCGTGTCTGATCGTTAAATCAAACGGCGCCACGCTGTATGCCACGACTGATCTTGCTACTATTGTAGAACGGGAGAAGCTGTATCACCCGGATCATATTATTTATCTGGCGGATAAGAGACAGACGATGCATTTCACCCAGGTGTTCCGCGTTGCCAAAAAGGCAGGCATTGCAGACCCGGATGTGCGTCTTGATTTTATTGGGTTTGGCACGATGAACGGCAAAGATGGGAAACCGTTTAAGACAAGAGATGGTGGTGTACTGCGCCTGCAGGAGCTGTGCCGGATGATCAATGAAGAGGTATATAAAAAGGTCACAGAAAACAGGGATTATGAAGAAGAGGAGGCAAGGGAGATCGCTGCGAAGGTTGGTCTTGCTGCTCTGAAATACGGTGATTTATCGAATCAGGCGTCTAAGGATTATATTTTTGATGTTGAACGGTTTGCTTCCTTCGAGGGAAATACCGGTCCATATATTTTGTATACGGTCGTCAGGATCAAGTCACTGCTTGGAAAATATAAAGAGAATGGCGGCGTACTGGATGAAAAAGCCCGGATGCTGCCACCGGTCAGTGAGAGCGAGACAGATCTGTATCTTACCCTGAGCAAATATGCGGATACAATAGAAAGTGCATATGCCGAACTGGCGCCGCACCGGATCTGTCAGTTTATCTATGAGCTGTCAGAGGCATTTAACCATTTCTATCATGAGACAAAGATCCTTGCCGAAGAAGATGAAAAGAGAAAGGCTTCTTATCTGAAACTGATCGCACTCGTTCAGCGTGTGCTGGAGCAGTGTATCGGTCTGCTCGGGTTTGAAGCCCCGGAGAAAATGTGACTGAAACAATGAGCAGAATCATGGCAGATGTCATGCTTGCATGAACAACTGTCATGATTCTGCGAATGTCCCTCATGAGGAATGAGCGCTGCGGAGCAGCGTGGGAATTCCGAATGAGGGAGGGCTGGGAAAGCTGCGGAGCAGCGACAGCCCGTGTTTCAGTCAGGAACACAGCGCAGGTTTGTGAACGGGAAAGCTGCGGAGCAGCGACAGCCCGTGTTTCAGTCAGGAGCACAGTGCAGCTTTGAAGAAAGGAGAAAATCTATGTACAAACAAACAGCACGTCTGATTATGTATGGCAGACTGGGTGAGGACAGCATTTTAATGAAACTGGGCAGAATATTTGAACAAGCGCAAAAGGGAGAAGCAGCCGACAGGGAGTCGCTGGTGCGATCTGTCTATGACCAGATTTACCGTCTTCTGGATCTGTCTACCAGATATGGCTTTGATGAAAATCTCTGGCAGTGTTATATCGCTTATCTTCTGGCGACCAGTGAAAATCCTTTTAGCATTATATGTGAGACAGTGGGAGCATCGGCAGATGCCACGGTGAATACTATTGTAAAGCAGGATATGGATTGTTTTTACCAGCTGTATCATTATGATTTTACGGCGATACAGGATTCCCTTGGTGTGGATTGTTTTGATATCCTGACGCATTATCATTCTATGGCAAAGGCAGAAAATACCTATAATAAAAGTGTCAGTGAGAAGGTGCGGGAACTGGCGGAAAAACTTCGTGGTGCTGTGGACGGCGCCGGTTTTTTTGATATTGTAACCGATTTTTACAGACAGTATGGTGTTGGCAAGTTTGGGCTGAATAAAGCATTCCGTGTGGTACACAGGGGGGAGGAAACGGTGATCTCGCCCATCACCCATACAAGTGATGTCACGCTGGACCATCTGATCGGGTATGAGCTGCAGAAGGAACAGCTGATTGACAATACGGAAGCATTTGTCGAGGGGAGGAAGGCAAATAACTGCCTGCTCTATGGTGACAGCGGTACGGGAAAATCGACCTGCATCAAAGCGGTCCTGAATCAGTATTATGACAGAGGGCTGCGGCTGATCGAGATTTACAAGCATCAGTTTAAGGATTTATCCAATATTATTGAGCAGGTCAAGAACCGCAATTATAAATTTATCATATATATGGATGATCTCTCTTTTGAGGAGTTTGAGATTGAATATAAGTATCTGAAAGCAGTGATCGAGGGTGGGATGGAGGTCAGACCCGATAATGTGCTGATCTATGCGACGTCGAACCGGCGTCATCTGATCCGGGAGACGTGGAGCGACCGCTCAGATATGTCGCAGGATGAACTGCATCGTTCGGATACAATGCAGGAAAAATTATCGCTCGTGGCACGGTTTGGCGTGAGTATCAATTTCAGCCGTCCGCAGAAGAAAGGGTTTGATGAGATCGTCCTGGGACTGGCAAAAGAAGAGCCGGAGATCACGCTCAGCGATGAGGAACTCCTTATGAAAGCGAACGCCTGGAGCCTTCGGAACGGAGGATATTCCGGGAGGGTGGCAGAGCAGTTTATCACCTATCTCAAATCCATTGCAAAATAAGGAAAGGTTGATGTTATGTTTGAACATTTTTTTCCGGATCATACTGTGCCTTCCACGTATGATATCGACTATGAAAAGCTGTACCGGCAGGGTTACCGGGGAATCCTTTTTGATATTGACAACACACTGGTAGAGCATGGAAGCAGAGCAGATGCCAGGGCGAAGCAGTTGTTTGAGCGCCTGAGGAAAATTGGTTTTGAGTGCTGTCTGATCTCGAATAACAAAATGAAGAGAGTATACAGTTTTAACGAGACCATCGGTGTCCATATGGTTTTTAATGCACATAAGCCGGCGAAAAAGGGATATTATTATGCCATGGATCTTATGAATACAAGACCGGAAAACACAGTTTTTGTAGGAGATCAGTTATTTACGGATATTTTCGGGGCCAAACGGATCGGGTTAAAAAATTATCTGGTCAAGCCGATCAACAGACGGGAAGAATTTCAGATCGTACTGAAACGGAAGCTGGAACAGATCGTTCTGCGGGAATATTATATAAAAAAGAAGGTAGAGAAGAGGCAGAAAATATGGAAAAAGAGATGGCAGAAGAAATACTCCGGCACGCACCAGTAGACGGTATTTTGCTGACGGGTGCGGCGAATATGCGCTATGTTTCCGGGTTTACAGGAGAGGGATATGTGTATCTTTCCGGAAAGCAGTCCCTGATTGTGACAGATTCCCGTTACACGGTGGCAGCGGCATTGGAATGTCCGGGATATCAGATCGTACAGTGGGATAAAAAAGGGTACTATGAACCGCTTGCCACAGCTGTCCGAAATGATGGTATCCGCAAACTGGGTGTTGAGGACGAAGAGATGACGGTCGCCGGATGGGAAAAACTGTGCAGTGAGATGACAAAGGCAGGCTGCGGGAGGCTGCAGATCCGGCCGCTGAAAGACTATGTAACAGCATACCGTGCGGTTAAGCAGCCGGATGAGATCCGAAAGATCAGGGAAGCAGAAGCGGTCGGAGACCGTGCGTTTGCGAAGCTTCTTCCCCGGCTGCAGGCAGGCATGACCGAAAAACAGGTGGCGGCATGGATCGAGTTTCTGATGAAGGAAGAAGGGGCAGATGGTTTTAGCTTTGATACGATCGCTGCCTCGGGGATTCATTCGGCGATGCCTCATGCCGTTCCCACAGACAAAAAACTGGAGGAAGGAGATTTCCTTACGATGGATTTTGGCTGCCGGTACCAGGGCTATTGCTCTGATATGACCCGTACTGTTGTAATAGGAAAAGCATCGGACCGACAGAGAGAGGTATATGATATCGTTTTGCTGGCACAGCAGACAGCGCTGGCGGGGATCCGCCCCGGCGTGACAGGGAAGGAGATTGACGCCCTTGCGCGGGATGTGATCGATAAGGCGGGGTATGGTTCCTGTTTCGGGCATTCCCTGGGACACTCTGTCGGACTGGAGATCCATGAAAAGCCCTGCTTTTCGCCAAAGGAGAAGAACGTGATCCGTCCGGGCATGGTGATCACCGTAGAGCCGGGGATCTATATCGAAAATTCGTTTGGCGTCAGGATCGAGGACGTGGTGGTCATAACAGAGGACGGCTGTGAAAATATAACTCATTCGCCAAAAGAATTGACCGAGATTTAGCAGATAGGAGAAAAATTGTATGAGACCAAAGATATGTGTGCCCATTGTGGCATCCCTGAGAGATCAGATCATAATAGAGGCGGAGCGTATTTCCCGGCTGCCGGTGCAGATGGCGGAATGGCGCATTGATTATTTTGCCGGCTATGAAAGGGAACTGCCAGGCATGATCGAAGAAGTAAAGACGGCGCTGGGCGGCAAAGAACTGATCATCACTCTCCGCACGGAAGCGGAGGGGGGAGAAGCCAATGGCTCCCGTTTTGATTATTTCAATTTTATAGCGTCTGTGCTGGAACAGGGCTGTGCCGATTATGTGGATGCAGAGATTAACAGGGATCCGAAACGGCTGACAGAGCTGTGTCAGCACTATAAAGGCCGTTTTACAAAAGTCATTGGTTCCTGTCATGATTTTCATCATACACCGGGGAAAGAGTTTATCGTGCAGACACTCGGACAGGCAAAACAGTGCGGCTGTGATGTGGGGAAATTTGCCTGTATGCCACAATCCCGGGAGGATGTGGATACATTATTGTCGGCAACAGCGGAATATAAGGACAGGGAACCGGCGTATCCGGTCATTACCATGTCGATGGGAGAACGGGGAGTACCCTCAAGACTGTACGGTGGATTATACGGCTCGGAGATTTCTTTTGGCTCGGCGGGCATGACATCTGCCCCGGGGCAGGTTTCGTATGAAACGATGATAGAAATTTTTGACAGGATATACACAAACGCAAAGCATATTTTCATCATAGGCTTTATGGGGACAGGTAAATCGACTGTTTCCAGAGAGCTGCAATACCGTACCGGCAAACCGGAGATCGATACGGATGTTTGGATTGAAGAAAAGGAGTGCCGGAGCATCCCGGAAATTTTTGAAAAAGAAGGAGAAGCGTATTTCCGGGACAGGGAGACAGCCATGCTGGATGAACTGGGAGCGCTGAAGCCTTCTATTATTTCCTGTGGAGGGGGGATGGCGCTCAGGGATCTGAATGTCAGGAAGATGCAGTCGCTGGGAAAGGTTGTTCTTCTGACAGCAGCACCGGAGACGGTCTACGAACGGGTAAAAAATAATGTCGACCGGCCTCTTCTGCAGGATCATATGGAGACAGACTATATACGGGAGTTGATGGAGAGACGTATGCCCTTTTATGAGCGTGCTGCAGATATACAGGTTGCAACAGATAACCGCATGATCTGTGATATCGCCAAAGAGATCGTGGAGAGAATATGAAATAGTTCAACGGCGCCAATTTGAACCCGCCGTTGAGCTACTATAAAAGGAGGAATTTACCATGTCACTAAAAAGGAGAATTTTGTTTTCAATGATCGGCAGTGCGCTGATCGCTTCACTGATCTGCGGGATCGTGAGTATTTATGTATCCAGCCAGAGTTCCAGGGAATCCGCAATGGCACAGCTGAAAAACAATTGTACGATCCATCAGTGGGAAATTGATAATAAGCTGGCACAGATTGAAAATTCTGTAAATATGCTGGCAGAGAGCACACTGGCGCAGATCGGCGATTTTGAAAAATTTAAGACGGACGCTGACTATGTAGGGCAGTGCACAGAGAAGATCCGCAGTTTTGCCAGGATCGCAGGCGAAAATACGGAGGGAGTTCTCACTTATTATGTGCGCTATAATCCGGATTTCACACCGGCAACGTCCGGGATTTTTGCGTCCAAATCGAAGGAGGACGCAGATTTTGAGGATCTGACGCCGACGGATTTCAGCAGCTATGAGAAAGATGACCTGGAACATGTCGGCTGGTATTATATCCCTGTCAACAATGGCAAGCCTACCTGGATGGATCCGTACCAGAACGAAAATATTGGTGTGTATATGATCTCGTATGTCGTTCCGATCTTTATAGAAGGAGAATCTGTGGGTATCGTTGGTATGGATATCGATTTTTCTAATATGCAGAAGGAGATCGGTGATATTTCACTGTACACAAGCGGGTATGCTTTTCTTGCCAATGCGGCGAATGAAATTCTGGTGCATCCTGCCGAAGAGTATGGCAAAAAGATCACGGACTGCAGCGCAGAATTGTCGGATTTTATGTCGGCATCGGATTCATCGGCAGAACAGAAGGCAGTGAGCTATACATATAATGGAGAAGAGAAGGTGGCTTCTTATTCTTCACTCCGCAATGGAATGAAGCTGGTGGTGACAGTAGTAAACAGTGAATTCCGTGCAACCTCGGAATATTTATTTAAAATGATTTTGATCGCTTTTCTGATCGCACTTGCCTTTTCTGTTGTTTCCGGTCTTTGCAGCAGTGGTGCGATCGCCAGACCCATTCGCAATCTCACAGAGATTATCATTGATACTTCAAAACTGAACTTTAAGCCGAATCCCAAAAGCGCTAAGCTGGTGAAACTAAAAGATGAAACCGGGGATATGGCGAGGGCAGTCCGTCAGATGCGCAAGAAGCTGAGAGAGATGGTGGCTCTGATTGAAAAGGCGGGCGGTGATATGGGCGATAATGTCACAAGCCTGCATCAGAACATGTCGGAGATCAGTGATATCTGTGGAAATAATTCAGCGACGACGGAAGAACTGGCAGCAGCGATGGAAGAGGCGGCCAGTACGGTGGAGACGGTAGCAGAAGCAGCCGGTACCGTGGAGAATAATATGAACGATATCGGTAAACTGTCCAGAGAGGGAACGGAGAAATCCATCCAGGTAAAGAGCCGTGCTGACAGCCTTAAGCAGACAACGGCGACGGCGGCAAAGCGGACACAGGAAATTTACGAAGAGGTGAAAGAGAAGACGACAAATGCAATCAGACAGGCGCGTGCCGTGGAACAGATCAATGAACTTACCCAGAATATCATGGATATTTCCAGTCAGACAAATCTTCTGGCGCTGAATGCTTCTATCGAGGCAGCAAGAGCAGGAGATGCGGGACATGGCTTTGCCGTGGTAGCGACTGAGATCGGCGCCCTTGCCAGTCAGACACAGCAGACGGTACAATCGATCCAGACGATCATACCAGAGGTGAACGGGGCAGTAGGAAATATGAAAGAGTGTCTGGATAATATGATGGAATTTCTGGACCGCACGGTACTAAAAGACTATAACGAATTTATGCAGGTGGGTGAGACCTATGCCCAGGATGCTTTTTCGTATGAGCAAGGCATGACCCAGATCAATGCTGCAGTAACGGCACTGGTGGATGCCATCAATAATATTACGGATTCGATCAGCGGGATCAATCATATGGTGAGAGAATCCGCCAGCGGTGTGCAGGATATTGCCGAGAAAACCTCTGTCGTAGTGCAAAAGGTGGATTCCACCAGTAGTTTTGTCAGTGTCAGCAAAGAGAGTGCAGAAAACCTGAACCAGATTGTAGGTGAATTTAATCTGGAATAAGGGAGTGGATACTTATGAGGATTGCAATATGTGATGACTGCAGGGAAGACCGGGGCAGGATCAACGATATTTTGCGGAGCTGTCTGAAACCCGGACAGGTGGAAATCGTGGAGTATGAAAATGGATGCACGTTGCTGGAGCATGCAAATAGATATGATGTGATCATTCTGGATATTGAGATGCCGGATATGGATGGCATTGAGGTAAAGGAACGGCTGCAGTGGAAGTTAAAAAGTATTATTATATTTGTGACTTCCCATGAACAGAGAATAAAAGAGACCCATGGATTAAATGTATATGGGTTTGTGGAGAAGGCTGCCCTGGAGAAGCAGCTGTCTTATATGATCAAAAAACTGATACAGGCATGGACGCCGCATATCATGTTAGCCTCGGATATCGACAGCAGGGATGTAGAATATCTGAATGCAGAAAATATTTATACGATGTGCTATATGATCCATGGAGAGTCAAAACTGATCCGCGCCAGTCTGGGCGAGCTGGAGGGTAGACTGAAAGAATGTGGTTTTTTTCTGATCCACAGAAGCTGTCTTGTCAATATGAGATACATAGAGAAAGTAAAACATGACGTAGTTGTGATGCGATCCTGTGAACTGACTATATCTGTGCGGAGGAGGAAGCTTTTTCAGGAAGCGTACGAACAGTTCTGCAGAAGAAACGCGAGGTTTGGCAAATGACAGAAGAGATTTTTAAATGGCTGACATGGGGAATTCTGGAGTCAGGGAAATATCTGGTGATTACCTATGGGATTCTGGGATTTGAATTTACCAGGAATAGAAAGAGATGGGCGATCCCCCTCCTGTATCTGGTGCTGGTAGGCTGGATACTCGTTTATTGTCTGGGCGATGAGCTGAATTTTAAGACATTGTTTGGTCTGGTACTTATTTTGTCGCTCTTTAACGGCAGTGTTCTGAAAAGGATCCAGTGTTTTGTGTTGGAATACTTTTTGATCACGGCACTGGATCTTGCCAGCAGTGCGATGTGGGGGGCCGTGTCTGGTGCAGCGAATACGTTGTATTCAAACAGAGTGACCGAAACATTTTCTCTGATTATGATTATTGTCTTTTGTCTGATTCTCCGGGATAAACGAAAGGCGGTCTGTCAGGGAATCTGCCAGATACGGGCAGGGTATTTTATCCTGATCCTGGTCCTGTTGGTCGTGACGGTCACACTGGTATCCTTTGCCTATGGGATCGTAACAGAGGGAAGTATACTTCTGGAGGAAAGTATACACTCCATCCGCCGGATGTTTTTTCTGATGACTGCCCTTATATCGGTGGGGATCTTTCTTCTCTCTTTCTGGCTTTTTTATTACATTTATATGCGGGGACAGCTGGAGGAGAGAAACCGGCTCAGTCTGCTCTGCCTGGAGTATCAGAAAAAGTTTTATACTGCGTTAGTACAAAAAGACGAGGGGATGCACCGGTTCCGCCATGATATGAGTAAGCATCTGGGTGTGATTGAGGCGATGTGCAGACAGAATGAATATGATAAGGTACAGAAATACATAGAAGAACTGCAGGATCATTTCGCTGATCTGCGGATGCGGTATACGGGAAATGTTATTGTAGATTATTTTTTGAATGAGGCAGTGGCGGAACTGCAACAGAAGGGCAGAGTCTGCTCCTGTGATGTGATCGGGGCGTTTCCGGATCGCATGAAATTATCCGACGGGGAGCTGAGTGTCGTATTTGGGAATGCGATCGAGAATGCCAAAGAGGAGATTCTGCAGTGCGGGGGAGATCTGAAACTGGAGATCGTGATCGAACATTATAAGGATAAGCTTTATGTAAGGATAAGTAATACCTGCCGTGCAGACAGGGAACAGATAATGAAGACGAATAAACAGGATCCAGAGCTTCATGGATATGGGGTGGGAAATATGGAACAGATTGTTCGGAAGTATAAGGGAGACATCCAGTGGAGCTTCCGGGACCAGATGTTTGAACTGAATATAGAGTTATAACGTTCACAACAAAAAATCAACGCTCACAACACATTACTTGCTCATCACAATAGCCCCGTGTTATGATTTTATTATCATACAGAAAGGGGGATATTGCGATGAGCTTTTTTGAAACAGGTAGCTGGTGGGAGTACTTAAAAAAGATTTTTGGTTGGAAGTAGGTGTTGTTATGTGTTGAAGGGACAGTGAGAGTATGAATATAAGTTTAATCCGGGAAGCGTATAAAGAAGTGGATTATCTGAGGGAGAAAGTGATTGGAAATGAGGGAAATCTTGATTTTACAAATCTCCCATTATTAGAGAGGGACGAGATTGTACAAGATCCGCTGAAACTGATGGCGCCATGTTATCTGTCGCTTTTGTACCGGGGAGAACTGGTGAAGAATAACACATCCGGCTCAACGGGGAAATGCATGGAGGTATACTGGAGGAAGCAGGATTACATAAAGTCCATGTATTCCCTCTGGTTTTACCGTAACTACTTTTATGGGATCCATACCTGGGATAAGATGTGTCAGTTTTATACGATATCACGGGTAGGAACCGGGGAGGAGATGGAACGCTGTACAAAGACGGGACTGGAGTTTAGTATAAACGACCTGTCTGAAGAACGGCTGTTGGACATTTATCATAAAATGGAAATATTTCAGCCGGTATGGCTTCTGCTGCAGCCCTGCATCGCCGAATTATTGTGTTATGTTAAAGTCAAATACCAGCTGTCTGATCTCGTATCCCTGAGATATATCGAGATGACCGGGGAAGAACTAACAGAAGAATTAAAGGAACATATCCATAACTGCTTTAACTGTCCGGTTGCCAGTCAATATGGGGCAAATGAGGTCAATTCAATCGCCTATGAGTGTCCGCAGGGACATCTGCACTGTATGGAGGATAACGTGTATGTCGAGATACTGGATGATCAGGGAATCCCGGTACCAGACGGAGTATCTGGTAATATCTATGTGACAACGTGTCACAACCATGCGATGCCATTTATCCGTTACGGGATCGGGGACAGGGGATCCATCGAAGAAAATACCTGTTCCTGCGGTCACCATGGACGAATACTGAAATTAAAATCAGGAAGAGGGGATGACTGGGCCTGGATGGAGAACAGACGAAAAATAAATCCGTATGTATTTATCCGGGCGGTTGAGGCAGTGAATGTTGTTTGTGGGAAATTGTATTCAGAGGGAAATGGAAAGAAAAAGTTTTTTTAGTGGGGGATAGGTAATCATGATCAGACAAAGGATTGTAACATTTTTAACTGTACTTAGTTTTGGTTTATATTATATAGCACCAGGTAGTATGGTGACTGTAAGGGCAGAGCAGAACATTTTGGAAAAACAGTACATTGTCGGTATGGAATCCGCAGACCAGCGAGAAGAACTGGAGGAAGAAAGGGAGGAGCAGACCGGGACGGAAGAGATCAACGCTAACGGGGAGGATAACTTAAAAGAAAATAACATGGTCCCGCTGGCACTCACTGAAGAAGAGGCAGAAGAGCTGGCGGAGGATCCGGGTGTGGCGTTTGTGGAAGAGGATGTATGCGTCAGGGCGAGTACCGGGGAGACAGAACGGGGAACAGAAAGCACCGGATGGCATAAAAAGGAAGTAAGGAAAATAAAGAAGAACCGGGCAGCGGAGGAATGGAACATCCGCATGATCCATGGAGATCAGAGGAAGCAGGAGAAGAAGAAAGAGAAAAGGAAAAGCAAAGAAAAAAGAAAGATCCGTATTGCTGTGCTGGACTCGGGAGTGGACCATGCCAACGACATCCATCTGGCAGAGACGGTCTCACTTGTTCCAGGTGAAGAGGGGATGAGCCCGCTTTTTATGGATGGGACGGGGCACGGGAATAGTGTAGCCGGGCTGATCGCCGCCGAAGAGAACGGGGAGGGAATCACGGGAGTGGCACCGGGCTCAGAAATCTATTCATACCGTGTGCTGGATGACGACAACTGTGCGCCGGTGAGCCGGGTAGTGGAAGCCATCTATATGGCGATTGACAGGAAGGTTGACATCATCAACATGAGCTTCGGCATGGATACGTATTCGGAAGCGCTGGCGCAGGCGGTGAAAGACGCCAGTGATGCCGGGATTCTGGTGATCGCGGCGGCGGGCAACACAGGGGAGAAGGGAGTCCAGTATCCGGCAGCGCTGGAGGATGTGATGGCGGTCGGCTCCGTCGATAAGAATGGCGACGTGGCGGACAGCAGTTCTGTTGGGGAGGAAGTCGAGATCGTGGCACCGGGAGAGCTTGTGAGGAGCACCGGGGTGCTGGGAGAAGAGATTGTCTCTTCCGGAACCAGCCTTGCTGCCCCGCAGGTGGCGGGCGTGGCGGTGCTGATCTGGGAGAAGGACCCGGATATGCCGGCGGACTTCGTGCGAGCCCTCTTAAATGAGAGTGCAAATGGTTATGGGGACCAGGAACAGTACGGTAATGGTCTTGTGGATGCCCGGTATGCACTGGAGCATTATGAGGAATTTAAGAAGAAGTATAAGAAAAATAAGGAAACTAAGCTGGAGGAAAACAAAGAGAAGGTGCTCAGCTTTGAGGATACGGGGTGTGTAGAGGGGAGTTGGGCGACGGATGATCATGGAGATCTGATTCCATCCAGAAGGATCAATATGCAGAAAGGGGCAAGATTCAACGATTCGCAGAATTATAAAGTGACAGAGAATCCGGATAAATTTATTTTCCGTGGAATGCTGGATAATCCGTGGTGGCATGGATATCATAAGCAAAACTATGTAGCCTCTTATATTTATATCACACAGGCAGCTAACCAGATGGGATATGGGGGAACGGTTAATGCTCCGTCAGGTCTGTCCCCAAGGGCAAAAGCTGGAATTGATGCCGGTATCTCTTATCTCCAGAAAAGCTGGAAGAAGGAACTGGCTTCTGGCACAGTTAATGCAAAAGCAAAACGGGATTTTGTGTGGGGGATGGCAACCCATACTCTGGCGGATACGTTTGCCCACAGTGCTTATGTCTGGAATAAAACAGATAAAATGTGGATCCATCTGGTTCATAAAAAAGAAAACGCATATCGAAAAGATAAGAAATATGCAGTTGCTGATGAGCCAACAAAATATCCAGAGCGCTGGAACGATGCCAGAAATGCCGTTGAGGAATCCATACGCCGTTATGAAAAGACCGGGCATCCGGCGGGGACATACAATGAGTTCCGCTATGTTAAAAATTCGGATTCATACCGACTTGGTAAAATTTATGACTTTGTCAAGGATGTAGCTGGTGTCAGTGCAGCATCCGGTTATAAAGGTTCCAGTTGTTCTACGAAATAAAGAGAGGGGGAGAAGATGAAAAAAATTATAAAACGAAGTATTGCAGTTATTATGTGCCTGCCATCCCTGCTGCTTTGCTGCTGTGGAGAACAGCAGCAGGGAAAATCAGAAGATCACCGGTCTGTCAGAGAGGTGACACAGGAACCGATCATAAAAGGGACATGGAAAGAAGGGATTACTTATCAGTATAATGAAGAAACGGCAAGTTTAACTGTATCAGGAAAAATAATTGATGGTGTTAACATCTATTATTGGCAAAAGGATGAAACTCCATGGGGAAGGTGGCGGGAAGACGCAAAGGAACTTATATTGGAAGAGGGGGTGGAGTGTGTAACAGGAGGTGCGTTTAGGGAATTTAGAAATTTGGAAAAGATTGTATTCCCAGATACATTGAAAAAAATAGGATCTTATGCTTTTTATGACAGTATAAGAAAGATTAAAAATTTGGTATTGCCTGATTCCATTGAGGAAATAGGAGATTGTGCTCTTGCTCTGGATCATACATCTGGTATAGGATTTGAAAAAATCCGGCTTCCCAAAAAACTGCGAAGTATTGGGGATCTTGCTTTTACTTCCCAGGCTATGACCAGTATCACAATACCGGAAAATGTGGAATCAATGGAAGACTATATTTTTGAGGATTGCGTTCTATTAGAAAAAGTAATCATTAAATCCAAAAAATTAAAATCGGTAGACGGTGGAGTTTTTCTGCATACAAATGAAGATTTAAAGGTATATGTGCCAAAGGGATTAGAAGAGAAGTATCGGAGAAAACTGGGAGGCATAGATGATGAGCAAGTATATCCGATGAAAGATAAGTGATGGCGAAATCTAATAGTATTAAATTGTAATAACGGAGATTATTATGGGAAATGTGATTGGTATCATGCTTTATGTTTTGCTGCTTGCAGGATTCTTTATTTCGATTATATGGATGATTTTTACCAAAAGAGGGATTCGGAAAGCAGGTATATTAAAATTTTTATGTACAACGATAATCTGGAATGGTGTACTATTTGGCATTTATATTTTAAGCTGAAAATTGAGTTCACATCCTGCTGTATTTTATGTGTCTCCATCCGAATGGTTAGGTATTGTATGTAATAGAATACTTTCTTTATATGATATTATGTTGATGTATGTTTTTCCAATCTATACAGGATTGATTCTGATTTATACTGGATACTATTTCATCAGGAGAAAAAGAGGGATTAGATAGAAGAGGGAGATAGAAAAGGGAGATAGAAGAGGGAGGCTGAATATGAAAAAGATTGTGATTATGGTAAGTTCACTGGTTATTGTTACCGGAGTTGTTTTTGCACTGGTATTGCTGAACGGAAATGATACGAATGCTGGAAACTATTACAGGAGCAGCATCGCAAGTGAAGGAGAAAAGGATTTGTACCAGTTTTCAAAATCCGATGCGGAAAAATTAACAGGGGAAGAAAAGGAAGAGTTAAAAACGATTGATGAGTCTCCAGTGATCGACAAAGATATGATTAGGAAAAGAGCAGAATCAGCAGCAAAAGTTTCTGACAAGTCGCAGAGAGAGTGGGAAAAAACATTAGAGGAAAAGAGTATCAGGAATCAGGCATTGTATCTGGCTGCCAAAGAGGAAGGGGTAAAAGTGACTGGTAAAGAACTGGATGATGCTATGAAAAAACTGAAAGAACTGTATGATGAAGATGCAGAATATAAAAAGGAGGTCGATGCATCCCGTGCGGGATATGATTTGACGATTGATGAATATTGGGAAGCATACAGGGAACAGCAGCGGTATTCTATGATGATCAATAAATATGAAGAAGGATATTATACGAAGATGGCATCAAAAGAAAAGATTGAGCCATATACACCAGAATACTACAATAAGCAGAAAAAATGGTATGAGGAACTTACAGATAAAATGATTCAGAAATTTAAAGTCAGAGTGGAATAGTCTATAAAGGAGGACTGAATGAATACATATATTGCGAAAGATACAGAATCTGTATTTGGACAGGTTGTTGAACTGATCCATGAGATCGTACCAGATCTGGATATGGAAATAACAGAAGAAACAAAAATGTTTGAGGATCTGGAATTTGATTCAATCTCTACCATGCAGCTTCTTGTTGCGGCAGAAGAGAGATTTGGATTTGACGCGGGTGATTCCGAGGAAAGTCTTCAGGCATTTGAGACAGTTGGTGCATTTGCTGCGTTTGTTGAAAAATATAAAGGTTATACATGATATGATTACAGCAGGCAAAAAAAGAGGGGGATGAGAAATGGTGAATAAAAGTTTGATTACGGAAGCGTTTGAAGAAGTGGATTATCTGAGGGAAAAAATGCCGGCATTTGATGTAGACTTTGATTTTGAAAGGATTCCCCTGCTGGAGAAGGACGAGATCGTGGAAGATCCACTGAAACTGATGGCACCATGTTATCTGCCACTTTTGTACCGGGGAGAGCTGGTGAGGAATGATACATCCGGCTCAACAGGGAAATACATGGAAGTGTACTGGAGAAAGCAGGATTACATAAAGTCCATGTATCCTCTCTGGTTTTACCGCAACTATTTTTATGGGATCCGCACATGGGATAAGATGTGCCGGTTTTATACGATATCACGGGTAGGAGTCAGTGAGGAAATGGAACGTTATACTAAGACAGGACTGGAGTTCAGTAAAAATGACCTGTCCGAAGAAAGGTTGCTCGATATCTATCATAAAATGGAAGAATTTCAGCCGGTATGGCTTCTGCTGCAGCCCTGTATCGCTGAATTGCTGTGTTTTGTTAAGACAAAATACCAGCTGCCTGACCTCGCATCCCTGCGATACATCGAGATGACCGGGGAGGAACTGACAGAAGAACTGCGGGAACGTATCCGTAACTGTTTTCATTGTCCGGTTGCTAACCAGTATGGAGCAAATGAGGTCAATTCAATTGCCTATGAGTGCCCGCAGGGACATCTGCACTGTATGGAGGATAATGTGTATGCGGAGGTACTGGATGATCAGGGGATCCCGGTAGCAGACGGAGTAACCGGTAATATCTATGTGACAACGTGTCACAACCATGCGATGCCGTTGATACGTTACGGGATCGGTGACAGGGGATCCATCGAAGAAAATACCTGTTCCTGTGGTCATCATGGACGGATACTGAAATTAAGATCAGGAAGAAAGGATGACTGGATCCGGATGGAGGACGGACGAAAAATAAATCCGTATGTATTCATCCGGGCGGTTGAGGTGGTAAATGCCATATATGAAAGAAGCATTTTTCAGTTTCAGGTAATACAGAGGGCGTACCAGGATTTTCTCATCCGGCTGGCGGTAGATGAAGAAGAGACAGCGGATATCAGGTATTGCTTTCTGGAGAATATCGGTGATGAAGAATTGAAAGATGCACAATATGAATTTAGTTTTTATGAGAAACTGTTTCCTGATATGAATGGGAAAAGAAAATTTTTTAGAAGTGAGATAGGAGGATAAGAAATCATGATCAGACAAAGTGGTGTGGTATAAAAAAAGTTGACAACTTATCCTCAAGGATTTCATAATAAAAC
>CAJUDA010000002.1:0-16640 GCA_910584875.1 uncultured Eubacterium sp.
CGGTCCCATCCATGAACAGCGGGCTCATCTCTTCCTCTCCCGGCACGAGGGAAAAGGTGGCGGCGATGTTCATGTCTGTATTATAGTCCACTCCTGAATCAAGAATCGCGATCCGGACACGGTCCTGATCTCCCTTCTTCCCCTTGTTCCTCTTTTTGCGGATTATTTTCCGGGCACGGTCAGCATGGATCATCCGCAGGTTCCATTCCTCGCTGTCTTCCTTCTGTACTTTTTCCACGATGCTTTTTCTGTGAGTTTTTTTATCCTGCCCTCCGGTATGGTTCGCCTTTACCACCACATCTTCTTCTACAAATGCCACATTTTTCTGTGCTGACAGCGTCTTCGCCTCCCGCTCTGTCAGCGTCAGGGACGCCAGATGGTTTTCCTGCAGGCAGTCCTCCCGGTTTGCATTCATCACATAGGGGCTGTCATACTTCTGTTCCAGGGCGTCTGCCTGCTGTTTTGTCCCGGTCATTACGATATAGTCTTTCTCTTCCGCTGGTTCTTCCACAGGGCTTCTGACCGCTGCCCCGGCCGGGGCCTCCATCTCATAAACAGTGATGGATGACATTGCCATACACAGGCTTAACGCGATGACAGCTGTTTTTTTGACTGCTTCCTTTCTAAACATAATCGTCCTCCTCTTTCATTTTATTGTTTCCTGGATTTCTCAATCCTGTTTACTATATTAAGTGTAACATATATATAACGCAAAAAACAGAGAGAACTGCGTTTGTGGCAATATTGGTAAAAATCTGGCAATTTCTGCGCAAAAATCACTATTTTCCTGCCAAATTTGCCTGTTTTTGAAAAACTTATATGGTGAAGTTTTTCAAAAACAAGCAGAAATTCCGCAAAAAGCGTCGTGATAACCCGACACTTTCATGAATCAGCATCAAACCTTTGGTTCTTCGTTGAACTAAAAAAAGAGGCGGCTAAAAGCACGCACCTTTTCAAAAGATCAGCATTGTTGACTATTTCAAATATTCTCTTAATTCTTCTACAAGCTGATACACCGTCGTTCCCGGATCATATTCCGATGGTCTGACATGTTCCTTATCAAAATCAGCCATCCGACGTCTGGCATTTTTAATCGCCGTATGTACGCCGCCAAATTCGTCAAGCATTTTATATATATCCACATAATTTTTCTCATACCGCCCATTGCCAAGATTGTATTTCTTAAAAAATCCATCCAGTTTTTCATTCCACTCTGAACGGTACAGTGCAGAATCACTATAAGAAAAATGTAAATACAGCCAATATTCAACTTCTCCGTAGAACACCCCTCTCCTTTAATATCTATAACAGGCAGCTCGACAATATCCACATTTCCTCCCAGCCTATCCTGTATCATTTTTTGTATCCCGCGGAAATATAACGGCTCCGTCTGTGTCCCTTCCGTAACAATAAGATAGGAATTTGCTCTTGGCGTCCTATAGCCATGCTTTCTTTTCTTTCTATCTTCTCTGCGCTTTTTAAACAGGTCATCTGTCCCCATTTACTCACCCTCTTTTATACTAAATTCTTTCAGGTATGGAATCCCCCCATAAACCCCCGCCAGATAATCCTTCTCAAAAGAAGCATCAGACCTTACTTTAAAATCAGACAATGCCGACAATCCCGAATATCCAAACTGGTCTTTTTGTACAAACCAGATCTGGTCTCTCCTAAAAAATTTCTTATCCATCAACGTCGTATCATGGGTTGTATAAATCAGCTGTGACAGAGAATCACTTTCATAAAACAAATCAATGATAAACTTTAAAAGAAGAGGATGCAGTTTGATGTTTAACTCATCGACAAAAATAACCTTGTTTCCTGAAATCGCCACTCTCGCATAGATATAAAACATTATGCTTTTGATTGTCCCCTCCGACTCAGAAAACAGATCCAGAAAATACTGTTCACCATCCTTCCCTACATGAACGGTCGGAAACCGGACATCATCCTCATTGTCAACACAGAGAATATCTTTCATACCTGTGTCGATCGCTGTCAGAAAATCAATGAACTGGTCCTTGTCATTTTCAATGATCGCTGGCAGGTATTTTTTCAAAAATGTCCTGTCTTCTCCAAAATCCGGAGGAAGAACTAAAGTATCAAATATACCGGTATAAATAACATGAAATACATCTGTACCAAGTTTAAACTTATTTAACATCGTCAAAACCAGCGTTTCTTCCGGGATCTGGTTTTTATACATCTCACATTCTCTTCTGACGGACGCACCAAAATCAACTGTTTTTGCTGTTCGTTCAAAAATAGTGATCATCCGGTTTGTCTCCAGATTCTTCCGATACAGCCATTCTGCCACAATACATTTTGCATTATATTCAAATCCATACCGGTATTCAAAATTTTCGATTATCATTATAATCTCAAATTCTGAATCTTCATATTCTTTTTCAAACAAAAAAGGAAAATAGTATTTCCTGATCGCCATTTCTTCATCATCTGCGACATTGTTCATGGACTCCATGACAATTGATTGAAAAATACCCATTGCAAAACGCAGGTTTGATTTCCCACTGGCATTTGCACCATAAATCGCTGCCACCTTCAGCAGCCTTTCTTTCCTTCCGATATCGATCAAATTGCTTTCATGTTCCTTATAAGCATGAACTGCCGTCATGTCGATCGTTGTCTCTTCTTTAAAAGACAAAACATTTTTTAACGTAAACTGAACCAGCATACCCATCACCTCTCCCTTATAATATACCCTATTTTTGTTTTCTATGTCAATAAATTTGTGACTTTTTCACATTTTCACTGATAAAACCCATGTATGAACTGATAAAACAAAGGCACCAGTAATCACTTACTGATGCCCTCATCTGGATTCCTTTTTACTTTTTTAGCACTTCATAACCTTTACAGCTGCTTTTGTCCCCTCATCCAGCTCGAGGCTGGCATTCATCTTCCCTCCCAGATTGGTAGGGATCCGTCCGGCAGATACACCATTGACAACCAGTTTATACTCCGATGACGGCTCCATCTCCAGTGTAAAACTGATATCTCCGGCTGCCTCCACATTGAACTCAGCCACTTCCCCATTTCCTTTAAAATTCGTCACAGCGGAACCTGGTACTGACTCATAGACCATCGCTCCATTGCGTTCCAGCCTTGTTATCTCCTTAAATGTCTTGATCTTATACGTCGCACCCTCAAACTTAAAGTCAGCCTTCTTGGTCTTCGTATCCAACAGATAATTGCCAAAACTCAATGTACCATCGCCATTTCCCTGAATCAATTCTTCCACTACGCCCATGTCCTTATCCTCCTTCGTTGTTGTGATTCACGAGGAGAGCTCTTCGCTCCCCCTTCATTCTCTTACCTACTAGTATACAATACTATGGCTTGTTTTTCTATTCTTTTTTTGTGAACTTTTGCACAAAAATTTTATCTTTTCCTTCTTCCTGACTGAGAGTGATCTCCACACAGTCTCCCCGGAGAACCTCTCCTGCCAGCACTGCCTCTGCCAGAAGGTCTTCTACCTCGTTCTGGAGCGCGCGGCGGATCGGACGGGCGCCGTAGTCCTTATCAAAGCCCTTCTTCGCCACATAATCCGTAACCTCATCTGAAATCTGAAGTTCCATTTCCATCTGTTCCTTTACCCGCTTCGCAAAATTCTTTATCATGATGGCGGTAATATCATGGATATCTTTCTTGTTCAGGGTATGGAAAACGATCATCTCATCCACACGGTTGATAAACTCCGGTTTAAAGATGTGTTTTACCTCTTCCATAACGCCTTCCTTCATTTTTTTGTGAGTTTCCTCCTCGCTCATGGTCTGTCCAAAACCGAGCGTCTTTGGTGAGATGATACGGTTGGCGCCGGCATTGGATGTCATGATGATAATCGTATTTTTGAAATCCACCTTCCTGCCCTGGGCGTCCGTAATATGCCCATCCTCAAGCACCTGCAGCAGCATGTTAAACACATCCGGGTGGGCTTTCTCGATCTCATCAAAAAGCAGGACGGAATATGGTTTCTGCCGCACCTTCTCGCTGAGCTGCCCTCCTTCTTCATAGCCGACATATCCCGGAGGGGAACCGATCATCTTGGATACGCTCTGTTTCTCCATATATTCAGACATGTCGACACGGATCATGTCTTTTTCCGAACCAAACACTGCTTCAGCCAGTGCCTTGCTCAGTTCAGTTTTTCCCACACCGGTGGGACCAAGAAAGAGAAATGAGCCAATCGGGCGTTTCGGATCCTTTAATCCTACACGTCCCCGGCGGATCGCCTTTGCCACTGCTTTGACTGCCTCTTCCTGTCCCACAACCCTCTCATGCAGGATATCCTCCAGCCGCTTCAGCCGCTCCATCTCTTCCTCCGCCAGCCGCTGTACCGGGATATGCGTCCATTTCGCCACGATCTCAGCAATATGGTTTTCAGTGATCGTTCGGTCCGCCTTCTTTCCTTTCCGCGCTCCCCGTTTCCGCTCTTTTGCCAGCTGCTCTTCCAGTGCCCGTTCTTCTTCCCGGATTTTCATGACAAGCTCCATATCCCCGTCGATCAGCGCCTGCTCTCTGTCATCATACAGCTTTTGTGCCTTCGCCTCCAGCTTTTTCTGGTTGTTTCCCTTGCGTACAACCCTGCCAAGCCGGAGCCTTGCCGATGCCTCGTCGATCAGGTCGATCGCCTTGTCCGGCAGAAAGCGGTCATTGATATATCGCACCGACAGGCGCACTGCCGCGTCAATGGCAGCATCACTGATAATAACCTGATGATAGTCCTCGTAGCGCTCTCTCAGACCGCGCAGCATCGTGATTGTCTGCGCTTCTGTCGGTTCTTCGATGACCACCGGCTGGAACCGGCGTTCCAGGGCAGCATCCTTTTCCACATGCTTGCGGTACTCCTCCCGTGTTGTGGCGCCGATCACCTGCACCTCTCCCCTTGCCAGTGCCGGTTTCAGTATATTGGAGGCATCAATCGCACCCTCGGCGCCTCCGGCGCCGATCACCGTGTGGATCTCATCAATAAAGAGCAGGATATTCCCTGCTGTCTTCGTCTCCCGCAGGGCACGCTTGATCCGCTCTTCAAACTCTCCCCGGTATTTCGATCCTGCCACCATGCCGGACAGATCCAGTGTAAATACACGCTTATCAGCAATGGAGTCCGGCACATCCCCTTCTACAATACGGGCGGCAAGTCCCTCTGCGATCGCCGTTTTGCCGACACCCGGCTCACCGATCAGGCAGGGATTGTTTTTCGTGCGGCGGCTGAGGATCTCAATCACACTGCTGATCTCAGCATCTCGTCCCAGGACAGGATCCAGGATCCCCTCACTGGCATACTGGTTGAGATCTCTGGCATACTGGTCCAGCGCCGGCGTCGCTGACTGATTTTTACGGTTTTTCGTGCGGCTGGCGATCAGATCATTCTTTGCCAGTGCCAGATCACCCCCGGCTGTCGTCACGATATCCATATATATTTTCTGGATATTGGCGCCCGCCGCGATCAACACACGATAAGCGACACAACTGGTATCTTTGAGCACTGCCATCAGCATATGCTCCGTACCAATCCTGTCGCTCTCCATCTTCACCGCTTCTTCATCACACCGGATCAGGAGCTCCTCCAGACGCGGGGACATGTCCCCGCTCAGGGAGTCGATCACCTGTGTTGTACCCTGTCCACAATAATTCGTGATCTCGAACTGGATCGTATCCTTATCCAGTCCGTTTTCCCGCATAACATGGGATGCCATGCCGGGTCCGGCAGCAAGACCATACAGCAGATGCTCCGTGCCCATCACCGGATTCCCTATCTTCACGGCATACTTCGCCGCTTTATTCAATACCTTTTCCGCCTCAGCGGTAAAATTTCTCTTCATGATAACCCTCACTTTTTTGGTTTTTCGCTTCTTCTTTCCTTTTCATCGCCATCTTCAGCATTGTGATCAGCATACACAAAATAATGACCACCAATCCAATAATTATTCCCAACAATACGTAATTGGATACAGACAGACCGGATTCTTTTTTCTGTACTCCTGCACTTTTATTTACCTTATCGATCATCGTCCCTGTATAACGCTGAAGTGTTTTTTCCGTGCGGTCATACTGGTAGATTCCATCCGCCCCGGTCGGTCCCTTGAGATACATCAGAAGATAATTATTATCCAGATCATTTTCCATCGTAAATGCGGGGACCCGGATCCCATTGATCTCAATGCCGGATAATATATATCCTGCCGGCGTCTCTTTCAGGGCTGCCGGATCCAGCACCTCAAACTCATACGAATTTTTCAGCAGGATCCTGTCCTTTTCCTTTTTTACCTGAAAGGAAATATCCGTATCTACACCGCTGTCCTGAATCTCCCTCTCCCTGGTCTCTCCTTCCGTCTCCCGTGTCACATGGATCCGATACGTTTTGACGCTGCCATTCTCAGCCGTTACGGCAAGCTGTACCTCATTTTCTCCCTCTTTCAGTTTTTCATTCCCTTTACACTGTACTCTTGCCTTTTCATCCTCTGTCTGGTAACTCATATACAAAATATCTGATGAATAATCGACGACAGCATTGTATTCCTCCCTGTCGCCGTTGAATTCTGGTGTGAAATCCCGTGCATCCAGTTTTAGACTCTTCAGTCTGTTGTTTCCGGAAAGCACCGGCTCCGGTGTCACAGCAGGCGGTTTGGGAACCGGCGTCTGCCCTGAGGATGCTCCCTTCTTTTTTATCGTTACGACCAGACGGTTGCTGGAGCTGGAAAATGATGTGCCATCTTCTCCGAGTACAGATGCTGTACCTTTGATATCAAATACAGCTCTTCCTTTTTTCTCTGCCACAAATTGCAGGGAAAATGTCTTCTTTTCTGTCGTTTTTTCGTTGCCCGTGGAGGATACGGTGAGAAGACCTCCGCCACCCGTGACCTTACCACCTCCACTCAGGAACTGTACCAGCTCCCCATCATACTGGATCTGGAATTCGGTGTCAAGAAAGGCGTCCGTGGACGTCACCTGACAGACCACGGTAAATACATCTCCCTTTTGCACCTCCTGACTGACTGTCGTAAACTGGATCCTGGCGCTCCCGGCCTCTGCCCTGACGGGCAGCAGCAGGATCAGAAACATCATCCCTGCCGCAAGCAGTATCTGTCTTCTCACATATGCCATACCTTCTGTCCCCATTTCTATTTATTTCGGTGCTGCACAGGCAGCTGCCGGCATATTGCTGTACACCGGTATGGAAAAAATGATCGGTGTCTTGTTCATCGTATCCGCATAGGCTGTTTTTGTTTTGATCGCCTCTGAATAAGCCGCTTCCACATTCGTCATATACTGATGTTCATAACGCTGGTACGGCGTCACATTAAACTTCTGCAGATATCCCGTATTCTGCCCCTTGCTGATATAACTGGTCCCGATATACATACCACCCCCCACAATGGAACGGTAACGGTCTGTCCACGGACGAAGGTACGATGTACCCGTAGACGCCCATTTCAATCCGTTTTCCATGGGATTTTCACTGCTATATGCACCAATATTGTAAAAATTATAGATCCCCGGATATTTCGTATTGGTTCCGGTCACTGCTCCGCTTGTCGTCGTCGCACTGGTCACGACTTCCTGCTTCACACGGGAGGCAAGATGGTATGGGCTGACGCCTGATTTTTTTGCCGCCTCGATAAAGGCATCTGTATAGGTGATCGTTTTGTTTTTCCCGGTATCCGGGTCCTTGTACGAAAATGACTTCCCGCCAAATGGTGTATTTGCCAGTATCGTATTGATTCCTGTCTTTGTCTGGTACTGGGACTGGTATTCGAGCGACTCAAACATAAAGATATTCCGTTCGTTCAAAAAGTTCCTGGGATCCATATAATAGCAAACCGCCGCCCGCGAAGCAGCCACCCAGGTACTGCCGTCGTAAACCTTCCATTTTCCTGTACTGGCATTATAATCTTCCGGCTCTGTCGATTTCCACGCCTTTGACTTTGCATTGGAGATCAGATTCACACCCTTACCCGGACGGAATTCATTATTGATCACGGTATTCCAGTCAAGATTTGTCTTGTAGGCAACAAACTGCCAGTACGGATATTTCTGGTGAAGGGCGCGCAGGCTCTGCTTGTATGAATCCGGAAATCCCTGCTGGTTCATGCTCTTTTCAAAATCTGTATTCGACAGCGCCACTACAGGGACTTTCTTTACCACCTTTTTCCTGTCAAGCCGGATATAGGACGCCTTAACATATCCGGTCTTTTTCTTCCCGCCATATGTGAAGGAAAGCTTATACCATTTCGTGTTTCCCTTCTTTACATCCTTTGAAATCGTCACCGCCGTTCCTTTGACAAGCTTAATATATTTTTTCCCCGACTTTTTATAAGCTGCTTTATTGTTCGCAGCGGAACGGATCTTAATCGATTTTTTCACATTATTGACCGCCGCCGTCGCTGCTGACTTCAAAGTCATTTTTACATACAGATTGCGGACATATCCCGTTCTTTTTTTCTTTTTGTAGGAAAAACTGACCTTAAACCATTTTTTTCCCTTCACCGTCTTTTCCCCGATGATTTTAACCGCTTTCTTTTTGGAGAGTGTAATCTTCTTTCTGGCTATTACCTTCCTGGCTCCCCCCGCTTTCGCATACACCTTTGTCTGTGCCAGCGTCTTCGCCGGTACACTGATCGCCTTATATGTCGTTTCATAGCGGTATGTAGTCACTGTTTGGGGAAGTGACGCCCCCGGCGTCGGCGTCGGATCTGCCGTTTTATCAATCGCTACATACGTTGCACTCACATAACCTGTGACAGATTTACCGTTCACCGTCACCGGGATCTTATACCATTTATCTGAACTGCTGACAGTCACGGTCTCCTGGATCGTCACAACCGTTCCCTTTGGAAGAGACGTCAGTTTTTCATAACTGGTCCCTGCACCGCTCCGCACATTCAGGCTGTCTGCCGTCACGACTCCTGTTGTATCTGCCGCGTGGGAAATATCCCCGTCTCCCGCCGCAATGACGAACAATCCCATCAGACAGCCGGTCAGAAGCAGCATCCCTATCCAATATCTCTTTTTACTCATGATTTATCCTCCCGTCTTTTCGCTATGATAAAAATCCGTTCACTATCTTCCCGGGGTTCTTCCCCCTCCCCGGTAAAGCAGTCCGTCGTACTCAGTCCTGCCTCCTCCAGCAGTTCCCTGATCCGTGGCAGCATATAGGCACGCTGGTAGTGGACCTCCTCGATCTTTTCATAAAGACTGCTCTCCTGCTGCCTGCAGAAGATCGTGAGCTTGTACTCATTGATATCCTCATCCTCATAAAAATAGTTTTCCCATATATAACTGACATCCTCGTCCTGCTCTGCCAGAGTCCGGCTGCCAATAATATTACGATAACAGTATATCGTCTTTAAGTCAAATATAAAATACCCTCCCGGTTTCAAAAATTGATAAACCCGGTCAAAAACACGGCGCATCCCATCCTCTTCCAGAATATAATTTATGGAATCGCAGACACTGAGGATCACATCCACCGGTTCTGCCAGTGTAAGCTGCTCCATGTCCTGCTGGATGTACAAAATATCCAGACCGCTCTGCTCTTTCTTTCTCTGTGCCGCCGCCAGCATATCCGGAGAGAGATCGACACCGATCATGTCGAAACCTGCCGCTGCCAGACGTTCTGTCATACTCCCTGTCCCGCAGCCCAGCTCACATATGGTCCCGCCCGTTATCCCCCGCTCTGCCAGACACGAACACAGCAGATCACACCAGGCATCATACGGGATCTCCTCCATCATATGGTCGTACACGCCGGCAAATCCTTCATACATATCCCTCATCCTCCCATCATGCTCAGCTCAACGGACACGGGATCTCTTTCCCCAGTGAAAAAGAATACAGGATGCATTCCCTCACCGGCTGTCCTGTCATATCTTCCAGCGCCCTGCCGTATAATCTCATCTGTTCCTGATAACGGCTGACAAGCTTCGACTCTTCTCCCGGTCTCAGGGAATCCGTCTTATAATCCATCAGTACGATGCCGTCCTCCGTCTCAAAATAGGCGTCAATGATCCCCTGCACCAGAATGATATCCTCCTCTGTCCTGTCCGGAAAAATTTCCCTTGCCGGTTTCCCCATGACAAAGGGCTGCTCCCGGTGAAGTCTGCCGCCGCTGTACGCATCCTTCATGGCACACCCCAGTCTGGAAGAAAAGAATCCATGCAGTCTCCGGTAATCCAGTACCGGCAGCTCTTCTTCCCTGAGTCTGCCACTCTTTACCAGATCCTGTACCGCCTGCCGGATCTCCTGCCCGGATCCGGTGCTGGCAAAATCGATCGTCGCCATAACCTGGTGCCAGATCGTCCCATAGGCAGCCCCCTGCCTTGCCGGATCTGCTTCCTGTTCTGTCTTCATAAAGGCGGGAACAGGCATCTGGCGATCCTCCTCCCCATGGCTGAGGATCGTGAAGTCCTGCATGTCCTGCTCTTCCATGGACTTTACTTTCAGATCCGAGACCGACACCTTGACCGGCAGCGGTTCCGGTTCTTCCCGCACCCCGGTATCCAGCTCCTGCAGATATTCATGTAGTTCCCTATGATACACAACAGATGTGTCAAAATTGTAAAGTGCCGTGTATTCCAGATTTTCCCGGACCATGCCCATCGCCGTCTCTGCCAGGAGATCTTCCGGCTCCACCTGATACAGCGAAAACCACTGCGGCTCCTGCAGTGCCGCGGGCAGTATCATATCCAGAAAACTCCCAATCCGGCTCCTTCCCAGATAATTGGCAGAAATACTGCGGACTTCCCTGGCACAGCCGATCAGGATCAGTTTTTCCTCCGCCCGGGTCATCGCCACATACAAAACCCTCATCTCTTCCCCGAGATCCGCCATATCATTCTGGCGGTTCAGTGCCTGGCGGTAAAAGTTGTCCTTCACTGTCCGGGTCTCATTATCCACGATCTTTGATGCGATACCCAGATCCGGATGGATCGTGAGAAAATGATTTTTTCTCCCTCCCCGTTTCCTTCCCAGTCCCGGCAGGATACAGACCGGAAATTCCAGTCCCTTACTCTTGTGCATGGTCATGATACGCACAACATTTTCTTCCTCGCCCGCCAGGTTTACTTCCCCCATCTCCTCCTGCTGCTCCCGGATCCGGTCGATATACTGAACAAAAGCATGCAGCCCATGATAGACAGAAGCATCAAATTCTCTCGCCTGTTCCATCAGATAGTCCATATTCGCCGATCTCTGTACCCCGTCGTGCATCATCTGTACGATATCATAGATCCCGGTCTCATCATAAATATCCCGGATCAGCTCCGTCACAGGTGCATATGTCGTTTTTCGCCGCAAACGGTTCAGGACCGAGAGAAAATGCTGTACTTTGTCATATAGTCCGTCTCCTCCTGAGGACGAAAACTGCTCCGGCTGACAGGACAGGAGAGAGCTGTACAGATCCCTGTCACAGCTTCCGGCACGGAGCAGCGCCAGCTCTTCTTCCGTAAAATCAAACATGGGGCCGCACAATACCCCGGCAAGGGCAAGATCCAGCCTGGGATTGTCGATAACCTGCAGCATCTGTGTCATCAGCTGTATCTCTCTTGTATCGTAGAAGCCCTGGCTGTGTTCCATCACTGCCGGAATCCCCGCCTCCGCCAGCACGTCAAAATAGGTCTGTCCCACAGAGCGGATGCTCCTCGTAAGGATCACAATATCCTTGTACATGACCCGGCGCATCTCCTCCCCATCCTGTATATAAAGGGGTTCCTCCCCTTCAGTCATCGCATGGATCCGTGACGCAGCAAGCCTTGCCTCCAGCTCCGCATCTCCCGGATCCAGAATGATGTAGGTGTCGATTTTATCTGCGACCGGCTTGTCTGTCGGCACAAATTTCCTGCCCGGCCGCAATCCCGCCTCTCTGTCATATTCCACTCCGCCGATATCCCCGTGCATCATCCTCTCAAAGACACGGTTGCTCCCCTCCAGCACCACATCCCGGCTGCGGAAGTTCTCATGCAGGTCGATCCGGCGGCAGTCCGCCCCCGGCACATTCTGATAGGTCTGCAGTTTCCCCGCAAATAGCTCCGGGCAGGCATTGCGGAACCGGTAGATGCTCTGTTTGACATCACCCACCATAAAAAGATTTGGTTTCCGCCCCGGCAGTCCATCCCGGGAAACACTGGACAAAAGAGTATCCTGGACACGGTTGCTGTCCTGATACTCATCGATCATGATCTCTTCAAAAAACTCTGACAATTCGAGGGCTGCTTCTGAGCGCACATACTCCCCTGTCTCATCATCCCGCACGAGCAGGATTGAGAGGGCAAGCTGCTCCAGGTCATTAAAATCCACGACGTTCCTGTCCCTTTTCGCCTCTGTATAACGTTCCGCAAATTCCCTTGTCAGCCGGATCAGGGTACGGATCCTCTGCCCCATGACGGACAGATCCTCCAGATGCTCCTTCCTTCCCTGGTAAAAATACATATCCCGCATATCGGTCAGCGTAGTTTTACAGAGGGTGCGGCGCTCTTTCACCTCTTCCCGTTTCTCCTGGTCAATACCGTCCCCCTTTTTTCTGGACATGGTGCTGACGCTGAAATCCTGCAGGATCCGCCGGAACTGCTCATAAGAATCCGCGCCCTGCAGATCGTCACATATCGTAACAAGTTCCTTTATGTTGTCCTCATATACATAGGGGCCATCCGGCTCGGCACAGATGCACAGCAGCTGATGCAGCTCCTCCTTCATCCCTGACAGGATCTGCCTGCAGTCTGCCATCACAGACTGTGTTACCGCCGACCTCTCCCATTCCTCCTCATCTGCCACATCATAAAAGGACTCCATCCGGTCCAGCCATTCCATGGGAAACGGTTCACTCATCGCCTTGTCATAGATGGAATACAGCATCTCCTCCATCTTTTCATCAGAACGGTTGAACATCGTCATTTCTGCCAGTGACTCAAAGGCCTCGTCACCTTCCTCATATTTTTCCTCCAAAAGCTCTGACAGCACCTCCCGGCGGATCAGGGCAAGCTCGCTTTCTGTTCCCTGCCGGTAGGAAGGATCGATGCCGATACGGTGAAAATAATTCTGTATTACATAGCCACAAAAACTATGTACCGTGGATATATGGGCAGATCCCATTAACTGGATCTGCCGCTGCAGATATCCGTCATCCGGCTTATTTTCCAACGCCTGTTCAAGCCGGCCCCGCAGCCGGTCCTTCATCTGTGCCGCTGCCGCCTGGGTAAAGGTCACGATAACAAAGCGGTCCACATCCACCGGGGACTGCCTGTCTGTGATCCTCTCAAAAATACGTTCGATCAGGACCGCCGTCTTGCCAGAACCTGCCGCTGCCGACACAAGAATATTGGAATCCCTCGCCTCTATGATCTCCCTCTGGTCATGCGTCCACTCAATCCTGCCCATACAGCACCTCCCAAATCTCCTCCTCATTCATCTCCGGGTACTCTCTGACATGAGATGCCAGCGACTTGTCCTCCAGACCACATACCCCCCGGAGACCACAGTAATCACAACCGCATTCGCGCCCCATCTGATAGGGGGTGGCAGCGATCTCGCCCTGATAGATACGGTTGCCAAACTCTTCCAGCTTCATCCTTGTATGCTCCATCAGTTTTTCAAATTTCTCTGTCGAGAGAATACTGGAATACTGGGTAAAGGTTCCCTTGGATTTTGTGACTGACACAGGTACCACCATTGAACTGCTCCCCGGCACTATACTGCCATCCCTGGCAATGTGCCGGTCAATCTTCTCCAGTATATCCGGCGCCTCATTGACATAACCAGTACACCGCAGGTCTTTCAGCACCCGCTCCCGTCTCTCCTCTTCGGACTCTGGCAGCCATCCGAGCTCCGGCTGTTTCATCTGATAATACAGCATCGCTGCCGGCACGGCATGGCTGCCGGGATGCTGCTTTTCTTCCAGCTCCATCGCCGCCGCCATATACACCGCCAGCTGCAGCTGCAGTCCATGGTATACTTTGTCCAGTGACAGATCATTTCTGCCGCTCTTGTAATCAATGATCTTGATCAGTCGCTCTTCTCCTGACTGGCAGGTATCTACCCGGTCGATCTGTCCCCCCAGTATCATCTGCCTGTCGCCCTCCAGGGGGATCTGCAGCGTCTGCAGGTCATCCTCTGCCGTAAATCTCTTTTCAGATGACGACTGCACAAAGCTTCCTTCCTGCATCTGACGCCATATACCCCAGACTGCACTCCTCATCACATTTTTCATCCGGCGTATCATAAACTCCACCCGCTTCGACTGGTGGAACATTTCCCCCTTGTACTCTTCGACAACATAGTCCACACAGGCGGCCGCCAGCTGTCCGGCCTCCTCCTCTGTCAGATCCTGCCAGCTCTTCTCCTCCTCTTCCAGCAGATGGGAAAAATGTTCCATGGCTGCATGAAAAATGTTGCCATAATCAAAGGCGGCCACTGTATACTGCTCCCTTTCCCGCAGCCCAAGGCCAAAGATCAGATAATGGGCATAAGGACAGCGGGCGAACTGTTCCAGTCTCGTTACACTTCCATAGATCCGTTCTCCGTATAAGAGCTCTGCCGCCTTCTGTGACAGCCTTGTCCGGCTCATTTCCCCGGTACGTCCTGCCAGAAGCCGGGGCAGAAGCTCCGGTTCCCTTCTGCGGTAATATGCTGCCAGCTCCCACCAGCTCTCATCCTGCCGGAAACTGCCGTCAGCAAGATGGCGGATCAGATATCCCCTGCCCCGGTCCGTGCCGAGAATCTTAATAAAAGAGGACTCTGCCTCGTCTTCCCGGATCACGATGCCGGGAAACATCTGGTGGATCTTATGTACCAGATAGGACGGACGTTTACTGCTCCCGTCATTCCCCATCCTTGGATATGTCAGGTACAAAAGCTGTGACGGCTTTGTCAGCGTCAGATAGAGATAAAACTGTTCTCTCGCCGCTTCCTTTTCCGGCGTCGGCGCCAGCTCGATACCCCTCTCTGCGATCCGGCGCCTCTCCCGCTCGGATAAGATCCCGCTGTTTCCTCTGTTTTTGGGAATACGGTCATCACTGATACCGATAAAGAACAGCACTTTGATATCCTTTAAACGGCTCCGCTCCACATCCCCCACCATAACCTGGTCCGGCACCGGGGGTACGAATCCGATCAGTCCCTCCGAGACGCCGGCCGCCAGAAGTTCCTCATAATCCCGGAAGCTGACGGTCTCCGTACCGAGCAGCTCCACCATTTCATCAAACAGGTCCATCATCAGGCGGTAGATGCTCTGATACTCTCTTGCCAGCAGGATATTTCCCTCTTCCTCAAAAGAAATACTTTGCTGCTGTATTTTTTCATAGATCTCATTTTTTATAAGAAGGCGGTATAAAATCTCAGTAAAGGTCTTCACCGTCTTTTTCCCGCCCCGCAGTTCACGGAATGCATCCTCTATGGACTCCAGCAGACGGACACGGTATTCATTGACCAGAACAAGATCCACCCGGTCCACGGCATATTTCCATTCCTGCTGCCAGGAGCGGATCCCCCGGCGCCCACGTGCGATCACATAATTTTCAAGAAGGTCCGTCTCCTCCATCGTCAGGGGAGAGAGGCCGCAGCGCAAAAAACGGAATGTGCTCTCATAATCCATACCTTTGCGGTACATCTCCATAAAGGCAATGAGATACTCGGTCATGGCATTGGCGCCAATACTTTTTTTGTAATCAATAAAATAGCGGATCCCCATACGGTCAAATTCCCGGGCGAGGGGCTGCTCATAGGCGGCAAGATCCCCTGTCACCACGGCGATGTCATCATAACAATATCCCTTCTCCCTCACCAGCCATCCGATCTGCCTCGCCACATATGCTGCCTCATCGAGCTCCCGGCGGCAGACACAGATCCCAATGTCCGGTACCTCCCTGCCCCATACCTTCTTTTTATACGAAAATATATTTTCTTCCAGAAAACTCAGGGAAGCGCTGCCTGCCACCCGGTAGGGCACTTTCTCCCTGCCTTTCCCTGTGATGACAGGCTCTTCAATCGCAACCGGCACCTCTGCCGCCAGCCGGGACAGCCGGGTAACCGTATCCTCACTCATATGAAAGACCATCGGTCTCCCGCCGGTCCGGTCTGTCGTGACCGTCACGATCATCCGGCGGCAGCAGGACAGAAGCTCCTTCAGCAGCCTGTACTGGACCGGTGTAAATCCGGTAAACCCATCCAGACAGATCACGCTGTCCTGCAGCATCGGGATCGACGCCGCCACACCGGCAAGCTGGGACACCAGCTCCTCTGCCATCATGTAGGTATCCCCCAGCTTTTCTTTCATGGCATGGTAGATCAGCCTCAGATCCTGTATCTTCCACACCATCATCCCCTCTCCGCCCAGCGCCTCCTCCATCTCATCAAAATCGTCCTCTTCGATCGCATACTGCATCAATTCACATAAGAAGGATTTGCATTCATCCAGAAACCCAGGTTTATAGAGACCGCGCCGGAAATAACGCAGATGATCCTTCTGCTCGGAGAGAACCTTGCGCAGCAGCATCATTTTGCCCGTATCTTCCAGTACGGTCCTTCGCAGTACCGGTACCTCTTCAAAAACCCGGTAGGCAAGACGGTGAAAGCTCAGCACGTCCACGTTCAGTATCCCGCTGCTGCCGCTCAGCTCCACCAGCGTT
>CAJUDA010000002.1:16650-175796 GCA_910584875.1 uncultured Eubacterium sp.
ACCAGCGTTTTCTGCGTCTCCAGTGTAAACTGATACGGCACGAGCACGATAAAATTTTTATCGCGGTGTTCTGCCGCTTCCTTACTGATCATATGATATAAACAGGTGCTCCTGCCACTTCCGGAACCGCCCATGATAAATTGTAATGACATACTTCCACCACCTCCTGCATACAATATACTAAGCTGGTAATACACTCCATATCTCAAAGGAGGCTCACCTATGGCAAAGACTAAAATTGTTGTCATTCAAAGGAAAGAACTGATCTATACAGCCATTTTCGCAGGACTTGGCATCCTGCTGATCCTGTTACTTGTCTTTATGTTTCTGCCATCCCGGAAAGGCAGCGAAAAAGCTGCCGGCAGCGGAGCGGCAGGCAAATATAATCCCGGGGTCTATAATTCCCAGATCACACTGGGAGACTCCACCCTGAATCTGGAACTAGTCGTCGATGCTGACCAGATCAAATCCGTGTCCTTCATTAACCTGGAAGAGTCCGTCACTACGATGTACCCTCTGGTGAAGCCATCCCTGGCATCCATCGAAAAAGAACTGGTTAAGGGTACCGGTCTTGATGATATCCCGGTATCAGAAAAAAGCAAGTATACAGAGACCCTTCTGATCGAAGGGATCCGGACGGCATTAGACAAAGCTCTCGTGAATCCGGTCTAATTCCGCTTTCCAGAGAGCATCACTGGCATCACTCGGCATCCTCAGGTCTCCGCGTGGTGACACGGAAACAGTACCTACCTTGGGACCATCCGGCAGGCAGGAGCGTTTGAACTGCTGGCGGAAGAAACGGTGATAAAAAGCCGACAGCCATTTATATATCGTATCTCTGTCATAGTCTCCCTGGAAGGTATACCATGCCAGACGATAGATCTTCGACGGCGAAAAGCCAAACCGCAGAACATAATATAGGAAAAAATCATGCAGTTCGTATGGTCCCACGATATCTTCTGTCTTCTGGGAAATCTCCCCTTCTTCCGGCGGAAGAAGCTCCGGGCTGACCGGTGTATCCAGAACATCATACAGAATATTTTTCAGTGAATCCTGTTCTGCGCTGTCCGCATAATACTGAACCAGGAAGCGCACCAGTGTCTTGGGCACAGAACAGTTCACGCCATACATGGACATATGGTCTCCATTATAGGTCGCCCAGCCAAGGGCAAGCTCTGACATATCTCCGGTCCCGATCACCATCCCACTGCACTGATTGGCGATATCCATCAGGATCTGCGTCCGCTCTCTCGCCTGTCCGTTTTCATATGTCACATCCTGGACCCGGATATCATGTCCGATATCCCTGAAATGCGTGGTCACCGCTTCCCGGATATCAATCTCCCGCAAAGCTGTGCCAAGCTCTTCTGCCAGATGGACCGCATTCTCATATGTCCGGTCTGTCGTGCCAAAACAAGGCATCGTCACACACACGATCCCCTTTCTTGAAAGCCCAAGCCGGTCAAAAGCACGTACCGTCACAAGAAGCGCCAGCGTCGAATCCAGTCCGCCGGACAAGCCGATAACAGCATTTTTACAGGACGTATGCTTTAACCGTTTCACAAGCCCGTTTGCCTGGATATTCAGGATCTCATTACATCGCTTTTCCCGGTTCTTTCTGGTGTCCGGTACAAAGGGCGTCCTCTGGTACTGTCTGGTCAGTGCCGTCTCTTCCTGTGTATTAATACCAAATTCCCGTATCACAAATCCCTTTTCCGCCGGATCAGCCATCAGCGGAAAGGTAGTCATCCTCCTTCTCTCACTGCGCAGGCGGAACAGATCGATCTCCGTAACCAGATCGTGGTCATCCGCGAATGGTTCGCTCTCTGCCAGGACCGCGCCGTTTTCCACGATCAGATTGTGTCCGGCAAAGACCATATCCTGAGTCGACTCCCCCTCTCCCGCATCCGCATACAGATACACAGAAAGTGTCCTCGCCGACTGGTTTTTTACCAGTTCCCTGCGGTATGCTGCTTTGCCTGTCAGCTCATCGCTCGCTGAAGGATTGACGATGACGGAAGCCCCCGCCATGGCAAGCTCCCCGGACGGAGGGACCGGCATCCATAGATCCTCACAGATCTCTATGCCAAATGTAAACTCCGGCAGCCCGGCTGCCGCAAATAAAATCCGGTTTCCGATCACCGTCTCCTCGCCCCACGGAAGAAGGACCTCACTCACTGGCTGGTTCCAGGGGACAAACTGTCTTGCCTCATAGAATTCAGCATAATTCGGAATATGGCTCTTAGGGACAATACCGCAGATCTTTCCCCTGTTCACCACCGCTGCCACATTATACAGCCGCCCCCTGTGCAAAAACGGCATACCGACAACAGAGACCAGATCAAGCTCCTTTGTCTCCTCTTTATATTCTTTCAATGCCTGGAGCGCCCCCTCCAGCAATGTATCCTGCAAAAAAAGATCATTGCAGGTAAACCCTGTCAGGGAAAACTCGGGAAATGCCAGCAGCTTTACGCCCAGGTCAGCCATCTTCCCCGCCTTATCCACCATTTTGTCTCTGTTAAACCCGCAGTCCGCCACCCTCAGTTCAGGGGAAGAAACTGCGACCTTGATAAAACCATCCCTCATACCAGCCTCCATATTTTTAAGTTAGAAGAAGGGCAGCGATTGCTCGCTGCCCCACAAAATCTTTCGTAATATACCCAAAATGCCGGCTCCTGATTTTTGACTCCTAGCACAAAGCTAGGTGGGCAACCGCATGGTGTCTTCTGCCTTCCGTTGCTATGTCGCCATAATACCCGGTAATGGGCAGTGACGGCCCGGCATCCAACCCCAGATATAAGAATCCCGTTTAAAGTATTGTAGGTTCAAAAATTCAAGAGTTGTCGAACACTTCAGGATATATTATTTGCTTACTATTAGTATACTGAAAAATCCCTCATTTATCAAGTTAAATTTTCAGAAGTTTCTGGAAATTCGACAAAAAAGCATGTCCCACTCTGTTCGCCGCTCTCCACAAAGATCGTTCCCCTGTGCCGTTCCACAATATTATTCGCCACGACAAGACCAAGCCCGGAGCCTTCCTTCTCGCCATGATTGCTTGCCCGGTAAAATTTTTCAAAAATATTTTCCCACTCTCCTTCGGGAATGACACTTCCGATATCCTTTACGCTTGTGACGATCTTTCCGTCCCGACGCGCCACATGAACATCGATCCGGGTTCCTTCATAAGAATATTTCACCGCGTTCTGCAAAAGAATGATAAACAACTGGCGGATCCGGTCATAATCCCCGTCGATCAGCGAACATTCATCATCATATGTCACATTGCCGGTCAGGTTTTTCTGTTTCATCAGGATACGGATGCTGCGCATGGCATCCTGCATCACGGCAATGACATTCAACACCTCCAGATTCAATTCATAATCCGGATTCTGCATACGCGAAAGGATCAGAAGATCGGATACCAGATGTTCCATCCCGGCGCACTCGTGCTGGATCCTTTTCAGATATTCTTTCTGTTTTCCCTCATCCTGCACATACCCTTCCACCATCGCATCAGCATATCCTTTTACAACCGAGATCGGTGTCCGCAGTTCATGGGAAACATTTGAGAAAAAATCACGTCTGTTCTGCTCAATATCCTCCCGATACGCCTCCGCCTGCACCAGTTTCTCAGAAAGGATATCCATACTTTCTGCCAGAGACCCCAGTTCATCCCGGCGTGAGATTCCCGTTTTATAATCATACTGCCCCGCTGCCATCACCAGTGCGCTTTCCTTGATACGGATGATGGGCCGCACCAGCTGCCTTGAAAAATAGAAGGCGAGCAGTACAGCCATCAAAAGACCCATCGCAATACAGATCAGCATGTATTTTTCATATTGCACAATCGTATTTTCCTGCATTTCCATAGGGCCGGACGTCACTACCGCCCCGATCACTTCCCCTGCGTCATTGCGGATCGGCAGGGCGATATGGAGCATTTTTTTCTGGTAGATATCATCATAATCACTGTAATTTTTTTTCTTTCCATTATAGGCGCTGTCGAGAATCCGCTTCGTCTCTTCCGGCAGGGTCACCATACGGACATCCATACTCGTATAGTCCTCGGAGAGCGGGCTGCTGCTGTCAGGATTGCTCAGGACCCACACATCAATATCCTGCTGATTCCCGAAATCCTCCAGTGCACTCATATAATCCTGAAAAGCGTCTGCCTCATCGTTCTGAGACGCCCTGCTGGTGCGCTGCGCAACGGCCGACGCCAGATCCCCCAGCTGCTGCTTGTATGCCCCCACGATATTGGTACGGTTAAAACGGGTGAACATCAACCCCGTCATAACGGTAAACACGATAAGGACAACACTAAAATATACAAATACCCGCCAAAAAATCTTTTTCATCGTTATCGCTCACCTGTACCTATACATTTAATTCAAATTTGTAACCCAGCCCCCAGATCGTCTTGATCTCCCAGTCCGGGTGCGGCACTTTATCCAATTTTGCACGGAGCCGTTTGATATGGGAATCCACCGTACGGCTGTCTCCAAAATAGTCCTGCCCCCAGAGACTGTCCAGAAGATTATCTCTTGTAAATACTTTGCTGGGATTGCCGGCAAGGATCCACATCGTCTCCACTTCCTTCTTGGTCATGGGAAGTTTCTCTGCCCCGATATAGACGGTGTATGCTTCAATATTAATGGTCAGGTCACTGATGCTGAGCACCTTCTTTTCCTCTGTCACCTCGCTGCGTCCCATACGCCGGAGCACGGCACGCACCCGCGCCATCACTTCCTCACCATTAAATGGTTTTACCACATAATCATCTGCCCCGATATCCAGTCCCATAACACGCTCATAGTCTTCTCCCTTTGCCGTCACAAGAATGATCGGTACATCGGAGTCCTCTCTTATTTTTTCACAGACCTTGTAGCCGTCCATCCCCGGCATCATGACATCCAGAAGGATCACCGCCGGATCTGTCTTGCGAAACATCTCCAGTGCCTCAAATCCGTCTTTTGCCACCACCGGCTCAAAGCCCTCCTTTGCCACATAGGTGCCCAGTACCTCACGTATATCCTCGTTGTCATCTACAATCAATATGCGCTGCATATCCTCGCCTCCTTTTCTACCAACATACCATACCGCATTTTAGATTTCAAGTGTTTTAGTAAAGTGACATTTTTGTGCCATAGCAACATGATAATTTTAGGATGAACAAGTAAAAATGCAGAAAGGAGAGTGTTTTTTGAAGAAAAAAACAGTTTGGCTTTTGGCATTAATCTTTTTGGCTGGTTCTATTTTGGCTCCGCATTCTTCTGTGGCTGCCGCCACAAAGAAACCAAAATTGAACGTAAAAAAACTTAATATGACAACAGGAACCAATTTCCGTCTTCGTGTATATAATTTGAAAAAAAAGCAGCGTGTCGTCTATACATCTACCAACGAAGAAGTGATCTCCATCGGTAAGGCGGTATCAAAAGGAAAGCGTGTTACCATTAATGCAGTGTCCATCGGTTCTGCCACGGTGAATGCCACAGTGAAGAAGGGAAAAAAAGTAATCCGCCGGTTAAAATGCCGGATCAAAGTGACTCCTAACGCTTTCAGTATTAAATTTCCCAAGCGCACGATCCGTCTGAACACAGACAGCCGTTTTCGTCTGAAACCGATCATAAAGCCAAATACGTCGATGGAACAGCCGATTTTTGAGAGCGACAACCCTTTTGTAGCCTCTGTGAGCAGCCGTGGTGTGGTTACTGCAATATCATCCGGAACGGCAACGATCACAGCAACACTTCTTTCTTCCGGTCTGACAGCCACCTGTAATATTGAAGTCCGGTCAAAGCCAGAAAGCAATGCCACTGAAAAGCCTTCCCATCAGGGAAAACCGAGTACAACGATTGAAAAGAAAAAAGTACCAGAGGACTAAATCCTCCGGTACTTTTTTCTTACTGATACAGCTTTTTTATGCCTGTAACGGCTGGATGATCTTCTTCGGACACTTCTCAGCACATTTGCCGCAGCCCTGGCATTTCTCTGCATCGATGACAGCGATATTGTTTTCCACCTTCACCGCATCAAACTCACACTGTTTGACACATAGGCCACAGCCGATACAGCCTGCCTTACATACGCTCATGACATCCTTGCCTTTATCCTTTGAGTTACACTGGACCGCATAGGCAGAATCATAAGGGATCAGACTGATCACCTGATTCGGACAGGTCTCCACGCACTTACCGCAGGCAACACATTTCTCTTTGTCTACAAAGGCAATGCCGTCTTTGATCGACAACGCATCAAACTGGCAGGCCTCGACACAGGATCCCAGTCCCAGACATCCGTATGCACATGCTTTGTCGCCGCGTCCCGGTACCATCACCGCACGCCGGCAGTCCATCTCACCGACATAGTTGTATTTATTGGAAGCATTTTCACATGTCCCGGCACATTTTACATAAGCGACCTGACGGACAGAAGAGCCTGCCTCTACGCCGAGGATCTCTCCGATCTTCCCTGCCACCGGTGCGCCTCCTACCGGACACGCATTGACAGGAGCGTCCCCTGCCACAATAGCATCAGCAAGACCGTCGCAGCCCGGATACCCGCATCCGCCACAGTTATTTCCTGGCAGACATTCACGGACCTGTATCACCCGTTCGTCCGTTTTGACTTCAAATGCCTTTGCTGCGACCCCCAGCAGGACGCCGATCAGGATACCCAGCACAGCAAGGAGTACCACCGAGAAAATAATTATGTTTGTCATTTCGATTTCCTCCTTTACTTAAAAGCTCACGCCGCCAAATCCACAGAAGGCGATCGCCATCAGTCCTGCTGTGATCAGCACGATCGGCGTTCCCTTCATCGCTGACGGGATATTGCAGTTTTCCAGTTTCTCGCGGATCCCTGCCATCAGGACGATAGCCAGGAAAAATCCTACCGAAGCACCAATTCCGCGGATGGTAGCTTCCAGAATGTTATCATTGTTCTGTACACTGAGCAGCGCCACACCAAGTACCGCACAGTTTGTCGTGATCAGCGGCAGATATACACCCAGTGATTTGTACAATGCCGGCATTGATTTTTTCATAAACATCTCAACAAACTGGACCAGTGCTGCGATCACCAGGATGAACACGATCGTATTCAGATATTCCAGATGATTGGGAAGCAGAAGCAGATTGTACAATGTACTCGTAATCAGCGAGGCGATCGTAATAACAAAGATTACGGCTCCGCCCATGCCGGCTGCGGTCTCGACCTTCTTGGATACACCAAGGAAGGGACAGATCCCAAGGAACTGGCTCAATACAAAGTTGCTGACCAGTGCCGCCGTAAACAGAATGGTAAACAGACCCATTATTCATCAGCCTCCTTTTCTTCGATCTCTTTTTCATCTTGATTCGTCGCACTTGGCATCTGCAGACGGTTCTGCAGTGCCGTCAGCGCTGCCAGGACAAAGAATGCACCCGGCGCCATAACAAAGACGGAAATCTGGAACCCGTCCGGGATAAACTTGAAGCCGAAAACAGCACCTGATCCCAGGATCTCACGGCAGATACCGATCAGTGTCAGTCCCAGTGTAAATCCAAGCCCCATCCCGATACCGTCAAAGGCAGATGCAAACACCGGATTTTTGGAAGCATAGGCTTCCGCACGCCCGAGGATGATACAGTTTACAACGATCAGCGGAATATACACACCAAGCGCACTGTACAAAAACGGGATATATGCCTGCAGGAGAAGCTGGACGATCGTTACAAAGGACGCTACCACGACGATGAATGCCGGAATACGCACTTTATCCGGTATGATCTTACGCAGCGCCGAGATCAGCATATTGGACAGGATCAGTACCACGGTCGTGGAAAGTCCCATGCCGAGTCCGTTGATAGCGGAAGATGTGACTGCCAGTGTCGGACACATACCAAGCATCATGACAAAGGTAGGGTTTTCTTTAATGATACCGTTATGAAGCCGTTCTGTATATTTATTCATTAATTCGCCCCCCTCTCTGATCCGTCAAAAAACAGGATTCCTTTTACCGCCCTTGTGATCGCGCGGGATGTTACGGTCGCGCCAGACAGCGCCTGCACCTGGGAATCATTGGATTCATTTTTATTATACATTTCACTCGAAGCATTCTGAGGCGCTACCTTGCCGGCAAAGCCTTTCAGCCAGTCCTCATTTTCACAGTTCGCGCCAAGTCCGGCTGTCTCACTCTGCGAAGTGATGGAGATCCCTGTGATGGCGCCATTGGCGTCTACACCGAGCGCAAACCCGATGGCGCCGCCGTACCCTTTTGTGGCAGAGGCAAGAAATACCTTACCGCCATTCTTTGTCGGATGGATCTGCTCGATCACCAGATAATTTGCCAGCAGGTCGCCGTCCTTTGTCTCCGCATTGGAGAGGTCACGGGAACTGATATAGGCAAGAGCTTTTTTGACCGCTTCCGCATCGTTATCCAGCACGGAATCACCCTCTGCCACGACTGCCTGGCATGCCTCGTTATTTGTCTTTTCCTGGGATGCATCGATCGGCGCCTTGGTGATGGCATAGACACCTGCCAACACGGCGCCCAGGATCAGCGTGATCAGACAGAGGATCACGGCATCTTTGATCATACTGCTTTTTTTCTCATTCATTTGCCTTGCCCTCCTTTCCAAACGCTTTTGGAACGGTAAAACGCTCGATCAGCGGAACACAGAGGTTGCCGATGATGATCGCAAAGGATACGCCCTCTGCTGACTCCCCGAAGAAGCGGAACAATCCGGTGAGGAGACCGAGCAGGATACCAAAGATCACTTTTCCTTTCGGCGTGATCGGGCTGGTGACATAATCCGTCGCCATAAAGAAGGCTCCCAGCAAAAGTCCGCCGCCACAGAGCTCGAACAGGATCGGATACGGTGACGTCGCCATTCCGCCTGATACACAGGAATACAGGAAATTAAAGATCACAAAGGATCCGATATAGCATACCGGGATCTTCCAGTCGATAATGCGGCGCACAAGCAGATAAGCCGCACCCAGCAGGATCGCTGCTGCCGACGCCTCACCGATCGTACCGGTCGTCGTTCCCAGAAACATTTTCAAAAGATCCGGCAGTGACCCTCCGGATGCTGCTGCCTCTTTTACCTGCATCAGAGGCGTCGCACTACTGCTGGCATCTACGGCGATACCATACAGGATACTGCTTCCCTCTTTGATCGTAAAACTAGTCATGGCACTGCTGAATGACAGCATCATAAAGCAACGTCCTGCCAGCGCCGGGTTCATAAAGTTCTGTCCCAGGCCGCCAAACATCTGTTTCGCCACAATGATGGCAAACACACCGCCGATGACGCACATCCAGAGCGGGATCGTGGCGGGCAGGTTCAGCGCCAGCAAAAGTCCGGTCAGCAGCGCGCTAAAGTCATTCGTTGTTATCGGCTGTTTCATACATTTCTGCCAGATATATTCTGACAATACGCAGGTTACACAGGTTGTCAGTATAACCAGTAACGCACTGATGCGGAAATTATAAATCCCGACCAGCGTCGCCGGAATCAGTGCGATCACTACATCTCTCATGATGGACTTCGTAGAAGAATTGTCCCGCACATGAGGAGATGAAGACACATTCAATAATTTTTCTTCCATTTTCTTATCCTCCATTCTATAATGCCAGGGTTATTTCTTTCTACTTGCATCCATAACGGCACGTCTTGCCTGTTTGAAAATCTGTGTCAGGCGTCTCTTCGCCGGACAGACATAAGTACAGGTACCGCATTCATAGCATTCCATGCCATTGATCTTCTGGAAATAATCCAGATCATCCCTCTCTGCCGCCTGTGCCATCATCTGCGGAACCAGATGGCTCGGACATACATCCGCACAGCGTCCACAGCGGATACAGTTTGTCGGTTCCCACTCTGCCACTTCGTCTTTGCTCATGGCAAGGATCGAGGAACTTGTCTTTGTAACCGGTGTGTTCAGGTCATACATCGCCATGCCCATCATCGGACCGCCGGAGATCAGTTTCTGTGCGCCTCCTTCTTTGAGTCCGCCTGCTTCCTCCAGCATCTCGGCATGGCTCATGCCGAATTTCACCTCATAGTTCTGAGGCTGCGCCATGGCGTCACCTGTCAGTGTAATGACTCTGCTCATGCTCGGGGTACTCCTGCAGACAGCATTGTAAACTGCGATGATCGTCTGTACATTGTCCACGATACAGCCTGCATCGGCCGGCAGCATCTTGGAATGGATCCGTCGTCCGGTTGCCACATATATGATCTGGCGTTCTGCCCCCTGTGGATATTTTGTCTTCAGGGTCTTCACCTCAATATCGGAATCCCCTTCCGTCAGATATTGCAGTTTGGCGATCGCCTCCGGTTTATTGTCTTCAATGGCGATGATCCCCTTTGCCTTATCAAACAGAGATAATACAACGCGAAGTCCCTGTATGATCTCTTCCGGTTTCTCCAGCATCAGCCGGTAATCCGATGTCAGATACGGCTCACACTCGGCACCGTTTACAATAACATAATCAATATCCTCTTCATTCTTTGGTGTTACTTTTACATTTGTCGGAAAACCAGCTCCGCCCATACCGACAATGCCGGCATCTTTGATGATCTGGCGGATCTGCTCCTTCGATAATGTCGTGTAATCTCTTTCTTCTCCGAGTCCTTCTACGGGCGTGTACTCACCGTCGTTGGCAATCACTACACAGGTAGCTTTTGCGCCGGATGACAGCAGTCTTGGCTCGATTTTTTTTACTTCCCCGGATACAGAACTTACGATATTGGCTGAAATGAATCCGCTCGCTTCACCAATGATCTGACCCATCTTCACTGTATCTCCCACAGCGACAACAGGCGTTGCAGGGGCCCCGATGTGCTGGCTCATAGAGAAAACAAGTTCCTCTTTTGGCTCCATCACCTGAATCGGGCGGTCCATACTCAGCTCTTTTCCCTCATATGGATGTGTTCCCCCTTTAAAGGTTGACTGTCCCAATGAAATTTCCTCCTTTACCGATTTTTTCATACATAGCACTATTATAACACAATAAACAAAAAGTACAAGTTTTCGACAAACATTTCATACTGTAACCTTTTGCCTGTTTTTTCATAGACTACTATAACAACTTATGAAGGATGTTCCAATGTTAAGACGACTATTTGACTCTGTGGAGAAAAAACATGTATCCCCCCATGATCTCCGGCTTATCCGGCGAAAACGGCATACCGCCAGCGATATCCATGCAGCCCCTCCCACCAGGGAACAGCTGTCCCATATGGCAGGGGAATGCAATGCGATCGACGTCAGCGAATGGCAGGGAAGGATCGACTGGGAGCGGGTAGCACGGCACGGCATCTGCTACAGCTACATCCGCGCCTGCGTGGGCAGCCGTTATATTGATAAACAGTTCCGGCGCAACTACCGGGAGGCGGAGCGGCATGGCGTCCGTACCGGCTTCTATCACTATGTCACAGCAAGGTCTGTCAGCCAGGCACGCAGACAGGCGCGGTTCTTCGCCCGCACCATCGCCCCTTACCGCTACAGCCTGCGTCCCGTATTAGATTTTGAGAGTTTTGGAAGATTAAACCGGGATGAGATCAACCGGATCGCCCTTGTCTATCTGCGGGAACTTGAACGTTACACCCGGCACAGACCGGCTATCTACTCTGACAGCAATAATGCGGTCAACACCTTTAAAGACCGGCGGCTGACAAGATACCCCCTCTGGGTCGCCGCCTATGGAGTGCGGCGTCCGGAAACCGGAAACTGGGGCACCTACAGTATGTGGCAGTATGCCGATGACGGCAGGATCCCCGGGATCCGCGACGACAGCGTGGACCTGGACCACTACCGGAGAGGACTTGTGATCAGGCGCTAGTCTGCCACGATATTCTGGATCCAGATCCCTTTTCTGAACAGGATAAATCCCACTGCCGCCTTGATGAAATCCAGGGAGTAGTACAGGGTATAGATAACCAGCACCGGCAGTCCGGTAAAATGTACGATGCAGTAAATAAAAGGGATGGCTACGCACCAGGAGAAACCACTGTCAAACAGAAAGGTAATGACTGTTCTCCCCCCGGAACGGATCGTAAAATATGCCGCATGGAGAAACGCCTGCATCGGCATAAGATAAGCCGTGATCCGGATCATGGCGCCTGCCATGTCGCGCACCTCCCCGGTCGTATTGTATAATCCGGGAAATACCCCGGACAACAGGATCATCAGCAGACTGGTAATAACCGTACAAAAGACCGAAAAGGCGATCACCTTCGCCGCCGTATCCTTTGCCCGTTCAAATTCGCCTGCCCCCAGCTGCTGTCCGACCATGATCGCCACGGCACTGCCCATGGCGATAAAGACGACATTAAAAAGATTGCCAATGGTCGACGATATGTTCGTCGCCGCCACCACCGTAAACCCCCGCACGGAAAAGCACTGGTTCACCAGTGCGATTCCGGCGGACCAGAGCGCCTCATTGACAAGCAGCGGCGACCCCTTCTTCACAATATCCAGCGCCAGCCGGCGCGGTACCCGGAGACTCCGGTATACCCCGTTGACAAACTGGTTTTGTTCTCTCTTGTGATGTGTCCAGATCACAACGATGGCACACTCTACGATCCTCGCCAGTACGGTAGCGGCCGCAGCGCCCGCCACCCCCATCCGGGGAGCGCCAAATTTTCCAAAAATCAGCACATAATTCCCTGCCAGATTGACAAATACGGCGACGATCCCCGCAACCATGGGAAGTATTGTCTGTCCGGTCTCCCGCAGGGTACTGGCATAGATCTGCACAATAACAAAAGGGATGATCTCCAGCAGGATGACCATCAGATATTCTTTCCCATACTGAAATGTCTGCTGCAGATTGCCTTCTTCCCCACTGGTCAGATAAAGCCGGATCAGACTTTCCCCGCAGGTGATCAGAATGACGAATGCCACCACTGCGATGATCATGCCGAACAATATCTTAAACCGGAACGTATCACGCAATCCCTTGTGATCCCCGTGTCCATAAAATTGTGCGCCAAATATGCCGGCTCCTGACAACCCGCCAAATACTAGCAGGTTAAAAACAAAAATCAGCTGGTTGACGATCGCCACGCCCGACATCGGCTCCGTCCCCAGCTGACCTACCATGATATTATCCAGAAACCCGACGAAATTCGTAATGGCATTCTGGATCATGATCGGCACCGCCAGCAACAGCAGCCGTTTATAAAATTGTCTCGTACCTATTAAATGTCTCATCTTTTATTTTCTCCCTTCCAGGGCATTGGTAATTTCCCGTCAGTCATCCGTACTTTTCCGGGTGCCGTGGAGCTAACCACAATAATCATCCGTCCACAAATGGTCATAATAGTATTCATAATACTCCGGCATACCTTTTTCAACCAGTTTACTTTTTCCCGTCCGGCAGTCGAACAGCCGGTAACGTTCTCCCTCGATATCGTCTGCGTCCTGTCTCAGATACGCCTTTTCTTCTCCCAGTGATTGAAATTTACCTGTATTGTATTGGATCTCTGTGATCCCTTTTTCGGATTTTGCCCGGTCATAGTATAGATAATTGCGGAATTTCTTCAGCCCGCCCTGTTTCTTTTTCCCATATTTCTGCATACATTCGCTCAGCCCCGGTTCATACTGCAGTGTATCCCCCTGCCTCAAGCCACGGCTCAGGATAACATCCTGGATATGCCAGCAGCTGCCCTCTGTCCATTCCAGTGACAGAGTAAGATAAAGTCTCTCTCCCACAATATCCAGGTCCATATCACAGTTCCGGATGGCGTCTTCCCGGATCCCCGCCTCACCGGACAGCAGATGTTTTATCTCTTCTTCCGTCACAAATGACTCTGCCTGCTGTGTGGAAAGATCCATCTGTCTCAGCTCGATACGTTTTTTGTCCCCTTCGGGATACCAGCTGTAATAAACGGCATCCCTGCCGGCAATTACTGTTCTTTCAAGATCCTCTCCCTCCGGCTCCGGGAGATCAATACGGGTCACCTGGTCCGTCCCCCGATCCCACACTTCGACAAACGCTTCCTCTGACCGGTTTGTCACAAAATATACCTTCCCGCCAAACCGGTATATATCCCCATAAAAATACGGTTTGACTGATACGGTCTCTTTCTTTTTACGCTTCCAGTCATAACACAGAAGTTTCCCGGATGCATCATACGGAACATAATAAATGGAATCTTCGTCCATGCAGGGATGACGATTGTCATACGAGCAGCCCGGTATATCCTCCAGCCGTTCCTCTTTCCCGACAACTGGTTTCTCGGCACCTTCCCCGTCGGAAACGATGGGCATATGGCAGATCCAGTACCGGTCCTCGTAGTCCACATCATCATCCCCGTTCCAGAAACTCTTTGTGTAAAAAATCCTGTCATTCTCCACCCGGAGAATGCTAAGAAGACCCGGCACTTCAAAAGTTTTTTTCTTATTTGTCCGGACGGATATCTGGATCAGTTCGTCTTTCTCATCATCCGCCAGATAGAGACAATTTTTTGAACAATATGTATGGTTTTCCAGAGAACTGTCCGCCCCTTTTTTTGTTTCATCAAAGAGAATTGCCTCACCCGAAACTGCATTCCCGGATGTAACGCTCTGGGACGTCAGGTTTTCTACGGAATTGCCACAGCCCGACAATAAGACCGTTATCACACATAAAATGCTGATCGATCGCCAATGTTTTTTCATAATAACCCTCCGGTTCAATTTGCATTTCATTCATTGTAACAAAGGCACCTTATTTCGTCAACAGTCGCATCCTTCACGATTTGCCCCGCCTCTCTAATTCATAGTATTCCAGCACATATTCTTCTCCATTGTGCGGATCTGTCTTCGTCTCTGTATCCACACAGGAAAATCCGAGCGACTGGCACAATGCCCTGGCAGCTGCATTTTTACTCCGACAGGAAACACGGAACCTGTCTGCCCGCTTCTCTCCAAAAACATAACGGATCAGGCACTGCAGAATCTGTTTGCCATATCCCTTTCCGGTAAAATCCGGTCCGATCGCAATCCCTGTATCTGACCAGACACTGTCTTCCCACGTATTCTTTTCTGCCCCGTCAACCCCTGCCCAGCCGATCGCCTGTCCACTTCCTTTTTCATAGACAAGCCACGCATCATGGGATTTCTGGAATTCAATCGTTTTTCTGATATTTTTTCTGGCATGCTCTTCATCCAAAACAGGGCTCCAAAGCATATGCTGTGCACTCTCTTCCCTCGATAATATATTTTTATAAAGAGCTCTCCAGTCCCCATACGTACCTTTTTTCAGCTGGATATCCTCTGTCGCCAACCATTGCATGTCAGTCCTTCCCCCTTTAAACTCCTTCTCTCTCAGTGTATCCATCACGATTTTTGAGTCTCTTTTCCCTTCTTCTGTCAGCGGTCTGGTCCGGTCTTCCTCCCAGCCATGATCCGGCTGTGCATGGCGCACAAAATATACTTTTGTCATACCGGCACCGATCCATATATAATTTCTATCTTTGGTGATCTTCTGAATCTGTCCTCCATTTGCCAATGCAACCTGTAGGGAAGGTTGATTGTCATTGTGAATGATAAGAAGAAACGAATCCATCCCCATTTTTTTCCCTTCCTCGACCAATCGTGCCAGAAATTTTTTCCCGAGTCCTCTGTTTCTCTCGGAAGGACGGATACAATACCCGGTATTGCCGCCCTCTTCCAGCAGCCGGTCCGTCAGGCAATGGCGCAACTTGCCAAAGCCTACTGGTCTGTCATCCTCAAAAAAAACAAAAATAGTTTCCGGGACCTTCCATCCATCTAAGATTTCTGTCTGCCTGGAACATGCGTCGGCTCTTTTCAGCCACTCCTGAAACTCATCCCTATTTTTCCCGGCTGCCGGGTTGATAAATCCATTTTCTTCCGCTGGCAGTTCCTCAAACATTTGATAGATCTCCCTTCCCTCTTCCAGACCTAATTTTCTTATATACAACGACATATCGCATCTCCTTCTGTCTCTCTCTGACCATCTGTCAGTCTGCTTACCAACTCGCCAATTCGCTCTGTACAGTCTGCTTCACGCACTTCCTTCTTCCGCCAGTCATCCGAAAGCGGAAAATAAATTTTATCATTGACTGCTTTTCCCATATCCCACTTCCCGTCTGCATTCTGATTTTTATACAGCCAGTCCACGACAAAATCCAGTTTACCGACAGCATATTTATAAAAGGAAAGCAGTTCGATCGCCGCAAGATAGCGGCTGGCATTTTTACTTTCAAAAACGGGAGGCAGAATGGATAGTCCACTCTCGTAAATGTAATAAATCCCGTTATCCCTGCTGATCACATGATCAACTACTGCACACTCCATCCTTTCATCCAGGCAGCCCTGCATAAGAGAGATCGGATAAAAATTCACAAAATCGATCCGTTTTCCGCCTCTGGGTTTCATACCAAGAATGCTGTGAAAAGCAGCGGCATATTCATCCTGATCATACGCACCCTTTGCAAAAGCACTGTTTATAATATCCGCCCACTGTCTGGCAACCTGATTTGCCTTTGGACTGTCACAGGTAAATCTTCTGATCCAGGCAGCAAGTATCAAAGATGTAAAAATGTCCCAGTCATGCAGCTTCTCTCTTCTGTCCGGAATACTGCTTTTTCCTGCCAGACAATCCTCCATATAACCAACTGCTTTCTGGATACACTCATCTTCCATCGTATATCCCAATCGTTCCAGTCGCCGGAGTGCCTGTTCTGTCGTGAGCGCCGCGCCATAAGACCGGGATAACGTATGGAAACATCCCCATTTTCCATCCTCTTCCTGTAATGCTATGATCTGCCTTGCCCATTTGCCACCCTTGTGCATGATATTGCCTCCCTTTAAAAAAATGAGGTACGAAACGCCTCAGGAAGATTTCCTATGGATACAACCCCTTCCGGGACATCCCTCCCTGAGCGGTTCAGCCACAGCGCATGGATCCCCAGCGCACCTGCCCCTCTCACATCGCTGCCCAGCGAATCCCCGATATGGAGCACCTCCCCGGCATCCAGTCCGGCCGTATGTAACGCCAGCCGGAAGATCTCTTCTCTTGGTTTATAGGATCTGACATCTTCACTTGTGATAACCCCTGCTGGTTTCAAACGATGATATGCCAATGCGCTCTGGATATCTTTTGTGTCAATATTAGAAACAATGTATATGGGCAGCGGACACCTCTCAAAAAATTCTCTGGAGTCCTCAAATATCGGCGGCTTTACCCAATGCTCAAACATCATACCGCCCAATTCGCCTGCATCGGCATCTGAACCAAATTCCTGTAATGTCTTCTTTAATGACCTGTATTCCAGTTCTCTTTGCGTCTCAAACGTGTCTCCGTAGGAATTCATGTACAATGTCTGAAACTCCTGCCACCAGAAAGCGCCGATCTGCGCCCGGTCACTGGCTTGTCCCGTCGACATAATGATCCTTGTGATTTTATCGATGACATCGCCATCTTCGTGTACAACCGTACCATAAAAATCAAGAAATACCGCCTTCACCATCTATCTCTCTCCTATTCTTCTGTTTTTTTGCCGTCAGCCATTTTGACTGCCTGTGTCATGAACCAATTCTTATTTGTACCTCTCTCATAAACAGCTGAAAGCTTGGCGATTTATTGACATCTGGATTCATGTATGTGCCGATTTCATCTGCCCATATTGATTTATATTTTCCAATTTCCCGATAAGTAGGACAATCTTTCACAAACTTTTTCAAACCGCCCTTATATACAACATTTGCCAGCACTTCCCATGTACCGCAAATGTGATCCTGCTTATATTCTTTAAAAATACTCTCCCGGGCATCCGGGTATGCTTTGAACAACGCCTCTTTATCTCCTAACAGCCACGCTTCCATTTCTTCCACCGCAATGCAAAAGACATGATCGATAAAAATCATTGCCCCTAAAGCCCTCATTTCTAATTCTTTTCTAAATTCATCCGTATTCCTGCGATCATTATCCAAAACAATGATAATCGCCGCATCAATATTTTGAAGACTTTTTTCAAATCCTTTTAAATAGATGCCTAAATCATTTAGAAGTTTATTTGTCTTCACACTTTTATGCACCGGATTCTTTTTAAATCCACCTATTCCTTTAAATGCCTTGCAGTCATATGTAACCGACTCTTTACCCATAACCAGTTTATCCATAATATGCCTGATCAGCACTTCCCCTGACATATCCTCAATCAAAAACTGTAAATGCATATGTTCTCCTATCCAAAATATTTATCATACCACAAATCACCTACTTCAACTCCTTCCTCAGTTAATTCCTTAACAAATTGATACTCGGAAGTTCTCTTTGCAGAGGAGAAACCACTCTCATCTTTCTTTAACACCCAGACGTCTTCTGGATTTAAGGAATTTACAAAAAAAGGACTATGTGTAGTTACAAACAACTGTTTACTGAAACCTGTTCCGGCACTTCTCCTCATCTCAATCGCCAGATCCGATAAATAATGATGATAAAGACCATTTTCCGGCTCCTCGATAAAAACCAGCTGCCTCGCATTCTTTTCATGGAGCAAAAGATAATACGCAAAAAGTTTTAATGTTCCATCTGACATCTTCTGCGAAAAAAAGGGCTCTGAAAAACCTTTTTCCCAAAATTGTAACACAACTTGTCCATTTGGCATCTTTAGCGGTTTGATTTTTTCTATACCCGGGAGTTTGCCTTGAATATCGGATAATGTCCTGTCAAAATCTGCCTTATTTTCCCGATACATATACTGTGCTACATTATTTAAGTTACTGCCGATTCTATCTAAATAGGGCTGTGGTGCCGATGTCTGTATTTTGCGGGACGCATCCGGTGCAAAATAGCACAAATACCAGCTTTTCAAAAACTTAAGGAATTTTTCTATTCTTGTATATTGTTTCATTGCCCCAAGAGTTACGACTCCCAGTTTTCGGGCATCCGACAATGTGACAGGGATCTTCACTCCATCCGATACTCCCGTCTCATCGTCCTGCCCCCCTGTGCTCCCCTCAAAAGCATATCCTGTACCATTTTGAAGATGCAAAAAGGATCTCGGACGTCCCTGGTTTTCCACTCTTTGCCTCAATCTCTCTTCCTGTACATATGGCCGGCCATAACGGTCTAAATCAATCGCCAGCTCATAAGTAATAGGGCGTGTATTGCTCGATTCCCTGTAATACAATTCAAAGCGGATCGGTTCTGTGACCCCCTGGGAACGGATTTGCTCAAATCCTCCCCGGTTCCCAACATCACAAGCCGCTTCGATCCCCATCTCCAGACAATCTGCAATAAATCCAAATACATCTGCTACTGTACTCTTTCCATTCCCGCTGGGTCCGATGATCGTAGTCATATTACTTAATGGCTTTTCTTTCTGGTGCGAAAGCGTTTTTCCCAACGTGATATCTTTTAATGAGCCATAATTATGAATAGAAATACCTTCGATTTTTCCCATTACAACCTCCTGCCATGTTACATTTTTCCATCTATAGTCATTATAAGCGTTTTTTTTTTGAAAATCAATCCATATAAGGCTCGGAAAGTATTTTCCCTCACGGAAATTCCCCAACATAAAACAGCCACCCGGCAGGTCAATCTGCCAAATGACTGCTCTTTTTTAATTCATGTGCTGCTTTTCCCGCAGGTATTTATCCTTGGTCGCCAGACCTCCCCGTATGTGACGCTCGGATTTATTGACATCCAGTACTTTCCTTGCCTGAGCGGCAAGCGAAGGATTTATTCTCAGGAGCCGCTCTGTTACATCCTTATGTACCGTACTCTTGCTTACGCCAAAGCGCGCCGCTGTCTGCCGCACCGTAGCATTATTTGCAACGATATATTCCGCAACAGCTACCGCCCTTTCCTCAATCGGCGTCTGATGCATATGATATTGATTCAAGTTCTCCCCCTGAAACAGTGTTTATACAATCTATGCCCCAGGGGTCTTTTTTATGAATGGAAGCTTACATTTTCCGGCTGATCTCATCAATCAGAAGCATCCGGTAGGTCATGGTCCCTCCCCGTACTTCTTTTGTACATTCTTCTGCCCTCTCTGCCGCCTCATTCATCCATTCCACAGCTGCACAGACCGCATCCCACTCAGAAAATGGCTCCGCCGGAATCTTTTCCCTCTCCTGCCCGTCCGATTTTTTTCTCCCATTCTCCTCAGCCATTTTCCTGGCCGCCGCCAGACAGGTTCCCATCAGCTCTGACAACATACAGCCGCTTCCCGTGATCCGTGCCGACAGAGGCGATCCGCCCTGAAACACCTGATGCCTTCCCCCCTGTACGACCAGATCATCCACACCTGAGACAACAACGATCGCTCCGGTCTGGCGGGCAAGACGTGTGGCATCCGCCAGGCACTGTTCCAGATGAGACTGCCGCATCACCTGGGACTGGTCTGCATCTACAAAGGACTGCAGTTCTTCTCCCTCTCTCCTTTCAAAAAGAAGGGATAATGTGTGTATCTCGGCAGCGTTTCCGCGGATCGCTGTCAGTTTCAGTTCCCTCATCAGCCGGAGACTGGTCTGCCGCCGGAGCTCTGTAGAACCGGCAGCCACAGGATCAAAGACAATGGGATGATTCAGAAAATTTGCTGTCCTGCCTGCACGAAGCATCGCCTCTCTGGACGCCACTGCTCCCAGATTGAGAACAAGACCATCACAAAGAGACGTCATCTCCGAAACTTCATCCGGATCTGACGCCATCACAGCACTGCCGCCTGCGGCAAGAATTATATTGGCACAATCATTGATGGTTATATTATTTGTAATAGAATGAATCCTCGGATCAGTCTTTCTTATACTCTGTATCAAGTCACATTTCATAATACGTCCCCATTCCTATGATCAATCGCCTGCCATGCTGTCATCGCAGTCTGACAGGTGCGGCAGCAAATCTAAAACTACCCCAGCATCTTTTGCAGACGGACAAGAGTCCCTGACCGTTTCATCGTCAGCAAAACAAGATAACCCAGTACCGAACCCACGATACATGCCGGCATAAACAGCGGAATGTAATAAAACGGGGAATCCAGTGCAATACCGAACCCATAACACATCACATAATAACTGACTATGGCGCTTAGAATTCCTGTCCCGATCACCTCTCCCACGACAGCCAGGAACATTTTATCTGATAAAAGATAAAATACCCCTGCCAGAAAAGCACCGATCACAGCGCCTATGATCGCAGTGACAGGACGCCCCGTCAACAGCATCCGCATAATACCTGTGAGCAATGCCGAAAGAAACGCATAAAAAGGTCCTGCCAGTACGGCGCAGATCACATTGCAGAAATGCTGGAACGGCACAACAAACGGAAATGATACAAATGTTGATAATATAAAACTGAGGCATGACATAAAGGCAGTAAAACATATTTTTCTTAATTTCATAATTCCCCTAGTTCATCGCATATTTCTTTGCCGCCTGGGCAATATTCAGACAATGATCCGCCACACGTTCCAGATCCACCAGAATCTCACTGTAAAATAATCCCTGGTTGGCTTCACACTTCATCTTGGCAAGACGCTTGATATTGCTGTTACGCATCTTGTCCACGAGATCATCAATGTCTGCTTCCAGGTCATAGATCACCTGGTACAGCCCTCTGTCCGGCTCTGCAAAATATGTACACGCCAGATCGTAGATCTGATAGACCGAATCACACAGGTGTTTCAGTTCCTTCAGTGCCTTTCCTGAGAATTTCTGTTTGTTCTCCTTTAACTGATTGGCATAGCCAAGCATATTTTCCGCATGATCGCCGATCCGCTCCAGATCCGTCACGATATGGTACAGGTTACCGACATGCATTGCCTCCTTCGCCGATAATCCCATCTCACTGGTACGGATCAGTGTGGCAGTGATCTCTTTGTTCAGGAAATCCACCGTGGACTCATTTTCATCAAATGCCTCATTCGTCAGTACCTTCTCTGCAAAATAAGCCTTGGTAGAAGCTTCGAGGTTATCACGGACAAGTCCACACATACGCCCTACCTCCTGATCGATCTGACCGATCAGCACTGTACCGGACTGATAGCCGGACTCGTCAATATAGTGAAGCTCTGCCGCTTCCTTCCTGTCCTTTCCACGGATGATCCACTGCGCCATCCTGACAAGGTATTTCGCACAGGGCAGTAAAACAATCACCGTCACAAGGTTGAAGATTGTGTTGGCATTGGCGATCTGTCGGCTTGGATTGTCCGGAGAAGTCGAGGCGATCCAGTCCAATACAGCCGGAAAGACTGATGACACGATCAGGAAAAGCAGCATACCGATACTCTCAAACAGAACTACGATCAGCGCTACTCTCTTTGCATCCTTGCGTCCACTGAGAGAAGCCAGCGCCGGTGCCACACTGGCGCCGATATTCATACCAAGCATAATGAAAAATGCCTGATGGAATCCCATAACACCACTGACTGCCATCATCTGCAGGACGCCGACGGATGCCGAGGCGCTCTGGATGATCACCGTAAAGATAATACCTACCAGAACCCCCAGGATCGGGTTGGAAAACTGCTGGAGGATCCCCTGGAACCATTCTTCATGTGCCAGCGGTTTCATCGCCTCGCTCATGGTCCCCAGCCCGATAAATAACACACCCAGGCTGGCGATGATCTGCCCCACATTTTTTATTTTCGTTTTTTTGAAAAACATCGTAATCGCCACGCCGATAAACGCAATGACCGGTGCAATCTGTGAAATATTGAACGCAATCAGCTGGCCGGTGATCGTCGTACCGATCTTCGCCCCCATCAGGATCCCGACAGAACGTTCCAGCTCCATCATCCCGGCATTGACAAAACCAACTACCATCACACACATGGCATTGGAACTCTGGATCAAAGCCGTCAACCCTGCTCCTACCATCATTGCAACAATACGATTCTGCGTCAGTTTCTCCAGAATCTTCTTAAGATAAGAACCGGCTACCAGTTTCAACCCGTCGCTCATCAGGTTCATTCCAAAAATGAACATCGCCAATCCGCCCATCAGGCCGACTACATTCCATATATCCATTCGTTATGTCCTCTCTCATGTATATTTTCTGATTTCCCATATCTGTTTTTAGTAACCTGACTCCCTACCTCTCAATATAACATTATTCACCAAAATGCACAACAGCCAATTATACTATTTCAGAAATCCAAGCTCTCTCCACCGGTTCACACAGGCAAAAACCTCCTGGGCACGGGGCAGGGCAAGGTTACCCGGAAGAGCCCCTCCCCTGCAGATCCCCTCCCAGCCCCGGGTATCCAGTACATGCATCGTATCATCCACTGCTTTCCTGAGATTTTTCATGCCGTCAAATACCTGCATCCGCATATATTTCATGAGCTGCGCCAGCGCCGTCAGCTGCTCCGTATCTGCCAGCTGCTCCACATAGCGCAGGTTTATCGTATCACGGTTTATGGTGATGCCATCCATCCCCTGCGTCTTCATTTTAACCCTTCCATCTGCCCCAAAGCGGCTGTCTGCTTTCGGAACCCTGTTATAATCCGGCTGTCCTGCCGCCGGAACATCACCCGCCGGCAGAGGAAACGCCTCCGCCTCTTTCTTTGCCAGTGCCGTGATCTCCAGCGGTTTGTAACGGTTCATCTGAATGATGCAGTCTGCCTTGTGAAAGTAGCTGCCCGAGCTGCCTGCTACCAGTACCGTGGAAATTCCTTCTTTTTCGTACAGCTCCTGTACTCTCTCAACAAAAGGCGTGATCGGCTCCATATCCCGGTGCACGACCCGCTGCATCAGCTCGTCCCGGACCATAAAGTTGGTTGCGCTTGTATCCTCATCGATCAGAAATACCCGGCTCCCTGCCTCCATTGCCTCTACAACATTCGCCGCCTGGGAAGTGGATCCACTGGCGTCCCCGGTGGAAAAATGTCTGGTATCCCTGCCATTGGGAAGGTCATTGATAAACAGAGAAATATCTGTCTGTTTTACACTTCTGCCATCCTCGGCACGCAGCTTCATCGCCGTATCATCCGTGATGACATACTCCCTTCCATCCCCGGCAATATGGTTATACACTCCCAGCTCCAGCGCCTTGAGCAGTGTGGATTTGCCGTGATAACCGCCGCCCACGATCAGGGTAATGCCGCGGCGTATCCCCATACCGCATAGCTTTCCCCGCCGGGGAAGGTCCATCTCGACCTCCATCTCCTTTGGCGAATGAAACGGCACCGCTCCCTTCATGGGACGGCTGCTGACGCCGGATTCCCTCGGGAGTACCGCACCATTTGCCACGAACGCCACCAGTCCCTGTTCTTTTAACTGCTGCCGGATGTAGGTCTGATCCTCCGCCAGTTCTGTCACAGCCCGTATTTTAACCGCATCCAGTGAACTGGCATACAAAGATTTTTTGACACAGACGGGCAGGAAATCAAAAAGGATCTTTTCCAGCTCACGGCTGTTTACCGTCCTTCCATTCGCCGGAAACCCGATCTCCATGCGCACAATAATGTCTCCCGTCGGTGGATCGATCTGGCATGCCGTCCGCTCCAGCACCTCCTGTCCCGGCGTGCTGACTGACATAAGACCAGATTTGCCCGATCCTCTCGCCTGAAAAGAAAATTCCCGGATCTGTCTGGCAAATCCCCGCAGAAGATAATCCTCCAGAGCCCTCTTCTTCTCCCGGGTCGTAAACAGGTCTTTGTCCAGCCCTGCCTGCGCCCCTGCCACATGGATACTGACCTTAGACGGCGCGGCAAACGGATCTCCCTGTACATGGTCAATACCGAGAAGATAGCCGGGAAAACGGTAAATCCCCCTCAGCTGTTTATAAGACGGATACCCTTTATGATCGATCTGCCTCAATAGATTTTGTAATTCCTGATTTGTCTTCACTCTCTTCCTCCTTTTAATAAGCCCGGAACCATTTGACGATTTTTCTTGCCAGCTTATACGCCGGTCCCTCTAGTTTTTTCCGGGCGCGGTCCAGTTCTTTCCTTATTTCGATATGCTGCGGACAATGCTGCTCGCATTTACCGCAGCCGATGCAGTTGGATGCAGCAGACGATGTACTGCGCAGTGCGGTACACATCAGATACTCCTTCTCTGCCGAAAACCATCCTTCTGAAAATCTCCTGTTATAAGCGGCAAACGTCCCCGGAATATCCACATTCTGCGGACACGGCATACAGTAACGGCAGCCCGTGCACCCCACCCGGATCCGGGCATTGATCTCATCCACTACCTGTGACAGCATTTTCTCTTCCTCTTCTCCCAGTTCACCTACCGATGCCGTCGATGCGGCAGCCGTGTTTTCCTCTATCATCTCCATGGAGTTCATACCGGATAACACACAGGTCACCTCCGGCTGGTTCCAGAGCCAGCGAAACGCCCACTGCGCCGGCATGTGCTGTACCGGATATTCCTCCATGATCTTATATGCGGATTCCGGCAGCCGGTTCACGAGACGTCCGCCCCGCAGCGGCTCCATGATAATCACTGGAAGACCCTTTTTATGCGCATAATGCAGTCCGGTGCGTCCTGCCTGTGAGTGCTCATCCATATAGTTGTACTGGATCTGGCAGAAATCCCAGTCGTACGCATCGACCAGCTGACAGAACATATCCGAGTTTCCATGATAGGAAAATCCGATCTGGCGGATCGCACCGCTCTCTTTCTTTTTCTGAAGCCATGCCAGGATACCCAGTTCTTTCAGCCGTTCCCATGTTTTCACATCCGTGAGCATATGCATCAGATAATAATCAATATAATCCGTCTGCAGCCGCGATAACTGTTCGTCAAAATACTTATCCATACTCCCTTCATTCTTGATAAGATAATGGGGAAGCTTGGTCGCGATAGAAACGTTCTCGCGGATCTGGTTCTTTGCCAGAATCTCTCCCAGCACCTTCTCACTGCCCGGATAGACATATGCCGTGTCATAATAATTCACACCGGCACGATATGCCGCCAGGATCTCTTTCTCTGCTTTTTCTTTCTGGATCCGCCCCGCACTCTGGGTAAAGCGCATACATCCATACCCCAATATTGAAATATCATTACCATACCGGTCTTTTCTATAATTCAAATTTACCTCCGTTCCGGCAGCCCGCTATCCACGGCAGCGCCTCGGCCCTTTCGCATCCCCGCTCTTCTCTCTGCATCCACTTCGATCCACTCATCCAGTGTCAGCGGAGTATAATCCGAAAACATACAGAAACAATTGATCATCTGACAGGGAATCGTTCCCGGCACCTTGTCGCCCGGTCCCTGATACAGTGTCTTTCTTGTCTGATGTACAAATTGGTCCACCAGGATCTCATCCCGGGTATCGTGAACATGGCCGTACAACATATATGTCCTGGGATTTCCCTCCTTATCCCTGCGGTACTGTCCGTTATAACAGAACACCGGATAGTGGCTGAGTATGACCTTGCGTTTATTGTCGTGAAGTTCTGCATAGGGTCTGACCCACTCCAAACGCGAGAGATCAAATCGCCGGTCATTCAGATACGTGTCATGATTTCCCACAATAAGTGACAGCTTTCCGTGGAGCCGGGCAAGGATATCACTGGTCGCTTTCCCACGTCCCATGGAGACATCACCGAGGATCACAACCTCATCTCCCGGTCTCACCCGGGCGTTCCACTTGTGTATGATGTATTCATGCATCTCATCGCAGGAAGCAAACCCTCTTTGATCCATCTTTGTCAGCAGACTTTCATGGTAAAAATGTAAATCCGAAATATAATATCGCAATCTGTCTGTCCTCTCCCACTATCGTTATTTCTTACACTGCGAAGGGGCTGTCTTAAGACAGCCCCTTACTATGCAAATTGCTGTACCAGAATCCATATTACCGGATCACTTCATGGATCCAGCCTTCCGGCGCATCTACATGCCCCATCTGGATTCCGGTCAGTGTATCATACAATTTTTTTGTAACCGGTCCCATCTCATCCATACCGCTCGGCAGGCAGATCTCTTTGCCATGATCCACAATCTTCCCGACCGGCGAGATGACTGCCGCCGTACCACACAGACCACACTCTGCAAAATCTTTGACCTCTTCAAATGGAACTTCCCTCTCCTCCGTCTCAAGACCGAGATACTCCTTTGCCACATACATGATCGACCGTCTTGTAATGGAAGGAAGGATGCTGTCTGACTTTGGTGTGACAACCTTCTGATCCTTTGTCACAAAAATGAAGTTCGCCCCACCGGTCTCTTCTACATTCGTACGGGTTGCCGCATCCAGATACATATTCTCATCAAATCCCTGATTGTGGGCGTCCACAATCGCATGAAGACTCATGGCATAATTGAGTCCCGCCTTGATATGACCGGTGCCATGAGGGGCAGCACGGTCAAAATCTGAGACACGGATCGTGATCGGTCTGGCGCCGCCTTTAAAATAGGGACCTACCGGTGTACAGAATAACCGGAACTGGTACTCCGCTGCCGGACTTACACCGATCACCGGACCACTGGCAAACATATATGGGCGAAGATATAACGTAGCGCCGGAACCATACGGCGGCACATACTCCGCATTTGCCCGGACCACTTTATCAACCGCCTCTACAAAACGGTCCTCCGGAAATACAGGCATCTCCAGTCTCTTTGCCGTATCCGACATACGCCGGGCATTTAAGTCCGGGCGGAAGGTCACGATTCTTCCGTCTTCTGTTGTATAAGCCTTCAATCCTTCAAAACAGGACTGTGAATACTGAAGGACACCTGCGCACTCACTTATGGTCACTGTGGCATCTGTCGTCATGACACCGTCATCCCATGCCCCGTCTTTATAATTGGATACATATCGTTCTGTCGTTACGTGATAGGCAAATCCCAGATTTGACCAGTCCATATCTTTCTTTTCCATGCTGCATTCCCTCTTTCCTGTGTGATGTATCATCATTTACTGTAATCTATCTTACTCCTTGACAGTTTTGCTGTCAACCCCTTGTTCTTTGCCGTAAAAAAAGCGTCGTGATAATCCGACGCTTCCAAGAACGACTTGCAGTCGTTCTTGCTCCGCACGAGGCGAACTTTCCTAATCAATAAAAACATTGCTAAAAACCCAATCGCAACATATACCTTTTTACATTATGCGTGTAATAATATCCTTCGCACACGAAAAACCACATAATCGGGGCTGTCAAACGCCCGACAATATGTAATGCCATAGCTCCCGGTTCAGCAGGAAAGCCGGGATAGATCAAATCACATACATGGTCGATCGTCATGGCAATAATCGCAATCAGTTTTAAATGATCTGCATTCAATCGCAGTTGCCGTTTCATATTGCTCCTCCTGCCAGTCTCCCGAATTTATATACAGATTCCGTTTTACCAATCCCGTTGCTGTATGGCATCTTCCACATCCAAATCAATCTGGAACCATTTCAGGATGTACTCAACTGTTTCACCAATACTGTCTCTGGCTGCTGTTTCTAATTCGCTGTCATTTTCCTCAAACTCTTCCTGCAAATCATTAATCGCCAAAGTCATTTCATCAAACTGTTTCTGTATCTTCCCTAAATCCTGTTCCCCTGTTTCCAGATAGATAATCACATTTTGCAGAAGTTCCTTTACCTTATCTACCATAAAATCCGGAAAATACTCGTCCTCGTACATATCAGCCAATAATTGATAGTTCTCATCAAATTTTTTCATACTATATTCTCACCTTTCTAACATCTAACGATTCACCCATTATTAGGGGATTATCTTATTTTCCCGCTGATTGCGTTGTTGTATTCCCATTCTTAATAAGATAAGGGAGTCTGTTGTTTGTAGGGATCTTTTTTTAGCCAGACACCATCCTTTGAAACATATTTGCCTGCCGTAAACAAGGACGCATTTTCCAGGTTCAGTTTTGTAGTAAAGGTGACGGTCAGCTTATGATCCCCTGGTATATCCCCGCCTACTAAGTGACATGCATCCGCATCCTCCGGATCAAATTTAAAATTGCCCGGCAGGGTCAGCTTTCTCAATTTTTTAATCATGAAAGCCTGATTGCCGATCTTTTTCACAGATGAGGGGATTTTTAACTCTTTGATCGCAGTCCTTGAAAAACTTTCATATCCAATCTTTTTTACGGTGGAAGGAATCTTAACTGTCTTCAGATTTTTCATATTCCGGAACGCAGTGTCGGAGATCGATGTGATCCCCTTTTTTATTATGACCTTTTTCACTTTTTTCTTCTGTTTCTTTTTCAGGAATATGTCAAGCGTTTTGTAGGAAAGCCAGTCTACGGATTGTCATTCCCCGGTATCTTTTTATGTACTTTTTACTGCTGTTTTTTATACTCTATCCCCCATGCTTCCATTGCCCCTATTATCGGGCGCATGGACTCCCCCAATTCACTAAGGGCATATTCCACTCGTGGCGGCACTTCCGGAAATACAGTACGGGTAATAATACCATCACTTTCCATAGAGCGCAAGCTATCCGTTAATACTTTCTGACTGATACCTTCTAAAGATTTTTGAAGTTCATTAAACCGCCAAGGTCTTGCAAGGAGATTTCTCATAATTAAAAGTTTCCATTTATTCCCAATTAGCTGTACTGTCGTAGCAACAGGGCAAGCTGGGAGTTCTTCTTTTTTAACCATAGCAATCCCTCTTTCTTTTTAGCTCAACGGCGGGTTCAAATTGGCGCCGCCAAGCTAGATTAAACAAATATATAAATGTTACATTCAAATTATAGTGTAGCACACAGGACAAATCAACCTAAATTTCTAAATAATTCCCCGGCTCAATCCCATAAATCACACAAAACTTACAAAAAGGTTACTAACCCAATAAAAAAGTGCGTACTTCCCAAAAAAAATAGAATCTGTAAAATAAAAATTGCAGAGAGGAAAACCTCTCAAAAAAACAAAACATAGGAGGTAACAAATTATGGCACTTTCAAATTTATCTGGTTGGAATAATGGTACAGAGGCGGCTTCCGCTTGCGGTTCTGCCTGCGGTGCGTCTGACAAACCTGCGGAAGCTCCGGCTGCCTGCGGTGCTGCCGATAAGCCTGCGGAAGCTCCGGCTGCCTGCGGTGCTGCCGATAAACCTGCGGAAGCCCCGGCTGCCTGCGGTGCGTCTGACAAATAATTCTAACTGAAAAGACGTTTTACATTGTCTGCTCCCGGAGTGTCCTGCTCCGGGGGCATATTACAAAATATCCGGCTGTAAGCTGTTCTTATAGAAAATTTACAAGGAGGTTTTTCCTATGAAACAATATTTTGCTTTTCAATGGCACATTACGGACGAGTGCGACCAACGCTGCAAACACTGTTACATTTTTTCTGAAAACAACTGCAAGGCATTAGATAGTATGTCTTGGGAACAAATACAGTCTGTTTTTGAAAATTGTCTTGAAATGTGCAATAAATACAACCGCCTGCCTTATTTTTACCTCACTGGCGGCGATCCTATCCTGCACCCCGATTTTTGGAAACTGCTAAATCTTTTCAAAGAAAACGGAGTACCCTTTACAATACTTGGCAATCCGTTTCACTTGAATGACGAGGTATGTAGACGGCTAAAAGATATGGGCTGCGAAAAATATCAAATGTCCCTTGACGGCATGGAAAAAACACATGACTGGTTTCGCAAACCCGGCTCTTTTAACTGCACACTGGAAAAAATACAATGTATCAAAAAAGCAGGGATACGTTCTGTCATTATGACAACCGTATCCGGGACAAATATTTCTGAAATCCCCGATATTATTGACGCCGTGGTAAAACACAAGGTAGACGTGTTCGCATTTGCCCGGTACTGTCCCACAAGCGGGGAGAAAGAAACGGGAATGACCCCACAGGAATACAGGGCATTATTAGATACCTGCTATACAAAATTCAAAGCCTATGAGGAAGCAGGGTGTGAAACATATTTTAACTTAAAAGACCACCTTTGGACGCTGTATCTGTATGAAAAAGGAATTTTCAAAATTCCGGAAAATGCAAAGCCGGATATGATATACGGCGGCTGCAACTGCGGCAACTGCCACTTAACAATTTTACCTACGGGGGATATATATGCCTGCCGGAGATTGAAAAGCAGGGTAGGAAATGTTTTCACTGACAGGATAGCTGATGTTTGGATAGGTAAAAACATGGAAAGCTACCGGGATTATGGAAAATTTGAAAAATGTGCAAACTGCGAGCTGTTAAGGTTCTGCCGTGGCTGCCCCGCCGTAGCATATGGCACAAACGGCAATTTCTATGGCGCAGACCCGCAATGTTGGAAGGAGTGTTGAAAATGAAAGCTGTAATTTTGACAAAACCCACTGAAAGTACGGAGGTAAAAATAGCGGAATATCCCACGCCTGCGGTAAAGCCCGGTTGGGTGCTTGTCCGTATCAAATCTTTTGGCATGAACCATTCCGAGCAGATATTACGGAAATCAGAAATATCTGCCCCGTACATTCAAAAACCCATTATTCCCGGCATTGAATGTGTCGGGGAGATTGCGGACGCTTCCGATACTGCTTTTACTGCCGGGCAGAAAGTGATTGCCTTCATGGGCGGCATGGGACGAGAGTTTAATGGCAGCTATGCAGAATACGCCCTGCTTCCTGCACACCATGTTTTTGCAGTAGACACTAACCTGTCGTGGGATCGGCTTGCGGCGATACCCGAAACCTATTTTACCGCATGGGGTTCTCTCTTTGAATGTCTTTCCTTAACAAGCAACGACCACCTGCTTGTCCGGGGCGGCACTTGCGCTTTAGGTTATGCGGCTATTCAGATAGCAAAGGCTTTAGGCTGTAAAGTTACCGCAACCACCCATAGAGAAAGTAAAATGCAGTTATTGACCGACTGCGGGGCAGATACGGCTTTACTTGACAATGACTCATTAAAAGGACAGGTTTTGGGTATTACAAAAGCGTTGGAGCTTGTTGGAATAAAGACTCTTAAAGATACCCTGTCCTGCATGGAAAAAGGCGGGATAGTCTGCAATACAGGGAATCTTGGCGGCGTATATACATGAAATGGTTTTGACCCAATCAAAGACATTCCAAACGGTATCTATTTGACAGGCTTTTTCAGCAACACGCCTACACAAGAAACAATCAATGAACTATTTGCTTTTCTGAATACACATAACCTTACCCCTCATATCGGAAAACGCTACCTTTTTACGGATATTGCAAAGGCGTGTGAGGATATGGAGAACGGTAAAATAAACGGTAAAATTGTGATTATCGTAGATGGTGGTGATCTAAATGATTAGGGCTATTACAGTAAAAGAAGCGCAGATTAACAGGCTTAGACGGGAAATAGAAAACGCAGACGCTATCATTATCGGGGCGGGGGCAGGGCTTTCCACCTCTGCCGGATTTACCTATACAGGAAACCGTTTCCGTCAATACTTTTCAGATTTTGAAGATAAATACGGTTTCCATGATATGTATTCCGGCGGCTTTTATTCTTACAAGACCCCGGAGGAACACTGGGCGTATTGGAGCCGTTATATTGAAATCAACCGTTATCAGAATACAGACAGACCTGTTTATGAAAATCTGTATGAACTTGTAAAAGACAAAAATTATTTTGTCATTACAACCAACGTAGACCATTGTTTCCAAAAGGCAGGTTTTGATAAAAAACGGCTATTCTATACGCAGGGAGATTATGGACTGTTTCAATGCTCCGTTCCATGCTGCCAAACAACCTATGACAACCGGGAGAGTATTGGACACATGATAAAAGAACAAAAAGATATGCGTATTCCCTCTGAACTGCTCCCTATATGTCCCGTTTGCGGAAAACCTCTCACTATGAATTTGCGTTCTGATGATAAATTTGTGGAAGATGAGGGGTGGCATAAAGCAGCTCAACGGTATGATGATTTCATACGCCGCCACAAAAAGCTGCATACCCTTTTGTTAGAGCTTGGTGTTGGTTATAATACCCCCATTATTATTAAATACCCGTTTTGGCAGCTAAGCGCAGAGAATCCTAAAGCGGTTTATGCGTGTATCAACAATGGAGAGGCGTTCTGTCCAACAGAAATCGAAACACAATCTATATGTATCAACAGTGATATTGGAAGCATACTTGAACAGTTATAATGTTTTTCCCATCGGGCAGAAACTTTGTCAAACCTTTTTTAAGCTTTGATATAGGGGAAATGTATATTGAACTTCCCTTGTCCTTCCTTTATAATGATATCATACTATTTAGCTCAACGGAGGATACGATACCATGAAACATATACTCTGCTTTGGCGATTCCAACACCTATGGGTTTGACCCGCTGAGAGGTCGCTACGATGACCATACCCGCTGGACAAGGGTCCTTGGTACTCTTCTGGGACCGGATTACCTGATCCTGGAGGAAGGGTTAAATTCCCGGACGACAGCGATTGATGATCCTTTTGAACCCTACCGCAATGCCATGGATTACATCGTCCCCTGTATCCAGAGCCACCTGCCGCTGGACCTCACGATCCTGATGCTCGGGACAAACGATATGAAGAACTATTTCCAGCCGGATGCCAGAAAGATCAATGATCGTCTGCGCAGCCTGACGGAAGTCATACAGAATGTCAGCCAGGCGCCGGTGCTTCTGGTCAGCCCGGTCCATCTCGGCGAATCAGAGCCGGGCGATCCCTGCGCCGACCTGTACCCGGCACGTTCTGTGGAAGTATCCCGCAGTCTTGCCGCACTGCTGCAGCAGACGGCAGAGGAACTCGGTACCGCCTTTCTGGATGCTGCCAGATTCGCAGAACCAGCCCCGGCAGACCACGTCCACCTCTCCCCGGACGGACATAGGAGCCTTGCCCGTGCCTTCGCCGATAAAATAAAACAAATGGAGATCTGAAAGGAATGAACTGGTCATGAATGTCGTCGGCATTATCGCTGAATATAATCCCTTCCACAAAGGACACGCATACCTGATCCAAAAAGCAAAAGAAATAACAGGAGCTGATCTCGCTGTCATCGTTATGAACGGTGATTTTGTCCAGCGCGGGGAACCCGCCGTATTTGATAAATACATGCGTACCAGGGCGGCGCTGGAAGGCGGCGCCGACATGGTACTGGAGCTGCCAGTGCGGTTCGGGATATCCAGCGCCGGGGATTTCGCCCTGGGAGGCGTTCTGGCGCTGTCTTCCCTCGACTTCGTGACGCATCTCGCCTTTGGCAGTGAATGCGGGGAGCTTCCTCCTTTTCTGGAGACCTCCTCTGCCCTGATGGAAGAATCCGAAACTTTCAAAGAGATCCTCTCCCGCTCTCTGCGGGATGGCCTGTCGTACCCGAAGGCACGCGCCCGGGCACTGACAGAGACCACCCGGATCACGCCTGATTTTCTGGCACAGCCAAACAACATACTGGGGATCGAATACTGCCTTGCCCTGAAAAAGCTTGCTTCTCCCCTGATCCCGGTAACAGTGATGCGCAAGGGCATGGGATATCATGAAACCGGTATTCCCGGCACAGACAGACAGGAAACATACCCCTCTGCCACAGCACTCCGTCAGCAGATCAGCACCGAAAACATCCCCCATCTCACCCTGGAGGATTTTGGCAGTGCGATCGGATACGCGTTACTGGAAAACAACAGCCTCACAAAATATAAAGATGTTTCTCCCGATCTGGCGGACCGGATCCGCAATCTCCTTCCACAAATCTGCAGCGTGGAAGAACTTGTCACACGCTGTCAGACCCGCGCATTCACTGCCGGGCGGATCCGCCGCGCACTGATCCAGTGCCTGCTCCATATCGAACACACCGAACCAGTCATGCCCTACCTGCGTCTGCTGGGATTTACAGACAAAAAAAACGGAGCCGTATCCCTGCTCACGCAGGTTCCCGACTCCTGTCAGATCCTGTCCCGTCTCGCCACAGATGTGAAAAAGCTGGGACCAGACGCCCTGACCCTGTTCCAGCAGGACCTCTTTGCCTCGGATCTCTACCGCCAGACATGGTGCCATAAGTACAACGTACACCTGCCGGGCGAATACCAGCACTCCCCCATCGTTACGCTACTCCGTGCGTCCGTACAGCTTTGACATCCGGCGTATCTTTTCACACAGTTTGTCCGAAAATGCTCCCTCTTCCATACGCCACTGCCAGTTGCCGCCCATCGTAGAGGGAATATTGATCCGCGCCGTCTCCGGCAGGGACAGATAGTCCTGCATCGGAATCACGCACAGATCCGAAACACTTGCCATGGCTAGACAGATCAGGTTCCACGTCAGCTTTTTCTTTGAACTGAACCGCCCGCAGTTCATATAACGCACTGCCACAGCCTTATCCTCTTTCGCCATATCGTCCCAGTAACTATACGTCGTGTTATTGTCATGAGTACCAGTATAGACGACCGAATTTTTGTCGTACCGGTAGGGAAGGTAATCACTGTCCTCCCGGGAATCAAAGGCAAACTGCAGCACCTTCATACCCGGAAAACCGGAATCTTTTAAAAGCTGGCGTACCGAATCCGTCAGGAAACCAAGATCTTCTGCGATAATAGGAAGTTCTCCCAGTTCCTCATGAAGAGTCTCAAAAAGATCCATCCCCGGTCCCGGTTCCCATGCACCGTGCTCTGCCGTCTTATCCCCATAAGGGATCGCATAATATTCATCGAATCCACGAAAATGATCGATCCTCACCATATCGTACCATTCATAGCACTTTCTGATCCGCGCCGTCCACCATGCGTATTTTGTCTCCTTATGTACATCCCAGTTGTACAGTGGGTTGCCCCACAGCTGGCCCGTAGCGGAAAAAGCATCCGGCGGACATCCCGCCACTCCCACTGGCAGACCCTCCCCGTCAAGCTGGAACAGTTCCGGATGCGCCCATGTATCTGCACTGTCCATGGCAACATAGATCGGAATATCCCCGATGATCTTCACACCGCGCTCATTGGCATAGGATTTCAGCGCCTGCCACTGGCAGAAAAACTCATACTGCAGAAATTCATAAAAATATACTTCGTTGATCAGCTTATTTTTATAAGATACCATTGCCTCCGGTCTGCGGAGACGGATACTCTCCTCCCACTCCAGATAGCTTCTGCCCCCCTTGCTGTCCTTGATCGCCATAAACAAAGCGTAATCAGGAAGCCAGTCACTGTTTTTCTGTACAAAGAGGCTGAATCCGGCGTCTGATTCAATCCCGCTGCCGGCAAATGCCTTACGGAGAAGTGCGAACCGTTTTTCATATAGTACGCCGTACCTGACCGAACGGCTGTCTGTGCCCACGGCGGCGTCCTCACATTCCTGCCTCTTTACATATCCTTTTCTGACCAGTTCCTCCAGAGAAATAAAATATGGATTTCCGGCAAAGGTGGAAAAGGACTGATAGGGTGAATCCCCATATCCTGTCGGTCCCATCGGCAGGATCTGCCAGTACCGCTGTCCCGCCTTTGCCAGACAGTCTACAAACTCATATGCACTCCGGTCAAAACAGCCGATCCCGTATTGGGAAGGAAGGCTCGTGACCGGCATTAAAATGCCGCTGCTTCTCATACATGCTCCAATCCCACTGCGGTCTACTTTGCCAGCAGTGATTTGCTTACCTTGACTTCATACTGTTCCGACCACTCTTTATACGCTTTCTGGAATCCCTGAACCTGTCGTTCCGCAACAACCTGGTTCCGATATTCTTCATTCATCTTCTTTCCGGGCGGGCAGAGACAGTAAGCAATATAATAGCCATCCTTTTCTTCAATCACTCCCGATGTCTGATATTTTTTCATTGCCAGCACGGTACCCGCCAGCGTCTTTCTTTCATCCATCTGTCCTATGATCGTTTCTACCTGGCTGTCCTGTGTATTCTCTTTCGCCAGTTTATAAAAGCTGCCTTCACCACTGACTGCCTTCTGGTGCAGCTCCTCTGCCTTCTGTTTTACCTTCGCCTTATCCTGCCCTTCTGTTTTCAGAAAGATCAGCAGTACCTTTGCTGCACGCGCCTGTTCTGCCGTGACATTGACATCAACCTTCCCACTGATCACCCGGTACATTTTTTCTGCCAGTTTATTCTCCTCAAAAATCTGAGTCAGAAGCGGCTGAGTGATACTATTTGCCTGTCTGACCGAATCGCTGAGTCCCTCGCAAAACTTTTTGGCATTATAATCTGCTTCCTCCTTTTCGTCCGCAGCCAGCTTGATCCCCTGTACCGCAGCGGCCTTCGTGATGACCTTTACCTGTATGATCAGACGCAGGACATCCTCTACCACTTCCTGCTGGATTGTCTTTCCACCATCAAGCGCTCCCTTATATGCCCAGATATCACTGGTCAGTATTCCGGCATACTGACTCTCCATGAAATAATAATATGCCTTGTATTCTTTGTAAGGGACAGTAGTTTTCCCCACAGATACCGCTATGGAATCTTCATTCAGCGTACCATTATTTACCGATACGGCACGTTCTGTCTTACTGGTAGTCTCTTCTACCGGCTCACCTTCCCCACATGCCGCCAGAAACAGACACAGACAGCAAAAAAGCGCCATCACAGATCCCCATCTCTTATGTCTCCTCATTTTTTCCATATCTTCCTCCTTTTCTAATACTGTACACAGATCGTTATTGATCCCCCTCTGATCTGCACAACTCTGCAATCCTGCCGACAACAGCCTGCGCCCGCGCCAGCAGATCCCGTTTATCCTCTTCGTTCAGTGTATAGACAAAGCATGGTTCCGCTCCCGGCACAAAGCGAAGCCTTTTCCCCATCTCCTGGATCAGATCGGGAATCCCTGCAGCATGGATCTTCGCTCCCGGGTACATCGCAAAGCGGAGCGTATCCGCCCGGCTTGCCACCTCTGTGATATAAGCACGGTGTGCCTCTGCCTTCAGAAGAGCGATCGCCAGCAGGTTCATCACACTTTTGGGCGGCTCACCAAAACGGTCTACCAGCTCATCCGTCATATCACTCATTTCCTCTTCTGTCTCAATCTCTGCGATCCTTTTATAGATATCAAGCTTCTGCAGCTCATTCTTAATATAACCGACCGGAATAAATGCGTCAACCTTTATCTCGATCCCTGTTTCATAATCCTGGCTTGCTACTGTCTCTCCTTTCAGCCGCCGCACCGCCTCGCTGAGCATCTTACAGTACAGATCATACCCCACAGCTTCCATGTGACCGTGCTGGTCAGCTCCCAGCAGATTGCCGGCACCGCGGATCTCCAGATCCCTCATTGAGATCTTGAACCCAGAGCCCAGCTCCGTAAATTCTTTGATGGCAGCCAGTCTCTTCTCCGCCACCTCTTTCAGCATTTTATCCCGCTTGTACATCAAAAAAGCATAGGCGGTACGGTTACTCCGTCCCACACGCCCCCGGAGCTGATACAGCTGGGACAGCCCGAGCCGGTCTGCGTCCTCGATCATAATCGTATTCACGTTAGGAATGTCAAGCCCTGTCTCCACGATCGTCGTGGCAACCAGTACATCGATCTCGCCGCTGACAAAGCGGAACATTGTCTTTTCCAGTTCCCTTTCGTTCATCTGTCCGTGTGCGAACGCCACGACCGCTTCCGGTACCAGCTTCGCGATCTCATTCGCCACGATATCCATATTGCCGACCCGGTTGTAGACATAATATACCTGTCCTCCCCTGCCGATCTCCCGCAAGATCGCTTCCCTTACGATCTCCTCATTTTTCTCCATGACAAAGGTCTGGATCGGCATACGGTCCACCGGTGGTTCCTCGAGTACACTCATATCCCGGATCCCCACGAGACTCATATGCAGCGTCCGCGGGATCGGCGTCGCCGTCAGCGTCAATACATCAATATCATGCTTGATCTTCTTTAACTTCTCTTTATGGGTCACACCGAAGCGCTGTTCCTCATCCACGATAAGAAGCCCCAGGTTTTTGTAACAGACATCCTTGCCCAGCAGCCGGTGTGTGCCGATCACGATATCTACACTTCCCTTACGCAGCCCCTCAATGGTCCTGCGCTGCTCTGCCGCTGTGCGCAGGCGGCACAGGAGTTCCACATTGATCCCGTAATCTTTCATCCTCTGGGCAAATGTATTGTAGTGCTGTACGGCAAGGATGGTTGTCGGCACGAGAAATGCCACCTGTCTGCTGTCCATCACTGCCTTGAATGCCGCGCGGATAGCAATCTCCGTCTTACCATACCCCACATCACCACAGATCAGCCGGTCCATGATCTTCGTGCTCTCCATGTCCGCTTTCGTCGCCTCGATCGCCTTCCACTGATCCTCTGTCTCCTCATACGGAAAGAGTTCCTCAAATTCTTTCTGCCATACTGTATCCTTCTCAAACGCATGCCCCTGCCTCGCCTGCCTTGTGGCATACAGCTGCACCAGATCTTCCGCGATATCCTGAACGGCGCCTCTCACACGCGCCTTCGTCTTCTTCCATTCCGGTGAATTGAGACGGTTGAGCTTCGGTACTCTGGCGTCGCTCCCGGCATATTTCTGCAGTACCTCCAGGGACGTTGCCGGGACATACAGATTGCTGCCCGCAGCGTAGGCGATCTTCAGATAGTCCTTGATCACATGGTCCCGTTCGATCTTCTCAATACCCTGGTAGATCCCAAGACCATGATTTTCATGAACGACATAATCACCAATCTTCAGATCCTGAAAGCTGTGGATCGAGGCACCGTCATACCGTTTCACTTTTTTCTTTTTCTTTTTTTTAAGACCACCGAAAATATCACTTTCTGTCACAATGATGAGATTCAGGTTGGGATACTCAAAGCCATGGCTCACGCTGCCCCGGCTCACCATAACCTCTCCCGGCTGCAGAATATGTTCCATCCTGCCATCATATACGGCATTGATCTCATAATCCATCAGATCCTCACACAGTCTGCGTCCCCTTGTCTCAGACGCAGACAACAAAAGTACACGGTATTTCTTCTTTTTGTAATGTACGATATCCTTCGCCAATAAGGAAAAATTGTTGTTATATAATGGTGAGGACTGCACCTGAAAATAAAATTTTCTCTCCACCGGCACATCCTTCACCGGCACATCCAGTGTGGACAAAAGGACCAGCGGATACTGCTGCAGTTTCCTGAGGATCTGTGGCAGGGAATAGAGGACATCCATCTGTCTGGGAAGAATATACCCTTTTTCCAGACGCCCGGACATACTCTCGCGAAATTCATATTCTACTGCCTCTGCCTTCTCCACACACCGGTTTGGTTCATCCAGAAAGACCAGCACCCTTCTGCCCGCAAAATAATCAAAAAAGGACACTGTCTCCCCTGCTCCGGTAAAATAGGAAATATAACTTTCCAGATTCACCAGTCCATGATACGCGTCAAAGCTTTCCCGGAAGCTCTCTACATTCTGCCGCAGCCTTGCCGCTTCTTCCTTCTTTCCCTGTTCCCGCAGCTTTTTCGTACATTCCTCCATATCCAGTCCGATCTGACGCATTCCGCGAAGCGCCATGTCCTCCGTCATAAAGATCTCTGCTGCCGGATAGATCTCGATGCTCTCCAGTTTCTCCACCGAACGCTGGCTCTCCACATCGATACTGCATATCGTGTCAACTTCATCGCCCCAGAAATCAATCCGGCAGGGACTTTCCTCCGTCAGCGGAAAAATGTCAAGGATACTGCCCCGCACCGAAAATTCACCTTCCCGGTCCACCTGTGCCGTATTTTCATATCCCATATCCGAAAGCTTCTTCTGCAGCTCTGTGAGATCCAGCACATCACCCTCCCGGATCCGCAGTGTGTTCTCCGTATATTTCTGAAAAGGCAGACAGAAATCCATCCCCGCATCAATGGTTGTGACGATGGTCACCGGTTCCTCACCGGCGATGGCTTTGATCACTTTGAGCCGCTCCTTCACGATCGCCTGCCCATGCACATCCGCACTGTAAAAGATCAGATCCTTCGCCGGATAATACATGACATTGCGGTCGTACATACGATAATCTTCCATGATTTCCTTGGCACGGAGTTCATTATGCGTCACGATCAGACGGATATCCCCCAGCTCCTCCAGACCATAGATAAAATGGCATCGCTGGGAATCCATGCTGCCGATGACATTGACCGGAACGACTCCTTTCTCCACCGCTATCTTCAGTTGGTTATATTCATCCAGCTCCCGCAGCGGAGCCAATAATGTCTTCATAATTCCAGCTTCCTCCCATTTACCCTGTTCATGGCACTTGCCACGTCTTCCTCCAGCATGGCAAGCAACGCCTCTTCCGCCAGCGAAAATACATCGCGGATCATGGCGTCCTCCTCCCGGGAAAATCGTCCCAGTACATGTTTTACCAGGTCCCCTCCCTCCGGCTTTGCTCCTGCCCCGATCCGGATCCGGGCAAATTCCTCTGTCCGCAGATGCTGTATGATACTTTTGATCCCGTTATGCCCTCCAGCGCTTCCCTTGGGACGGACCCGAATCTGACCCACGGGCAGACTGATATCATCATAGATAATGATCAGTTCATCTACATCCAGTTTATAATAATCCAGCATGGCACGGACACTCTCCCCGCTGAGGTTCATAAAGGTCTGCGGCTGTGCCAGCATCACCTTCTGTCCGCCGATCATGCCCTTTCCCACGATCGCTTTGTTTTCCCTGCTCCGAAGAGGTATGTTATACTGGTCGCTCAGATAGGTGACCATATCAAAACCGATATTATGCCGTGTGGCAGCATACTCTGTACCTGGATTTCCCAGTCCGACGATGAGATACATAATCTCCTCCTTTTTTACACACAAACTTCGCCCGACAGTGTCGTAAGACACCCCCGGGAATGGTATTATTATATCAGATTACGGGAAAACTGGCAATAGCCTGGCGGCGGGATGATACCGCCGCCCTGAAATCTGCAGGTCAGTAAGCGGCTGTCCCAGACGCTAGTCCGGTCAGATGCTGTTTTTTACATGATGGATCATCTTTTTTACCTCTTCTGACATGTTCAACGGAGTGAGTGTGATCTCCGGATGCCCGTTTTGGAAGACGCAGAAAATCTGATGCGCAAACCCCTGCCTGATTTCATCTATTTCAGCAAAGTCCAGTTCGATTTCCCTGAATTTTTCAAAACCATTGCAAAGTCTTTTTGCCTGTGAACGGGAGACCGGATATGTTTCATAAATATTTTTTAATGGGATCCGGGTTCTGTTAAACCCTCCATCTACATCAGAAAACATGTCAAAAACCTCCTTAACAAGCCGTTTGCTATTATTAGACAATCTCATGTAAATCGTAGTCCCCGCATTATCTTTCCAGTTCCTGAATGATTCTATATCCTCCAGATCACTGGCTAACTGTGAATATTTATCGTGAGTGAAAATCTTCCCATCCGATATCGCACAAAAAGAATCCAGCATACGGGAAGTAAAAAAAATTCCCTCTCCGGAATGGTTTTTCCGGTCTGTCGTCAGCTTCCCTTTAAACAATTCATTCACTGCGTCATCGAGAGAATGCAGATCATAAAATTCCCTGATCTTACGAAAAATACCTACTCCGTCATCCGAAAGGATAACTGCTGTATCCATATACGTCTGGCTCACCAGAAAATATACATGCTCTGCCTGGGAATGGTCAATCGCATTATTCATCATTTCCATAAAAGAGTATTCCCATATTCTCCTGACATTATCGGGTAGTTTTTCCATGTACGGGTCAAGGTATTTCTTATAGATTGTATCCTCATCCACCAGCTCCTTATGAGATCTCCTTAATAAGAAGATTTTCTCATCTGTTATCATAGAATACTTCTTATTCCCCTCCCGTACTATGATGTTCTCCTCTTATTTTTAACTTTAATAATTATTTTTTTAACTATAGCACGCAAAAAAAGCTCTGTAAAGATAAAAACGCTCTATTTATGGATAATTTCCCCAGTTTACGCAATTTCCAGTGCGATCTTCATCATATCGGTAAAGCCGCTCTGACGCTCTGACGCGGGCAGGGACGCTCCCCGGAGCGGGGCATCGGAGATCGTCAACAGACAAAGCGCCTTTTTGCCTGCTTTTGCCGCATTCATATAGAGCGCCGCCGCTTCCATCTCCACAGCCAGGACTCCCATCCCGGCCCACTTTTGCAATGCATTTTCGTCGGCATGATAAAAAATATCCGTCGATAGAATATTCCCTGCCACAGTGCGGATCCCCAGCCGTTCCCCGGTTTCCACCGCGGCCCTTGCCAGACCAAAATCAGCAACGGGCGCATAGGTGCCCGGCAGACCATACTGGTCTCCGTAGTTTGAATCCGTGCTCGCTCCCGTCCCCACGACGACATCGCGGAGATCCACTCTGTCACTCAAGGCTCCTGCCGTGCCTATGCGGATGATTTGCTGCACATCATAAAAATGGAATAATTCATAAGAATAAATGCCTACCGAAGGCATTCCCATCCCTCCGCCAAACACCGTGATCCGCTTTCCGTGATACTCACCGGTAAAGCCAAACATATTCCTGATCTCATTGACACATTCTGCCTGTTCCAGAAATGTCTCTGCGATAAATTTTGCCCGGAGCGGATCCCCCGGCATCAGTACGGTCTCTGCAATCTGTCCCTTTTCTGCCCCGATATGGGGTGTTGGTATATGACTCATATTCAATCCGTCCTTTCTCCCTCTTTGCCATAATATTCACAAAATCTTGCATGGAATGCCGGCGGCTCGTCTGCCACATACAGGTGCGAGATATCGCCAAAGGAGCTGACCCGGAAGGAAGCGATCCCTTTCCTTCGCTCCTCTGTGTTGATCGTAGTCACCGATGTAGGCGCCGCACAAAATCCATGCCACATCACCATCGGCGAGATCCCCAGCAGATGGCTCAGCATCACACACTCCACACCAAAATGGCAGATCAGTACGATACGGTCTGCATTTGCCTTCTCCACACGGTAATAATTGCCCTCACGGACATAGCCATATCCGGCAAGCAGCTCATCAAGACCATCCGCCACCCACCGGTACTCCTCTGCCACCCTGCTGTCCCGCATAATGGCAGTATCCGTCCAGTTTACTTTATCATAGTATTTCTCTTCCTTCATCCAGTCCTGTGGCAGCCAGTCCCACACGATGGTCCTTCCCTCTGCATCCGGCCTGTCAATATCGGCCCGGAAAAATTCCTGCATCCAGGGCAGCTCCACTGCTTTCCGGTTCATCTTTTTTAATGTCAGGGACGCCGTATCCTTCGCCCTGCCCAGAGGCGACACATAAAACTCTCTGACATCCAGCTTTGACAGCCTCTCAGCCAGAAGTTCCGCCTCTCTCCATCCTTTTTCCGTCAGAGAATCAATCGAATAATCCGGATCTCCATGTCTTATGATCAATATCTGCACATTAACCCTCCATTCCACACAAAAGACCATCAGCCAGGATTTGCACCTGACACTGATGGCCTTCAACTCTCACAGCACAACTCTAATGTCGTTCACTCTAACGTCTAGTCCTGTTCTTCTTCTGGCAATTCTGCCAGCGCCCGCTCATATTCAGATAAGATGGCATCCTGCAGCACTGCCCGCATTTCTCCATTGATCGGATGAGCGACATCCCGGTATTCCCCATCCGGCGTTTTTTTACTCGGCATCGCGATAAAAAGTCCCTTCTCGCCCTCGATTACCTTGATATCATGAACCACAAAAGAATCATCAAAGGTCACCGACACTACCGCTTTCATTTTAGATTCTTTGCTAACTACCCGGGTGCGAATGTCTGTGATCTGCATCTTAATTACCCCCTTTTTCTGAAATGATTAAAGTACATAACGTTCATTTTTTTCGAGAATGATCTTAATCTCTTCTGGGGTGCCGACGAAATTCGAGTTTGCCCGAATCGTACCATGGCTCTCAACGATGCAATTTTCAATGTAAGTATTATCCCCAATGTAAACATCATTAAGTATAATGGAATTCCTTATTACGCAGTTATTACCTACATAAACCTCTTTAAACAGAAGGGAATCCGTTACCTCTCCGTTGATGATACATCCGCTGGCGATCAGGCTGTTTTTAACCTGTGAACCGGCATTGTACTTAGCTGGTGGGAAATCCTCAATCTTGGAAGCAACATGAGGGTATTCGTCAAAGAAATACTCCCTTGTCTCTCTCCTGAGGAAATCCATATTTGTCTTAAAGTAAGAATCCACTGTTGTGATGTTACTCCAATAGGAATCCATATTGTATGAATATATTTTTTTAATCCCTTTATAGCGTATAAAAATATCCTTTACCAGATCAAAACCGCCTTCTGCCCCTGCACGCTCGATCATCTCTATGAGCTGCCTGCGGCGGATCACATAAATACCAGTTGACACCAGCGTCTTATCCGTCACGATCGGCTTTTCCTCAAAATCCGTGACCACTCCGTCAGCATCTACTGAAATGACACCAAAGCGGCTTGGATCTTCTACTCTTCCCAAGTCCTTCGTCACGATGGTGATATCCGCATTTTTCTCAATATGGTATCCCAGCAGTTTGTTCATATCCATCTTGTAAACACAGTCCCCGGATGCGATGATGACATACGGCTCGTGACTGCTCTTCAGAAAATCAATATTCTGGGCGATCGCATCCGCTGTTCCCCGGTACCACTGGTTATTATCATGAGTCTGCGTCGGTGTGAACACAAACAATCCGCCCTGCTTACGTCCGAAATCCCACCACTTGGAAGAATTCAGATGCTGTGTCAGTGATTTGGAGTTATACTGTGTAAATACACCAACCTTGTTAATATGCGAATTTGCCATACTGCTCAGTGCGAAATCTATACTGCGGTAGCCTCCTGCAATCGGCATGGCCGCTGTCGCACGGTCTCTTGTCAGTTCCTTCATCCGGCTGCTGGAACCTCCAGCCAGTATCAATCCAATTGCTCTCATAATACGTCACCTGCCTTTATCAAACTTTCTCCGCCTTCCAGCGTATTATTCGGGTAATCCTCCAATGTTGTCTTACCTGAAATAGCGGTATTCTTTCCGATGGTAACGCCATCCGGGATCTCCGTGTTGTTACCAACGGTAACGAGATTAAAGGCATAGACATCCGGTTTCCATTTGTTTACCACATCATCCTCGCCGGCTCCCAGAACACAATTGGATCCGATCACCGTATCCTCTGCTACGATCGTGCGGTCCAGCACTGTATTTTTACCGATCCGCGTGGAATTCATAATAATGGAATCCCTGACAACTGCTCCCTCTTCGATCACCACATCCGAACCAATGACTGAATTGTGCACCTCTCCATAAATCTCACAGCCATCCCCCATGATGGCTTTATCAATCACTGCGTCCCTGGCGATATACTGTGGACGGATCCACTCGTTCCTGGTATAGATCTTCCAGAATTCTTCATAAAGATTGAAGACCGGAATCAGGTCGATCAGTTCCATATTGGATTCCCAATAGGAACCAAGTGTCCCTACATCTTTCCAGTAGGCATTGTACTCGTATGCAAAAATCCTGTCTCCCCGCTCGTGACAGTACGGCAGGATATGCTTACCAAAGTCACAGCCCTTCTGATCCTTTAACTTGATCAGTGCCTCTTTCAGCACCGGCCATGAGAAAATGTAGATTCCCATCGATGCCAGATTGCTCCGTGGATGTTCTGGTTTTTCCTCAAATTCCAGAATCCGATGAGTATCGTCGGTAATACAAACCCCAAATCGACTTGCCTCCTCAATCGGCACCGGCATGGTGGCCATCGTGATATCTGCGTTATTGGCCTTGTGGAAATCCAGCATTACCTGATAATCCATCTTGTAGATGTGGTCGCCGCCCAGGATCAGTACATAATCCGGATTATACGATTCCATATACTTCAGATTCTGGAAAATCGCATTGGCAGTTCCCGTATACCACTCGCTGTTTGAACTTCTCTCATACGGAGGGAGTACAGACACGCCCCCAACATTGCGGTCCAGATCCCACGGAATACCAATCCCGATATGAGTGTTCAGCTTCAACGGCTGGTACTGTGTCAGTACGCCTACCGTGTCCACTCCTGAGTTGATACAGTTACTTAATGGAAAATCAATGATTCGATACTTTCCCCCAAAAGCAACAGCAGGTTTTGCTACATCCGCCGTCAAGACACCCAGTCTTGACCCTTGCCCCCCAGCAAGTAACATGGCTATCATTTCTTTTTTTATCATGTTATCACCCCTGTTGTTTATTTGATGTATAAAGTATAACATACTATTTCATAATTGTGAATATTTTTAACAAAAATTTTTCATATTTTTTTCTTCTTTTCGTTAAATTGCACAATTTCAGCCTGCGTTTATTAAGCACTTTCACCTTTTTCCTTGTATTTTCCAATTTATAATTATATAATATTAGTAATAAAAAAGTCATTAAAACAAAGAAAGGCGTTGCTTATGTACAAAATCGATTTTGAACATCCCTGCCGGATCCACTTTATCGGTATCGGCGGGATCAGTATGAGCGGCTTTGCCGAACTGCTGCACTCCATGGGCTTTACCATCACCGGTTCTGACCGGAGCGAAAGTAAGATTACAAGACATCTTGAAAGCCTCGGCATACAAGTAGTATATGGACAAGATGAAAAAAATATTACTGACGCCATGGACCTGGTCGTTTATACCGCCGCAATACACCCCTCAAACCCCGAATATAAACGCGCCAGTGAGATGGGGATCCCGATGATGGAGCGGGCGTGCATGGTAGGGCAGGTGATGAAAAACTATTCTTCCGCGATCGCCATCTCCGGGACACACGGCAAGACGACCACCACTTCCATTGCCTCACAGATCTTTTTGCAGGCAGATCTGGACCCGACAATATCCGTCGGAGGGATCCTGGATGCCATCGGCGGCAATATCCGCATCGGTCACTCCCGGCACTTCATTACAGAAGCCTGTGAATACACCAACAGCTTCCTGCAGTTTTTCCCGACGGTAGGAGTGATACTTAATATAGAAGAAGATCATATGGATTTCTTCAAAGACATTGATGACATCCGCCATTCCTTTCAGGAATTTGCCAGAAAGATCCCGGCACACGGAACCCTGATCATTAACGCTGACATTGATGATTATGAAGAAATCGTACAGGATGCTTCCTGCCGGGTCATTACCTATGGTCTGGATCATGCCTCCGCTGATTTCACGGCACAAAACATCACATATGACGAGAAAGGGCACGGCAGTTTTGATGTGATCCGCAATGGCAAAAAAGGACCCCGCTTTCACCTGAACGTGGTAGGCCGGCACAATGTCTCTAACACACTGTCCTGCCTGGCGCTGGCTGCCCTCTATGAGATCGACGACGATACGGTGCAGCAGGCACTGACAGCCTTCCACGGCACGGAACGCCGTTTTGAATACAAAGGAGAAAAGAACGGCATAACGATCATTGATGATTATGCCCATCACCCGACAGAAATATCCGCCACGCTGGACGCCGCTGTGAAGTACCCCCACAAGGATCTCTGGGTGATCTTCCAGCCTCATACCTATACACGCACGAAAGCCTTCTTAAAAGATTTTGCAGCATCCCTGTCGGCCGCAGACAAAATCATCCTGACTGATATTTATGCAGCCAGAGAAAAGGACCCCGGTGATATATCTTCCGCTATGCTCGCCGAAGAACTAAAAAAACTGGGGAAAGAGGTTTACTATTTTTCTGATTTTAAAGAAATCGAAAAATTTATTTTAAAAAATTTAGTCAACGGCGATCTGTTGATAACTATGGGCGCCGGAAACGTAGTAGATATCGGAGAAGCACTTTTAGAGACTTGAGTTATGCACATTATCCACAGCCTTATCAACAATGAGTCGTACAGACTGGCTGTGGATACTTTTTTGTCAAGTAAAATTTGTGAATAAATGTGATTTTTTTAACAACCAGAAAAAATAACGGAATTTCGTTGATTTTCCCTTATTTTTCTACATAACTAGTCTAGCCGAACATATGTTGTCAACATTATGCACTCTGTCAACATGCTTTTTCTACAGGTAAAGAGTCATTTTCCAGGATTTGCAACTGTTTTTTCTTTATGTTATACTCCTTCGTGGATATAACTCAACGGCGGATTCTGATCGGCGCCGTTGGACCAGGAATGGAAAACACCTGTTTTTAGAAAGGAAATGTATACAGATTATGGGATTTAGCATTACCTCGGATTCTGAGGACCGGTATACCCAGATTCCGAATTCATTTATATGTGATCATATGCCCTCTGCCAATGGCAATTTTGTAAAGCTGTACCTGCATCTGATGATGGTGTACCAGCATCAGGCAGCAGACGGGCTCACCGTCTCCATGCTTGCCGACTGCATGGAGTGTACAGAAAATGATATTCTGCGGGCTCTCCACTACTGGCAGCGTGAGGGTCTTATGAAGCTGCAGGAGGAAGAAGGAACGCTCCAGGGGATCACCTTGTGCCGTCCCGGTACAAAAGAAATAGAAACGGTTTCTCCTTATCCCCTTCCAGTGGAAAAACCGGCGGAAGAATTTGCGGTGCCGGACAAGCAGGAATACACGCCGCTTCAGTCAGAGGCATTGATGAAGGATGCCGAGATCGACCGCGCCGTAAACGCTGTGGAACAGCTCCTGGGAGAACCGGTTTCCCCTGCACATCTGCAGACAATCCTGTATTTTATGTGCGACGTCGGATTTTCGGCAGCACTTCTCACCGCCCTTTATGAGACGGCGGTGCAAAAAGGGAAAAAACGTCCCAGTTACATAGAAGCGATCGGGATCAGCTGGGCAAAGAAAGGAATCCGTACAGCAGAAGAGGCAAAGGAAGAGAGCGCTGCCTTCAGCGGAAAATACTCCGTGGCTGCAAAGGCATTTGGCATCCATCGCAGTCTTGCCCCGGCAGAGCGTGAGATCATCGACAGCTGGGATCCCTACCATTTTTCAGAAGATATTATTGAAGAAGCCTGCCGGCGGACAATCCTCCAGACCGGGGACGCCAATTTTAATTATGCTTCCCGCATACTGGAAAACTGGCACAAAAAGAATGTCACCACCCTTCAGGACATTGAACAGTGTGATGCTTCCCACAAACGCCAGAAACGGAACACGGGCACCGGAAAAAAAGTCGTCGTAACCCAGAATCAGTTTCAGAGCTTTCCGCAGAGGTCTTATTCGCAAAAGGACTTTAACAGTCTGGAACGCCAGCTGCTGCAGAGTCAGCGGAACTAACATATCATAGAAACAGGAGACCGTATGATACTTACAAACAGCCAATATGAGCAGCTGATGTCAAAATACTACGAGCGCCAGCTGCGCACCAAACATATCACACAGCAGCGGGAGGCCGAAGTGCGTGCCGCAATCCCTGCGTTTAATGAACTGGACAGGCAAATACGGCAGCTGTCTGTCGATTATGCCAGACAGCGTCTGACAAAGACAGATCACAGTACAAGCGGCGGTGTACTGCAGCAGCAGATCCAGGCCGTCACCCGCGAAAAGGAAGCACTGCTCGCCAGCCACGGATATCCAACGGACTATCTGCAACCGGTCTATACCTGTGCAGACTGTAAGGATACCGGTTACATCGGGGACAAAAAATGTCACTGTTTCGAGAGGGCGATCGTGGATTTTTTGTACTCTCAGTCAAATCTTCAGGATATACTGGATCTGGAAAATTTCGATCATTTCGACCTGTCACTGTATCCCGATGATTATATTGAGGAGACCACCGGACAGACGCCGCGGGACAATATGCGGAATATTCTTGCCACAGCCAAAAAATATGTCCAGGATTTCCAGGATGAACCCTCCAACCTTCTCTTATACGGAAATACCGGTGTGGGCAAAACCTTCCTTACAAACTGTATCGCCAGGGAATTGCTGGACCAGTCCCATACTGTCGTCTACTTGACTTCTCTCAGACTATTTGATATTTTAGAGACGTACAAATTTGACAGGTATCTGTCCCACGAAGAAAAAGACGCTTCAGCAGCTTATATTCTGGACAGCGATCTTCTGATCATAGATGACCTCGGTACAGAGTTGAATAACAGTTTTACTTCTTCCCAGCTGTACCACTGTATCGACGTCCGGCTGAATCACCGGAGATCTACGATCATTTCCACGAATCTTTCTTTTGACGATCTGAGGGAACGATACAGTGAACGGATCTTCTCACGCCTTACCAGCAGTTATATCCTGCTCAAGCTCACTGGCGACGATATCCGTCTCAGAAAAGCGATCGCACAATAATCGTGCGTTTTTGTAAATGGATGACACCAACACTATTCAAACATGGAGGATACAGTAATGAGCCAAAAAGATTTATCACAGACAATTCCTTATGGAGACCTTGCCATCATTCCTTTGGAGAGCAGCAAAATGCTCGGTAAAAAAGTGGATGACCATATCGTCAGCTGGAGAAAAAAAGCAAATCCGTCTTCCTCGATCCATTTTAATAATTACAAAAAGGATTCTTATGTGATCGACGCCATATGTCCCCGTTTCGGATCCGGCGAAGCAAAGGGGATCATCAATGAATCGGTCCGGGGCAAGGACGTATTTCTTCTGGTCGATGTGTGCAATCACAGTCTTTCCTATAAAGTATGCGGACAGATCAACCATATGTCCCCGGATGACCACTATCAGGACCTGAAACGTATGATCGCCGCCATCAGCGGAAAGGCAAGACGTATCACCGTCATTATGCCGTTTCTGTATGAAAGCAGACAGCACAGACGGAGTTCCCGGGAGTCTCTGGACTGCGCCCTGGCATTACAGGAGCTGACCAATATGGGGGTCGAAAACATCATAACCTTTGACGCCCATGACCCCCGTGTACAGAATGCCATTCCTCTCAAAAGCTTTGAGACAGTACAGCCAACCTATCAGTTCATCAAGGCATTGCTGTCCAATATCTCAGATATCCACATGAATGCAAAGGATATGATGATCATCAGTCCCGACGAGGGCGCCATGAGCCGTGCCATTTATTTCGCCAATGTGGCCGGCGTCGATGTGGGGACATTCTACAAAAGAAGAGATTATACAAAGATCGTAGAGGGGAGAAATCCCATTATCGCTCACGAGTTTCTCGGCAGTGATGTGACAGGGAAAGATGTCGTCATCATTGATGATATGATCTCCTCCGGTGAAAGCATGCTGGATGTCGCCACGGAGCTGAAACGCCGAAAGGCAAACCGCATCTTTGTTGCCTCGACTTTCGGTCTGTTTACAAATGGACTGGCGAAATTCGATGATGCCTATAAAAACGGACTCATCGACCGCCTGATGACAACAAACCTTGTTTACCAGCCGGCAGAGCTTCTGGAACGTGAATACTATATTGATGTAGATATGAGCAAATACATCGCCCTGCTCATCGACACCCTGAACCACGATGCCTCGATCTCAGAATACCTAAACCCGACAGACCGCATCGAACGGATTCTCCAGAAATATAATCAAAAATAAACTTGCCAGACTGGCGCCGCCCAGCTAACCGAAAAGGACACGGAATCTCCCCGTGTCCTTTTTGGTTCTTCTAAATTGCACCGTCGGGCTACTCTGCCTCGTCCGGGTCATCTTCCCCGCCAGTATCAGGATCTCCTCCTGTATCCGGGTCCGGTTCAGGATCCACAGGCGGCTCTGTCGGCACTTCTGTCGCCGGAGCCGGTGTCGTAACCGGTTTCTTCGTGGCAGACGGACGTCTGGTCGCTTTTGGTTCATCGTCTTCATCAATATCTACATCGGGATCCTCCTCATCATCAGGATCCTTATCAACGCTGCCGCCACCACCGCTGCCATCATCTCCTTTATTTCCGCTGCCAGAGCCATAGGTCTTCCTTTGCGATGAAGAGGCTGATTTATCACCGCCCTCAAAGCTGAAATCCTTTTTCTCCAGCCTGGCATGAATAGCATTCATATATGCCTCCCATATCCGCAGCGGATATGTGGAACCATACAGGTCGTTTACCGTTTTCGGCGAGTCATAGCCAACCCACACTGCTGTCGTATAATAGGGAGTGAAGCCACAGAACCATCCGTCTTTTTTGTCATTGGTGGTCCCGGTCTTACCCGCACTGACCATCCCGTTGCTGAGTGAGTGTCCATGCGCCGTACCACGGATCATAACACCCTTCATGATATCCACCATGGAATTCGCCGCATCCGTCTGATATACTTTCTTCTCCTTTACCTCATCGTCAACAATAACATTTCCATCTGAGTCCAGTATCTTTACGATACAGGTTGGTTCTCTATACTTACCGTTATTTTCAAGAGCAGCATAGGCCGATGCCATTTCCAGGGCACTGACACCATAGGTCAGACCGCCGAGCGAGGATGGCAGATAGTAATCCGATGCTACGATCCGGTTGAAATTCATATCCAGCAAATACTTGAGGCCCACCTCCGGCGTCAGTTTCTGGAATAACTGCCACGCCACGGTATTCAGGGACTGCTCTACGGCAAACCGCAGCGATACATAGCCATAATATCTGCCGCTTGAATTTGACGGTCCATCTTTAAACTTATAATCATGTACCGTTGTGCTTGCCGTACTCCCCCTCTCCAGTGTAGGCGTGTATACGACCAGAGGTTTTATGGAGCTTCCCGGCTGACGGAAGGACTGATAAGCCCGGTTCAGCGAGAAGCCTTCCGTCTGCTGGCTCCTGCCGCCGACGATCGCCACTACCCTGCCGGTTTTATTGTCAATGCAGACCGCCGATCCCTGCATTTCATACATGCCGTTCGTCCCCTTGCTCTTAAAAGAGGACAGGTTGCTGTTGACGGCAGACTGCAGTTCTTTTTGTTTCTTGAGGTCTATGGAAGTATAAATCCGGTACCCATTATTTAACAGCATCTTCTGTGCAGTCGCATACTCATCATTATATTCACTGTCATAGATTTCTTCCTCTTCTTTTGTATCAAACTCATTTTTAAACGTAAATCCATTTACCTTCATCAGGGCACGGGTAGCGCTATACGTAACAAAGGTCTGTATATAGTCCCGTTTCTTTACCTGCTGGATTTTCATCTTTATTTCTTCATTGTATGCCTCGTCATATTCCACCTGGTTGATCTTGCCGTCGCTGAGCATCTGATCGAGGATACGGTTCTTCCTCTTTACCGTGTTGTCGAAGTTCTTTTCCGGATCATATGTGGTAGGATTGTTAGGGATCGCACAGAGAAACGCGATCTGTCCCAGCGACAGATCCTGACAGCTCTTGCTGAAATACCCCTTTGCCGCCGCTTCCAGTCCATAATAGCCATTGGCAAAATAAATCGTATTCAGATAGAATTCCAGGATCTGGTCCTTGGTATATTTTTCCTCCAGTTCCATGGCGATAAAAATCTCCCGGATCTTTCTCTCATAAGTTTTATCGGTATTCAGGAATACGCCTCTTGCCAGCTGCTGCGTGATAGTAGAAGCTCCCTGTGTCTTTTCACCATTATTCTTGATCAGCGCCCAGAACGCACGGGCGATTCCCTTAAAGTCAATCCCGTTATGAGAATAAAACTTTTTATCCTCTGTGACGATCATCGCTGTCTTGGCATAATCGGGAATGGACTGAATGTCCAGATAATAGGCATCCTTATCCCCCTTCAGCACAGCGATCTGTTTGCCCTTGCTGTTATAGGCGATCGACGTCTCCGACGTCCGGAACGTTTCTGTGGTCGACGCCTGTACCAGAGCCTTTGCTTCATCCTGCATCGCAAAGACATCTTTTCCATACCTGAAATAAAGAAACAGACCGCCGATCAGGATCGTCAGCAGCAGCAGCAAAACTATGACTTTTACTACAAGCCAGAATTTTCTGTGTTTTTTATGCTTTTTTACTTTTTTTGCCGTATTCTTCGCCATCCTAAACCTCCCTCCGGAATTTACATTTGTATCAAATGTACGCGTTCCACTCCTATTACATAAGTACCATAACTTATATTATACCGCATTTCACTTTATGTTGCAAAGTATTTCTTCATGCAGGAGGCGCGCCCGCTCTGCCCAGGTATGATGCTTTTTTGCCGTATTGTATGCATGCTGGCGGATCATCTCCCACTGCTGTCGATCAGCCAGCAATGTATGGATACGCTCTGTCAGCCGATCCAGTTGATCCAGTTCATAAAAGATAACATCCTTACCATCCTCCAGTTCTTCCTGCAGATATCTGCTCCAGTCAGTAAAGCAGACAGCACCGTTCAGCATGGAATTAAATACCCTGTCATGAGCCCCGTCCTTAAACCAGGGCATCACATTCAGTGAGATTCTGGCACGGCTGAGCTCCCGCAGACAGGCTTCTGAATTCACCATGCCACCGGAGACTATATTCTCTGGATGAAGGCACGGTAAATGTTCCCAGCCGGAGCCAAAACACGTAACACGGATTCCGGCATCTGCCAGATGCCTCACTACCTCTCCCCGGAAATAGTTTCTCACATACAGATCGATCATAATCATATTTGGCATGATCTCACAAATTCCTTCTTCTGTGATATCTTCCACTTCTTCCCAGAGATGCTTCGTAATCCCCTGTGTCAGATCCAGATGCGGGTGCGCGATAAAATCATCAATAATACCATGATAAAAGGCGGTGTACTCATCATCAATCCTTGTGATATCCTTTTCAAACCGCTCCGGCGGTGTATAATTGCCGGTAAATACAACCTCCGTCGTCCTCTCCTCCCAGCCGGGCAGCGTTTTTTCCGTCCACAGCGACGTCCCCGCCAGCGGCAGAAACGGTCCTCTCCTGATATCCGGAAAAAACCGCTCCAGATATCTCTGATGCTCCCTGTCAATAGAGATCTGTGTGTAATCTGCAGGCAGAAAAGGCAGAAATTTATGATAATAAAAAGGATGATCCACTACAATATTGATAAAAGGGATCTCCCGCGCCTCAAAAAAATTGATCCCGTCTGCATCCACCATATAGTCTTCCCCTTTACAGCCGTCAAAATTAAAGCTGACTGCCGCTGTGACCCGCGGCTGGCAGAATGCCAGAAGACGGGACAGGCTGTCATAGGTGTAGCACTGGTCAAAATAGAACACCTCATATCCAAAACCTTCCAGTGCCTTTCCCAGCTGCAGACTGAAAAACCACAGCGTCTCAATGCCGTGGGTAAACAATACGATCTTTCGTATCTGTTTTTTTTGCATACGATGCCGCCTCCCATCTTCTGTTTCTATATTGTAGCAAAAAATGCGCCTGGCACGGGCGCATTTTTATCTTTAACGCAGCGGCGGGTTTCCGCCGCATCTCTGAGTCACATCACGGCAGCTCGATCTGCGAATATTCTTTCGGCGGCAATGCCGTGGTAGAATCCTTCACAAATTTTTTCACCGCCTGCGCCGCTTTCGGAATCGCTATATTGGTTCCGACACCTGCCACACAGCCTCCCGGACAGCCCATACCCTCGATCATACAGCCATCCTTTTTGCCTGCCTTGGCAAGAAGAAGCATCTTCTGACAGTCCGCCAGACCCTCCGCATGCTCGATCAGCACTTCTGTCCCCGGATAATATTCGTTGATGCAGTTCTCGATCGCACTGGCAACGCCTCCGGCAACAGCATAACCCCGTCCTGTACCGGTCGCATCGTGGATCGGCTCCTCACACTCATAGGTCTCCATATCGATCCCCTTCGCCGCAAAGATCGCATCCAGCTCCTCAAATGTGATGACAAAATCCACATCGCTCCGCACCGTAGTACGGGAAGCCTCCAGCTTCTTTGCCGCACACGGTCCGACAAACACGATCTTGCAGTCCGGGTGACGTCTCTTGATCGTACGCGCTGTCGCCACCATAGGAGTCAGCGCACTGGATACGGTCTCCGCCATATCTGTCAGGGTACGTTTTGCCAGCACAGACCATGCCGGACAGCAGGAAGTCAGCAAAAACGGCAGTTTGCCAGTCTTAACCTCATGCACATAGTGACGTGCCTCTGTAATGGCTCCAATATCAGCGCCCAGCGCCACCTCATACACATCCGCAAAACCGATCTCTTTCAAAGCCGCTTTGATCTTCCACAGACGGACGTCGTCACCAAACTGGCCGATCACAGCGGGAGCAAGCTCTGCAATGACCGGACCTTTTTTCATCGCCTGGATCAACTGGAAGATCTGTGATTTGTCTGCAATGGCGCCAAACGGACAGCTTGCCATACACTGACCGCATTTCACACATTTGTCGTTGTCAATCGTTGCCCTGCCCCGCTTATCCGAACTGATGGCATTGATCCCACATGCGGCAGAACACGGACGTACTTTCCTGGCGATGGCGTCATAAGGACAGATTGCCTTACATTTTCCACACTTGATACATTTTTCCTTATCAATATGGGATTTCCCATTCACGATAGAGATCGCTCCTTTCGGGCAGACCTCCACACAAGGGTGGGCAACGCAGCCACGGCACTGGTCCGTTACTTCATATACATTATCTTCACACATATCACATGCCGACGGGATCACCTGCATCAGCGGCGGCTCATAATACTTTTCTGCCACATTACTCGCATCCAGTCCACTGGTTACATGGACGGGCTCATCGTCCGGGCGCAGCGACAGTCCAAGTGCCAGACGCACACGCTCCGAACAGATCGCGCGCTCCCGGTAAATGCTCTCCCGGTACAGCGGGGCATCGCCCGGTGTGATCTTATAAGGGATCGCCTCGATATCATCATTTATATTGGATGAATCAAAAGCTACCTTGGCAACCTCTGTAAAAACCTGCTTGCGCAGTTCCTTGATCGGGGTATTGATTCCTCTCATATCAATTCTCCTTCCTTTCTGCCTGAACTTCCTCTCAGTCTTCTTCCTCATCCGGCAGGGCAAGCTTCTGCTCTACCGTCACCTTTGTATCCAGACAGGTAAATATATCTTCTACTCTTTCTTTGCTGAGTTTTGGCGTCAGCAGACTGACAACCGGCACGACCACCAGCCCGGCGATCATAGCGATGGCTCCTGCATTGATCGGTGACGCGATATATTTCAAAAACATATTCGATACCGTGATCCCCACGCCACAGATAAAGCTCGCCCATACGGCCGCTCTCGTAACGCCCTTCCAGTAGAGTCCGTAAAGGAACGGTGCGAGAAATGCTCCCGCCAGCGCCCCCCAGGAGATACCCATAAGCTGTGCGATAAATGCCGGGGGATCCAGGGCGATCACAACAGACAGGAGGATAAAGAATGCCAGAAGCACCCTCATCCAGACAAGCTGTTTCTTCTCATCCATATCTTTGACAAACAATGGTTTGATAAAATCCAGGGTCAGCGTAGAACTTGATGTCAGCACCAGACTGGACAGCGTAGACATCGACGCCGACAGCACCAGTACGATGACAATGCCGATCAGTATATCCGGCAGCGACGAGAGCATCAGGGGAATGATCGTATCATAGGCAACTTTTCCATCCGCCGCCGGAGTAACCCCTGAAATCTGGCTGAACCCGCCAAGGAAATAACATCCTCCCGATACGACAACAGCAAAAAGCGTCGATATGATCGTGCCCGTATGCACAGCCCTTTCATCCTTGATCGCATAAAACTTCTGGATCATCTGCGGCAGCCCCCAGGTTCCCAGGGAAGTGAGGATCACGACTCCCAGCAGATTCAGGGGATCCGGGCCAAAAAACGATGTGTACGCCCCCGGCATCACTTCACTCGGCACTGCTGCCAGTTCCTTCACAGCCGACATAAATCCGCCATGGCCGTTCAGTACCGCTGCGATCACCGCTACAATACCAAAGAGCATGATGATCCCCTGCACGAGATCATTGAGCGCTGTCGCCATATAACCGCCGATGATCACATAAACTCCGGTCAGAACCGCCATCACAATGACACACAGGCGGTAATCAATATCAAACGCCATACCAAACAGGTTGGACAGTCCATTGTAAACAGAAGCTGTGTATGGGATCAGAAAGATAAATGCGATCATGGACGCCACTACCCGCAAGCTTTTGCTGTCATATCTCTTGGCAAAAAAATCCGGCATGGTCATGGATTTCAGATGCTTCGTCATAATACGGGTCCTGCGCCCCAGCACGACCCAGGCAAGCAGGGAGCCGAGCAGCGCATTGCCGATCCCGATCCATGTGGACGCCATCCCGTACTTGTATCCAAACTGACCGGCATACCCGACAAACACGACTGCCGAAAAATACGATGTTCCATAAGCAAATGCGGTAAGCCACGGTCCGACCGACCTGCCTCCCAGCACAAACCCATTCACATTTGTTGCATGTTTTCTGGCATATATCCCGATGCCGATCATGACAGCAAAAAAAATAACCAGCAGTAACACCTTCGCTACCATTTGTATTTCCTCCCTTTCAGTTTTTGTAAATTGGTGCCGTTGAGCTATAATGAACCATCTTTCCAGTGGTGATGATGCAGATGTCCTGTCCTGCTCAGATTTTCAAACCCATGCTGGCGCAGTGCCTCATACAGCACGACTGCCACAGAGTTGCTAAGATTTAAAGAACGGATATCACCAAACATGGGAATCCGCACAGTCGTCTCTTCATGATCCACCAGAAGCTCTTCTGGTATACCGGCGCTCTCTTTGCCAAACATTATGTAGCAGTCATCCTCATAGGATACATCACTGTACACCTGTCTCGCCTTCGTCGTCGCCATATAAATCTTTGCGCCGGGATTCTTTGCAAGAAAATCAGGATAGCTGTCATACAGACTATAATCCAGCTTATCCCAGTAGTCCAGCCCCGCCCTGCGCACCTGTTTTTCATTGATCTGAAAACCCATGGGGCCGATCAGGTGCAGCCTTGCCCCCGCCGCCACACAAGTTCTCCCTATATTTCCAGTGTTTGCCGGAATCTCCGGCTCCAGCAGTACAATATGTATCAAAGTATCTCAGACCTCCTGACGCAATGCCAGAAACATCTCAAACTGTCCGCCCGGGAATGTCATTGGTACACATAAATATTTGGCATAGCTGCTGATAAAGCTTACCTGTCCATGCGACAATGACGGCGGCGTTATATCGATCCCTACCCCGTTTGACGAAAACACGGTCGCTGCATTTCCCATGATCATATTACCCAGCTCACTCAGTGCACTTGCCGCAAACTCATCGATCTCTTTCACTTCCGTCATGCACATCTTGGAGGCAACACTGCAGGCATTTTCCTTTGACATGGCAATCAGAACCTGTCCCTGCATCTCACCTGTGACACCGATTATGATCACCCATGTATCCGGGCCAAAGGATGCCTCTTTCAACATTGGCTTCTGGACCGCAACCTCTATAAAACACATATCCTGCAGTACCTTTCTGGCAGCCATAAGAAACGGATTAATGTGTTGGGCATTTAATGTCGCCATGCTTTTCTCTCCTTTACACCATAGTATACCTAACTATACCATATTTACAAAAGGGTGTCTATAAAATTCTGTATCTTTCCCAATGCCAATTTCAGGTTTTCTATGGAATACGCATAAGAGATCCTCAGATATCCTTCCCCGCATTCGCCAAAGGCAGAACCCGGGACTACGGCAACCCTTTCCTGACGGAGAAGACTGGTCGCAAATTCTTCCGAGGTCATGCCAAAGCGATGGATCCCGGGGAATACATAAAATGCCCCCATCGGTTCAAAACAGGGGATACCCATATCATTCAGTTCCTTTACCAGGAACCGCCGTCTCTCATCATAGCTCTCTCTCATGCATGCCACGTCTTCATCCCCGTGCCGCAGCGCCTCGATCGCCGCATACTGACTCGTAGTAGGGGCGCACATAATGACATACTGGTGCACTTTGATCATCTGCTGGATGATCTCTTCCGGTCCCGCTGCATAGCCAAGACGCCATCCCGTCATGGCATAGGATTTGGAAAACCCGTTGATCACCACCGTGCGCTCTGCCATCCCCGGCAGGGATGCGATCGATACATGATCTCCCTGATAGCTCAGTTCTGAATAAATCTCATCCGATACAACAAAGAGATCCCTCTCCCGGATGATCGTTGCAATATCCCGCAGTTCCTCTCCCGTCATGATCGCACCGGTCGGATTATTGGGAAAAGGAAGGACTACGATCTTGGTCTTATCCGTCAGTACCGACATCAGCTTTTCTTTTGTCAGTTTAAACTCATCTTTTTCCTCCAGGGCAAGCCGCACCGGACTGCCTCCCGCCATCTTCACACAGGGAAAATAGGAGACAAAACAGGGCTCCGGGATAATGACCTCATCGCCCGGATCCAGCATGGCGCGGAACGCAATATCAATGGCTTCACTTCCGCCCACAGTGACAAGAACCTCATTCTCTGTATAGGGAAGCTGAAACCTGCGTTTCAGATAACGGCTGATCTCTCTTTTCAGCTCGGCAAGTCCTGCATTGGATGTATAAAAAGTCCGTCCCTGTTCCAGTGAATAGATCCCCTCTTCCCGGATATGCCAGGGAGTGTCAAAATCCGGCTCTCCGACTCCCAGGGATATCACATCATCCATCGTATTTGCCACGTCAAAAAAACGACGGATCCCGGAAGGCGCCAGCTCCTGGACGGTCTTTGATAATGGATTTCTCATGGTGTGATCAACTGCCTTTCATCTCTCGTCTTCCTCTGTCCGAGAGAAAGACCGTATTCTTTATATTTTTTCAACACAAAATGTGTCGCCGTACTCTCTATGTCATCCATGGGCGCCAGCTTCGTCGCCACAAAACGCGCCACCTCTTTCATCGATCTGCCGTGAACGATCACCGTGAGGTCAAAGCCCCCGCCGCTCATCAAATACAGACTCTCCACTTCATCAAACTGATAGATCCGCTCTGCCGCCCGGTCAAAGCCCCTGCCGCGTTCCGGCGTCACCTTCAGCTCAATCAGCGCTGTCACACGCTCCGCATCGATCCGGTCCCAGTTGATCAGTGTCGGATAACCGCAGATCACACCGTCCTTCTCCATCTGGGCGACTGCTTCACGGATCTCCTCAGGAGACGCTGACAGCATCGCCGCCAGATCCTCTGTGGATATTCTGGAATTTCTGGCAATATTTCTCAGGATTTTTTCTTGCAACATATGTTTTTACCTCCCTGCACGAAATAATTCATCGGTCTTTGGCGGCTCCAAAAAGCGCCGTTCTTCTCCATTTATGATCACACGGTCATTGCCTGCTGTGGCGTATCCCACAACAGCACTGTGGATCCCCGCCCGTTTCAGTTCTTCCACCATCCTGCTGCCATGTTCTGTCCCGATCAGCATGGAACCGCTGGATATCAGCATATACGGATTGATATCAAAGATTTCACACACTTCGATCGTCTCCTGGCGGACGGGGATCTTCCGAAGGTCGACCTCCAGCCCCACACCCGACGCCGCCGCCATCTCCCACAGCGCTCCAAAAATGCCGCCCTCTGTCACATCATGCATCGCTGTCACCCCGACCTCCATCGCCGTCTGTGCATCCGGCACGACGCTGAGATACTGGTCAAAGTCTCTTGCCGTCTCCCAGATCTCCAGAGGCAGCCTCTGCCGCAATAATTCTTCTTTCTCTTTCGCCAGGATCGACGTCCCCTCCAGACCGATCCATTTTGTCACAACGAGATCCTGCCCGGGACGCAGCCCGCCTGTTTGTATCATCCGGTCTCTGGCGATCTTCCCCACACCAGTCACTGATACCAGTGTCTGGTTCACGGCGGCAGATACTTCCGTATGTCCGCCCAGGATTTCCACCTTATACTGCTCCGCCAGCGCTGTCACATCCTCCATGATCTCCTTTAATTCTTCCTCGGTACTCCCTGGCGGAAAAATGATCGTCAGCAACATGCCGATCAGTTCTGCCCCGGAAGAGGCAATGTCATTGGCAGTGATATGAAATGCCAGTTTCCCGATGTCCTTCGCTGTCCCGGTAATGGGATCAGTCGAGAGTACGATAACCTCACCGCCTGCCGTCAGGGCACTGCAGTCCTCCCCGATCCCCGAATGGACCAGAACCTCCGGTCTCTTTACTCTCAGTTTTTTAAAGACCGAACGTTTCAATATATTTTCTGGTATTTTCCCGATTTCCATCTGTCCTGCCCCTCTTCCCTGCCGGCACATCATAATGTGCCTTACTCTGCCGCTCCGCCCGGCGGTACCGGCACGGCTGTCGCATCCGCCGGGTCTGCCGGCTCTGGTGCCTTCGTCGCCACAGGTCTTTTTGTCGGTTTTGGTGTTTTCTCCGGCTGCACTGATCTTGGCGACGCCGTCTTTCTGGGTGCTGCTGTCGCCCTGGGCGTTGCCGACGCCTTGGGATCCTTCGTCGGTTTTGGCGTTGTTTTGGCTCCTCCCCTTGTCACATAGCGGGGTTCTGCTTTATATGTGCTGCTGTTGATCTGTGTCTTTTTGGTATCACCGTTCTCCGTAACGATCTTCCAGAGCACCGCCTTATAACCGATATGTGCCTCCTGGGTGACTTCCATAAAGGAAGCCGGTTTTGTCTTATCATAGGTGACTTTATCTTCACCCGGCTGTATCGTCTCCAGCGTCTCTGACACATATTCCACTTTGCGCCCGGGATCTCTTGTCTCTTCCCCATATACATGGAAAAACACGGTCCCGGAGAGCGTGCCGCCCTCAATATAGATGGGGACTTCTGTATTGTTGCGGAATTTCAGGTCTTTATAATCACCGGCGATCGCCGCATCCATAGACGGCTTCACATAGGTTACCACCATGGAATGAGGACTTCTCTCTACGATCTCCAGCTCTGATCTTAGTACCGCATTATAGAGAGTTGTCGACACCTGGCAGACGCCGCCCCCGATCGAATCCACCACTTCGCCATTACTATAGGATGGTGCGGCATAATATCCGTTTTCCTCCGTCATCGGCGATATGACATCATGCACGGAAAATGTCTCACCGGGATTGATCACAGAACCATTGATCAGGCGTGCCGCATTTGCCACATTTTTCGACCGGCTCACATTTCCCGCATTGAAATTCGTCGAAAACCGTCCCAGTTCATCCTTGCAGCGGGAAGCAAGCTTCTTTGATACCTTTGGTTCCTGTACGTTGACCACAGCCGCCGCCTTTACCTCAGCGGCATCCTCCTGCTCCCGCAGGGCCTCCTGGATCACCTGGGTCGTCGCCTGGACGTCCAGCACCTCTCCCTGACGGGATTTTGTATATTCGAGCTTCCCATTTTTCATCCGGATACTGGAATTTTTCATTTTTGTACATTTTTTCGCACATTTTTTCCTGACAAATTCCTGCAGTTTCTCATTCGAATAATTTTCCGTCAGCGTATATACAACATGTTCTGCTGCCACCTTTTTGATCCTGGTATAATTTTCAAACAGGTTGCCCTCTTTCCCGATCTTTAACGCTTTCTCAATAACCGGACCTGACTCGCAGGCATAGCCAAGCTCTGCCAGCGATGTGCTGACCAGTTTGCCGTTAATGTCTACTGTCAGCGTGCGCTGTGACAGCTTCGCGATATGTTCATTGAGGACATTCTGTGCCTCCTGCGCCGTCATGCCGCTGAGATCTATTTCATCAGCATAGACACCATTGCATATCCTGTCTTCATCCGGCCTGACCATCGCATATGCCGCCACCACATACGATGCGATCAGCACTGCCATGATCATGATCACTATAAATGCCGGTAAAAATCTCTGCTGCTGTTTCAATTTTACTGCCTCCCTCTCAAATGCGGCGTCTTCCCCTGCCGCCTCTGCTCTCATCAAAACTCTGATTCTATCGCTTGCACATTTTGGCAAGCTGTATTACACTATACCCAAAGGGGACCCGGCATGGCCGTCACATGGATGCCAGAAGTCCGACAAGCATGGCTATGATCACCACAACACAGATCACGGCTGCCACGAGCCTTTGTTTTTTACGGTTCATCATAAGAATTTCCCCCTTTCTGAAAGGATGTAAGTATTATGCGATTTATTGTTGTTATCTTAATTTGCTCTCTGATCTTCTGTGCCTGGCTTTTTTATGAACAGCGGAAAAACCAGCGGATACAGAAAATGGCTTCCGATGAATTCTGGGCACGGGAGGAGCTTGCCAACAGTACCCGGAACAAGGATATCTCGCACCTTCCCCTGATCCAGATCGGGGATGATGATATTCCATTTATGGAAACCGAGGATGAATCAATCCTTTATTATATCGGACAACTCCGGCAGATCATCCAGAAACCGATGATCGATCTGTCAGAACATTCCAACACAGATTTAAAATTAGCATATGGCGTCGGAAATTTCAAGACATTATCCGAATATGATGAAAATTTTAACACATTTCTGGTCGCCCTGACAAATCTTGCCCGGTCCTACGAACGCAGCGGATACCATGACGAGGCAGAACAGACCTACCTTGCCGCCATACGGTTTGGTTCACGCCGGGTTACGGATTATGAGGAACTGGCAAAGATCTATCTTGTGACGCGCCGCCCGGACAAAGTGCGCAGCCTGATCCGGGACGTGGAATCCGGCAGCCATCCCCGCAGGGAAAAGATCACTGTCCTGCTCCGCCAGCTCCTTGACAGTTAGCTCAACGGCGCCACCTGTGCCGAATGACTCAGCGGATCTCTCTGCCGGTAATCAAACAGCAGGTATCGGGGGGTCCTCTTCACCAGTCTGCCCGTCTCTGTCAGCATACCCATATCGATCGTAAATAAATCCACATATACGATATGGATCACCTGTCCCGCGGTCATACCGCCATACCGGGCAGATAAATCACCTGTTCCCTGCAGCGCCCTGTCCATAAGTCTGCGGATCTCCCTTCTGACGCCCGGTTCCCTGGGACGGACAAAGGATGGCGGGCTCTTGACATAGTCCCGCCGGAACAGATCAAAGGTCAGGATCTCACGCAATTCTTCCCTCTCTTCCTCCGAACCACAGACATCTCCCAGACAGAAATCCCACAAAATCTCATACCGCTTCTGCCGGCTGTGACTGCAGTCCAGAAGGCCATTTTCTTTATAATAGCTTCCCAGCTTGTCATACAGATCGAAAGCGCTGTCAAACCGCGGTACCAGATATGCCATGGAAGCGGTAAACTGAAGGCTGTTGTAATACACCTCCACCATTTCCTCCACCCGTTTCAGACGCAGGATATCATCATAAGAAAGCCATTTGGTCGAGAGCACCTCGTATGGCGCCTTTCCACTACACCGGATCTCATATCCATCCTTTACTTCGTTCATGTAGGAACCGTCCAGCAGCTTCAAAAAGCCAAGCTGCAGCTGATCCGGCCTCATTTCATAGACATCGTTAAAGGAACGGCGGAAGCTTTCATAATCCTCACAGGGCAGCCCGGCGATGAGATCCAGATGTTCATGGATATTATGGTTCTCACGGATACGGGCAACATTATTTTTCAGTTTTTCCAGATCCATCTTCCTGCGGATCGCCCGGATGGTATCCGGATTGGTGGACTGTACGCCGATCTCGAACTGTACCAGTCCCGGCCGGAATGTACGGAACAGGGCAAAATCCTCTTCCTGCAGCAGATCCCCGGCGATCTCAAAATGAAAGTTCGTCACCCCGTTATCCTGTTCCCCGATATATTTCCATATCTCATAAGCATACGCATGGTTACAGTTAAATGTCCGGTCCACAAATTTGACCTGGGGGACATTATGCTCCAGAAAAAAGTCAAGCTCCCTGACCGTCTTTGCCACACTTTTTATCCGCACAGACTTCTCAATCGAAGACAGGCAGTAGCTGCAGGAAAAAGGACATCCACGGCTGCTCTCATAATACAGGATCTGATGCTCCAGCCCTGCCGTGTCCGGATAGGGAAATACAAGCTCATCCATCGCCATTCCCTCTCTCGGCAGGGTGCGGATGATCCTGTCAGAGCCTTCATCCCCGCCATTCTCCCGGAAGACCAGTCCATGGATCTTAGCAAGCCCTTCCTCCGTCCCGTCTGTTTCCAGCCACTGCAGATACTCGCGAAAGGTCTGTTCTCCCTCACCCACCATGACCAGATCAATAAAGGAATACGTTTTCAGCAATTCCTCCGGGTGGTAGCTGACTTCCGGTCCTCCGGCAAAGACCATAAGTCCCGGCAGCACCTTTTTCAGATCACAGGCGAGGGACAGTACATAATCAATATTCCACAGATAGCAGGAAAAACCAAGTACATCCGGCTTCTTTTCATACAGCCGGGCAAGGATCTCCTCCCGCCTCTGATTGATGGTATACTCACACAGCTCTACATCTTCCGCATATTCACCGGCATTGGCACGAAGAGAGCGGATCGCAAGATTCGTATGGATATACCTGGCATTGATCCCTGCCAGAATCACTTTATTTTTCAACGTCTGCCACCTCTTTTTCGTTCCCGTCTGAATCATTGCATAAAGAAAAAGCGGGTGATGGGAATCGAACCCACGTATCTAGCTTGGAAGGCTAGTGTTCTACCATTGAACTACACCCGCTTGTCGTTAAACCAGTATTCTGTTTGCCAACGAAAGATATTATAACAATGTTAGAAGCAAAAGTCAAGCCGGAATTTAAGCTTTCTTCTATCTCCAGAACCATATACACCTGTGTTCAGCACCTTAATAACAGCACTAGGGAGACTGCATCCGCAGTCCCCCTGTCTCTTTCTTATTTAATGAGATTGTCTTTTACACTCTGACTTTGATCTTCGCCTTTTTCTTCCCGCATGTTACGGTGATCGTTGCCTTTCCTTTTTTCTTTGCCCTGATCACACCATATTTATCTACGGCTGCCACTTTTTTCTTACTGGACTTATATGTCAGCTTACTGGTCGTCCCCGCCGTCATTTTCTTTACTTTGATCTGTGCGGTTTTCCCTTTCTTTAGTTTCAGCGATTTCTTTGTCAGCGTCAGCTTCTTATTGATCTTATCCTTTTTCACAACCTTGATCGTGATCACTTTTTTCTTCCCGTTGGACGTCTTGACCGTGATCTTTGCCGTCCCCGGTTTTTTCGCTTTTACCACGCCCTTTTTCGATACCGTCGCCACTTTCTTTTTACTGCTTTTAAATGTCACCTTCTGGCTTGCTTTCGCCGGAGATACGGACGCCTTGAGCGTTACCTTTTTCCCTTTTTTCAGGGTGATCTTATTGCCCTTCAGCGTGTACCCGGCAGCCTTTACGGAAACCGATTTGGCAGCCACCTTTCCATTCGGTATCCCGTTTGGTATCCCTGGTGTATATGGTTTATCTGTTCCCAGGATCGTGGAAGCGGTGGCGGATTTGCTGGCGATCGCCTGTACCTCCGCATCGGACAATGCTTTTTTGAAGATCAGCACCTCATCGAGCGCCCCAGAGAAGTAAGCATCCCAGGCATTTACGCCAAAATACATCTTCGATCTGCTCTGTGTCATGATCCCCTTTGCCACGTCTCCCGTTGATACGGCTTCTCCGTCTACATACAGGGTACCATTTACTGTGCCGTCCTTTTTACCAGCCTTCGCACCGTTTACTACCACTACTACATTCTGCCATTTATTTGCCGTGTAGGCACTGGACGCAGGCGTGTCAATATAGTCGCCATTTTTCGACCAGATTCTGGCATCCAGTGTCAGATTCATCCAGTATTCCGGTGAAAATTTCCCTGCTGTCAGGGTAGGATCAACTGTCGATCCCGTCGATTTGGAATTCATCCAGAAGCTTACTGTGTAACTTTCTCCCAGTGCTTTCGTATCATCCATCAGTTTCAGTCCATAGGTGCCCGGCATCGTAATGGCTTTTCCGATCGCGCCATTCTGATAGCTGTAGGAGGCACCACTTACATTGGATGGCACGGCTGCTTTCTGTACGGCTGCCGCCCCGTCTGTTTTGCCCTCAAAGGTAAAGCTCTTTACCAGACTTTCCTTCAGCCTGAGATTTGTGTAATCCCTTTTGACTACTACCTTATATGTCTTATATGTCTTGAAATCTTCTGCATATACCTTAACAGTAAATGTCGTTGTCGCTCCTTTTGTTTTCAGCGTCTTAGGCTGTGTCTCATCAATGGCATCCCCATCAATCTCCACATAACCGTAAGAATCCTGGATACTGAACTTCACAGAAGGATTCTGCGAATATGGCACCGTGATCGTATAGGTTCCGTTTACTGCCGTCAGTGCCTTGCCGTTGTACTCAACTTTTGTCAGCTGGTTCACAGTATTGTACGGTCTCATAAGAGAAACGGATTTACAGAGTCTGGCGGATTCTGCCTGATCCTTGCCGGCAAAGGTTACGGTGATGACTTTTTCCGTCTTTGCCCTGCCTTCTGCGTCGTAGACCTGCAGATTCTGCACATTGTTTCTGATCGTATTTGCTGAGATCTTATACAGCACCTGATAATACTCTGCCTGATCCGCCTCAGCAAGCGTCATATTCTGTACCTTTGCCTTCGCACTGTCCAGCACTTCCTCTGCGATGAGTTCGTCTCCTACGGTGATCCGGATACTCTTGCCATCATCTGCTTTGGCATAGGTCAGCAACAGATAATTATCCTCGCCCTCACTGACGATCATCTTGTAACCGAAGGATCCACCGGCATTTGCCTTTCTCGTCAGATCCGGGGCATCGACACCGACTGATCCGGTTCCGCTTTCTACCAGACCATCCTTCTGTGAACCGTCTGCATTGACACTAAACCGGGACTCATACTGACCGCGTCCTACCTGTGCCATCGTGTCAATTTCAACACGCTCCAGCCGTTTTGCCGCCTTCTCTGCCAGGATCTCCTCCGATCCCCGTCCCTCTTCATCGATGTAATAGGTCCAGTAGATCCCGTAGTTTTCTTCATCCTGATTATAATGTGTCGTAAACGGATGAGAGAAATTCGTTCCCTTGAGGGTGAAATTCATGGACCCCTCTGCTTTCACAAGGTTCTGGTTGATCTTCTTTATATATTCTTCTACGGTTTCCGCATTGCGGATCCCGATCGTATCGCTTGTCACTGCCTTGCTGGTCGGCACCGTGACAGCAACACCGTGAGATCCAGTGGTCTGTTTGCTCTTGCCCAGCTTGGCGCTCAGTACAAAGGGACCATATTTGAAAGCGTACGTATCCTTTGAATCAGGAAGGTTATAGGCAGCCACCTCCATCGGCAGCTTCACGGTAAACTCAGCACCATTTTTGATGTCCTCGTTGGGGACGGTGATATAACCATCCTGTACTTTGTATTCCTTCTCTGTGCCGTCAAACGCAACAATTGCCTTTCCGTCCTTTACCCAGTCCGGGACACGCAGCTTCAGCCTGATGCCGATGTTACCACCCTCTACCTTGAAGGTCATGGTATCGGATTTGCTGAGTTCCCCGGTCTGTGTAATGGTATATCCGTCTCCGGTCACTTTGGAGGCAAGGTACTGGTTTACGATCACAAGTCCGCTCTTTTTAAAATAGATACTGTCCTGGAGCTTTGTGAAATTCTCCATGCCGGACCCGGTACAACACCAGAAATTGGTATCCAGTGTACCAAAGACTTTCTGATAGCCGGTCGCCATCGGCTGGAAATACATGGTCATGCCTGTCTCATGGTTCTGGGAGGACATAATGGCATTGATTAGTGTATTTTCATAATAATCCGCATACTTTTTGTCTCCGGTGATCACAAACAGCCTTCTGCTGAGTTTCAACATATTATACGTGTTGCAGGTCTCGTTGTTTGTGTTCGTCCGCTCGCCATGGAGCACATCATCTGCACCGAAGTGCTCATTTTCACTGTTGCCGCCCGTCACATAGGTATGGCGGTCGATCACCATATCCCAGAAGCTCTCGGCGTACTGCAGATACTTTGCCTCACCTGTCACCTCATAGCGGCAGAGTGCTCCTAAAAATTTAGGAATCGTCGTATTGGCATGTTTATTATTCAGGCAGTTCACAGTCCCCTTCAGTACCGTATCAAAGAGAGCTGTCTCATCAAACTGGTGTGCTGCCTTTAAAAAGTCTTCTTTATTGGATGCATCTGTCACCTTGTATAACTGATACAGCGCATCGTTCATGCCGCCGTATTCTATGGATAGCACGGTCTGCTGTGTCGCTGCCGACCAGCCATTGGCACGTTTGGCAATCCATGTGGCAAGCTTATTCGCCACCTGAAGCGCCTTCGTATTACCTGCGATCTCATAGGCATCAGTCAGACCAGCGAGAATCTTGTGCATCGTATACCACGGCACCCATGCCTCTGATACGATATTTGCCCTGCCCGCTTCCACGTTGTCGAACTGAAGGTCTACATCATTTTTGAATGCATCGGTGGGAAGGGTCGCGCCAAAGAGATACCCTTCATATGCGGTACCTGCCGTCTTTTCCTGGCAGTCTGCCAGGGCATTTACCAGCTCATTTAAGCGCTCTGTCAGCTTATCCTTATCTGCCTGACTGAGTCCGGGGTTTACGATCCCCTGTGCTACCGCTGACATATAATGTCCCAGCGTGTGACCGCCGATCAGGGAATTTTCCCAGCCGCCGCCGTACCGCTCTTTGTTTTTCATATATGTGTTGACCGCAGCGTTGTCTTTGACACCGGACGCATACATCGCCGTCTCCCGGAAGCCCGCCAGCAGCCGGTCTGCATCCAGTTTCAGCAGATTTTCCACATCCATCTCCAACGCCTTGTCATAGTAGGCATCTGTGACTTCGACTGCCTCATGGTCAAAATATTCCGCTCCGGCCATCTCGTTGACTGCCTTTACCGTAACTTTGAACGTTTTTGTGAGTGTCTGGTCACCAAGCTTCAGTGTCGCTGTCAGTGTCACCTCTGCATCTTCCTCACCAGATGCCGGACGTGTCACCTTCGCCGCCGATCCGGTCGTGACTGTGATCACATCCGGGTTATCCGATGCCCAGGTGATCGTACTGTCATATTTTGATCCCTTCGACGGCAGATCGATATCTGACGTGACACCCGCCGTGCGGATCGTCAGGTCATCATAATCTGCCTGGAGCTTAGCACTGTCGCCGCCTTTTTTAATCGTGATATACGTCATATTGATACAGGCGGATGTACTGATAGCATTGAGTGTCAGCTCGCCATCGGTAACGGCAACCTCGCCTGTCACCACACCTCCGTTCGCTGAAACATTGATATTGGATGCGATCACCTTCTGATCACTTTTTCCATGATTCGCATACAGAGTCGGACTATTGGACACACTCCACGGATCCGTAAAACCAGCTTCGATCAGATAATCGCCGTTTTCCAGTTCAAATCTGTAGTTCAGGTTTCTTGGATTAACTTCATTTGCTTTGTTTTCAGGGAAACCTCCTTCAAACTGATTTTTCGTATATCGGTTTGACGCCAATTTAGAAGTCTTATCCCCACCAACTTGTTCATTGGGCCAGCTCCATTCCGTTTTAACTCCGCCACTTGGACGGTTCGGAGCATTTCCGTTATTTGATGTCTTTGTCTCTGTCTCATAAATCCCCCATTTGTATCCAGTCACGGCGTCTGCTCCATACGCCTGCTCGGTCACACTGTTGTGTGTCCCCAGCGGTCCATCCGCCGGAACTGTTTTGACATCCAGATCCCCACAGTCTACAGCATAGACAATCGTATTATCTTCCCTGTCTGCCGGAGTCCCTGCTGCCTTTGCCGTCAGCGGCGCCGCCACGGAAATCCCGGACGCTGCCATCAGCACGGCAAGGGTGGATGCCATCATTCTTCTCCCTGTCTGCAACCAGTTCTTTTTCATCGCACTCTTCCTTTCTTTTTCTGTTTTCCTATTCAACATTAATGTTGGATTTATTTTATCACGGTTATTTTTCACACACCATACTATTTGGTTCTGTTTGTTATGAAAATGTTTTATGAAAATGTTCGTTCAGGTGTGATTTTCCTCTTGCCTGTTTTTGGATTTTCCTGTAATATAAAGGGTATAGTAATTCAATTCAGCATAATCTATATTTAGGGCAGTGAAAAAGCAGGCCTTCAGACATTCTGTCCTGTTTTGGAAAAGGAGGTATAAAAAAGTTATATGGATACACTGAACTTTCACCTTGACCAACCCCTCCGGTTTAACTGGACAGGCAAGTTTATCGCTCCAGATGAGAACTGGGTGCATATGTCACGTATGTTAGAAGATTTTGAACTGATCCTTATGACAAAAGGGGATTTATACATTGCAGAAGACAACAAGGAATATGTTGTCCATGAGGGGGAATATATCATCCTGAGCCCCCCCTGTCACCAGCACGGCTTCCACCCGTCCCAGTGCACCTTTTACTGGACGCACTTTTCCTATCCCGGAAACCACAGCGATCTGCGCATCCCGGACGCAGTCTCTTCGCCCCTGCCAGCCGAAGAGACCCGGATCCTGCTACCGGTACAGGCAAAGGTACCCCGTATGGACCGGATGATCGTACTGCTCAAGCAGCTTCAGGACTGCAACCGCAACTACCGGAATATCAACCAGAACAACTATACGGTAACCGGGATCCTGTGCGAACTATACAGCCAGCTCTACCTGTCCGGCGGCCGCATCACCATGAAAGGGGATAAACAGCAGCTCTATACGGATATCGTGGATTATATCTCCTGGCGGGTCAGGGAACCGGTGAAGGTCAGCGAAGTCGCTGCCTATTTTGGATATAATGAGAAATATATCACGACCTTTTTTAAGAAATCTTCCGGCATCTCCCTGAAAGCCTATATCCTCGAGAGAAAAATGGAACTGGCAAAGGCACTGCTCACGGATACCAATCTGCCCGTCTCCCAGATCGGGTATGATATCGGATTTTCTGACAATCATAACTTCTCCAATGCCTTTAAGAAGATCACCGGTCAGAGTCCGTCAGATTATCGGAATACCTATGCGGAACGGATGCTGTTCCATCAGTAATTTTACCAATATTGCCACAAACGCAGTTCCCTCTATGTTATGTGTTATAAGTATGGTATACTTATTATATGGAATGAAGGGGGTGGTCTGACAAAGATATGTTTTGATGCAGAAACAGTATAGTAGTTTTGAAAAGGAGAGTAGAATGAAAAGCAAGAAAACCTATATTGTAGTAGTGATACTGGGCTTAGGTCTCATATGTTCCTCTATTTGCTGCTATTTCATAAACAAAAATCAGAGTAATGCTTCTGCGGATGTCCAGCTTAAGGGTCTGGAGCTTAAGGGTCTGGAACTTACCCGGAGCAGACTTTACCTGATCAAAGGGAAACAGTATAATCTTGATTTCCAGCCAGATCAGTATAAGAACCTCATTCTGTATCCCGATCAGAGAGAACTTCAGGACGTTTTGCGGGACAATATAAAATGGAGCAGCTCCGACAAAGCAGTGGTAGTAGACCAGGATGGTATCGTAACGGCAATTTGTCCGGGAAACGCAGTGATATCGGCTGATCTGGCTGACAGAACATATCGTTGTGAAGTCCATGTGTTGTCAAATGATACGGACGAAATTCCCATTTCCTATCATAACAAATTGTTTTCGGAGAAATTGTTTCACAAAATAGAGAAAATGGAAGTAAGATCACCATCGACCAAAGAGATACAGGATCCTTTCCTTATATCCAGCATCTACTCCTATTTGGCTGCTTTGGATCTTGAATTAGATGAAGTGGTTACAAGTCCGGATTCGATCCGTATGGGAGGCAGTACTCTTATTTTACATTTAAAGGGTGGAGAGAAAATGGGCGTTATACTGGGGGGAGGATTGAACATCGGTTATGACAAAAAGTATTATGATGGTTCCTATGGAAAAGAATCCGGTTATGGCAATGGTGTTGATCTCGCATGGGAGATAGAAAAACTGCTTTTTCAGCAGGGCAAAAAATAAAGAAAGCGAATTATGCCATTGATATGATTAAAGTGGATGGACTAGAACCATTGGTTGATACCAGATAAGGATAATTTTTTTGAGTCAAGCATATTGAAAAAACTATTCTAATAAACTTTCATAATCCTGCAGATCATGATAAATGGCATCAACAAAAACTACGTCATCCTGTATTCGATAAAGCATAAAGTAACGGTGGCGTTTGAAATGTATTGTCCGATATCCAAGACTATGGAGTCTAGGATCTTCGCATAGCTTTAATCCACCAGCCACGTGGGAAAGCCTATATTTTGTTTCCTCCGCATCATCCATTATGCCTAGTGCTGCTTGAGTATTCTCATATTTAAAAAGAACATATTCGATAATATGGTCAAGCTGTGCTTTGGCTGGAATAGTCAAAATCACCTCATAATCCATACTTTGCTCTGATTTCCGCAAGCGCCTCCTCCATTTCCTGACATTTCCCTTCTGCTGCTTGCTGTCTTGAAATTTCTAAGTCCCTATAAATATCTTCCCGTGATTTTGGCGGCAACAATCTACCAACAGCTTCGTCAGCCGTTTCAAGTTCACGACGCTTGGAAAGTTTCTTCGTAAAATTCTGAATTTTAATTAAATCAGTTTCTGGCAGAGTCTGCATCATAGAGATTGTATTTTTGAGAGTGCTCATTTTAATCTCCTCCTCTCAGATTTAAAACATTTATCATAGATGAATGTTGGTATGCGCAACTTCATTTAATTTTATTATAACATCTTATGAGTTAAATATAAACAGTATTATAAGAAAAATCTGGTTATAGATTTTCCCTTACTCAAAATATACTTTCACATTCCGTTCCTTTAACTTACGGACAGTTGTAAGAGTATCTACCGTGTTACGGGCAAAGCGGCTGATTGACTTAGTAAGGATTAGGTCAATCTTGCCAGCCAGTACATCTGCTACCATCTGATTAAATCCATCACGTTTTCTGGTATTTGTGCCGGATTGATTTTGCCCCGCAGAGGGAGAGTTCAAATCGATAATTCTTGGGACTGCACAGTGGAAATATTCATGTTTTTGTGGTATTCTGAATTTATCAAATCGGGATTGGAGGTAAATTAAATGAAATATAAAGTAAAAGTAACTGTATTAGATAAAAAATTATATCCAGAATTACAGCAACAATATTGTGCAAACCCTGCTTCAGGTGCTTGCCCCTGTTACAATGTAGGAGATGAATTTGTTTTTTATCGTGACGATGAACGTGATGACTTCTGGCACATGGGTTTAAACACACTGGTAAAAACCAATGGCAATCCAGATACTGTTGCAGGCGGTCCGAAAATGCCGTTTTGTTCCGAAGCGTGGGACTCTGTTTCTCGTTATATTTATACAGGTTTACAGGGTGGCTCTATCATGAAAGGCTGGATGAAGAACGAGAATGAAATGATTACCTGTTGTTCAGATGGTACACGTCCAGTGATTTTCAAAATTGAAAGAGTTGACTACGAATAACATACTGACAACTTCCAGTGTGTCCCTAAAACGCATATCTATCTAACATATGTTCGCCGAATATGCGTTTTTCTTTGTGCAACACTCTTAGCCATGGCACCCTTGAATACATTGTTTCCAAGCTTTGTTACATTGTACTTGTAACCCTTGATGGTTGCCGTTACCGGAATGGACAGGCTTCCTGCCTTCTTACCGGACTTAGACAGTGCGGTTACCGTCAATGTACCAGCCTTCTTAGCCGTAGCAGCCTTTGATACCTTGTATACCAACTTGCCAGAGGTAAGCTTAGCTCCCTTCTTAGCCGGAGCTTCCGTGGTTGGGGTATCTGTAGCCGGTTCTTCCGTGGTTGGGGTGTCTGTAGTCGGTTCTTCCGTAGTTGGCTTCTTATATACCTCGTAAACAGGTGTCAGAATAATATGCTTATCCTCCGTACGGATTGTATTGCCTGCCGCAAAGCTGTTGCCGGCTGCATCTTTCCATTCCTTAAAGGTAAAGCCTGTTACAGGCTCTCCTGCTCTTACGGTATACTCAAACTTCCTGTTATCCGAGCCGATCTCATAAACAGTATCTCTTTCCGTGCCCAGGACGGAGCCGTCCTTTTTCAGATAATCCAGTTGTCCCTGTTTTTCATACACACAATAAATATCCAGACCGTCAAGAGACACCGTTACATTGTCGCCTGCTGCAAGCACATCATCTGCTGATGAAACAATGGCATCCTCCTTCAGCACATATCCAACAAAGGTATTATCTCCTCCTGCGTTATATGCAGCCAGACCGCTTTCCTTTTTATTCTCATTATTGTAAAAGGTAACGGCAGCTCTGTAATCCGAGTCGGCGTCATATGTATGATAGCTGATATAAGCTGTCTTTTTATATATGGCATACAAGGTAATATCCTTTGTGCCCGCCTCAAGCGTTTCAAGCCCCTCTGTTGCGTCCGGATTCGTATTCCAGCCGATAAACTCGTATCCCGGCCGGTCAGCGGTCAGACTTAAGTCCACTGCCTCTCCAGCCAGACAGGTAATCTTAGAATAAGTCTCTGACATGCCTGTCCCGCCATTGGTTTTATAATCATAAGTGACATTACACCCCTCTGCAAATACCAAAGGATGTGCGGACATATTGGCAGGAGCATTTTTATCATACTGAATTACCCAGCCCTTCTCTGCCGCAAAAAAGTGGGTCCGTACAAAATTCCATGTATCCTCCTCTTGGTCTGATGTGGTACGGATATTTTCTTCCGGAACATAGGCGGCGGCTGCTCCCTTGACATAATTTTGTGTATCAAAGACCATACAGCCCTCTAGCCAGTCCGTATCATCTGTCCACGAGGAACTTGATTGTGGGGAAATGCAGACTTCTTTGCCCGGATATACATAATACACGCTTCCATCTGATTTCAGACGTGTCGGCTCCAGCATATACCCGCTTCCACTGCTGCTTTTCGGATTGATATTCATATTCCCGAGTCCGCCGTTCTCCAAGCGGCATGTAAATTCACCCGCCGGGTCTTTCCCCACACAAAAACTCGACGGAACATTATCCCCATAGATATTCCAGCCTCCATTGTCATATATCTCCATGCTGCTATCAATCGTTATAGCAGTTTTGCTTCCAGTATAAGCCAGTCCGTTCCTGGTATTATCATGTATTTGAAGATGTACTTGGCTCACTAAATTTCCATCCGTTATCAGACCATCCTTACAGTTATAGATTTCCAACAGACGAGGGCCGGCTAATTGATTATGGATCTGAACCCCTGTCTCTTTACAATCATATACATGCAGATATTTTTTTAAATTTTTTTAAAATATTTTCCCCCTTTTTTACCATAAGTTTTTAGCTTTTCAGGCAAAATCAGTATAAAAGTAGTGATTTTCATACCGATTTTGCCAAAAAATTACCAAAATATCCAAAAATTTAAAAACTTTGTGAAATTTGTAAAATTTTGATAAATATGGTATAATAATTTAAAAAAATAAAGGAGGAGATCTATTTTGTTAAGAAATGAAGCAGTCAAAAAAACAACTGTCATCGCTTTAAGCCTGTGTATGGCGGCGTCTTCGGTAACTGTCTGCCAGATGGAAGTCCCTGTCGGGGCAGCTACCGGAATCCAAGCCGAAAAACCAGCGAAAGAAAAAGACTATATCGTGATGACAAGGACAGAACAACAGGCGAATATCCTGGAGAACGAATACGACAGCCCCTATGTAACGAATGCAAACCGGGAGGACTGCCTGCTGGAGAACCAGATGGCATCCCTGACGCTGACTAAGCAGGAAGTGAAAACACTGTCGGCACAAAAAAATGTAGCATTTGTCGAGGAAGATGTAGTAGTAAAAGCAAGCCGCGCAGGTGAAAAAACGATCCACAAAAAAAACGTAGTGGAAAAAGTACAGAAGAAAAACAGCAAGGAATGGAACCTGCGGATGATCCATGCCGACCGTGCCCAGAAGATAATCCGCAAAAAAAGGAAAAAAGGCGATAAAAATCGTGTCCGGATTGCGATCCTCGACTCCGGGGTCGATTATAATACAGACATGAATATCGCCGCTACTTTTTCTCTCGTACCGGGAGAGGAAGAGATAAGTCCGCTGTTCATGGATGGAACCGGTCACGGGACAAGTGTCGCCGGGCTGGCGGCGGCAAAGAACAACGGCGAAGGGATCACCGGCGTCGACCCCTATGCTGAGATCTATTCCATCCGGGTGCTTGACGATGACAACTGCTCTCCCGTCAGCCGTGTCATTGAAGGGATTTATATGGCGATCGAAGCAAAGGCAGATATCATCAACATGAGCTTCGGGGTGGATACATATTCACAGGCGCTGGCACAGGCAGTACAGGATGCTGAAGATGCCGGGATCCTCGTGATTGCCGCCGCTGGAAATACCGGATCTGCCGGGGATGCGGGAACAGAATCTACTGTACAGTATCCGGCGGCGCTGGATGGAGTACTGGCAGTTGGCTCAGTAGATAAGCGGGGCGAACGTGCAGACCACAGTGCAACCGGGGCAGAAATCAGTCTCACAGCGCCGGGTGAGCTGGTAAAGAGTACCGGGATGTTCGGGAACGGCGAAGTCGTGGAGTCGGGGACAAGCCTTGCGGCACCCCAGGCAGCCGGAGCGGCGGCGCTGATCCTGGAGAGGGATCGGAATGTATCCCCGGATTTTGTCCGGGAACTGCTGACAGCATCTGCAAATGCCTACGGCGAAGCGAATGAATACGGAGCAGGTCTGATCGATATCAGCTATGCGCTGGAGCACTATGATTCCTTTAAAGAACAGTATAAGGAAAAAAAGAATCCCGATGAAGGAATACCAGAAAATAAGGCGAAGGTACCTGTTTTCCGGGATACAGGATGCGTCAAAGGGAGCTGGAGTGTGAATAACCATGAAAATCTGGTAAAAAGTAATAATAAATATGTAAAAGATGGTGCACGGTTTAACGACAGAAAAGATGAACAATATTTTACAGGAAGCTATAACGGCAAAGATCTTTATCGTTATCAGGGTATGACAAACAATCCATGGTGGCATGGTTATTACAAAAATGAAGTCAAAGAAAATTATCTCAATAACTATGTTGCTGCTTATATCTATGAGACAAGGCTGGCAAACGCTGTCGGTTCAAATAAGCAACCTCCTTATGCTGGCTTGTCTAATAAGGTCAAAAATGAAATAGATGATGACATCGCTAAAATAAACTGGTATGGACTTTACGCAGGAACCGCACCAAATAATGCCCATAAAAGAGATTTTCTCTGGGGGATGGCAATCCATAACCTTGCAGATACATTTGCTCACTCCGCAGCAGTAAATGGCAATAGAGTTAAACATCCTGATGCTGATGATATAAATATTTACAAAGAGCGATGGACATGTGCATCAAAAGCTGTAGCAAGCGCTCTGCAAGCATACAATACGCCAAACGCTACTGGCACCGCGTCACATTTTGCATCCGTATGTAAGCAAAATCAATTTAAACTGATCAATATATATCCTTATATGGAATCAGCCGTTGGAAGACAAACAGCAGAAATATTTTCATCCCATAGTATTACTTATAAATAATGGATCAGAAATTTGGCTGTCGCACAATCTGTGTGACAGCCACAAAATTTAAGTGATACTCTCACCCGCATCCCTTTTCCAGAAATTTTTCCAGCGAAACGGCCGGGCTGTACAGATAGCCCTGATACAGATTACATTCCAGTTCTGCCAGCAGCTCTTGCTGCTCTTTCGTTTCGACAAATTCTGCCAGGATATCAATATGAAACTCCTGTGCCATATTCACCATATTTCTCACGATACCCCGGCTTCTCTCATTGCTCTCAATATCCCGGATCAGGGAGCCGTCCAGCTTGATCATGTCAAAGACATTGGAACGGAGATACTTCACCGAAGTATTACCCATGGAAAAATCATCAATCGCCAGCCGGTATCCCATCTCTTTGATCCGCGCCAGCCTTGCCAGAAACGCATCGTCGATCTGCAGGCTTGCCTGCTCTGTGATCTCGATCATGATATTTCCCACATGTTCCGGATAACGCTCCCACATCTCACGGAGAAATGATTCATACTCATCGAGCTGAATGGTAAGCCCGGTAACATTGACCGAAATTTTCACCTGGTCTCCATATATGTCCTTGATCTGCCTCATCTGCTCCATCACCGTTTTCAGGATCAGTGTCTCTGCCTTTGTAAGCAGCTCTGTCTCTTCGAGAAGCTTGATCACCAGGGGCGGATATACCATTCCATAGACGGGATGATTCCAGCGCAGCAACGCCTCGGCGCCAATACAATGGTTATCACTGTCATACTGGGGCTGGAAATACATACATGGTCTCCCGCTCCTCACCGCTCCCTGCAGGTCATCGCTCAGCATCTTGGCAACCACGCCGGCGTCGCCGTCCTGTTCCAGAAGTGTGACTGGCACACGCGTATCCTCACTCTGCTGGAGAAGCTCGACCAGTATCCCGATCCTGGCACGGCTGTTCCGTGCATTCTCCCTGTGCATCAGCCGGACAAAGGGACGATAGATCATCACGCCCACAAAGAGATTGACCCCCTGCAGCACAGCACCGGCGATAGAACCCGTCGCATAATATCCCCCCAGAAAGATCGGCGTCGTCCACTCCACAGAATGCGATACCACCGGTACCAGACCGAGCTTCATCGCCACCGTACTGATCAGCAGATTGACGATCGGCGTCAGAAAAAACGGGATCAGCATGATCGGATTGTACACGATCGGCACGCCGAAAAGAAGCAGTTCGTTGATATTAAACAGGCTCGGGACAGCAGCAAACCGTGCCAGCTTACGCATCCCTCTCTTTTTCTCAAAGAGCAGGATCGCAAGTAAAAGACACATCGTGCTCCCACATCCTCCAAGGATCACAAAAATATCAATAAATGACTTACTAAAAATCTCTGTCGGGATATTGCCGGCAGCCAGCGCTGCGGCATTTGCCTCCACACCAGGATCCAGGATATCGCCCCACACTGCATCCAGTACATTTCCTCCATGAATGCCAAAGAACCAGAGAAAATGTACCATAAATACATAGAGGAAGGTCGATCCAAAATCTGGTCCCGCCCAGCGGAACATAGAGCCAAGCGCCATAATATACAATTCCTGAAAACTATGTACCCCGAACAGCGCATAATAAATCAGGTTAAGCAGGGAAAAAACCATACCAATGATCAGGATCGGAAGTATATAACGGATCATATGAAAATATACATCATCCGTTCCTGATGTATAGATACGGATATCTACCCGGATCTTTTTATTCAGCCAGAAATACATGGTATTGGCAGCCAGTGTACTGACTATGGCAGTAAAGAGACCATTGGCACCCAGCAGGTGTAAAATGTCGGCGCCCTCGCTAAAGATACCACTTGCAATGAAATAGGCAAGGAGCGAAGAAAGAATCGCTCCCATATAGTTCCCTGCCATTTCCTCCACCTTGCTGGCATAGCAGAAGGCAAGGCTCACTACCATATACAGGGACAGAATCCCAAACGTTGCCTGATAGATATATTCCAGAAGTTTATCTACTGCGCCGCCGGCAAATCCATGCAGCCATGTCTGATACACCGGCACCGGCAGGGAGCGCAGCACGATCGTGAACGCTCCCACCATGATCACCGGGATGATCATCACCAGACTGCCTTTGATCGCCTGCAGCAGACGAACCCTGTTCAGTCGCTCATACAGCCTTTTTATACTATTCTGTAACCGAATCCGTTTCTCTCTCATAGGCTTACAGTGCCATGGAATCTACAGCGGCACGCTCAATCGGAAGTCCGGCTTTATATACCTTGATAAACTCATCAAAGCCCTTCACTCCTTCCGGATCCGGATCCAGGGAGCTTCCCTCCTGTCCGGCAAATACTTTTTCATTCAGGTATGCGCCCAGCGTCTCGCCCTCGGACTTCTGGATCATATAGGAGGCAAGCACTGCGATTCCCCATGCACCGCCTTCTCCTGCCGTCTCCATAACAGAGATCGGTGTATTCATGGCATCCGCCAGAATCTGCTGACCGACGCCCTTCGTCTTAAAGAGTCCGCCATGTCCCAGCAGTTTATCTACCTTTACTCCCTCTTCCTTCAGCAGAATGTCATTGCCGATCTTTAATGCGCCAAGAGCGGTATACAGATTGACGCGCATAAAGTTCGCCAGGTTAAACCTGCTGTTTGGCGTGCGGACAAACATCGGACGCCCTTCTTCCATGCCGGTAATATTTTCACCGGAAATATAATTGTACGCCAGAAGGTTCCCGCCGTCGGCGTCTCCTTCCATCGCCTTGTTATATAATGTGCCGAACAGCTTATTCATATCTACATCAACACCAAACGCCTCGGCAAATTCTTTAAAGAGATTGACCCATGCATTGAGGTCTGAGGTACAGTTGTTGCAGTGAACCATCGCTACCGATGCACCGTCCGGCGTCGTAACGATATCCAGTTCCGGATAAACTTTGGAAAGATCCTTTTCCAGTACAACCATGGAAAATACACTGGTCCCGGCAGATACATTACCAGTCCGCAGATCCACGCTGTTGGTGGCAACCATTCCCGTTCCGGCATCACCCTCCGGTGGACACATCGGCGCCCCTGCCTGCAGTGTTCCTGTCGGATCAAGAAGCTTTGCCCCTTCTTCTGTCAGTGTCCCCGCATCTTCACCGGCATTCAGCACCTCCGGGAAGATATCAAGCAGTTTCCATGAGTAGCCCTTATCTGCGACAGCTGCATCAAACTGATCCACCATCTTCTGGTTGAACTTTCCGGTAGTGCTGTCGATCGGGAACATACCAGACGCCTCACCGACACCCAGCACTTTCCTTCCACTGAGCTTCCAGTGTATGTAACCAGCCAGTGTCGTCTGGTATTTGATATCCTTTACATGCGCCTCCCCGTTGAGGATCGCCTGATACAGATGGGCAATGCTCCAGCGCTGCGGAATATTAAAGTTAAACAGCTCGGTCAGCTTCTCCGAAGCCTCTTCCGTGATGGCATTTCTCCATGTACGGAATGCCACGAGAATCTTGCCATCAGCTCCAAACGGCATATAGCCGTGCATCATGGCACTGAAACCGATCGCTGCCAGGTTCGTCACCTTTACACCATACTGTTTGTCTACATCTTCTGTCATTCCCCTGTAGGCATCCTGCAGGCCTTCCCAGATCGTATCAATGCCATACGTCCAGATACCATCCACCAGCTGGTTTTCCCATTCATGGCTGCCAGATGCGATCGGCTTATTCTGGTCATCTACCAGAACTGCCTTGATACGGGTAGAACCAAATTCAATCCCCAGTACCGCTTTACCGCTTTCAATCACACTTTTTGCTTCACTCATTTTATATACCTCCTAGATTTTTATTAATATATTTAAAAATTTTTCTTTGCAAATCTCCATGAATCCTCACACATTCTTGTGAGATCAAGTTTCGCCTCCCAGCCAAGCTCCTCCTTCGCCTTTGCCGGGTCGGCATAACAGACAGCGATGTCACCTGCCCGCCTTGGTTTTATGGAATACGGGATCTTCAGACCATTTGCCTCTTCAAACGCCTTTACAATATCCAGTACACTGTAGCCATTGCCCGTCCCCAGATTATAAATATTGACGCCTGTGGAAGAGACCACTTTGTCAACGGCGTTGACATGTCCTCCCGCCAGATCCACCACATGGATATAGTCCCTGACGCCGGTGCCGTCCGGTGTGTCATAATCATTACCAAACACGCCCAGTTCCGGCAGTCTGCCGACAGCTACCTGCATGATATACGGCATCAGATTATTGGGGATACCATTGGGGTTCTCTCCGAGGAGCCCGCTCTCATGGGCGCCGATCGGATTGAAATAACGGAGCAGGACAACGCTCCATTCCTCATCCGGCACACACAGATCCGAGAGGATCCCCTCCAGCATAAGTTTTGTACTGCCATATGGATTCGTCGTACTCAGCGGAAAATCCTCTGTAATAGGCACCGTCTCCGGCGAGCCGTAGACCGTCGCCGAAGAACTGAATATGATCCTCTTACAGCCGTACTCATTCATCAGTTCGCATAAGTTCAGCGTTCCGGCTATATTATTCTGATAATAGAGAAGCGGTTTTGCCACGGATTCCCCGACTGCTTTCAACCCAGCAAAATGGATCACCGCATCGAATGTATTTTCTGAAAATACCGGGCGCATACTTTCCTTATCCCGCATATCTGCTTTATAAAACGTAACTTCCTTCCCTGTGATCTGCTTTATCTTGTCCAGTACATCTATCTTTGAGTTGTACAGATTGTCAAAAACTACTACCTCATACCCCTTCTGCAGCAGTTCCACGCATGTGTGGGAACCAATATAACCAGTCCCTCCTGTCACTAAAACCTTCATTTTTTCCCCCTTTACCGGTTTTATGCATATTCATACCGGCGCATTGCCCGGAACAATTCGATGATAAACAATATAGTAGTACCAAGCCATGCCAGTACGATAATCGTCAAAAACTGTTCGATGATCATTGTAAAGACCAGGACGGAAAAAAGTGCCTGCGCACCTTTCCACAAAACAACAGAAAACATCAGATAGTCTGTCACCAGATCCACTGTCCGCTCCCGTTCTACCTGTTCCAGCGCCCCCACAAAGGATACCCAGAACATGATTTCCAGCACGATCTTTAAAAATGCCATAAGCAGGACAAATGGTGTTGCCGACAGTCCCGGAATGATCAGGTCTGACAACCAGGATATGACGCCCAGCCCGATCAGGAAACGCAGGGCTATGATCGGATTATACATCGGATATGCCAGATAGTCCTCCCTCTCCAGCAGCCGGCTGACCCCCGCATGGATCACGATATACCCTATAAAATCGGGCAAAAACCCCAGAACTGCCCCCGTAGGAAATTCATATGTAATATTCAGGACAGTAAACAGCGCCCCCACAAAAATCAGTCTCATACCCTTCTCCTCCTGTGATCACCCCTGCTGCTCTTTATAAAATCTGTCATACCTGCGTTTTGTGTAAAATACCTGTATCACAAAACCCAGCCCCACTATGATCTCGACTACAGCACATATATAAATGATCATGCCGCCAAACGTGAGCATCACGATCCCCAGCGCTTTCACCAGTACCATGATGCTCAGCGACTTCAATAACGCCCTTGCTTTTAACTCTGCATTTTCTCGCTTCTGTATCTCTGCGATCCCGAATATGATCCCCTGCCAGCAGCTGTATACAAGAAAGACCTGTGCCGTCCCCCACAGGATCATGATCTCCCTGCCGCCCATGGACCATCCCATATACGTCCTCAGATAATCCCATGCTCCCATAAGCGCAAGCAGCACGGCGATCCCTTTGCTTTTTCGGAAAAAGCCGGTCAGATAATCCGTCCGTCTTTCCATGGACAGCATCCCGGCGATCATCAGTATATATCCAGCCGTATCCGGCAAAACCCCGATGGCGCCGGAAGAGACGGGAATATTAAAATTCAGGACAGCAAACACTGCCCCAACAAGAATCCATGTCATTCTGCTTTTTCCACCTCAACGATCGCACCCTTCTGCATCGGGATACGGCAGTTTTTGTTGCTTCCAAATTCTACGATCACGACATCATCTGTCATATCGATCACTACACCGTAAAAACCACTGGTTGTCAGGATACTGTCACCCACTTCCACGGCAGCCACCAGTGCCTGATGTTCCTTTTCTTTCTTCTTCTGCGGACGGATGGCGATCATATAAAACGCCCCGATGATGACAACATACATTAAAATGATACCTATACTTGAACCCATTTTTTTCCTCCTAAATCTGAGCGCCGGACTCCATGGACTCCAGCTTTTTCTTTTTATATCCGGCAAATCTTCCTTCCTCGATCGATACCCGGATTTCTTCCATCATTGTATTATAAAAATACAAATTATGCAAGACCAATAATCGCAGCCCCAGCATTTCTTTTGCTTTGAGGAGATGCCGGATATAGGCTCTGCTGTAGTGGCGGCACGCCGGACACTGGCATCCTTCCTCCAGCGGGCGGTCATCCCTCTCATATTTCGCATTCTGCAGATTCATCTTCCCATAGTTGGTATAGGCATGTCCGTGCCGGCCATTTCTCGCCGGATAGACGCAGTCAAAAAAGTCAACGCCACGCTCCACGCCTTCCAGGATATTCTGTGGCGTTCCCACTCCCATGAGATACACCGGCTTGTCCAGCGGAAGCTCCGGCACCGTTACATCCAGAATCCGGTACATTTCCTCGTGGCTCTCTCCCACGGCAAGTCCCCCCAGTGCATAGCCGGAAAGATCCATCTCCCGGATCCTTTTTGCGTGTTCAATACGGATATCCTCAAATGTCCCGCCCTGGTTGATGCCAAAGAGCATCTGCTCTTTGTTGATTGTCTCCGGCAGGGAATTAAGCCGGTCCAGTTCCCTCTGACACCGTTCCAGCCACCGTGTTGTGCGGTCCACGGAATTCTGCATATATTCTCTGGTCGCCGGGTGCGGCGGACACTCATCAAATGCCATGGCGATCGTAGATGCGAGATTGGACTGGATCTGCATGCTCTCCTCCGGTCCCATAAAGATCTTCCGTCCGTCGATATGGGAGTGAAACGTCACCCCCTCCTCTTTGATCCGGCGCAGCCCTGCCAGCGAAAACACCTGAAAGCCACCGGAATCCGTGAGGATCGGGCGATCCCAGTTCATAAACCTGTGAAGTCCTCCCAGATCCCGGATCACCTGATCACCCGGTCTCACATGCAGATGATAGGTATTGGACAGTTCCACCTGCGTATGTATTTCCCCTAAATCCACAGTAGAGACAGCACCCTTGATCGCGGCTGCTGTCCCTACATTCATAAATACCGGCGTCTCGATCACGCCATGTGGTGTAAATAATCTTCCCCGTTTCGCCCTTCCGTCCTGTGCGAGCAGTTTGTACATCGTTTATCTCCAATCTGTCATTGTATGTCTATACCTATTATAATACAAAACAAACCGAAGGGGTAGTCCTTTTTTTAGCAAACAGGATAAGTTAACTGATCTTGCTTGTCTTAAACGCCATCACCCGGTCCACAGGCGCCTTGCACTCCGAAAAGGCAGCTGATTCAAAAATGATATAGGTATACGACCCACTGACCGCGATCCCCTCATTCATCGGAGGGAGCTGCACGATTTTTTTCCGCTTGTTCTTTTTTATCGTTTTTTTGCTCAGGTTCCACGTCGGCTTATAAACGTCAAGGCGTGATATAAACCCGGACTTTCCTTTCTTTGTCTGACAGGAACGGGATACGAGCATCTTACCGCCAGAAGTGAAAGCCACTCCCTGGGTACGATTCGGCATAAGGATGCGGTTTGTCTGTACCAGCGTCGGTACACCGGTCTTATTCTGAATGGTGTAGCCATACATATATTTCTTTGTTTTTTCGTTATAGGCTCCCGCCCACAGTTTTCCTTTGTAATAGGTCACATAGGACGCTGTGTCTGACAGCTTGCAGGTGTTCAGCAGCGTATACAGCTCGATATACGTTTTACCGCTCACTGCTGCATTTGTGATCAGGGCATACCGGAAACTCTGCACATTTTTTCCATACGTGATCCAGATATTTGTACCGTCGTATGTGATCCCTCCCACATGACCAGTATGAGGCAGCACAATCGTTGTAATATACTTTCTCGTATTTTTATTCATTATGTATATAACAGATTCCTGTTTCTTTGTATAATCATAAGCAGAGACCAGCATATAATTACCGGCAAAAGTGATGCTCTGCGGCACCATGCGTGTGGCGTCAAAGCCTCCTACATTCGTATTGCGCAGTCCCGGCAGGATAAAGCTTTTGCCATATACCACCTTCTTTTTGACTGTTTTATATTTTTTATAGGCAGGCGACTTTTTAAACTTCGCCTTGGTCGTATATTTTTTCGCTTTCGTACTGGTGGCGGATGCCTTCTTAGTCACAGCCGAACTGACCGTAGATTCGGATACCATCTCGATACCGGATACTGTGCGCACCGCCTGCACCTTTACATAATACGTAGTCTTCTGCTTCAGTCCGTCAATCCCCCGGATCATATAATCCCCGGTTCCCACAACCGCCTTCAAGGCAAAACCGCTGTCAGACTTTGTGGAGACATAAATGCGGAACAACTGCGCTCCTGTCCCTTTGGACCAGTATACCTTGACCCGCTTGTCACCACCCTTTACTTTTGTGATCTTCGGGAGCGCCGGCGCTGTCCCATACATCACCTCATTCGAACCTTCCCCCATGTTGTCTGCATCGACTGCATAAGCATATACGATGAAATAATATTCTTTGGCAGACGTCAGTCCGGTGATTTGAAAGGAAAGTCCCTCCGTAACACCTGCCCGGATATATTGTGTCCCCGTAGAGGGACGGTAATATACCGCATATCCTGTCGCTCCCTCCGCAGCATCCCACTGCAGGGTGATCTTGGTCTTTACATTCTGTATCGAGCGGACGCCTCTCACCTGATCAGGTACCGGTGCCACGGCAAGGATAACAGAGTCCGCCCCTGACAATTCACCGGAAACGGCACGGACTTTCACATACAAAATCTTTCCCCGGACCATGTCTTCGATCGTATACTGTGTCTGATCCGTTGTCTCAAGCAGTTCATACTCCCCTTCTACTTCCTCTGACACATAGATTTCGTATTTTTCTGCTTCCTTTACTTCATCCCATGTGACCGTTACGGAATCCTTTGTCGCCTTTTCCCTGTGCAATCCCATTACCTGCCCGAGTTCCGATGGTTCCGGGGTCTCATCCGGTCCCGGCGATGGCGATACATCCGGCGCAGGTGATGGCGATGCATCCGGTCCCGGTGATACCATCGGCGACGGATCTGCGTCCGCCGCTGCCGCCGTGACAGGGACAGCCGCCCACATCATCACTCCCACTAACAAAATCATATACAGATGCCAGTTCAACTTCTTCATGCTTCTTCACCTCTGGTATTTTTTTCTTTTGCAAGAATTAACTGTAATGGATTATTTTGTCAGAAGTGTGGTTTATTGCATTTTATGTTGGAATAGTATAAGATATAAAATCAGGAGGATTGCAGATGAAGGATAAAATCTACATTGAAAAATTGAACCCGGATGATCTCCCCCAGCTCCAGCAGCTTTACAAAGAACTGCTGCCGGAGGGCTGTCCCCTTGCCACCCTGAAAAAAAATTTTGCAGCTGTTTCTGAAAAACCGGAATACTGCCTCGCCGCAGCAAGAAGGGAGGGGACTCTGGTCGGCACTGCCGCCGGTATTATCTGTACCGTGCCGGACGGAGCTTTTATGGTAGTGGAGAATGTCGTAGTGCGCAAAGACTGTCAGGGATCCGGCATCGGAAGAAAATTACTGGAACATCTGGATCGTTTTGCCATCGAAAACGGCTGTATATACTCTCTGCTGGTCTCATCCGGCTTCCGCAAAGAAGCGCATAAATTCTATGAAAACGCCGGATACACGGATGATGTCAGGGGATTCCGAAAATATTACCGCTGAGGCTCTTGACAAATAACGCAAAAAAATGTATGATAGTCGAGTGAGTGTTATACACATCACATAGGGGCATAGTTCATCGGTAGAATAAGAGTCTCCAAAACTCCAGAGCTGGGTTCGATTCCTAGTGCCCCTGTCAAAAGCCCGGCTGAAAAGCACGGGCTTGTTTTTTTGTCCTAACAAAAAATATCCCACCACCGTCGCCAGTGATGGGATACTAAAAGGGGAGGATAAGTATTCAACCTTTTCAGGTGAATACAGCAGTGCGAAGCAGAGGGGGATTCTATCTTCGCCCTGCCGGTATTAATAGTGTTACCCCCAAAACAGGATTTATTCAAAATTTTATAAATTTTTTTAAAACTTTTTCCGATCAGGAGGATTATGATTATGGCTTTGTTACAGGAATGGCGTGACTACGCATATAGTGATGAGATGCAGAATTCAAAAGAGGGACAAAAACTGTGGGAACAATATTTCCTGCTTGAAAAGGGTATTTACGAAAAGCTTCTGGCTGACCCTTCCCAGGTCGTAGAAGGAACGGTGGAAGAACTGGCGTCCCGGTATGAGGTGCCTCTGTCCATGATGGTTGGTTTTCTGGATGGCATTAATGATAGTCTGAAGGAGACAAACCCGATCGAAACCATGGAAAAAGATACACCTGTCCGAATCGAAATTGACACAGAAAAACTGTACTACAATATGGTAGAATGTAAAGCCGACTGGCTCTATACCCTTCCCCAGTGGGATGATATCCTCACGGAAGAACGACGTAAGGAATTATATAAAGAACAGAAAAATTCCGGGACCATCCATAATGAAAACCGCAAGGTGGGACGCAATGATCCCTGTCCATGCGGGAGCGGCAAGAAATATAAACAGTGCTGCGGACGCTGATGTGAGATTGTTCCATCCACAAAGTGGTTGATTTCCAGAGTATATTTTTTAAAAAAACCTACCTGTTCCGTCAAGATACAAGGTAGGTTTATTTTTTTCGCTTATTATTCCTATCTATGAATCTCCCGCAAAACCGATTCCACCGTGTTTTCCAGATCGCCTTCCTTATCTACCACCACATCAGCATATTTGCGGTAGAGCGGGACTCTCTCCTCATAGATATCCATGAGATCCTGCCCTTTGGCAAACGCAATTCCCCGGCTTTTTATATTGGTGATCCTCTTTTTGAGTTCTTCCATGGATACATCCAGAAAGACCAGTATGCCATTTTCCTGCAGACACTTCACTGCCTCCGGCTCCAGCACTACACTGCCGCCGGTCGCAATTACGGTATGCGAAACATCCAGCGCCAGGATAGTAGTCTCTTCCTCATCCAGAAAGCTTTCCAGTCCGTCCTCATCCAGCATCTCCTGCAGCTTCCTGTCCGTGCGCCGCATCAGTTCCAGATCAGTATCTACAAAGGACATCCCCAGCGCCTTTGCCACAAGCACACCCACTGTGGATTTTCCGGAGCCTGGCATCCCGATCAGGACAATATTCGTCTTCTTATTCATATACTGCCTTTGCGATCTCCACTTTATTCATGGAATACAGGTGGATCCCATCCACGCCGTGTGCCAGAAGATCGTCCATCTGCTTCTTTGTATAATCCAGTCCTGCCTTTTTGAGATCTTCCGGAGCGCCGCTGTATTTCTCAATTCTGTCTGCCAGTTCCGCCGGAATCTTTGTCCCTGACATACGGATGATATTTTTGACCTGCCCCGCCGTCGTGACTGGCATCAGTCCTGGCAGTACCGGAATCTCTATCCTTGCCTTTCTGACTTTCTCCAGAAAATAATAAAAAGTATCATTATCATAAAAAAGCTGGGTGATCAGGAAATCCACTCCCTGGTCTGTCTTTATCTTCAGATTCGCTATGTCTTCCTGCAGATCTGCCGCCTCCGGATGTATTTCCGGGTAACAGGCCGCCGCGATACTGAAATCATAGGCAGCCTTCACATCCCGGATCAGGTCGGAAGCGTGTTCATAATACCTGTCTGCAAACTGTTCGTCACTCATCCACTGCGGCTGGTCTCCCCGGAGAGGCAGGAGATTGTGAATGCCGTTCCGGTACAGATTCGTCAGAAAATTGTCCAGAAAAAGCTTATCCGGGATCGCCGCACAGGTCAGATGAGTCAGCGCCTCTATCCCGCACTGGTTCTGGATATAAGAGGCGATGGCAAACGTGTTTTCGGCTGTATTCCCACCTGCACCGTATGTCACACTGATAAAACTGGGATGCAGTGCCTTAAACTGATCCAGGGCATCATAGATGACCTTCACATCGGCGTCCTTTTTGGGCGGGAATACTTCCAGTGAATACGTCGGTCTGTTTGTATGAAATAATTCTTTGATCATTTGTTTTCTCCAATCTATTATAACAGCAGACGGCTTAAGCCAGAGCCGCCGTCACGATCGCCATGGAATAGACTTCGGAAGCATTACAGCCGCGGGAAAGGTCATTGATCGGGGCATTCAGACCAAGCATGATCGGACCGTATGCCTCAAAACCTCCCAGTCGCTGTGCGATCTTATAACCAATATTTCCGGCATTGATATCCGGGAAAATAAACGTATTGACCCGGCCGCCAATCTCGCTGTCCGGACACTTCGTACGCGCCACACGGGGAGACACTGCCGCATCAAACTGTACTTCTCCGATGATCGGAATATCGGGTGCCGCTTCCTTTGTCTTGCGCGCCGCATTGCGCATCTTGTCCACATCCTCACCGCTGCCTGACCCAAACGTAGAATAACTGAGAAAACCAACGATGGGATCGATCCCAAATACTTTCGCACAGTTCGTACACTCAAGGGCAATTTCCACAAGTTCATCCTCGTTTGGATGAATATTAATAGCACAATCTCCCATGGCAAGCACCGTGTTGCCGCCGGCAGACTCCTTCACAAGAATATAGCAGGAGGATACGATATTATTCTCCGGTTTGGTTTTAATGATCTGCAGTGCCGGCCGGACAGTATCCGCGGTCGAATACGTGGCACCGCCGAGAAGGGCATCTGCCTTCCCCATCTTCACAAGCATCGTACCAAAATAATTTGCCTGCATGCAGGTCGCCTTTGCCTTCTCCAATGTCATTCCCTTATTCTTGCGGATTTCATAGAGGCATTCCGCCATCTCATCAATCTCTTCATATTCTTTCGGGTCGAGGATTTCTGCCCCCCGGATATTGAAGCCGCTCTCTTCTGCCGAAACGGCAATCTCATCTTTATTACCTATCAGGATAGGTGACAGGAAGGTACTGGCGAGCAGCCGGGAGGATGCCTCCAGGATACGCGGATCACTGCCTTCTGTAAAAACGATTTTCTTGGGATTCTCTTTCAGAATACTGATTAACTTTCCAAACATGGTTACCCTTCCTCCTACAAATAATTTTAGTTAATTCCATCATATCAAAATTTTGAGATTTTACAAGAGGGAAAGCGCATTTTTTAGGGCGGATGTCTGCTAAACTGCAGCAGGGCGCCGGTATCATACCATCGTCCGTCTGTGGTACCACTCCCTGCGAAAAATCAACTCACTGTCTGTTTTTGCAAAATTCTTCTGCCGCCTTTCGCAAAACTCGCTGTCTGCCGTGTCGTTTTTCTGACTTTTACAGCATAGCCGCCCGCCGGTCCTTATGCACCACCATAGTTACTAATTACTGCAGGCAGCACCAAAGGTGCAGTTCGTAGAAAAAGGATGTCAAAAAACAAATGTATTTATTTTTTTCATCCTTTTTCTGCGAACAGATGCTTCGCATCTGCCTGCAGGATGCAATTTCTTCTCTGGTGGTGCATTAGTACCGCTGCGTGGCGGCTCTTAGTGCAAACGTGCTGTCAAAAGTCAGAAAAAACGACGGCAGACAACTCAGACAATGCTCGGGCGGCAGACTTGCAAAAACAGGCAGCAATGATTTTTCGGGGAGTGATACAAGGACGGACGTTTGGTATGATGCCGCTGCCCTGCGCATATTTCTGCTTCTACCCTTCTCCCTCTCCTGAAAAACAGATCGCAATATTTTCACAGTGATCGGCAATTCTCTCAAAATTCGTAGACAGGTCATTGACAAAGATCCCCGCCTCCGGTGAATACTTCTCCTTCTTCATCCGTTTCATATTTCTCTTCTTCATCTGCTTATTCATATCATCAATCAGCTCCTCCATCTGCTCCACGTCCCTCGCCGCCCCGGCATCCTCATTGACAAAAAATGCTACGGTCGTGTGCACGATGCGGTTTACCTCGCTGATATAGTACCCCAGTTCCTCCGCTGTCTTTTTGGGCAGTTCAATCTTCTTACTATGCATCTTTTCTGCCTGCTCGACAATGTTGCAGGCATGATCCCCGATCCGCTCAAAATCCCGGATACAGTACAGCAGATTATTGAGCTTCTGCGTATCTTCTTCCAGAAGGCTTCTTCCGGCAATACTGTGCAGATATTCCGTCAATTTATCCTCATATCGGTCAATTCTCTTTTCCCTGGCCTTTACATGCTCTACATCTTCCTGACGGTATTCCCTGAGCGCCTGCAAAGAAGCCATAATATTTTCTTCTGTCAGCAGCGCCATCCCGCTGGCAGACCGCCGGCACTGTTCCAGTGCCAGTGCTGGTGTATCCAGAAATCTCACATCCAGGTTTGCCAGTTCATCTGTCGTCTCTGTCTCATCCTCACGGATCGTGAGAAGGGCAAGCTTTTCCAGTCCTCTGGCAAAGGGCAGAAGTAACAGCGTGGCACCGATATTAAATAAACTGTGGATCACCGCGATCCCTGCCGCGCCCGCCGCTTCCGTCAGAAAGGCAAAATGCAGTCCTGCATTGAGTATATAGAACAAGATCATAAACACAGCCGTACCGATCACATTAAAATACAGATGCACCAGCGCCGCCCGTCTGGCATTGCGGCTTGCCCCTACGGATGAAAGAAGCGCCGTCACGCAGGTACCAATATTCTGTCCCATTATGATGGGGATCGCCGTTGCATAGGAAACACCGCCAGTGGCACAGAGCACCTGCAGAATACCCACCGAAGCAGAAGAACTCTGTACAATAGCAGTGAGCAGCGCACCCGCCAGCATCCCCAGCAGCGGATGGGAAAACATCGTCAGAATCCCTGTAAATTCCGGCACATCCGCCAGAGGTTTTACGGCGTCGCTCATAACCTCCATCCCAAACATCAGCACAGCGAATCCTGCCAGTATAGCTCCGATATCCCTGCGTTTCTCTGTCTTTGCACCCATGATCAGTATGACGCCGAGCATCGCCAGGACCGGTGTAAAGGAAGAAGGTTTCAATAATTTTATAAAAAAGTTGCCGCTCTGTATCCCTGTAAGACTGAGAAGCCATGAAGTCACAGTGGTTCCGATATTGGCTCCCATAATAACTCCTACCGCCTGACCCAGTTTCATAATGCCGGAATTAACAAAGCCGACCACGGTCACCGTGGTAGCAGAGGAAGACTGGATCACTGCTGTGACTCCTGCTCCCAGCAGGACTGCCTTGATGGGATTATCTGTCAGTCTCTCCAGAATCTTCTCCAGCCGTCCCCCGGACACACTGGTCAGCCCCTCTCCCATTACATGCATTCCGTAAAGAAACAGGGCAAGCCCGCCCACCAGTGTCAGGGCACCAAAAAACATTTCTGAAAAACTCATACCGCCTACCTCCTCAATTTTACATCTCTATGCTTTATTTTAGTACACTGTGTACCATATCATACCAAAGTAAAGCTGGATTGATGACAATGTAAAATCAATGTAAAGTTTTGTCAGAAATGTTATTCTTTATACATCGTATGGTTATTTTCATCCATCCTGCCCCGCAGCCAGGCAAGACTTACGCAAAACAGCGCGGTCCCAAACAGGATCTGTATCCCCATACACTGCCACAGGCCGGTCAGCGGTTTCCCCGCTGTATAACGATCGATAAGACCATTTCCATATGTGTGCCAGTAAGAAGGGAGAAAGCGGGCTGCTTTGGCGAGATTGCCGCCCAGAAATTCAACCGGGGCAAAAATACCTCCCAGCACACTCATACCCAGACCGATGACATTTGCCGCCATAGTAAGGGCAGCATTTGTCTGGAACACCTGTCCGGCAAGAAAGGCAATCCCCAGCGCACAGGGAAGAAAGCTAAACATATTAAGAATATATAAAAATCCCTGATAGGAAAGAACCCCACTTCCGGTACCGAGCAGCACAAGCAGAAAATACAGGATGCATAGCCCGGTCCCTATCGTGACAGAAGCAGACAGGATTTCTATATTTATCCGGATTTCCGGGTAAGCTGAACACTGGCTGCGGTGCTTTACCGCCCTGCGCTGGAATACCATCACGCTGGGACCGATCCCCACAACACAGACCGATATCAGTATATAGGGCAGGTATAAAAAGAAATAATACACACTACTGTGCAGATTCTCACTCCCGCTATCATCTACCGTCACCGGCGTATCGCAGCTGCCCGCCTCAGCCGCCTTCTGCAGTGCTTCTGCCAGCCCATCTCCTTTTTTCAGCCAGTGCCGGACAAGATTTACATAATCCGATACAAGGCTTTGGAACACCCTGCTGTAGACCGATCCCGGTACGGTCGTCATCCCGACTGTCATATTCTCTCTTCCATTTTTCAACGAATCTCCGAAACCTTTAGGGATCCGCAGGACACACACCAGATTGCGCTCATATAATTCATCCATCAACAATTCTTCCCGGTCTTCTGCTGCAACCTTCTCATGGTGTTTTTCGACATAGGAGACCAGACCTTTACTCAGCTCAGAATCATCTTCGTCAAATACGGCAAATGGATAGCAGGTTTTCTGCCAGTTCTTTTTGCCTTCGTCATCTGCCCTGCTTGACGATATGATCAATGCCACGCCCATAAAAATGCACAGGTACAGGATGACAGATCCTTTATGCTGTCTGAATATACGAAAAAAGGTCTTATACACCTGCATACCATTTCCTCCTCTTCAAAATCAGACAGAGCAGCACAAGCAATACCGTAACTCCGCCAAGCCTGCCGATATCCAGCAAAAACCGGCTGTACCCGCCATACACATTTAAAGAATAAAACGCATCCGATATCATTGCCGCCGGATTGATGTCATTCAGCCACGGAATACTGTGCTCAATGCCGTCACGGATCCCGTGTATCATAAGATCATCCAGGGCACAGCATACCAGAATGATACCCGTCAGCACAGCAAGACGGACACTGTCCCTCCGAAGGGGAAGGGAACCGGTAAACATCCCGAGCATAATCCCGCTGCTGACAGCAACGGGCAGGAGAAGCAGCAGGATCAGCAGATAACGGTCCCCCAGACGGACACCGAGTACAAACCGCATATAGATAAATACGATACAGGAAGCTCCATACCCGGCGATCTCACAGGCGAGGAAATCTGCCAGCATTCCCTTTGTCCTTCCGACCGGAGATACCGCACGTCTCAGTCCCGGTCCAGAGGCGCCGTCCCATTCCATCATGGCACACTCATATCCCGCCAGAGAGGCAAGAAGGCACACAAGCGCCATCACAGCATAAATAAAATTCATGGCAGGCTTCATATTGTCCCCCCCAATATCGGACTCTGTCACAAAACTATGTTCCACCGTCCACGGCATGTCATAGTTCCTGCACTGTTCCACACGGTTGAGGATCATCTGCAGCAGAGAAGGTATATCTCCGCTCTCCAGCACCCTCAGCGACAGCTTATCCCCTATATACACGATTCCCTCTGCCTTTCCCTGCTCCAGCAATGCCTGTGCCTCCTGCTCCGTTGTCTCGGTGATCTCCAGCAGCGGCATTCCCCGGCCGGACGCCGCCTCTCTCAGAAGCCGGCTGTATTCTTCATCATCTGCCTGCACGACCACTGCCACCGGAATCGTATCAAACTTTTCTTCCATCTCAAATGACCGCGCTGTCATAAGATGCATAAACGTTCCTATGATAACAGGAAATGCCAGAAGCCAGAACACAATATTTCTGTTCTTTCCTATCCTTTTCAGCGAATATTTCAATAAATGGATAAACATCTCTCTGTCCTCCCTGATACCCGTACTAATCCTGCATCTCCCGTCCTGTCATCTCAAGAAACACATCATTCAGTGTCGGCTGTTCGGTGTATACCCGTCCGGTCAGGATGTCATGCTCCCGCAGATAATCCAGCACGTGAAACAGATTCTGGTTCCCGCCGCTAAATTTGACCCGGACCCATCCATCTTTATGGGAGACCTCATAGGCACCAGGGAGAGCTTTCAGTCCATTCAGCCTCTCATTCGCAACACCAGGAATCTCCACTGCTATGGTTTCTGTATTTTTAAGCATCCTTTTTAGCTTTACTTTCGTTCCCTCTGCGACATTCCTTCCTTTGTCTATAATGGAAATCCTGGTGCAGATCTGTTCCACCTCCTCCATATAATGCGAGGTATAGACGATAGTCGCTCCCTGACGGTTCAGCTCGGTTATCCCCTGGAGGATCTGATCCCTGCTCTTTGGATCGATCGCCACTGTCGGCTCATCAAAGAAGATCAGCTGTGGCTTGTGGGCGATCCCGCAGGCGATGTTCAGTCGTCTTTTAATACCCTCTGACAGTCTGGATGGGCGGATTCTCTCATATCCCTCCAGACCAGCAAACGCTGCCGCCTCTTTTACATATTCTTTCCGTTTACTCTTATCCTGAATATACAGACCGCAAAAGTAATCAATATTTTCATATACGGTCAGTTCTTCTATCACGGCAATATTCTGGGGCACAACTCCGATTTTCGCCTTTAACTCATAATCCTCCACCCTCATCTCCCTGCCATAGATATGGATCATTCCACGGTCATACGGCAACAGGGACAGGGCACACTGGATTATAGTCGTTTTCCCGGAAGCATTCGGTCCCAGAAGCCCCAGGATCTCCCCTTCCCCCACACGGAGGTTAAAATGATCCACTGCTACCAGTTCCTTATACCGTTTTACCAGATTTTCAATTTCGACAACCGCAGACATCCCTCTACCTCCTTTTCCTTCTAGTATATATGACTTCCCGTGATTAGAAAAGTGAAAATGTTAATACTTCTAATATGACATTTGTCATTTACTTTTTTACACAACTTATCGTATAATATGCTTATAATGCCCAAGGAGGAAACTGATGTGAAGGATCTGGGAAACAAACTGCTGCTATTTCTCATATGCAGTTATTTTATGTACTTGAATGATCTCTCACCACTGGCAGTCACTGCCCTGACTGCCGCCCTGTCCATCAGCAGTCTGTGTACTTATTTTAAAAACAGCCGTGCCGCTTCCTTTCTGTTATGGTGTTATCTGCCCGTCACTGTAGTGCTGCCTCTGTTCAGCATCTACCTGCCGCTGCTCACGTATGATGTATGCCAGTGCCGGCAAAAATCCCTGCTGGCTGCGCTGGCCGCTGCAGAATTGCTGTACTGTATACAGCTGTCCCCGGCAATGCAGGCAGCTTTCCTCGTCACAACGCTCTGTGCCATACTGATGTACCGGTACACCAGTCAGCTCGATCTGCTCCGGCGCGAGCTTCACAGAACCCAGGATGACAGCCAGGAATCCGCCGCTACCCTGCAGGAGAGAAACCGTGCCCTGATCCAGAATCAGGATGCCGGGATCCGTGTTGCCACGCTGTCTGAACGCAACCGCATTGCCCGTTCCATCCATGACAATGTAGGGCATCTGCTCACCCGTTCCCTGCTGCAGACAGGTGCACTCATGGTAACAAACAGACAGCCTGATCTGAGAGAACCTCTCTCTACCCTCCAGGATACGCTGAACACGGCCATGACAAGCATCCGTGAAAGCGTTCACGATCTGCACGATGAGTCCATCGACCTGTACACCGCACTGGCAGACATCATCCGGGGGATCACCACCCCTTCCATCGAACTGGAATATGATATGGGCAGCGATATTCCCCGGGATTTAAAATATACTTTCATTATTATTGTAAAGGAAGCAGTAAATAATATACAAAAACACAGCAATGCCACCACTGCCCGCATCCTGGTACGGGAACATCCCGGATTTTACCAGCTTCATATCCAGGATAATGGCAGTTCTGCCACCCTCCCCCTCTCCGGATACGGCGGAGGGATCGGCTTATCCAATATGACGGAACGGGTACACGCACTGGATGGTACGATCGATTTCCGCACGGAACATGGATTTCTGATCGCCATCACGATTATGAAAAAGGAGTTTTGAATTTATGAGAGTTTTAATTGTAGATGATGATAATCTGGTCGCCCTCTCCCTGAAAACGATCCTGGAAACAGACCGGCAGATCGAAGTTGCCGGCATCGGCAATAATGGTCCGGATGCCATCGCCCTATATGACCAGCTGTCCCCCGATATCCTCCTTCTGGATATCCGTATGGACGGTATGTCCGGTCTGGAAGCGGGTACGCAGATATTGAACCGGCATCCCGGGGCAAAAATCCTTTTCCTGACCACCTTCTCGGATGATGAATATATCGTCCGCTCTCTGCATATCGGAGCGAAAGGATATATTCTGAAACAGAACTTCGAGAGCATCCTGCCTGCACTTGCCGCTGTCGAAAACGGACAGACCGTATTTGGTGATGAGATCACAGCGCGACTGCCCGATCTCATGAAGCATACGCCGTCCACATCATCTCCGGTATTCAACCAGTACCACATCACAGAAAAAGAAATGATGATCATACACAAAGTGGCAGAGGGATTAAACAACCGGGAGATCGCAGAGGCACTCTTTCTCAGCGAAGGAACCGTGCGCAATTATCTCAGCATAATATTAGAAAAGCTGGGTCTGCGCGACAGAACCCAGCTTGCCATCTTCTATTTTCACCACAGCTGATCATTTCCCATATGCCTGTGCCAGTGCCTGAAATGCCGGCAATGCATTCTGGATCTGCTCTGTGCTGACACAATAAGAGATACGGACAAATCCCGGCGTACCAAAACTGTCCGCCGGAACAAGCAGCAGTTCATATTCCTTCGCCTTCTCTGAAAAGGCTGACGCATCCTTTTCCAGTGACTCCACAAAAAGATAGAACGCACCATCCGGTCTGATGCAGCGGTATCCGTATTCGGTAAGCGCCTGATATAACAGATCCCTGTTTTTTTTGTAAACAGATACATCTGCCGTCTGACCCTGGCAGCGTTTCACAACCTGCTGAAACAGGCTCGGCGCGCATACATAGCCCAGTGACCTTCCTGCACCGCATACTGCCGCATAGATCTGCTGCCACTGAACGGCACGGTCTGATACTGCGATATAACCGATCCGCTCACCCGGCAGGGAAAGCGATTTACTGTAAGAATAACAGACGATCGTATTATCATAATAATTCATCAGATAGGGAACCTCTACGTCATCATATACCAGCTCCCTGTATGGCTCATCCGTGATCAGAAAGATCGGGTGCCCGTACTCCTTCTGTTTTTTCTCCAGAGTCGCACATGCCTGCCGGATCCCCTCTTCGTGGATCACGACACCGGACGGATTGTTGGGCGAATTTAGTATGACCGCCTTGGTATGTCTGGTCACCGCCGCCGCCAGCGCTTCCTGATCAATCTGAAAATCGTGCGGATCCGAATTCACAACCACAAGTTTCGATCCCGTATTTTCCACAAACACACGGTATTCCGGGAAAAAGGGGGCAAAGGCGATAAACTCATCCCCTTCCTCCGCCAGTGCCTTTAAGGTAATGGACAAAGAGGCTGCTGCTCCCACTGTAATATAGAAATTATCCGCCGTCAGCGACGTCCCGTGCTGCCCGTTGACATAACCGGCGATCGCCTGCCGCAGTCCGGCGTCTCCCTGTGCCGAGGTATAACCGTGCAGAAGCACCGGATCCACGTCCCGCACAACCTCCTCGATCGCCTCCTGGACGCATTGTGGCGCCGGCACACTGGGATTGCCGATACTGAAATCAAATACATGATCCTCGCCGATCTCCGCCTTCCTCTCTTTTGCAAACTCAAACAGATCGCGGATCACCGAACGGTTTGTTCCCAACTCTAGCATCTTCTCTGATAACATGACTCTGTACTCCTTTCGTGATAAAAAATATGTGGTCTGAACCCTATGGCCGCCCCATCGGGTAACCAAAATAATTGTTCGCCGGACGAGCCGCCCACAGCGTGCCAAGGATCGGTTTGCCTTTACTGTCAAAGCCCTCGCACTGATATCCGACAAACATCTCAACATGATAGATCCCTTTATATCTTCCGTTTTTGGCACCGGTGCAGAACATCAGATCTCCGGGACGCAGTTTCATGCCCTGGATGTTCTTTTTATTCAGTCCGCCCTTGATCCTCTTATTCTTCTTAAAAAGATATTTCGCAATATTTGCCGCCACTGGTGCATAATGCCGGTCGCCAAAGGTCTTGCCGATCTTTTTATATGAACGCCATACAAGGGAGCTGCAGTCATAATAGCCCTTTTGCATTCTCCTGGGCTGGCTGTATTTGCCTTTTGCCGTCTTCTTCGCTGTGCTGATCACTTTTTTGATCTTTGTCGTCACCACAGAGACCGCACAGCCAACCTTCTGTCCGTCCACGATCGCATAAACCACCGTATTACCCGTCTTTTTCGCCTTAATGACACCCTTGGATGAAATGGTCGCCACTTTCTTTTTCATCGTTTTCCATTTGATCTTATCCGGATACCCTTTGATCTTCAGCGTCGTTTTCTTTTTGGGCGTCAGAACGGCTGAAATTTTATTGATCTTTACGACGGATGTTATGATCTTCAGTGTAAATGCCTTATTGTTTATATATATGGTCAGGGTTGTCGTCCCCTTGTTTCCTGAAAATATTTTCAGCGTCTTCGTCTTCGGATCCAGTACACATTCGATATCCATTCCATCATAGGATGAGGTCCAGCTAAACGTATGATATGTCAGATCCGGCATATTTCTGAAAGCAATGGCATATTCTTTTGCCTGCTCATTTATGATATAGGTGCAGAGTTCTGTCTTTTGCAGCGCAGCACCAGAGACGTCAGCGCAGCACCGGAAACAATAGCTGGCAGAAAAAAGGCGGACGCCCTCACTATCGTATCCATTTGCCGTTACAACTGCCTTGCCGCCGCCTGTCACCTTATAAACACCGTTTTCGTCTACCTGAACTACCGCCTTATCAGAAGTCAGAAACTCCGTGCGTGCCAGTTCTCCATAGATGTTCCCATCCTCGTACCCGATGCGGATCTGTCCGGTATCTCCTGTCTGGTACAGTTCTTCCTCACTGATATATTCGCCGTCCACCTCCTCGGCCTGCTGTCCGTTATACAGATACAGCGGTCGTTCCGCCGCCCGGCAGGGATCCGCGCTGCCCATCCGGCAGAAGCCTGCCAGCATAAGTAATATTCCTGTCAATATGTACTGTCTGATCACTCTCATATGTAGTTCTCCTTCCTCTCTATCTCCGGTAAGCATGGTTCAGCGGACCACTTCCTTTTCCCAGATCCAGACCATCCTCCAATGCTCCTGATATATATTCCTTTGCCTGTCCCACCGCCTCCGTCAGAGGCAGTCCCTGGGCAAGACCTGACGCAATGGCGCTGGACAGTGTACACCCGGTGCCATGGGTATTCGGGGTCTCGATACGCCTTCCGTGAAACCACTGGCTGCCCCCTCCGGTGCAAAGCAGGTCATTGGCATCATTCAGGCTGTGTCCGCCCTTGCAGAGCACAGCGCAGTGATATTCACCATATATTTTCTCCGCGGCCCTGACCATATCGTCCTGGCTCCTGATCTCTATTGCCGCCAGCACTTCCGTCTCCGGAATATTGGGCGTGATCACCGTCGCCAGCGGCAAAAGCCGTGACCGGAGTACCGCCACCGCCTCTTTATTGATGAGACGTGCGCCGCTGGTCGCTACCATAACCGGGTCCACCACAATATTTTTTGCCTCATATTGAACGAGTTTATCCGCGATCACCCCGATCAGGTCTCCGGATGATACCATGCCGATCTTCACCGCATCCGGTGGTATATCCATAAACACCGCATCCAGCTGTTTGGCAAGAAAATCCGGGGAGACCTCCATAATACCTGTCACGCCCATCGTATTCTGTGCTGTCAGTGCTGTAATGGCACTCATCGCATAGACCCCGTTTGCCATCATGGTTTTGATATCCGCCTGTATCCCGGCTCCTCCGCTGCAGTCGCTGCCAGCAATGGTCAGTGCTGTGTTCATCCAACATTTCCTCCAATCTAAAACGATAATAATCCCAGGTGTTCCAGCAAAATCTTCGTGCCGATCAGAATCAGGATCACACCACCCAGTATCTCTGCTTTCTTCTGAAATCTTGTCCCAAATATATTGCCGATCCTCACTCCGGCAGCGGAGATCATAAACGTAATGACACCGATCAGTGCTGCCGCCAGCCAGATGTTGACCGAGAGAAAGGCAAACGTAATCCCCACAGCAAGGGCATCAATACTGGTAGCTACCGCGAGGGTAGTCATTACAATAAAAGAAAAGGACGCATCGGTCTCCCCCTCTCCGTCTCCCAGCGCCTCCCGGATCATATTCACACCGATGATCAGCAGCAGGACAAATGCGATCCAGTGGTCGACAGAGACGATCAGATTCTGGAACTGGATACCCAGCAGCCAGCCGATCAGCGGCATCAGCGCCTGAAATCCCCCAAAGTATATGGCTGGAATCACAGTATGCTTCCATGTCAGCTTTGATACAGAAAGTCCCTTACAGACTGATACAGCAAAAGCATCCATCGCAAGACCAATTCCTATGAGAATAATCTCTGTCACACCCATACTCATTACTCCATTCTGTCGTTATCTGTTCATTGTACCATATTCTTACCAGTATGACAATTTTTATCGAAACGGATTGCTTCATAAGCTGCTAAGGGAGGCGGTATCTCCCATATGCCCGTCCTTGTACCACTTCCCGAAAAATCATCGTTTCCTTCCTTTGCAAATCTGCCGCCCGAGCGTTGTCTGAGATGTCTGCTATCGTTTTTTTCTGGCTTTTGACAGCACGTTTGCACTAAGAGCCGCCACGCAGCGGTACTGAATGCACCACCAGAGATGAAACCGCATACTGCGGGCAGATGCGAAGCATCTGTTCGTGGAAAAAGGATGAAAAAAATAAATATATTTGTTTTTTGGCATCCTTTTTCCACGAATGGCACCTCTGGTGATGCCCGCAGTAAACAGTAACTAAGGTGGTGCATAAGGACCGGCGGGCGGCTATGCTGTAAAAGTCAGAAAAAACGATATGGCAGACAGCGAGTTTTACGAAGGGCGGCAGAAGAATTTTGCAAAGGCAGGAAATGATTTGATTTTTCACAGGAAGTGGTACTGCGGACGGTCGATGGGATGATACCGCCTCCCTGAATTCTGCAGGTTATGAAGCGATTGCCCTAAAGCTGCTACAGGGCAGTCACTCATATTCTTTCATATATTTGCGGAACCAGAGTGGCAGGAGCTGACGCTGCAGATTCCGGTTTGTTCTCTCCTTTATGGCGATCGTATCAACAAAAAGCTTCCAGAGCTTCTGCATATCTTTTTCCTCCTCTGAATACTGGAGCGACAACTCATCAAAATCCACTTCTTCCATAGTGGCATACAGACACCCCTGTCCCTTCCGGTGAAACAGAACCGTCCGGTGCACCGTATCAGCGATCACCCAGTCTTCCCCGGAATACCGATCCGAAAAATGTTCGGCAAGCCAGGGAAGAAGATTGCTCTTTGGATTGATTCTGGCAAACAGCGAACCGTCAGCCAGTTCCTGAAACCGGAGAAATTCTTTCCAGTGATAGATTTCATTGTATACATTTTTATCGATATCATACAGTGTTAGTACAAAAGGCAGCGTCAGACACTCCATGATCCGCTCTCCGGCAGTAAGTCCGTATTGGACAAAACGGTAGATGGCATCTGCCTTCTCCGGAAAACAGGATGCAGCAGATCTCTGGATCAATTCATATGCCGGGCGTGAAATATCCCTCTGAACGGTACGCGCCACCTTAAGGGCACGGTCAAAATCCGTCTCCACCGATATATACTCACAAAACAATTCCTGATTGAATCCGGTCTCCCGGATACGGATCTCATTCGCCTTATGACCATGCCTGTCCTCATAGGCACGGTATATCGCAGAGAAGATCCCCTCCAGGGAATCCTCGCAAAGATAGCAATATTTCTGATGATCATCTGTTCCCATAGCCGCTCCTTTCATCTGCCGGATCCATCAGATCCAGCAAAGACATCTGCTGATATACCGTCTCTCCTGTGATACCCGGAGGCAGGGTCTCCCGCAGACCAAGCAGGTTGGTCAGGATAAAACTGCGGTTCATCTTCAGCGGTATCATCATCCTGCCGCCGCAGGTAATGAAATACATCGCACGTTTGAGCACCACCCCGAATTTTTTCAGTGCAGCAAAATCCAGGGTACCCATCCGTCTTGCCGTAATGATCCGTTTTGCTGATTTGACACCGACTCCCGGAATCCGCAGCAGCGTGTGATAATCTGCCGTCTGCACTTCCACCGGAAAATATTCCAGGTGACCAAGCGCCCAGTTGCATTTAGGATCCACCTGTATATCCAGATGCGGCTGATCCGCCGTAATGATCTCCTCTGCTTTAAACTGATAAAACCGCATAAGAAAATCTGCCTGATACAACCGGTGCTCACGCAGCAGGGGAGGTCCGCTCTCTGTTGTATCCGGCAGCTGGTCATCTCCCGTCGTATTGATAAATGCAGAATAAAAAACCCGTTTCAGATCAAACTGGCGGTACATCGCCTCCGCCATATGCACGATCTCATAATCACTCTCTCCCGAGGCACCGATGATCATCTGTGTACTCTGACCGGCAGGGACAAAACTGCTGCCGGGGTGGCTTTCCTGCAGCATCTGTTTCCCTGTGACCGCCGGATACAGCGCTGTCTCCGGATGATGATCCATCAGGGCAGCCTGACCGCGGTAATCCTGTAAAAGCAGACTCTCCCGCCGCCCCACCTGGATCTGGCGCATCGGCGTCAATATCTTTTTGCGGTTTTTCTGCGGAGCCAGACGCCGCAGTCCCTCTGCAGTCGGCAATTCCATATTCACACTCATCCGGTCTACGATCCATCCGGTCTTTTCGATAAGAAGAGGGTCCGCTCCGGGTATCGCCTTCACGTGGATATATCCATTAAAGCGGTACTTATTGCGAAGCATATACACCGCCTGATAGATCTGCTCCATCGTATAATCCGGATTGTTGCGGATCCCGGAGCTCAGAAAAAGCCCTTCGATATAATTCCTGCGATAAAACGATATTGTCAGCTCTGCGATCTCCTCTGGTGTAAAAGAGGCGCGGGGCACATCGTTGGAACAGCGGTTGCAACAGTATTTGCAATCAAAAACACATTCATTGGTCTGTAATATCTTCAGCAGTGAAATACATCTGCCATCCGCAGCGAAGGCATGGCAAAGCCCGGCTGAAACAGCACTCCCCATCGTCCCCTTCACACCCCGCCGGCTGGCGCCGCTGGACGTACACGCCACATCATACTTTGCCGCATCTGTGAGAATCTCAAGTTTGTCGAATATTTCCTGTGATAATGCCATAAAAAACCTCCGAACATTTGTTTGTTATTATAGTAACACACATACGTTCGGATGGCAAGTGATGTAATATTTTTTTCTAAGAAAGAGTCTGTCAGGCAACCTTGGAATAGTCAATTATTGAGATCTCCTGCATTAATTTTTTTGCTGATTCAATAATCTGTTCCAGATGTTCCACAACATCAGCAGTATAAATAACTTCATTACATTCTGTACATTTATAGCAAGGTACATTACGAACAATAATAAGACAGCTGCCTAAATCCGTAACATCTGTTGTATATCCCTTTTCCGCGATAGACCCACATTCCATACACAACATGACATTCACCCCTTTCTTGTCTTGAAATCATCTTCCCATTGTTCAGAAGTTGGATAGTAAGCAGTAATTAAATATATAAAATCATTATAAATGATATCATGTTAACATATATGAAGTCAATCTATCTATAGTAATATTGTTTTCAGAACCTTATATAATTATCATTGAATTTAATTTCCGGTTATGATATTATCCATATAACTCAACTACTTTTATATAAAAGGAGAATCCGAATGAAATCAGTTAAGATCTTATCACTTATAATTCTTATGGCACTGTGCCTTTGTGCCTGCGGTTCATCAAAAACAGACAATGCCTCTGGCTCTGCTGTTACAGCCACAGAAAAGCCGCTGGATGCACAGGCAGCATATGTGAAAGCGTTTCTTGATACTTTGTGTAAAGAAGACTACAAGGCCTATGCAGCAGCCCGCGGTGTCAGCGAAAAGACAGTATGGGATGAGATGCCCGCATTTCTGGAAAGTGTCATTGACAGCACCCTCACCTATATCCCCAGCGAAACGATGGCTGATTCCTTTGCGAAGGAACTGCAAAAGCTGCTGGGCGCCTGTAAGTATACCGTACAGCCCTCCAGCAAAAATAAGGACGGGTCTTATTCCGTCCCGGTATCCATCCGGCAGTTCAATGTATTTAAGGAAGCTCTTGTCAAATCAGAAGAAGAACACCTGAACTGGGTACAGACACAGTCGGAGGATCTCGACGAAGATCTGTCGACCGACCAGTTCTTTGCCTATATCATCAAACACTGCAAAGAGATTCTGAAACATCCACAATACTCGAAAGCAGCAACTGTCACTGTCACGCTCACACAATCAGAAACCGGACAAAAAGGATATGACTTCGGAGACGAGGACATGTTAAATCTTCTCTATGCCTTACTTGATTTCTCAGCCTGGGATGAAGATGTCGAAGACGGAGAAACTGCCAGCGGTGCAGCTGTCGATGAAAAGGCATGACACGGCTTACCTGCACTTTTCAGAGCGGCGGGTTTATGCTGGCTTGTCCGGTATATCACTCCCAACGAAAAAATAAATCGTTTCCTTCGTCTGCAAAAATCTTCCGCCTCCCTTCGCAAAACTCGCTGTCTGCTTTGTCGTTTTCCTGACTTTTACAGCATAGCCGCCCGCCGGTCCTTATGCACCACCTTATTCTGCCACTATTACTGCGGGTAGCACCGAAGGTGCAATTCATGAAAGAAGGGTGTCAAAAAACAAATATATTTATTTTTGGCACCCTTCTTTCATGAACAGATGCTCTGCATCTGCCCGCAGTTGGGGAAACTCTCGTTTGGTGGTGCATTAGTACCGCTGCGTGGCGGCTCTTAGTGCAAACGTGCTGCTAAAAGTCAGGAAAACGACGGCAGACATCTCAGACAATGCTCGGGCGGCAGATTTGCAGACGAAGGAAACGATAATTTTTCGGGGAGTGATACAAGGACAAGCCAGCATAAACCCGCCGCTCTGAACTCCGTCTGCCAGGCGTGATCCCTGCTTTTCTATGCTCTAAATTCTTCCTGCTGGTACTCGTGGATCACATGGTTGTAAAACGTCCTCACTGCCGGCGCCATACTGTCGGGATTGAGGACAGCGATCCCGACGATGCGGTACGCTTCCCCTTCCAGTGGATAGCAGTCCACATCATAGGGAATATCCTGCATGACCATCTCCGGCATCAGACAGATCCCAAAACCATTTGCCACCATGGCAATGGTTGAGAGGTCGTCCACGACATGATAATCCGATTTCACATTCAGCTTATTTTCTTTCATAAACTTCTGGATATCTGCATCGGTACTTTCCCGCTGGGTTACAAATACCTGATCTCGCAATTCTTCAATGCCGATGAAGCCGCCCTGCCCGCTTCTTTTCCGCCCTTTTGGCATAACGCAGAGAAGCGGATCTTTATATAAGGGTTCAATCGAAAGCTCTGCGGCGCTCGATACCGACAAAAATCCGATATCCACGATACCGTTACGGATCCAGTATACAACATCATCATAAGTCCCCTGAAACAATTCGATCGCGATCGCGGGATATTTTTCCTGGAACGTGTGCATCAGACGCGGCATCCAGTTCGTGCATACACTGGAAAAACATCCCACCCGGATGCGTCCCTGCTTCAATCCATTAAATTCAGCGATCACCTGCTGCAGACTTTCATCACTATTCAAAACACCATTGACATAGGGAAGAAGACGCTCCCCATAACTGGTGAGCGTCACCCCGCTTTTACTCCGGTTCAATATGGTAAAACCAAGTTCTGTCTCCATGGCTGATATCGCATGACTGACTGCTGATGGCGTCAGACCAAGAATATCAGCTGCCCTGCGGAAACTCCCCTGTCCCGCCACTGTCTTAAATACCTGATAAGACAACAAAGTCATACTAAATTACCTCGCCGTTTTATACAAAAGATCCTCCCACCTCCGGTCTACCTCTGCCTGGAACTGTTCGATCAGATGTTCATTTCCTTTCTTAAACAGATGCTTAAACCGTCCCTGCTCCCGCAGAAAATCTTCGACAGGAAGCTTCTTTTTCGGTTGATAGGACAATGTCCATTTCCCGTGATCCACCTCATAGAGCGGCCAGTAACAGGTCTCCACCGCCAGCCTGCATATCTTCATGATATCTGCCATATCATACCGCCAGCCCCGGGGGCACGGCGTCATAATATTCAGAAAACTGGCTCCTTCTGTATAGATTGCCTTCTCAGCCTTTTTGTGGATATCTTTAAAATCAGGTGTAAAAGTAGTCTGTGCCACATATGCCACATCATGATCAGCGATGATACTGGCAAGATCCTTACGGTTCTGCATCTTGCCATTGGATTCTCTGCCCACTGGCGTCGTCGTCGTATCCGCATACATCGGTGTGGCGGAGGACCGCTGGATCCCCGTATTCATATAAGCACCGTTGTCATAGCAGACATAGACCATGTCATGTCCCCGCTCCATGGCACCGGACAGGGACTGGAATCCGATATCATATGTCCCGCCGTCACCACCAAAGGTGATAAACTTAAAATTGGCGTCCTCTGGCAGCCTGCCTCTTTTTTTCAATGCCTTATACGCCGTCTCCACCCCGCTCAGCGTGGCTCCGGCATTCTCAAAAGCGTTATGGATATAACTGTCCTCCCATGCCGTATAAGGATACATAAAAGAAGAGACTTCCAGACATCCCGTGGCATTTCCGATGACAGCATGGTCATCTTCATGCAGGGCACGAAGAACAGCACGGACCGCGATGGTAGCGCCGCATCCGGCACACATACGGTGTCCGGGAGCCAGCCGCTCCGGTTTTTCCATTATAGTTTTTAAATTATAATCACTCATTCCCGTTCTTCCTCCAGCCATTACTTTCTCAGACGTATATACTGATACTGCTCGACACTTGTTCCCTTTTCGACCATATTTTCCAGTTCACCAAATATGCCCATGGCATCCCGTATCGTAAAATCACGCCCGGCAAGACCATAGATATAGTTCACCGTCTCGATCATTACCTTTTTCTTAAAAAGTGCCGCCGGCACTTCACTGCCCAGAGGACCGCCGTTGCCGTTGTAGCTCTCACACCGGTCCATAATAGCGGCTGCCTTACAGTTTTTCAGAGCCTGTGCAATCTCCTCTGCCGGAAAGGGACGGAATACACGGAGTTTGAGTACCCCCACTTTTTTCCCTCTCTCCCGCAGATCATCCACTGCCTGTTTCGCCGTCCCTGCTGCCGAACCCATGATCAACATGATATAATCCGCATCCTGTGTCCGGTATTCCTCAAAAAGTTCAAAACCACGTCCTGAGAGCTCCCGGTACTCCTGTGCCACCTCACGGATCACCTGCTTGGAGTTTTCCATGGCGATCTCCTGATTTTTCTTTGCCTCCATGGCATAATTCGAGACCGAATACGGTCCTACAGCAATGGGTTTTCCCGGATTGAGAAGAAATTCCTCCGGTTCATATTCCCCGACAAAGCCCTTCACCTGTTCGTCCTCCAGAAGCTCGATGTTCTCCACCGCATGACTTGTGATAAAACCGTCCTGGCAGATCATCACAGGCAGATGCACCCGGGGATCCTCTGCGATCGGATATGCCTGAATAAAGTTATCATATGCCTCCTGGTTGTTCTCTGCATAGATCTGGATCCACCCGGTATCTCTTGCCCCCATGCCGTCCGAATGATCGCAGTTTATATTGATCGGTCCCGACAGGGTCCTGTTTACCAGCGCCATCACCAGGGGAAGCCGGTTAGACGCTGCCAGAAGGAGCTCCTCCCACATCAGGGCAAGCCCTGCCGAAGAAGTGGCAGTAAGACTTCTCGCTCCTGCTGCCTCAGCACCGATAGCGGCACTCATCGATGAATGCTCACTCTCGACCGGAATAAACTCTGTGTTCATTTCCCCGTTGGCAATATAAGCCGATACCATCTGCGGGATCTCCGTAGATGGAGTGATGGGAAACGCCGGCATGACATCCGGATCGATCTGACGGATGGCATACGATACTGCCTCGTTGCCGGACATACGCTCTTTGATCGCCATTATTCTTTCCCCTCCTTCATCGTGATCGCATCAAACGGACATACGCTGGCGCATATGCCGCAGCCCTTGCAGTGATCGTAGTCAAAGTCCAGACGTTTTCCCTCCTTCACCGGGATACTGGAGTCCGGGCAGACCGGGGCACACAGCAGGCACTGTCTGCACAGATCCCTATGTAACACCGGCGTACTGGTCCTCCATTCGCCAGTGTTAAAAAGCCGGGAAGATCCGCCGTCAAAGATCATCAGCCCCTCTGTGAGCTCCTGATGCGGTGTCTTCTCATTAATCTTCGTCACATCTGTTCTCATATCAGCCGCCAACCTCCCTAAGCAGATCTCTTTCTCTCGTGATGGCAGCGGACTGCCTCCGCCACTTCATCATAAGCTGTCTCCAATGCCTTCATATTCCCTTCGATGACTTCCGGCTTCCTGGCAAATTTATGTTCATAAGACGCCTTCATCTCCGAGATAAACTCCTCTCTTGGCATAACGCCGCATACCGCCACGATGGCAGCCAGCATCGGAGAATTCGGAAAATTCTTCCCCAGATTCTCAACCGAAATCTTACGGGCATCCACTGTATATACCTGTCCCTTGTATCCATTCAGATGTTTCATGATCTCATCCTTTGGCTTTGCTGTATTGATCAGTATGGCGCCCGTCTCCTTCAGACCTGCCGTAACATTGACAGAATCCAGCAGCGTCTCGTCAACCACCACCACATAATCCGGGTGGTATATATTGGAATGAACCCGAATCTTATCAGAACTGATCCGGTTATATGCCGTGATCGGCGCTCCCATACGTTCCGGGCCATATTCAGGAAATCCCTGCACATTCTGCCCTGTCTTAAACGCCACATCAGCAAGGAGCAGCGCTGCTGTTTTTGCACCCTGTCCTCCCCTGCCATGCCATCTGATCTCAATTCCGTTCTTCATAATCTCATGTCTCCTTTATACTTTATGTTCTTCTGCATTATTATAAAATTCCCAGCAACATTCATTATATCGCAGAGACCGGAAATGTAAAGCGAAAATGATTAAATTAATTCATTTTTAAATTGAATTATTTTCATCTCAAATTTATTGTTGGAAATAACAGCAAGATGAGTTATACTATACTATAAGCTATCGTCAGTTGGCGCGTTGAGCCAGACAGATAAATAATCAGGGGGAACTGATTTTGATCAAACGATATTTTGTACGTACAAGTTCATTAAAAAAGGGAATGCGGATCGACCAGAACATCAAAGACCGCCTCGACCGTACCCTGGTAGCACGGGGAACGATCCTGGATGATTACGTCATCGAGGGGATACGCAAACGCGGTATCCACGGTGTATACATAAGCGAAGGGGCAGAGGACCTCAAACCGGTAAAGGAAGAAGAAACTCTGACTCCTTTAGTGCGCCACAATATCGAAAAAGCCCGTACAGAAGACCCTGTGAAAGTCAGGCTTTCCGAAAGTGTGAAAAAAAGAGTGTCCGAGGGGATCCAATACCTGTATAACAACAGTGACTCCAAAGAATTTACCGACGCCTCCAACCGGATCACTACCGATCTGATGAAGGCGATCGATGACAATGACGCTCTCGCTGTCGATATCAGTACCTTAAAGACAAGTGATGAATATACGTTTAAGCACAGTGTCGACGTTGCCACTATGTCTATGATCATTGCAAAAAAACTGGGCATGTCCTCTAAGGATGTATACAACATCGGCGTTGCCGGACTGCTCCATGATATGGGTAAATCTAAAATCCCACTGGAGATCCTCAATAAACCGGCAAGACTGAACGATGAAGAATTTGCCATTATGAAAAAACATTCCGAGCTGGGCTATATGATCCTGAAAGAGAAAGAAGAGTTTTCGACCGAGATTTCCCTTGCTGTCCTCCAGCATCACGAAAAAATGAATGGCAAAGGCTATCCTTTTGGCTATAAGGACGACCAGGTCATCCCCTATGCCCGGATCCTCTCCGTATGTGACGTCTATGACGCCCTGGTGACAGAACGTCCCTACAAAAAACCATTTACCCAGCGAAACGCGATTGAACTGATCATGTCCATGACGGACGAGCTGGATATCACCGCCATGCGCGCCTTTCTCGCCACGGTGATCCTCTATCCTGTGGACTCCACCGTCACACTCAGTAACGGAGAAAAAGCCCGGGTCGTGGAGAACATAGAAAACTCGGTTCTGCGTCCTACCGTCGTCGGGCTTAAAAGTGGTATTGTCTATAATCTGTCCGGAGATCTCTCCTGTGCGAACATCGTTATCGAATAAATATCTGTCGTCAGTCTATCACTTTGATACTCTCGATCACCGGCTGCTCGTCCTTGTTGATCGTTCCATTATCATCAATCGGTTTTGCGTCAAAACATATCTTATCCACTACTTTGATTCCTTTTGTCACCTTCCCAAATGCCGCATACTGTCCATCCAGCTGTTTGGAATCCTGATGCATGATAAAGAACTGGGAACTTGCGCTGTCCGGAAGCTGGGAACGCGCCATGGACAGGGTCCCTCTGACATGGGAAAGATCATTCTCCACCCCGTTCGCTGAAAATTCTCCCTTTATGGTTTCCTCTGCGCCACCGGTTCCATCTCCATTCGGATCTCCACCCTGTATCATAAAACTGGAAATAATGCGGTGGAACGTAAGTCCATCATAAAAGCCCTCGCCAGCCAGTTTGATAAAGTTCGTCACCGTTACAGGTGCTTTATCCGCATACAAAACTGCTGTAATCGTACCGTAATTCTTTACCTTGATCTTAACATGATGTTTTCCGGTAAGGGTCTTCCCGCTGTCAATCACCTGTTTCAGTTCTTCACTGAGACCACTCCCGCTTGCTGCCGCTTTGTCATCCGATTCTTTGTTGTCCGCTGCCGGCTGCGCCGGTGCTGATGTCGCTTTCGGCTGATCCTTGCCTTCGCCACAGCCTGTCACTCCCAATGCCATAACTGCCATAACCATAAAAAATGCTACTATCCGCTTCATGTCTTTCTCTCCTTATCACTTATTTTTTAGCGTTAATCATTTACTACGCCAATTCTTTTTTTATCGCCGCCAGAAGCTCCGGATACTCCTCATATGCCGCCAGCTCCGGATGATCCTCCCGGATCGAAGCCGGACTCTTAAATAAAAACCCTGCCTTGCTGGCTTTGATCATGCCAAGGTCATTATAACTGTCACCGCTTGCGATCGTTTCATAACCAATGGACTGCAATGCCTTCACTGTCGCATATTTAGAATCACTGATCCGCATTTTGTATCCTGTTATCCTTCCATCGTCCGCCACCTCCAGCGAATTGCAAAAGATCGTGGGCCAGCCGAGCTTCTGCATCAATGGTCCTGCAAACTGGGTAAACGTATCACTGATTATGATGACCTGTGTCATCGTTCTCAATTCATCGAGAAATTCCTTTGCTCCGGGGATTGGATCGATCTTTGCGATCGTCTCCTGTATCTCTTTCAGTCCAAGACCATGCTCCTTCAAAACACTGAGACGCCATGTCATCAGCTTGTCATAATCCGGCTCATCCCGGGTCGTTCTTTTCAGTTCGGGGATCCCGCTCGCCTCAGCAAAGGCAATCCAGATCTCCGGCACCAGAACTCCCTCCAGATCCAAGCATACGATATCCATACTCTGTTTCCTCCCAAATTGTCTGTTTGTAAAATCACTTCTGACATTATAGCATAAGTTTCCAGAATCTACAATGCTTTTTCAGCCACCCTCAGGGCAATCGCTTATTTGCCTGCAGCTCCCAGGGCGGCAGTATCATCCTATCATCAGTCCCGCCAGCCGGACGATCAGGGCGCAGAGCCAGGCAATGCCGCACTGTAATATCACGATCCCTGCCGCCCATCTGCCACCCAGTTCCCGCCGGACAGAAGCGATGGCAGCCACACACGGCGTATACAACAGGCAGAACACAAGCAGCGACAGGGCTGAGAGCGGCGAAATAACTGCCATCAGGGCCCCTGTCGTGCCAAACAGCACGGACAGCGTCGAAACGACACTCTCTTTGGCGATAAACCCGGAGATCAACGCCGTAGAGATCCTCCAGTCGCCAAAACCAAGAGGAGCAAAGACTGGAGCGATCAAACCTGCCGCCACTGCCAGTATGCTATCCTGGGAATCTGCCACCATATTCATATGCAGGTCAAAGGTCTGGAGAAACCAGATAATGATCGCTGCCAGAAAGATAATGGTAAATGCCCGCTGTAGGAAATCCTTCGCCTTTTCCCACAAGAGGTGCGCCACATTTTTTAGACCCGGAAGGCGGTAGTTGGGCAGTTCCATGACAAAGGGCACTGCCTCGCCCTTAAACGCCGTATTCTTTGCAATCAATGCCGTCAGTATCCCCACTGCGATACCGGTGAAATATAAAGCAACCATGACAAGTCCGGCGTACTTCGGAAAAAACGCTGCCGTGAAAAAGCCGTAGATCGGAAGCTTCGCCGTACAGCTCATAAAGGGGATGAGCATGATCGTCATCTTGCGGTCCCTTGCCGAAGGCAGGGTTCTGCTTGACATCACACCCGGTACAGAGCACCCGAATCCGATCAGCATCGGCACAATGCTTCTGCCGGATAATCCGATCTTGCGCAGAAGCTTATCCATGACAAATGCCACCCGCGCCATATAACCGGTATCCTCCAGCAGAGACAAAAAGAAAAATAATGTCACGATGACCGGAAGGAAACTCAGCACGCTTCCCACCCCGTTAAATATCCCGTCTATGATCAGAGAATGTAACACCTCATTCACATTCCATGCCGTGAGTCCGGCATCCAGAAGCTCCGTCAGTTTCCCGATCAATACCTCCAGCAGTTCCTGCATCCATGCACCCAGTACATTAAAAGTCAGCCAGAATACCAGCGCCATAATCCCGATAAAGGAAGGGATCGCCGTATATTTTCCGGTCAGTATCTTATCGATCTGCCGGCTGCGCTCCCGCTCCCTGCTCTCGCCCGGCTTCACGACACAGCACTCTACCAGTCTGCCGATAAAAGTAAATCTCATATCAGCGATAGCAGCCGAGCGGTCAAGTCCCCTCTCCTGTTCCATCTGGCAGATAATATGCTCCACCATCTCCTGCTCATTCTGCATGAGCTGCAGGGCATCCATGATCTGTGGATCCCCCTCTACCAGTTTCGTGGCGGCAAACCGCAGCGGGATCTGGGCGTTTTCGGCATGATCCTTGATCAGATGCATGATCCCGTGCAGGCAGCGGTGTACGGCCCCTCCATTTTCATTTTCGTCACAAAAATCCAGCCGTCCCGGACGTTCCTGGTATTTCGCCACATGCATGGCGTGGCTGATCAGTTCCTCAATGCCTTCATTTTTTGCCGCCGATATCGGCACCACCGGGATCCCCATCATCTGCTCCATCTCGTTGATATCCACAGAACCGCCGTTTCCCCTGACTTCATCCATCATATTCAGCGCCAGCACCATCGGGACGTCCAGCTCCATCAGCTGCATCGTCAGATACAGGTTTCTCTCAATATTCGTGGCGTCCACAATATTGATGATGCCTTCCGGCTTCTCATCCAGAATAAACTTCCTTGATACGATCTCCTCACTCGTATAAGGAGAAAGTGAATAAATCCCCGGCAGATCCGTAACCTCTGCCCGTTCCTCTCCTTTGATCCTGCCGCTCTTGCGGTCTACCGTCACCCCCGGAAAATTCCCTACATGCTGGCTGGCGCCGGTCAGGTCGTTAAACAGCGTCGTCTTGCCGCAGTTCTGATTGCCGGCAAGGGCAAAAACGATCGGCGAGCCCTCCGGCAGCGGATGCTCATCCGCCCTGACATGATATCTGCCCCCCTCACCAAGCCCCGGATGCTCTGTCGCCTTTTTCCGTTTTTTCCGGTCTCTCTCTCCGCCAGCTTCCTGCGCGGAAAGCGAAAGAAGACTCACACCGATCTGCTGCGCATCCGCCAGGCGCAGAGTCAGTTCATAACCGTGGATCCGCAGCTCCATCGGATCTCCCATAGGTGCATATTTAACAAGAGTAACCTCTGATCCGGGTATCACCCCCATATCAAGAAAGTGCTGACGCAGTGCTCCCTCCCCGCCTACCGAATCAATCACGGCAGACTGCCCTGGCTGTAAATCCTTTAATGTCATGGTGATCTCCTCCTGTCTCTTTTGTCCCTGTCCCGCCCGTCAGCCGCATTATCCATGGATCCTGATCCGGCTCTTTCCCGGCTTCAGATCCTGTAACGGTCCGGGCACCGGTGCCGTCGGTCTCTCTCTGCCCAGCATATCCCGGCAGATGACAACAGGCGTCCCGTCTGGATTTTCATACGCTGCCTCTGTAATCCTTGGTCTCCCGAGAACCTTTGTTGTGATATACGCAGTAGGCAGACTGAATGCCTCTTCTCCCAGTTCTGCTTCCAAATAGATCCCATCCTCTTCTTCCTTCAGCCGGACAATGTCTCGGTCACGGCCCTTCCAGGCATGTTCCTCTCTCGTAAAGCCCGCCGCCCCCTGAAGATAGACATTATTATCAATATATGCCGGCTGCCGGATACTCTCATACGTCTCAATATCCGCCGCCCCGGCTTCCCAGTATCGCTGTACATACTCTTCCATGGAGACTACCGCTCCCTCATACGAACAGGTGCCATAGCAGCGCCCCTCTTCTTTCCCTCCCACAAAGATATTCTGATACCATCGGTCATCCGATCCATAGGTCGGCACGGTGCCGAGCAGTTTGGTGGAATGGGGAAAATGATACGGCGTCGACCGGTTCAGCACCGGATAGTGCGACATAAAGCCCATCACCAGATTATGGACATAGGCACCGCCCTGCGCCGCATTTACGATACTGAACGGGGAAGCAAATATATTATTATCCACCAGATACGGACCATGCGTCACTTCAATCATAAAATCCCGGTCATTGTGGTGAAACAGATTGCCGCTCACCCTGGTCCCCTGCGCCTGCCAGTCCAGCCAGGTTCCGAGGCTGCAGTGATGGATATGGTTGTCATGGATCTGTACGTCGATCGCCGCATGGAGCTTGATCCCGGCGATCTCGTGACCATAAAATTCATGCTTTGTCCCGATATAATAAATTTCATTCTCGTATATTTCACTGAAAATACAGCCCAGATGCCCGACAATCCCTGTCTGCCCGCACTGATAGATCGTATTTCCTCTCACGATATGCGAGCCGGTCTGCTCTTTGCTCCAGCCGATATCTGCCGCCCGGAACACTGACTCCATCTGATACTGATAGCCCGGTTTTTTGTGAAACTTTGTAAATTCATTGTCCCCGGTCGTATCCTCTTTCCCCAGACTGATGGCAGAGCATTTGGAATCATGCAGGATGTTGTTTTCAATGATCCAGCCTTTTGCCCAGTTTGGTCCCAGCATCCCTACCTGGTATGCCGTGGGCGGCGCCCAGTCCGTCGCCGCCTGTGCCATCTCAAACCCGCTCACGGTGATATAATCCAGTCCCCGTTTTTCGGGATAAAAACAGCAGGGTCTCACATTGATCTCCACCAGCTCCTGGTTGGGATCCAGATCCCCGAAACCGGCATAGATCGTCGTGGTGTCCACTCCTGCCTCACAGTACCACTGCATCAGGGAATCTTCCGCATTCCAGACCAGTTCTTTTCGCATCTCCCATGTCTCATAAGGGCTGTACTCCCTCCTGACAGGATGACGGACACTCTCCAGATCCGGCGCCTCAAACAACGATACCCCGTTGATATAGACATCTCCTGTGTGGACAAGGCTTTCCCTCGGATCGACCAGCCAGTCCCCGGAAATCTCTGTGGCATAGGGATTATAGTCACCAAACAGGGTATTATCGATCGTTGCCTTCCAGATTTGGTCCCCCACCGGCTCCCAGCCGCAGATCTGCTCTGAGCCCTTGATCACCACCCTGCCGTCCCCGGCAGTACGGTATATGATCCGGCAGTTGTCATCCAGACCACCATACCGCGGTTTTACCCACTCCCGGTATTCACCTGCATGTACCAGTATGGTATCTCCTGCCACAGCTTCATCTGCCGCCCGCTGTATCGTGAGAAACGGCTGCCTTTCATCTCCCTGGTTCCGATCCGAACCGTCTTTCGCTACATGGTAGATCTTACTCATCCTGATTCCCCCTTTATCTCATCCGATACGGCTGTCTCCCCGGTCTGTGACGATACAGTATCCCACAGATTCAACCCGGCGGCGCAGCTCGTCCAGATGCATTGCTGACTCTGCGCCCGTATGGATTTTATCATGATACAATTCATATTTTGTGCGGACACTTTCTGGTGACAGGTTTGGCATCAGCACATTGGCTCCTGCCAGAAGTCCCCGCTCTCTCCCGTCCGGTGCGATCGTTCCCAGCGCCGTGGTCGCTGGCAGCAGCACCCCCGGAAACATCAGACGGAGTACCGCCAGCAGGATCAGTGTCAGGCGGCAGGAACCATCTGGTTCCCCGGCAAAAGGCGTGTCCGGATGGGAAAGATAGGGACCGATCCCGATCATATGCGGCCTGAGCTGCTGCAGAAATCGCAAATCCGACACAAGATTGTCCACTGTCTGACCAGGAGATCCTACCATAAACCCGGCTCCGGTCTGATATCCGAGGTCGCGCAGTGTATACAGGCACTCCATACGGCTGCGCAGACTCATGTCCTCCGGGTGCAGACGCCGGTAATGGGATTCATCCGCCGTCTCATGACGGAGCAGATAACGGTCTGCTCCCGCCTCACGCCAGCACATGTATTCTTCCCTTGTCCGTTCTCCCACGGAAAGAGTGACGGCACAGGAAGGAAATTCTTTTTTTATGGAATGAATAACAGCTGCCAGCCGCTCCTTTGTATACCAGGGATCCTCGCCGCCCTGCAGGACAAAGGTGCGGAAACCAAGCCGGTATCCCTCCCGGACACAGCACAGGATCTCATCCGGCGTCAGGCGGTACCGCTCAGCCTTCGTATTACTTTTGCGTATCCCGCAATAATAGCAGTCATTTTGGCAGATATTGGTAAACTCGATCAGTCCCCGGACATAGACCGCTTTTCCATACTCTGCCTCCCGGACAGCCCTTGCCCTGGCAAACAATTCTTTTTCATCATCCGGCGTCAGTCCCTGTATCAGCTGAACAAGCCCGGCATTCGTCAGATCTCTCTCTTTTTCCAGTTTTTGTATCAATCCCCGGCTGGTCATGTTCCCCTCCATTTGTACACACTCTCTGACCATGCAGTTTTTTTGCCCGGTCAAATTTCAGCACCTGTTTTCTCCTGACATTATCACCTACGGTATCCCGGTATTCCGCACTGACATAGCGCAGAATCTCCGGCAGGATCTCATCCACTCCCGGTACGTCAAAGTATACTGCCACTACAACATAGTTCATCGGTCCCGTCTGGTACAACTGCAGATCAGCAAAATATTCTCCATAATGATTCTTCAAAAATCCATCAATGGTCTTCACAAGCTGACAATAACGGTCCTGCCAGCCCGGATTCACATAAGACATACTGACATCATACAGATAACTTTCCGCTCTTTTCATATAACATACCCCGGCAAAATCGCTTTCATAATACTATATGCGACTGCCGGGATCAATGCCACTGATTTCTTCGTTCTGGCAGAGCCGGGAGGCTAACTTACCAGTTTTTCAAAATCCTCTTTTACTTTTTTAAATGCTTCCATCAGTTTCGGTGAAAAAGTACCGCATTCTCCATCCAGTATCATCTGAAATGCCTTATCCTTCGGGAATGCTGCTTTATATACACGCTCACATACCAGTGCGTCATATACGTCTGCCACCGAGACGATCTGTGCCGAAATAGGGATATCTTCTCCCTTCAGACCGTCCGGATACCCTCTTCCATCATATCTCTCATGATGGTGACGGCAGATATCATAGGACATCTTCTGATAATCATCATCCCAGATTCCCTCAATCTGTTTCAACAGATCACTGCCCTGTGTCGTATGCGTCTTCATCAGGGCAAATTCATCCTCTGTCAGCCTGCCCGGTTTGAGGAGCACCTTATCCGGGATCGCGATCTTACCGACATCATGAAGCGCACTCGCTGCCGTGATCATCTCAACGGTATTTTTGTCCAGACCATATTCCGGATAATCCTTCATGATCTGATGCGCAAGTATCCGGGTAAATCCCTTCACTCTCTTGACATGCTCGCCGCTCTCAAGATTCCGGCACTCCACGACTGTACCAAGAACTTCAATGATCCGGTCATTGGTCTCCTGCAGTCTCTCTGCCTGCATCGCCAGTATTTTATTCTGTTGGCGCAGCGCCTCCGTCTGCGCCTCTACTTTTTGCTCCAGATGATTTTTATAACCAAAAAGATCCACATTGTTTCGTATCCTGTTTTTTACAAGAGCGGGCTCAAATGGTTTATGGATGAAGTCAGCAATCCCCAGTTCAAAACACTGACTCTCCACATCTACCGCTCTCTCGGCGCTTATGATAAGTACCGGGATATTACTGATCCAGTCATTCTCCCTCATGACATCCAGCACGCCAAAGCCATCCAGTCTGGGCATCTGCAGATCCAGAAGAATCGCATCGATTTCTTCTGTTTTCTCCTGTATGATTGCCAATGCCTGTTCTCCATCTTCTGCCGTTTCTATTTCATATTCATCCTCCAATATGGCACACAGCAGTTCCCTGTTCATCTCAGCATCGTCTACAACCAATACTCTGTTCCTCATAGTGTCCTCCATATCCTCCTTTTACTCGCATTAATAGTGTTTTTTACTCGCATTAACAGTGTTTTAGGGATTCCTCTCCCTGTCACATCATATGAATTGTTTCTACTTTTGTTATCATACTACAAAACACACCTATAATCAATATGATATAGGTGTGTTTTTCGTTGTGAGTGATACATAGCTCACTATAGTTCTTTCAGCATCCACTGGAGCAGCATGATATGATATTCCTCATCCCGGATGATCCGCGCAAGCACGGCATTGACACACTCGTCTTTGATCAGTCCCATATGCATCTGATACTGACGCACTGCATCCTTTTCCGCCTCGATATCCGCCAGTATCATCTTGCTGACACTTTCCGGCATGGTAAGATATTCCGGCGTCCACATCCGGTGTCCATTCTGATATTTTGCCGTGAAATCCACACGGCCGCCAAGCAGGCAGATCAATTCACCCAGCTTCTGCAGATGCATCATCTCTGCCATGGCGATGCCAAGTATCGTTCTGGCAGCCGGACACCTCTCACCGGATAAGCGGTTTTCATTGTTGATGTACTGTGTCGTAGCGCTCAGCTCTGATACCGAACCACAGTAATCAATACTGAGCAGATTGGCATAAGCTTGATTTTTTGCCTTTACCTGAAGCGGCGGATATGGCAGGTCTGCCATAATGGGGCGTACCCCTTCAAAGCTGCAGGATGAGGCGATTACGTTGGTCTTTTCTCCCATAAGAACCTCCATTCTGTCATTATTTTACTATGACAGTATATTACCGGTGGGGAGAGGGTATGAATATCATTAACAGGAAGTCTGATTTATAAGAAACCCTTATTGACAGGTTCTGTCCTGGGATTTATACTGAAAAGGACGGAAAAGCATTAGTGGCATCCGTCCTTTACTACAGCATTTTACGAGGTGAACAATTAATGAAGCTACTATTTTATTTCTCAATCCTATTTACCTTGATAATAGTAAACATATCCTGCATCTATCTTAGAAAAAAAGGTACAAAGCCAGGTATCAACCCCCAAAAATATCGCATATTAAGTTTTTATCTGCAGATCATATCAGATATTGTTTTAATAATGATTTTTATTTGCTTTAACTTTCTCTTTTACGCTAAATAGGCTTATACTCTCCTTTTCCTCTTCTGATATCTCTGGTATAACAGATTAGTAATTCAACAGCAGTCTCTTCAGAGAATAAATTCTGAAATTTTTCAGATAATGCAATCGTTCCCACAATTCTTCCTGTGCCTGGCACCTGCTTTTGGCAAAGTCCAGAAAAGTAAGGTATGGTTTATCTTCTTCCAGATCCGCTGACAGTTCTAACGTCTGTCCCTGATCAGAGGAAATCCCCTCACCATTTACATACAGGACTTCTTTGGATGTTTCCATGTTCGCTCCGTAAAAGAAAACAAAATTTCTTGGAGGATCGGCTTCGGTATTGATCATCTTTAAATTTTTGTACTGACAGTTCCATGAATTATTAAAATCAAAGCCCGGCATTTTATTTTTTTCATAATACTCTTCATTCTTTAAATCACCGATGCCTTTCTCCTCTGCAAACTCATCAAAGCACCCCTGTATCATCTCCCGCATTTCTTCATTAAGATAATAATACTCAGCATTATAGTAAAAGCACTGTCTTTCACTGATTCCATAGGATCTTGCCACTTCCCATCCCTCCAACAGATTTGCACTCCTCGCTATAGAAGTTGAAGAAATTTTCATCTCAAAATATTGCATATTAAAAAGCTCCGTCAGACCATCTTTACTCCAATTTCCCATTTCTAATGCCTCGTCGTACACCGTTGCAAGCGTATCTTTGATACAGTCCCGAAATTCATCCGCAGAAGTCTGTTTTTTTACAAACTGCTTCATACACTCCGCCCACTTATCTGAAATTTCACCATGAAGAATAATGTGTTCTCTTTCCTTACGGATTTTCATATCTTCTGCTTCCTCCGTCAACACCTCTTTTTTCAAAACAGAAGATGTGTTTTCCACGCTATAAAGCATCTCGGTACTTCTTATCACTGATGTATTACTAATTCCTTCCATGTTCATTTTCCATTCTCCTTTTCTGTTTACAAGATAAAAAAACGTTTTTTTATTAATCTCCCAGTTCATAATAATAGGATAATAAAAAACCTGGTATGATCGTAATGGTTTCACTGGAATATGCTTCAATCTCCCATCTGCCCTTCACATGCGTACCCAGAATACCATATGGACCTACAGCAAACTCACAGCTTGAAAAAAAACCAGAGCAGGTACTCCATGGGCAGTAATTTTCTGATGTATTGCGTACTCTGAATTTCTCGATTGCAGTAAGTTCTTGTACTTTTTTCCCGCTATTATCCTTAGGTGTAAGGCGGCTTACAATCGCTGTATTGGGAATCAGATCGTTATTTATCTGAAATCCAAATGTATCCGAAAACTGGTTTTTCGGTATCACAAATGCTGTTTTGGCATACACTGTATCACTTCCGGACATCATAATAGGATCTCCCACTGCCAGTACATACGCATTCAGGTCTTTCGTAAATTCTTCTGTTCCATCTGCTGAATACACTTCCAACAGATATTCTTGTCCTATCGTTAATTTTTCCACAAGAGATTCCCTTGCCTTGCGCACGCAAGTATAAGGAAAAATCCATTTCGTTCTCCATGTATCTGATTCTTTACTTGTATCATAAACATTCAGACCAGTCTCATCATAAATACAAAATTCCAGATTTGCTTTCTTCGTACGCAATGTAATGGTATCCGTATTGCCCCGGTATTCAAAGCGATAAAAGCAGCCTCTGTTTTTTCTTCCCGGAATATATTCACCGCTAACAAAATTATAGCCTTTTACTGTCTTGTCTAATTCAGGATCCTGATAATGTGGCAGCTCTACCACATTTTCTTTCCCACTCAACAGTTCCCTCGCTCTGTCCGCATCACCAGATACAAGCCGAAACACCGTGTTGTCCTTATACTCCCTCTGGGAAACCCTGACATTATACGTATATACATCCCTATTTTCCTGTGGTTTCTTTACTATCATCCACCTCTTCTGGGTCAGGGCATATCTCTCAGCATTAACCCCCAGAAAATCCTCTGCGATCTGTTTCCCTGTTTCATCCAGAATACTAATGTCTATCGCACTCATACCGGAAAGCCGGACAATCCCCACCATGATTTCCTCAGATTGTGAAAAATCAAGGGTAACACTGTATGTCCTGTCGGCAAAACTACTGTCCATCGTTATCCGGTCAAGCTGCGATATTGTTCCGAATGTATATGGTAAAACTTCACTTTCCTCCCGGTCTTGCGCCTGATTCGTGATATACACCGTGTCACCAATATCCGCTGATACACTTATCTGTACACTGCTTCCGGTTGACACTACCTGTGCCAGCTGCCTGTTTTTTTCCCTGTCAGCATATACACGGATCGTATCACCCGCCTTTATATTCATGACAGTCAGTCTGCCCGGATCGTTTTCATCACTCCGAACCAACCCGATTCTTGTATAAATGGATTCTCCCTCATAGGCAGTGTCAGAATATGCACTCTCTGCATAGCCCGGATACGTCAGGGTAGTAAATACAATCCCCTTTTCTTCTCCCAGTGTTTTATTATCCTCCAGTACGATCTCTGCCCGATTTTCTTTTATAACCGCACTGCCAAGCTTTCTGTATTCGTACTCCCCTTCTCTGGTATTTTGACGCAGATATGCAGAAAAAACAGTCCCCTCAGGAAGATCCTGATCTTCCCGGTAACAAATCCTGTCAGGATAGATGCCTGCATTATTCTCCACCTCTACATTGCCATATTCTGTAGAGCAGCTTCTTGCTTTTGGCAGTTTTATCTCCGTTCTTGCACTTTCATAACAGCCCTTATTCTGTATCGTTACAAAGATGCTCTCTGTCGTCTGGGGAAGACAAAATGCTTCACCACCTGCTGCCAGTGCATCTGTCCCCTCACGTGACAGATATACTTTCACCAGGTCATCTGATTTTTTATCAGGCACTTTTACTTTTACAGTGATCTTCGTAAAATCTTCCCGCACCAGATCGCTTTCTATCACAACCTGACTCTCTTTCAAGACAGGGCTGGTCTTTTCTCCTTCGTAGGGGACAGGAATCAGATCCGATTCCCTTTTTGCCGGATACTTCACTGATACATATAAAACTCCCGATTCCAGACCAAGTGTATCATCAAGGCTTATGCTGTAATCTGTTCCCTGCAGTTTGGAATACGATACAGTTCCACTATAAAGAACGGAAGATTTCTCCTGATCAGAAAATACATTTAAAACCAGATTTGTCTTACTGTCTTCCTCTTCTGCATACTGTAAACCGTCGAAGCAGAGAGAATCTCCCACATCCGATGTGAAATTATTGATATAGATTTTCTTATATGTAATTTGTGATTTCGGTGCTGCCACCGGAACAATACGGATCGGGGAGCTCTCGTACTTGTCAGGTACACGTACCGTGACATACAAAACCTCATAGTCCATAATATTACTGATCGCAATGCTGCCGCTGCTATTGACCGTCGCGGATGCTATTTCTTTCGTTTTTTCTTCGTCTGTATATACAACAACTTTTGTATCTTCTATGGCACCCGAAACCTCCAGCAGATCATTGCCTGTTTTATCCACAGGTTTGAGCACCAATCCCGGCAGATCTGTGTTTTCTGCACCATAAGTAGTGATTTCTGCCTCTGGTATATCGATTTTCGTTTTTTCTAAACTGTCGTACTGATTGGGTCGTTTGATCTGCAGATATACACTGTCTGCATCAGCAGGCTTAGCAAAACTCACTGTAGCAGAATCTGAAGCTGACTGACAGGTCTTGCTTGCCAGCTCGATGTATGTACCTTTTGCAGATAATTTGTAGGCGTATACTACATCTCCTGGACACAACGCATTTACTGTTACATATATTCTTTCGGCAGAACCGGTATATTTATTTACGATAAAAACATTATCCGGGTTTATTACCGGACTATATTTTTCTTCCTCGTATGGCACAGATACCAGCTCCGATTCCGTCTGTGTCGCATATTTAAAACTGATATAGGCAATTCCACTGTTTTTACCCAACTTTTTACCGATACTTACCGCATACTCTTTATCCCCCTGCAGATAGCTACTAGATATTGTCCCGGAATATAGTATCGTCTTTTTCTCCCGATCGGCATACAATGTATATGAAACGCCCGTGTTCTTAAATTCCTCTTCCGTATATTTCAGATTTAAAAATCGTATATAGTCATTCGTACCAGAATTATTTTCAAGACGGATATCCCCCTCTAAAACTTTTGTCTTTAACGCTAACACTGGTGAGACAGGGATCACCGGTCCTTCATATTTATCCGGTGCTCTCAGCGCCACAAAAATTGTCCCATAGTTCAGAATATTAGTAACACTTATCGTTCCGTTTGTATTGATCGTCTGACTCTTTATCTTTTTTGACTTTGATTCATCCGTATACAGGGTGACAATCGTTCCCGCTCCGACACCTGACACCTCAACCACATCATTTCCCGTCTGATCCTTTGCCACTATTTTTACATCAGGATAATCGGAATCCGGTGTTCCATAACTTGTAATCCCAGCTTCCGGGACAGCCAGTTCCTGTTTCTCAATACTTTCATACTGATTATTCTTTTTCTGTGTCAGATATATTTTATCCAGTCCGGCAGCTCTTGTATAATTCCCTGTTACTGACCCGCCGTTCTCACACAGCAGCGTCCCCATGCGGGTAAAAGCATCATTGCTGCCTTTTTTAAAGACATAAACCGTATCACCAGCATCCAGATCACTTACTGTTACATGGATCTTTTCTGCCGTACCATTATACTTATTGACAACACTAACTCTGGTTAAATCAATGGCCGGGCTCGTTTTTTCTTCCTCATAGTCCAGTTTAATGACATCTGATTCTTCATTTCCAGAATATTTGAAAGTCAGATAAATGCTTCCAGACTCCTTTCCCAACAAAGTTCCTAAATTCCACGAATAATCTCTTCCCTGTAAATATTTATAATTGACTATCGTAGATTTAATCTTATTTAATTTTTGCTCATCCCTATATAGTGTAAATGTACAACTTATACCTTTATCCTTATCATGAATATAATTCAGATTCGTAAACCGTATGTAATCATTAACACCCGCATTATTTTCAACAGAAATACCTTCATAAGATATTTCCGTTTTTACCGTCGTTTCTGCTGCCCGCACAGTCTGGGGATGTATATCCAGCAGACTGATTACAAGTACCATACATATCATACGCTTCCATAATTGATTCATCCTAATTTCCTCCATTTCTTTTATCATTTTATTTATTCGGATTTATTTGCACTTCCTGCCTTATCCCGAAATCTCTTCATCTCGGCAAAGAGCACCTTCTGTTCTTCAGTCATCTGTTTCTTCTTTCCAGCCCTTTTATTCTGGGCATACAGATCCCCCGAATACAGTCCTTCTGCGATCACATAATTTTCTCCTTCTTCTCCCTCAAAAGAGAAATTATATACTTCATCTTCATACCGCTCTTTTTTCACTTCCTTTACATGGACCGTACTGCCATCTCCCGCCAGGACCGCATCCCCTGACTGAACCATCTCGGCAGGCACCGCTGTCCCATCCTCCCGGAGCAGAGGATGTCCCACCGAAATTTTCAGCGTACTCCCTGCATCCGTAGTGATATGGAACAATTCCTCTTCTCTGCCGGTATAAACATTATTCACCGTGAGGATCCTGTCACCGTACACGGGAAGCCTGTCACCGATCTCCACTTCGTCGGCACGTTTCTTCGTCCCGTCTGCCATCGTGATCTGCGTATCCCTGGCATGGCACCCCCACCAGAGCCGGAGCGGCGGGATATAGACCACCTGGCTTCCCGGTTCATAGGTGTAATAAGTCCTTCCTTCCAACTGGTCCGGGTCCACACTTTTGCACTCAATCTGATACGCTTTCTTCTTGATCACCTTATTGTCAGAAGCCCGGATCGTCTCAATATCATACTCAAATCCTCCGGACAGATAACAGGTTCTCTCCCGATTGTCTGTATGTGCCTTTTCAAAACCGTCCTCCCAGTCATAATGATTATCACCTGTCAAATCCTTCTCATTAAAAAGATCAAACTGTAATATATCTTCATGATTGCTCTTTTTCTCCACCGTAAACCGCGGATTGGAAGAATCTGTCAGCATCGCATAAAGCTCATCATCACTTTTTTCACGGAAAAATACCTTCCACTCTTCATGATTGTAACTCAATGTAGAACGCTTAAAATGAAGCGGGGATTCTGCCGGATGCTTTGTCAATTCCTTAAAATTATAATAATTCCCTTTTCCATTACTGCTCTTGAGTTTCACAGAGCCCCGGATTGGGACAATCGTCCGCAGCGTTTCCCTGCTTCCCGCAGGAACATTGGAAGCATAAATATAGTCCGGATCCGAAAGATTGCGTGCGTCCCGCCCATACAGGATGCGAATCTCATTATTGTTATATTTTGAATACGGCGCATCAAAAATAATATCCTGAAACGGTTTATCGAAACCAATTTGAATTGTCTGGGTAAGAATATAAGGATCCAGCACATTCTCTTCATCATAGACATTGATCTCTGCATAGGCAGTCAGACTGCGGTCATCAAACTGTTCTTTACGGTACAATGTCTCCCCTGTATATTCCCTGCTGTACTGATTCATCAAATTCACGCAATCATAAAAATCCATATAAGATAAACCATAGGAATCCGGATCAAAAATCTCACCGGACAGATCTACCTGAAATTTCCGTGGTGCCTGCAGAGATACCGGTGAATGTGTATGGTCCAGAACATTCAGACTGATCCTTGTCTGCAGACAGTAGAGATTTTCTCCCGACTGACCGCTGATACCAGCTTTCTTTCTATGTGGCACCACCGCCACCGCATCCAGGAACTCGGCATGAACCTCTGTCGACGCATCCTTTCTCTGCTCTGCCCTCTCCCAGCCTTTTTGAAAGGCAGAATAAAGTCCCGGATATCTCCGGCTGAACGTTCCTTTTCCTCCCATCCGCTCCAGATAATATTCCCTGTCTGTCTCGTCCGACAGATCCACATGATACAGCCCCTCCGTCTGGGATACTTTTTCCCACATTTTCTTTGTCATCATCGCTCATCCTCCTTTACTCCATGAATCACTTTTACCTCTACTGGGTTCCCCGGCTTCCCCGGTGTTCCATCGGACTGGTCAGCGCCAGGTTTTCCGTCTGCCGCCCTTGTCTTCCCGTCACCGTTTCTGCCGCCTTTTCCTCCAGCGCCGCCTCTGCCGCCCTTTCCCCCGGCGCCGCCTGCTGACGGTCTGGATTCACATAGGATCTTTGCTCCCCGTCTGCCCTTTTTCCAGCTGATCGTCACATCCGGTGCGTCACCGCCATCACCGCCATCGCCGCCTTTCCCAAAACCATCTGTGCCGTCACCGCCGGATGCCCCTCTGGCGTACTGTCCCTTGCAGCATCCCTGCTGTGCATCCATGCCATCGCCGCCGCAGTAACCATCCATACCGTTTCCTCCAGCACCGCCTTTGCCGCCTGTCGTTACAACATGAATCCCATTTTCCAGATTATCGATCGTGATCTCCACCATAGTCTGTACACCGTTCCCGCCTTTGCTGCCGTCCTCTCCTTCCCGGCTGTCATTTCCTGCCTTTCCGGGATCTCCGGTGATATAAAACTCATAGGGAATCCTCTTCGATTTTTTGCCGTTGATCAGCTTTTTGATGTGCAGCTGTACATTGCCACGAATTTCCAGATAACCATCATCCACAAAATCAAGTTCATTCAGTTCCTCAGTCCCACTTTTCCCAAAATCACCAACAATACACCGATCCGATACTACAAGCGATTCTGCTTTCTCTCTCTTATCCTCCATATCGCTTCCTCCTTTTTTTATTTCTATATCTGCCAGGTCCAAAAACACCCGTCTGAAAAAACGCCGAATACCTTCTGCCCTGCCGAGCCGATCCACCCTCCTTTCCGCATATCCGGCATAAATTCCTCTTTTATCTTTTTTCTTTCCATCACGTCATAGAAACAGCTGCCCGCCAGGACCAGAAGCCGGTTCACGGTAGGAAGCAGGTAAATTTTTTCTCCTGCCGCCCGCTGTACATACAATTCCTCTTCCATCTCTTCCCGACAGCAATACAGATGAAACATTCCGTCCGTACACAATATCACACCATAAAATTCATCTTTCCAGAAACAGAAGTCGCTGCTGATGGCATCCCCTTTGTCCAGAACTACCTCCCAGAGCTTTGTATTCCATTGTCTCCAGTCTGTCCCGTCATCCCGTTCCATCACAGCGATACCGGTCAATACCGTCTCCGCCAGGCATCCGCGCCGGGAGGAAAATGCCATGTGCGCCTCTGTGGAGGAACAATACTGGCTCACCCAGTCATGCTCCCACTTCTTTTCCAAAATATGATACCGGGCGATCTGTAGACAATCATCCTTTTTACCCGTCATAATATAAAAATAATCATCCTGGATCCCACAGGCGACATACTCTCCTTCCTCCAAACCGGACTCTTTACCGGCAGGAGCCAGCGTCCAGCACTGTCCATCGCTGCTCTGGTACAGACCATGATCCAGAAAACAGTAAAAAACGGAATCATACTGGAAAACCCTGACTTCCTTCCCTTCATCACTGCTTTGTGCAGGAAGTCCCTCCACAGTGCCTTCTTTGTGCCACCCGGTCAGCACTGCCTCCGCCTGATCTGAGACACGGATGCCAAAATTATTTTTTATTTCCAGCGTATATGCCGTCTTTTCCTGGTCTCCCTGCAGCGTATCCTCCCAGGAACCATCCCCCACAGGCTGGAAAACCAGTTTCTCCCCCTTATAGAGCCGGCAGTTCATGCCCTGATTACCCTGCAGCTTCCAGGAAAGAGTGACCTTAGCATCAAAAAGGGGATTCACATATGCTTTCTTTCCCTTTTTCTCTTCCCCATAAGTAATGGTAAATTCTGTGATACGCGGCGGATAATACACATGGACCGTCCGGTAGCAGTCACAGACCTTCACTCCCTCTCCTCCAGCGTCATATACCCACGCCTGGATATGTAAAAGAACCGCATCAAAGGAGCTTCCTTTGTAACAGATAAACCGTTCCGTGAAAAAACTTTTCGTAAAATATCCCTGTGGAAACTCCTCCAGACTGCCAAATACAAAGGACAGCTCCCCTGTTTCTTCCTCATAGCTGTACTTCTTCGTCCAGTCCTTATGATCCGAAAGATCCTGAATCAGTTTCTGTGCTGCATCCTTCAGCTGCTGCTCCCTCTGGTCCGGCGGCGTCGCCGGATTCAGGAGCAGCCTCTCAAACCCTCCCACTTTTACCTCCAGGGCAGGGCGTAGGATCCCGCCCTGTCTCATCTGCTCTGTCTCTTCCCAGTAGATTGTAAAATAAAAGTCATTCTTTACTTCATCTGACTCTGAGTAAGATGCATAGACATACGACGGCATCTCAACATCCATCCTGCTGTTCATGTCTTCCTCCTCTCAATACTCATTCAATGGCTCTGCTTTGCATCTGCGCACAAAAATCCATCCATAATGACCGTAGCTGCAAAATCTGCCATCTGGGGTACGGTATCTTTGTAAATATATCTGTCTCCTTCCCGGTATTTCCATATAAATTCCTCTACAGGCAGAGATATTTTATCGCCTGCCGTCAGCACCGGGTTCATCTCTGCTTCCATACAGATCTGTTCTGCCTCCTGTCCGTGGGAGCCATCCAGTTCCAGGGACATCCCCGGCATGAGCCCCGTCTGGACCGTGATTTTCCCCCGTGGTTCCATCACCAGTGTCAGCATTTTTTCCCCCTCTGCCGCACAAAGCCCGATCAGGCAGGATTCTGTTCCATCTGACTGGCGGAAATACTTCCCATCACAGGACCGCACGGATGGAAAACAGGGATAAAACCCACGGAAATCACCACCATCTTCAAAACAGCCAAGCACACCATCCGTCACACGGTCCATGCCGCCGATCCTCACTCCGATACGGATCTGTTCTGCCTGTTTTGTGTCGTACTTTCCAAAGGCAGAAAAACTTTTATCATATTCCGGCTGCCCGTCAAACTCCAGCTTAATCCCGCATCTCACCAGCACAAACGGTCGTCCCCAGATCTGTTTCTTTGCTTCCGGTATCAGTTTCTTTTCATAATACTGCTCCATCAGATCCAGAACGTCCCGTAAAGCATATTCTGTCCCCAGTATCCCCGACACATAGTCACGCAGCCGTTTGTCTCCAAACGGGGTCTCATCAAACAACTGCTTCGGGTCATACCCGCTGACCCAGACTGACACCCTCTTGTTACCGCGATATGCGGTATTGACCGAACCCACATATTTTCCCCCTGCCTCATAGATCAGAAGCCTACGATTGATGAGCTCCGGGAGAATGATCCCATATACCGGTGAAGTCTCCGGCGATGCCGAAGAAAGCAAATGGTCATCCAGGGCACTGTGAAAGCGGAATACCAGCCTTACCGGATCGTGAAAGGCAGGAGAGAGCAGTGCATACCGTTCATCCACCGATTCCATGGTCCCGGCATAAATAATCCTGTTTTTAGAAAAATAGGATTCATCGATGACCTTTTGCACCTGTCCAAACGTTCCGATCATGTCGATCCGGCACAACCCCATCATCCCTCCCCGCAGATGACGCACGGGATAACCCGGGTCGAGGGAGAGCTGTTCATTTGACGCCTCGTCCCTCACTGCCTGGATCTCTGCCTCATCCCCTCCGGCACCCATAACCGGAAACTGAAACGTATTCCTCAGAGACAGCATACTTTTGGTAAAACCATCCATATTCTGGGAGACCACTCCCAGCTCCCTGACTTTTTTCGCCATCTGCGTCATCCCGCCATATTCAGGATGGCGGGCTCCCCATGACTCCATCTGCTGTGACATCTGCAGTGTGGCATGCGGCGTCAGTACGATGCGTCCGGACAGTCTGTGACCACTTAACTGCTCTGGTTTTTTCCCTCCGGTATACACATAATTTGTATCATTCTCATCCCAGCGCCAGTCCCCGAGTGTTGTGTCCGGCGCCGTATCCCCGCTGGTCGGCAGATATAACGCCTCCCACGCCATCCACAGGGTAATGGGTTCCCGGTGATACCAGTTGCAGGCGATCTCCGAAGGTTTATGATCCAGGATCTCTATCTTGCCAGTCCTTTTCTGGATAAGGGGAAGACAGTCCCCGCTTAACACAAGCGCCTGACAGAGCAGTTCTTCATAGCCGCCCAGATACCCATGAAGATCGGGAACCTCCTCCAGACAGGACAGGATTTCCCCTGTCGGAACATTTATATGTACAATCTCTGTCTGACACGGCATCGTACCATCCTGGGTAAATCTCCCATCCTCGCCAAAGGCATACGCCCGCTTTACTCCGTCCCCGCTCAGGAGGATCACAGGGTCCTTCGGTATATAAAAGGGATTCCCCGCTGTCTCTTCCATCTGTCCCAGCGCCCCAGCAGCTTTTGAAAATACTTCCTGACACTGACGCAGGTACCGTTCCCGGTACGCGATCCTATTTTTCTGCTTCAAGATCTCTCCACCGGCGATCCTTCGGATCTCTCCCAGCATTTCTTCCCTGGAAGGAATCCCTTTTGGTGTACGGTCAGGATCTTCATAACAATGCATATATTGTTCCCACACAGTATACAGCTTTTTGCGAAGCGAGGTAAGCTTCCTCTTTTCCTTCGCCAGCCGTTCCCCTGCACACATGACGTCCGAAAATAATTTTCCCGATACGGAACGCGTATCCTTTTCCCTCACCAGATTAAGACGGAAAACCACATTCTCCCCTTCAACCCGCTGAAACTGTCTGAGATAGATCTCATCATCCATCTTATAATTGCCATCCGGGAACTCATCACTGTCCGCCAGATCATACTGCAGTGCCGTGATCATCCGCTCTGTCTCCTCCGGCTTATCCGTCATCCGTGCCGCCACTGCCGCCAGTGCCTCTGCCGATGTATGTCCCACTGCCACATTGATCGCTCCAGATGGTTCCGGGCTGTAATCCGCCTCTCTCCCCTCCCACCGGACTCCCGTGATCTCCCCAAACAGCACACACTGGGACCACACTCTCTGATCCCCGGGGACAGACAACTGCATCTCTGTCAGAATTTTCTCCAGATCCTCACCGGATCCCACTCCATAAAAGGGATCCTTTGCCGGATCGCTGTAATACCCCGCCACAAAATATGTCAACGTTGTCCCCGGCTCCACATCCTCCAGCGGATCATAAAATCCAAACACACTGGAACAGGAAGGGTAGTAGGCGGCAAACATAGGATCGCCCGGGCCAAGTGCCGTTAGCTTTTCCAGATATTCATCAGACTCCTGCTTCTCCGGTACATTCCCTGTCTCATAGCTCCTGCCAAGATATCTCCAGTTCTTCCTGGGATCCTTTTCCTGAAACAGGGGAATCGTCACACTGTCTCCATAACTGCTGTCCCTGCTCATAAAATTACTTTCTACAAGAAAACACTTTACAGCGATCCTCCCCTCCTTTTTCCCATATAACCTGGTTACCAGATACCGGTCCGGCACAGCCGGATAACCATGTTCTCCCGCATGGGTCAGGGCATCCGGCAGGATAAAATGCAGATGGGCGCCTGCCCTGTGTACGTCCCCCATCTCAAAATCCCCGGGAGTATTTTTACTTCCCAGCAGTGAGACATAAGAAACCTTTCTGTAATCCGGTTCATAGACCGGTACGCGGTTCTGATCCACAGAACGTCCATTTGCCAATAGTGCCTCCACGCATATAGGTATAATGATCCTGTCCATCGCACTCACTCCCCCTTCTTAAATTCTGCCCGGTGAGCCACAGCAATCAGTTCAAATGCCAGCTTTGCTGATCCCACTTTCTCTCCCAGGCAGGCGGCAAAATTTTTTCCCAGAGCCGCCACATTAACCCTGCCATATTCATTGACACAGGAATAAAAATCCACAGTCTTTCCCGTATCCTTACCAAAAGAATCATCATCTGCCACAGACCGCACATGGACCACACCAGAGGTATCCGGCGCTCCAAACCGCAGTCCGGTCTTTGGCTCAGCGATCACAAGATCTGTAATAACCCCGTCAAACAGACAGATCACAATATCATCCGAAAGAGTCTCCATACGCAGGATAGCCAGATTTTCCTGCCCACTCTTCCCTGTGATCTCAAGACCCTTCCACCGCCTCACAAGCACAGAACGCATCAAAAATCCCGTCTGATAACCGGATGTGCTGTTCCATGCCTCCTGCTCCAGACCCTGTCGGTGGTTTTCATGCATACGGTTCAGCCGTACTCCGGGAAGCTTCTTCCATACTGATGGCGCTGTAGCCATCCACTTCCCCTGATCCCGGCAGGCATCTCCATACGACGCCCTTCCCACCGAAAGTGCCCCCTTTATATATTCCTCCGTCCAGTTCTGGTCCAGACAGAAAAACCGGATACTCTCGGGCGGCAGAAACTCTTCCTCCGCCACCAGATAAGGGAAGGGAACATAATACAATAGTGCGAGCCGGCTCACATAATCAGCGATATCCCCGGAATACGGGAGGGACCGGGGCTCCTTTTTCAGGTTCATTTCCTCCAGTAACATCCTCTTCATGGCTTTCTCCTTCCTCCTTCTCCAGTTTTAACAGATCTGATAATGCCGTCTCCATAAGATCCTGCCGGAACTGAAAATTGTGCTTTACCAGTCTCTGGTGTTCTGCCTGTTTTCTCTCTGCTCTCTCCTGCTGAATCTCTCCTGCTACGGACGGCTGGCTGAGAGTGACCATACGCCCCAGCTGCCAGGCGGCAGAATATGTCACATCCAGTACCCCGACGGACTTGTCATAGATCAGACTTCCATCCGCAGTATGCCTGTCATGGGTATCCAGCTCTTCTTCATTGAGAAAAGGCAGCAGCGGTGACCGGTAGAGAGAATAGGTCTTTTCCCCGGTCCGGGTTTTGTGCTCCTTCACACTATAGCCTTTTCTCCTGAGTGCAGTATCCCTGTCATATCCCATCACACCACAATTATTTCTGAGCCGCTCTATGACAGCAGGAAAATTTTCTTCTGACTGCTGTCTGGAATATACATTCCAGTGAAACAATGACACGAGACGCACCCTGTCACAATCCGGGATCCCCGCCAGGTCACCATAGCCCAGCAGCGACACAAGATGTACCGTACTCTTTAATGACGTATCGGCCCCGGAGGGGACCAGCCTGTTTGCACATACAACAGAAAAAAATCCATCCTTCTCACAGATATCATCCTCAGTCTTTGCAAGATCAACACTTTTTACATGGCATAAATAAGGGAGATCTTCCACCGATGGCATGATATGGTCAAATAATATCTTCGGAATATCTGCCACATGACACAGATCATCCTCGCTCTCGCAGTAAACAGCGGGCAATTTCTCTTTGCCGGGAAAATAGATCCTCTCCTGTCTCTCCTTCCCTGACAAAAGCTCCCTCACCGTCATATCCTGTTCCTCTGCTTCCCCCTCGGCAAGAACGATCAGCGCTACCCATGGCACCGGTACCCCGTCCCGTTCTCCCGTGATCACCTGTTCCCAGGGAAAGGTACGGTTTTCCATAACAATATAGGGTAACACCATCTCAAACTCACCGGATTCTTCGGCGTCCGGGAAACAGGAAAAGACATCCTCCTTCGGAAGCGTGAACGCATGCCCTGTAATATAAAAGTCCGTCTCCTGCTTAAATTCTTCCGTCTCTGGCTGCGATACTTTCTGGGACGCCCTCACCATATATTTTCCTGCTTCCATCGGCGGTCTGATATAATCTGTAAATCTCATTCTCTCATCCATAGCTTACCTCCATGCAAATTGCGCATTTTTTACATTACCATAAAATCTTCGCTCAGCAGATTTCTGGCATTTGCGGCATAGCCGCCCAACGACAAGGCAGCCCCGCAGATGCCCTGCTCCGCCAGAAAATGTTCCCTGCGTTTCTTAACCTCTTCAGCATCCACAGTCTCACAAAAGACCTCCACAGAATCCTCTGTTGCATAAACCGGATAGACCAGTCCGTCCAGATAGCAGAACGCCTCTCGGATCCGGATCGTCCCATTTTCATACAATTCATCCAGTGAGATCACATGCTTTATAGGAAACAGGGTAAATTCCGTATGATGGTTCTTTAACAGCAGACCACATACGGCATCCCTCACCATCGATTCACCGCCCTTCTTTCCCCACAGGGCGGAGGGAAGATTTTTCCTGACAGTCGCCATCTCCATTTCCACACGCTGATCTCTCTCATCCACGATCTCTATCTGGAAACAACTCTGCAGCGCCCTGCCGCCCATAGGCTGTACATAAAGATCTGGTCCGTCTTTCGTCTCTGTCCCACCGTTGACAGAATACGAAGTCACAGGAACCGCCGACTCCACCGAGATCTGTATTCCGTCTCCCCGGCAGACCGTCCTTTCACCGGCCTTTATGACGCCGTCGGTAAAAGCGATCGTCACAGGCACAGAACCTTTTCCCCGGTCAGACTGCAGACCAGCGGACTCCTGTCTGCTTTCTGCCTGCGGCAGAAACGAACTGCTAAATTCATCCCAGCCGATCGCTGCCTGTCGGTTTCTCTCCCGGCTGCCAAAGCGGATATCAAAGGAAATAATAAACCAGCTGATATGGGCAACCCCACCAAACTCAGGTCCCCACAGATCCAGTCCAACTCCCAGTTCAACAGTAAAGGTATGATGTACAAAGAGGAAATCCACCCGGTAGGACACACCGATCTGTACCCTCACAGAAGCTTCATAATAAAATGGTTTCCAGCCCATGATAAACTCTGCCGCTGCAATAAACCAGGCGCGGAGATTTCCCAGCGTATATACGGCGTTCAGTCTTCCCCCTGCCATGATCTCCCGCGGCGTCAGTGCAAAGTACATCTCCCCGCTGATATCGAGATGGTCTCCGATCCTCCAGTCAAATCCTACTCTTGGCACGGATGGGTAGTGCTGCGGTTTGGGATATCCCGGATAATATCCTCCCAGAGTGAGTACCATGTCTCCACTGTGCTCCCCGCCAAACCAGCCATATAAAGCAAATCCTCCCCTGAGCTTACAATCTTTTGACAAAATATAGGATTCGGAAGTAAGGCGTGCCTCGACGCCAAAATAACCCGCTTCCGGTCTCACTACCGCCTCCAGCGCCAGTCCCGCATAAGCCACCGGCGTCTGTGGGCAGTCTGGCGGCACACTGACCTCAGCAAGCCCCAGTACACCAAGCTCAAAATAATTCCCGAATTTCGCCACTACTATAATGCTGCTGTCCACGATATTAAAGGAAGTAAACCGGATGCCAGCTGCGATAAATTTTTCTCCCGGCACATTTTTTATATAACGCCGCAATGCCTCTGATAACCCCTTGCGGGAAAGCCTTCCCCTTGCCGCCTGGATGAGGGGATGCTCCGGCACCTCTGTGACCTCCGGCAGAACCAGATCCTTATGATAGCCAAAACCAAATGAAACTCCTGTGACAAAGAACGCAGGCGGGCCGCCAAAATTGTAGTTCACTGCCGCCAGTGCCATCAGCGACCCGTCGGCAGAATACCCGCCAACCGCCGTCACAGAGATCTGTTTCACCTGTATCATCAATTCCCCTTCATAACTATCATCCCCTTTGACAAATTGTCCTGCCACAGACAACAGGTCATTGCGAAATGCGACGGACAGCCCGGAAAGGTAAAAACGGATATCCGATGGTCTGGACATATTGATGCCAATCCCCATCCCCTCAGCCCCAAAAGACAGGGGCGGGATATTGAGCGCTGCATCCAGTGTGAGGGCGAGACGGGCGTCGTCCATCCCCACGCCGATCCGATGGATACTGAGAATGGAAAATGTTTTATCCACACGGATCCAGGCGGTCTTTGGCTTCCCTGCCTCCGCCCCCTGCCGGCAGACCGGATCCTCTGTCAGAACCGCTCTGTCCCGGTTCTGAGCCGCCGGCTGGTACAGGATAAACGCCTGCTTTTTACCGAATACCGCCATCGACATACAAACCCCTGCCGGAACCGCCCGCTGCGTATTTTCCCTGGAACAGATAGAAAGCGCAAACTGCGAGATAGAAAAATCCCCGGCAGAGGGCAGCATCTTCTCCACAAGTCCCCCTGCCACCGGAATCCCGGTCAGGGAAATTTCCCCGATCTCCGGCTCAAAGACGACCTCATATTCCTTCTTTTCCCCGAAGATCAGACAGACAGAAAGCCTGCCGATCCTGCTGATCTCAATCTCCGCAGAAATCCTGTTTTCTATTAGATCATAGGCGAGCTCCACCTCTTCCAGCCCGATCTCCCGCAGAAATGCCGGAACATCTGCCAGCGCCTCTCCGGCGCCGCATTCTTCCAGAATATTCCCTATCGTAAGAGAATTAGTGGTACTCTTCCATGACAGCTCCGCCGCATAATCCCTCTTCTCTCCTACCAGCTTAGAGACAAAGGTCAGCTCCGTCTCTGAAGAAAACAGCTTAGACTCTGTCACATCGATCTTTGCGTGAAACGAGAAACTGCCCCCGGCATAGACTGCCCGCACCTGACAGAGTTCCACCTCAGGCAGGGTAATCTGTGTCCGGGGAACTCCCAGAAATGCCGCCATCTGCCCTGCAAAATCCGTGATACGGATGGATTCATCATCATACATGCGCCACATAAACTGCCAGTCCGCGCCACTCTTTCCTTTTGTAAATATCATACCGGCATAGAGAAGCGTATCCGCTCCCAGAAAATTTATAGTTCCTGCCAGGCTAAAAAAGCGGGATCCCGGGTTATATTCATAGGAAAGCATGATATCGTGTACGATCAGGGAAGGAGAGTGGGAAATCTCCCATTCAAAGTGAACATTCACAGCGATCTGAAAATAAGAAACCGTCGAAAAAGAAGACAGCAGCGACAGCCTTAGCGAATACAGGGAAATCACTCCTGCCGGCACAAAATCTTTTGGAAGATACCCGGATATATTTTCATCCCCTGACAACACCCCCAGTTCATCCAGCGAATCCAGCTCCGCCTGACCACACTCTGACAAAGAGATATTAAATCCCCTGCCATTGTAAGTGAGAAAGAACGGAAAATCATGATGAAACAGTTCAAAGATCCCTGACATCGCCAGTTCATAGGCACTGCCATATTTCTCCATGGCAAACCCGATATCCCTCATACCAAATACATCCTGTAGTTCAAAACCAAGATTGGTCCGTATCTGCCATTTAAAATAATCCTTCTTCTCCCTCTCCTCTGTCGCCTCTGACATCAGCCACCGGGAAGGCAGCGTATAAGAAAATGAGAAAAACGATATTTCAACAGGTGTCGGTCTTACCGGAAAATCAGACAGCGAGAGTCCATACAGGGCAAGCCCGCTATCCAGGATCTCATTAGAATCCGTACTCTCCTCCCGGCACAGGATCACCTGCCGTCTTTCCCCAGTCTCTTTCCTTTCTCCCTGAAAGGAGTAGACTACCTCCCCCAGAAAAACATGTCCTGCCAGCTTCTCTGAAAAATCATCTGTCCCTTCCTGCAGGGCAATCTCCAGCTGCCCGTCCCGGATGCAGAACCACTCATCTTCATCCATATACACTCCTGCCAGATCGACACGGGTCGTAATCGTCCCACCGGATTCTGCCGTAAAGGTTAATGAAAATCTTTCGCCGGATGATGAAAGACAAAGCATTCCCTGCAGCGTCAGCATATCCTGGTCTTCCGGCAGACGGCAGACTGTCTCCTGCAGGGCAATTTCATCCATGCCAAATACCGTACATAACTGCGAAACAGCAGTCAGTCCTGTCGTTTTCCCCGACAGACAGAATCTCTCCTGATCCGTCTGCCTCTGTATCCTGTCATATAGTTTCTGCAGATCCATCGTACCCCCCCTTGTGTATCGTTTTATAATAATTCAAACGCGTAATACTGTCCCGTCTGACAAAACTGATTAAGCGATTTGTAATGATTCCAGTTCTGATTGGCGTACTCTGTCATCACAGCAAAATCCGGGTGTCCGTACGCCACTCCATTTGCCGAATAGATCAGATTAGAGTTAACCTGTCCGTCAGGAACCGGGATAACGGCAGGATTTGATCGCAGATTATGGGTATACGTCCCTCCATGATGGGTTGCCACCAGATACTCATAGCCAATCCCTCCCCGGTCCAAAACGCCTGTCAGTCCATTTAATGTATCATAGGAACAATCGCCCGGCAAAAACGCTACATTGCCACCCATCCCCCCCAGACGGATTGCCGCTGCCAGTCCATGATTATGAGGATGATGAAGGACCGCCCCGGCTCCACCGGCATCGCCCTTATACAATGTGATATTGTTGCCAAGCTGAATCATCTGGGTCTGAAAAACCGGCGCATGCTGCACGAAATGCATACCATTGGGATTGATCCGGTTCATAACCGCACAGATACTGGTATAATCCGTCACGGACCACCCACGCAGCCTTACCATCGCCGGACAGATCAGCGTAAGATTCGTCCAGAAGGCAGCATAATTCCCATTCTGCAGATAATCCCTGGCAAGCATTCCAAGCACCCTTACATGATCATAGTGCCAGTGGGAGAGGATCACTGTCAGCGCCGTCCCTGCTGCCGCATCCTGCGTCATTACATTGATACTAATCTGTTTGGTCTGATGCAATACAGCAGCTGTCGGAAATCTGTTCAATATGGCGGCAGACAACGGCAGCTCCTGCCCCATATCAAAATATCCAACAACATGACCTACCTGATCCACCAGGCGGCAGCTTAACCCCGCTCCCACATACAGTACCTGCACTTTACTGAATACCGTAGCCGGGGTGATCGCACCAAATGAAACCGGTTCCGGCTCTTGTTTCACAGCATTGCCAGTCTTTTCCAGTCGTTCCCCATCCTCCGCATACAAGTCATAAAGTATTTCATTTACCTCTCCCGGCAGAATCCCATAACGCTCTACATGAAGTTCCATATCCATATCATCCTCAGGCATTTCAGAAGAAAAGGCCGTCACATCATCATCCGGATCGCTGCTGTCATAATAAATCTGAATTTCCCACCAGTCATTTTGCTCTTCCCATATCTGGTATGCTCGCCAGGGATCCTCAAACAGCAGCATGATCTGTACATCGGGTACCTCTGACAGATACATTGGTATTCGTTCTGCAAATTCTTCACTTTCCGGACCATACTCGTTAAAACAATTCCATGTCTCTTCAAAAAAACGGGAACCTGCTATAAATTCCTTCCCCTCTCCCGACATCTGATCCGGTAATACCCCTGTCACAAACATCTCAACTGCTTCCTGCGGCACAGCCTCGAAATTTACTGAAAATTTATTGCTGAAAGAACCCCGTTCGACAAAACCGATCGGATGTGCATAATAGGTTTTAGGATTCATCGTACCATCCCCCCTTCTGCCTGGATCTGTTTCTTCTGATCTGATTTTCTATATTTTTCCACAGTTTTCGACAGAAATCAATATCGATGTAAGTTTTGGTTCGTTTCTCGTAACTTTTGGTAATTTTTCCCCTTGACTGAGAGGTCAAAAAAAGTACGGCGACAGATTTGAATGCCCTGCGCCGTAGTTTTTTCTTTTATAAATTATCAATTTCTGATTTCCCAGTACCCGCCTTTCGGAGATCCGTGCCGGATCAATATTCCCCGCTCCTTCAATTTTTTTATATTTGTTTCTATACTCCTGCTTGTAACTCCAATCTGCCCCGCCATATCTGACGCTGACAGACTTGCATTCTCTGTAAGCAAAGCAAGAACTTTCTTCTGGGTATTATTTAAATTTTCTCCGAAGTTTCTCCGATGCTTCTCCGAAGTTTCTCTTCCAAACTCCAGATTTGAAATCAGAGAATTATCGCGAAACAGGTTTACACGGAACATATTGTCAAACACCTGGAATTCCGGTTCCGGAAGTCCATATTTTGCTGCAGCTTCTCTGATTCTCCGTATACCAGTTCCCCATGACTCCACAAGTCCCATCTGACAAAAAGCATTTGCGATTGTCCTGTTCCTCAGTCTGGAATGTCCATTCATGATTTCTTCATAAGTGAGTCCGTTATAAAGTCCTCCCGGAGATGTCACTTCCAGCCGGTCATCATAGTAAAATCTGCACTAAATGATTGGAACAATAACAGAAAAAACATCTTATTTTAACAAGTTTTTATATATACCTATAATTCTCATAAACCCACCGGGAAGCAACGCGGAAATGCCTTGCATCTTCCTCTATACCTTCAAGAGAATTAAAACAATAGCGTAGAACATTTTTATAATGCTCATTAGATAAATTGAATTTTACAATATCATCTGTCACCATAATATACATTTCTCCCGGAAAACTATCCAAAACCTTAAATAACACATCATAAATTTCCTTAAATTCCATTTTACTATTCGCCTCTATCGCTGTTCTTCCATCATTCAGATAAATAGACCCTGTAGGTGCTTTACCCTTCTTTTCTGCGTGTTTCCTTTCAAAGTATTCTGCAATCTCTTTCAATTCTTCCGGATAATTGGTCAGTAGCTTTGCAATATCCTTCTGGGTATGTTCCACATCCCGGAACTGATCTGGTCTGGCATAGTTTACCACTTTGACCGTGATATCACCTGTACAGTTCCCATTGTGGGCACGGGCATAAATCTGGCATACGCCCGGTTTCCCAGTGGGGGTTACTACCCCCTTATCATCCACTCTGGCTATTTTTTTGTCACTGCTGTACCATCGTAATTTCTTGTCATAGACTTTTGCCCTCTTATTTCCGGCATGCGTACTCGGCTTGATTCTTACTTTTATATTCAACGTATCGTAATAATTCAGTTTCTTATAAGTAAAGCTTGGTATAATCCTCCCGGCATTAACCTTTTTCGCTTGCTTCTTATAAAAAATCGCACTGACCTCATAACTGAATTTCCCATACACTTTTTTCCTGCCATTTTTGCGGAACGCCCTTACTTTATAAGTCTGTTTCTTTTTCACCTTCGGACTGATCCATGCCTTCTTCCCTGCCTCTACTTCTCCGGCTTTTACAAACTTCTTTTTCTTAGGTTCGTAGCGATAAATCTGATAACCATCCGCTCCCCTTGTCTTCTTCCATGTCACTTTTAATGTCCTGTTCTGGTAGCTGCGGACTCGGACTTTTTTTATAGGAAGCGGTTTATTTTTCGTTGAGGCATGGGCTGGCTGATTGGCAATAATTGAAGATAAAACAATTATTGCTAAAATGGAAATGGATAATAATTTTAACTTTATCATTTTTACTCTTTTCTCTTCCTTTTTACATCAACTTAACAATTAAGCCTAACAATTTTCTATTTATTTTACCCCAGGATATACCAAATTTTTATATATACCTATAATTTTCATAAATCCACCGGGAAGCAACAAAAAATTCTTTTGCGTTCTCTTCTTTGTCCTCAATCTCTTCAAAACAAAAACGTACAACATTATAATACTTTGAATCAGATAAATTAAATTTTACATAATCTGCAGTAATAATAATTCGCATCTCTCCTGGAAAGCTATCCATAACCTTAAATAACACTTTATTTATTTCCTTATACTTCAGTTTACTCCTTGTTACTACTGCGGTCCGATCATCGTTTAAATGAAGAGAACCAATAGGCTCTTTGCCTTTTTTCTCTGCATGTATTTTTTCAAAATACTCTGCAATGTCTTTCAATTCTTCCGAATAATTAGTCAGTAACTTTGCGATATCCTTCTGGGTATGTTCCACATTCCAAAAACGATCTGGTCTGGCATAGTTTACCACTTTGACCGTAATATCACCTGTACAATTACCATTATGGGCACGGGCATAAATCTGACATACGCCCGGTTTCCCCGTAGGGGTTACTACCCCCTTGTCATCCACTCTAGCTATTTTTTTGTTACTACTGTACCAACGTAATTTCTTATTATAGACTTTTGCCCTCTTATTTCCGGCATGCGTACTCGGCTTAATTCTTACTTTAATTTTCATCGTATCATAGTAATTCAATTTCTTATAGGTACAGCTTGGAATAACCTTCCCAGCATTAACCTTTTTCGCTTGCTTCATATAAAATATCGCACTGACCTCATAACTGAATCTCCCATACACTTTTTCCCTGCCATTCCTGCGGAACTCCCTTACTTTATAAATCTGTTTCTTTTTCACCTTAGGACTGATCCATGCCTTCTTCTCAGCTCCTACTTCCCCGGCTTTTACAAACTTCTTTTTCTTAGGTTCATAGCGGTAAATCTGATAACCGTCCGCTCCCTTAGTCTTTTTCCATGTTACCTTTAATGTCCTGTTCTGGTAGCTGCGGACTCGAACTTTTTTTATAGGAAGCGGTTTATCCTTCGTTGCAGCATAAGCTGGCTGATTTGCTAAGAAAAAAGACAAGAAAAGCACATTCGATATCATTGTAAACAAAATAACAGACAATCCGGACCTTGTCGCTTTCATTTAAACAAACCTTCCTTTCGTAATTATTATATTTTTATACATAGGCATAATTTTCATAAGTCCATCGAGAAGCAACACGAAAATGTCCTACGCTTTCCTCCATCCCCTCAAGAGAATTAAAACAAAACCGTAAAACATTTTTATAATACTCATTAGATAAATTAAATTCTACAATATCATCTGTCACCATAATATACATTTCTCCCGGAAAACTATCCAAAACCTTAAATAACACATCATAAATTTCCTTAAATTCCATTTTACTATTCGCCTCTATCGCTGTTCTTCCATCATTCAGATAAATAGACCCTGTAGGTGCTTTACCCTTCTTTTCTGCGTGTTTCCTTTCAAAGTATTCTGCAATCTCTTTCAATTCTTCCGGATAATTGGTCAGTAGCTTTGCAATATCCTTCTGGGTATGTTCCACATCCCGGAACTGATCTGGTCTGGCATAGTTTACCACTTTGACCGTGATATCACCTGTACAGTTCCCATTGTGGGCACGGGCATAAATCTGGCATACGCCCGGTTTCCCAGTGGGGGTTACTACCCCCTTGTCATCCACTCTGGCTATTTTTTTGTCACTGCTATACCATCGTAATTTCTTGTCATACACTTTTGCCTTCTTATTTCCGGCATGCGTACTCGTCTTGATTCTTACTTTTATTTTCAATGTATCATAGTAATTTAATTTCTTATAAGTACAGCTTGGGATGACCTTCCCGGCATTGACTTTTTTTGCCTGCTTTTTATAAAAAATAGCACTGACCTCATAGCTGAATTTCCCATACACTATTTTCCTGCCATTTTTGCGGAACGCCCTTACTTTATAAGTCTGTTTCTTTTTCACCTTCGGACTGATCCATGCCTTCTTCCCTGCCTCTACTTCTCCGGCTTTTACAAACTTCTTTTTCTTAGGTTCGTAGCGATAAATCTGATAACCATCCGCTCCCCTTGTCTTCTTCCATGTCACTTTTAATGTCCTGTTCTGGTAGCTGCGGACTCGGACTTTTTTTATAGGAAGCGGTTTAGTCTTTACCGCCGCATGGATTGATTGATTTACTATAAGCGTAGATAGACTAAACAAGCCTAATATCATGAATAATCTAAATATTGATAAAATATTTTTATTCATCTTGTTTCCCTCTCTTTCTCTCTATCTTTTTTGTTTTTAATCGCAGATGACAAGGTATAAGTCTCTCCTTGAAATTTATAATTGTTATAATACTGTTGAACTAATTTAGGAATTAAATCCTGTGGCTCAAAACTTAGTCCATACGCCAGAAGCATCATTTCAATATCATTTGCCTTCATTTGTATTTTTTCGCGAGTGCTTTCCATTATGTTTGTCCATACGTCTTTAAGTTGATAGCATGTCTCCTCATTTTCCAACAGACGATCAATCTTATTTTCTCTATCATAATACGCATCCGCCAATCCAAATACATGTCCCAGTTCATGTGCAGCAATCTCCCTATACCCTGTTATTGTTTCCATTTGTTGTTTTTCCCCTTTCAAATTTAATTTATCATTATCCGGCATATAGATGCCTGCCCCTTCCCAGAGTACATTTGTACTATCCAAGTACGAATGAAACCAGTGATTCATCACACATTCCTCCGTCCCCTTATCCGGGCATTCCCCGCCAATGCGGACCTGCAGGAATTTCTGATCCGGTGCATAAGTCTCTTTCCCCAGCTTTTCATCCTTCTTATCATGGATCACCAGTCTGGTCCTGAAATTAACCCCCTCGCCAAAATCGTCTTCATTACCTACCACAAAAGTATTATAGGCTTCCTGGATTCCCGTTTCAAATTCCTCCTGATAAGATTTTCCTATATTGTTTTCATCTCCGAGGTAGACTCCCTTCACCGGTTTGTATTCCTTTCTGTCATATCCCCCTGCTCTGTTTTTCACATAAGTAGAGTATTCCAGATAGATATGGATATACAGCGTCTCTGGTGTCAGATGATATTTGATGTGCGGCCATCTCTGCACATCGTTCTGAATGACAGAGTATGCATTCATCTTCGTGCGTGACTGGCTCTCCGATACTGCTCCCTGCTCGATACATACCCCCTTCCAAGTATTTTTCATACCATTAAAATAAGTCATGTTTTTGCTCTGTCCGATCCGGCAGGTCTGTCCAGAGACAACATTGCTGTAAGCGCCGTTTTTCAGTTTCTTTTTCTCCTTGCGGTACGCACAGACCTTATAATAATATTCCTTATACGCCTTCATCGTTTTATCGGTCCAGATATATTTGCCCTTTCCTGCCAGTTTTTTGATACAGGTATATTTACCACTTTTCTTTGTGCTTCGATAGATCCGATATCCCTTAATCCCTTTGCGGTGGCTTTCCTTCTCCGGTCTCCAGTCCAGCATCAGTGCAGAGGGAGATTTGACTGTGAGTGTCAGTTCTGGCGCTGTCGCCCTGATCTTTACTTCTTTGCTCTGGTGCGTTTTTTTCCCTTTTTTATTATATACTTTGACATAATATTTATATTTCTTCCCTTTGGCAACATTCGTATCATAATACGAATTTTTCCTGATCTTCTTGCTTTTAAAGCAATACTTCCCTTTTTTCTTATTCCATGTCCCAATGTAAATCTTATAAAATCCGGCGCCGGATATCTTGTTCCAGGAAATATGGTTCCCCCTGAAATCCGTACTTTTCTTCACATGGATCTTGCTCCAGGTCGCTTTTGCCGGTGCCAGCTGGTATAAAAGCCGGATCCGGCACGAATCGCTTAGTCCCGTATAGGTATCCGTCACCGTAATGGTCGCCGTTCCACCCATCCGTCCCCGTATTACGCCATCCTTACTGACGGATGCCACTTTCGCATTGTCACATTTCCATACCAGATTTTTCTTCGAGACGTTTGCCGGTGCCAGACTCACTCTGGCTGTGGCTGTCCGGTCCATCCGGAGATATTCAAGCTCATCTTTATTGCTGATCGTAAGGGATGTGGCAAATACATCGCTCACCGTAACAGCGACGGATGCTTTTTTCCCACTGTGTTTCTCCGTCAGGGTAATGACAGCATTCCCTGCTTTTTTTGCTGTGACCATGCCATCCGTATCGACCGTTGCCACCGTTTTATCGCTGCTCTCCCAGACCAGTTCCTTCACGGTCGTCAGCTCTGGCATGACAGAAGAAGATGCTTTTACCTTATCCCCCACTTTTAAATTCTGGATTTTATCCACATTGGTGACCGATACCGATGCAGCAGGGATTTCAACTTTGGATTTCTGCACATATGCCGTATCCTGATCCAGTGTATCATTAAAATCATAGCTTTCCGGCAGCCTCACCCGGTAGAATCCTTCACACAGGGCGATCACGGTCAGCTTCTGTCCCCGGGATGCCGTATTGCGTACTTTGGATGTGGTACGGGCTCCCCGGTGAAGGTCTGCCTGACTGCTTTTAATATAGCCCTCTGCCTGATGGGACGCATCCAGCCTGGTAACAGAAGATATCAGACAGTCGTCAGTCAGTGTCTCATTCTGATCCGTCACCACCGTCAGATAAAGAACCGCCGTCCCTTCCTTATATGTTTTCACCGTAGCCCCGCTGTTATTTCCGTCTACGGTCATGATGGACGTGTCTGAACTGCGCCACGTTGCTTTCTTCACCGTGCGCCCCTGATTGAGCTCGATCTCCCAGCCGCTGCGTTCCTCACCGGAACGCATGGTTCTGTTGATCGCCCGTCCCAGTTCCCCATGCATGATATATGCCGTCAACTCCGCTGCCGCCTCCACCGTCTGCTTCGGCCCTGTCATCTGTGCAAGCAGGGCGGCGATCATACCAAAAATAAGCCATTTCTTTTTCATTATCTTTCCCCTCAATTCATGTAAGATTTTATCATATTCATACTACCCCATTCAGCTCCTGATACAGATTTTTGGCATAAGAATCCGTCATTCCGCTTATATAATCTGTTACCATTAACAGCCGGAGATATAAATTGTAAGAAAGATCCTTCTCTGTTTTAGCCTCTATCCTGGCTTTGCGATAATCTTTCTTATAATTTTCTGAAATAATACTTACTATTTTCCTGTCTACCTTTGACATTTTATTTTCCGATTTCTCTTTGGTGCCCTCTTCCCAGTACAAAACGGCATAAACAAAATCATCCAGTAAAGAATTGATTATTTTTCTGGCGGACAATTCCAGTCGCACAATCGACTGTTTTTCATAGACAAACTCCTTCATCGCATCCTTTAGTATCTGTATTGTATATTCATGATTTGTCCCATAAAATAAATCATGCGTATAATTCCCCTCCATTATCTCTGTATAATTTCTGGAAAAACTATAAGCCACAACATATTTTAACCATTTTCTGACAAGCTCCATCCATCTCTGAAATGAAGTAAGTTCCCACTCTTTATCCTGTTCTTTGTTCCGGCACCTCTGTTTTAAATCCCCTAACAGCTCCAGGGAATACTCTCTGTGAATTTTATCTTGCATTTCTTCCGCTTTATTCTCAAAAAATTCGATAAAACTCTTCATGACGAATTCGCCTTTTTTAAAAGCATCCTCTAAGTCTGCCGTAGCATAGGCAATATCATCTGCTGCCTCCAGCAGATATACCAGTGGATGACGGACATATCCTTTATCACAGTTTGTCCCTGTCTCTTCACATATCTCTTCCATAATACCCTGTTCCGAAGCAAAATAACCCAGTTTATGACACTTGATATCTTCCGAATCGCGATCATATTCCAGCGAAGAGGTCGGATATTTAATCAATGTATTCATGATACTGAAAGAAAGATTCATCTCATAACCCTTCGCGTTATTTTTGATCTTTGATAAAATCCGCAATGCCTGCGCATTACCCTCAAAATTCTCCAGATCGTTTATCATCTGCTGGTCCAGCAGATCTCGAACCCGTTTCCCCCTATACTGAAACCGGTCATTCGCAAATTCTTTTTTAAACCAGTCTCCTATGACAACCTCGCCAAAATGACCAAACGGCGGGTTTCCTATGTCATGAAGCAGCCCTGCGCAGGATAGCACGACAGGGATTTTATCTGCGACCGAATTCTTTTTCAACTCTTCTTTTAAATAATCTGTTTTATTTTTAGTGACCATTACCCCTAACTGTCTGGCTATCGTAGAAACTTCCATAGAATGAGTTAACCGGGTTCTGACAAAATCACTCTTATCCAGCGGAAATACCTGTGTCTTATCCTGTAAACGGCGAAATGCCGAACTGGATATAATCACCTGGTAATCCTTCTCAAATTCATCTATGGGGTACATTTTAAATTTTTCCGGTTCTTTTTCCTTTTCCTCCTGCCGCTCTATTGACAACAACTTTTCCCATTCCATACGATCCCTTCCTTTCCTTGCCTCTTTTATTTCCATCTCATCCCTACCGCCAGGCTCCCCGCCACACTGACATGCGCCAGTATGACAAATGCTGTCAGATCCGTTTTCCCGCAAAGCATCAACACCAGCTCTGCCAGAACTTCAACCGCATACAGCACCAGGACAACTTTCTTAAAATAGCTTCTCTCACTCTCTGATATTTTTCTGTTTGAATTCTCGATCGGCGCCATCCATGCAATTACCGGAAACAGTATGATTTCCAGCAGAAATGCATAATTTGCAAAACCAGCGGTCACAATCCATCTGCCTGCAAAAATATTAAAAATAAGAACACCCGCCGAAAGCACCATGCAGCTTAACGAATGTTTTGCATGATACCCTCCGGCAAATGTTCTTATTGGAATAAATGCACTGCAAAATAGGATAATTTCCAACCAAGCATGAAAAAGTACAGCAATTACAATCGTCAGGATCAAAGCGCAGATCTTTTCTATCAAAAGCCGGTAACCATATTGGTACACCTCCGCCTCCGACGGGTCAATCCGTTTTTTCCTGATCTGATAATCGACAAATTTTGCAATGCATGTTCCCATATTTATTCTCCCTTACAGCTTAGTGCTTTTTAAACTTATTTGCTGTTTCCGGGAATTCTGGCTGGTGGTAAACCCAGCAGCAGGCTGAATTGGCACTCATACTGACTACCATAAGCGCCAGACAATTTAATACGCCTGCCCCAACAATCTTTTTCAGATAATTCTTCATTTTCATAATCCAAAACCTCCTGATTTTTTTCTGCCATTCTCCCACAAAATTCGACAAAAATCAAGATAGATGTAAGTTTTGGTAATATTCTTGTAACTTTTGGTAAAAATTTTTACATTTATTGGAAAATTGGAAATTATTGGATGCGGCTTTTTCAATTTACAGACTGCTTTCGTTCCGTGACACAGGGGATCGTGATCGTAGTTTCATATATATGTTCAGAATACTGGTTCTGTATATATCCCCGATAGTTTTCGACTGTTTCTTTGATATTTTTCAATCCAATGCCATGACCGTCTTCCCCTTCCTTGGTTGTAAGCAGTTCTCCATTTTCCAGACACAGCCTGCCTGAATAATTGTTCTTAACATAAATCACCAGAAAGGCGCCGGAATTCTGCATAAAAAGCTGTACCTCTACTTTTCCGTCTTCACACTGGCAGGCTGCCTCACCCGCATTATCGAGAAGATTACCAAATATCGCCAGTATATCAATTCCCCTCATAAAATCAATATCAAACCCAGCTTCAACAAAGATCTCGGTTGCCACCCCCTGTTGTTTCACACGGTCCTGCCATTCCAGCAAAATAGAGTTCAGGAGGCTGTGCGTACAGACCACTGCCTTCTCATTTTCAAGAAATTCCACCTTCAGGGCTTTCACTGTCTTAATGATCTCCTTGTCGTCCCCTTTTGCCGCACATCTGCCGATATGTCCAAGATAGTGTTTTATGTTATGTATTAAAACCTTTTGCCGCTGTTCCATCTGTTTTTTCTGATTAAAGTAGCTTTCCCTCTCACGATACCTGGTAAGAGCCACTTCAGTCTCGAGCTCTGTCTTTTTTAAGGAATTGTATTGTACAAACATATAAAACAGCCGGATATTTCCTATCAGCATCAGAATGTAGAACAGCACCAGTATAATATCGCTGACTGTGATCGCATCATGGATGCCCCTCACATAAGGAATCGCCCACATGGCTCCCAGCGTGGCAACCGGAACGATAATATAGTTGGCAAAAATATTGGTGGAAAAATGCTCCTGGGAATAGCGTGAGATCTGTTTTACGAACAGCATCAGTATAAAGGAAAGTAATTTTACAGCAAAGATACTGCTCATCATCACAAATGGATTATTAAACAGCTGATCTGTCGGAACATTCATCGGAATCATCTGCAAAACCAGGAAGATAAATTCGGATGCAAACATGATCAGCGTTGCTACGATCCAGTGTAGCAGATAACTTTTTATGCTGCCACGGAACAAAATTACAATCAGTAATAAGTACAGACCGGGAACGACAACCAGATTCAGGGAACTGTTATTCTGAAAATTTATACCTATATTGACACAAACCAGCAAAACAAAGACAGAGAATCTTATGTACGGATTCAAAAATACAGAACGGTACTTATGAAACGCACTGTAAAAATCCCTCACCAGATAGATTTCAAATAAACAGGAAACAGCAATGCACAATTGATAGATCACTTCAAATTTCATTATTCACTCACCTTGTAATTTATCCTCATATACAAATGTACTTCTGCCCATATTATACACTTTTCGCCATATTATTACAATAAAAAGCGTACATATCCGTTTACCCATGAAAGATGGAAAAATTGATTTTTTCGTAGAATTGTGATAAATTATCATTAATATACCAAAAAGAGAGGACTGTCGGACAATGCAAAAAAAACATCTTATATTCATTGATTCCCTGCGGGGCACTGCCTGTCTGATCGTGATGCTGGCACATATACTGGCGTCGGACCCAGAATATGGGATGTTTGCCAATGGCTGCGGCAAGATTGGGGTATGGTGCTTTTTGATGCTCAGTGGTTTTCTCGCCATGCAATCTATGGAGTATACAAAAAACCATAATCCGGAAAGATGGAGTATCTGGCTGATTAATTATTATCTGAAAAAACTACTGCGACTATATCCCATGTATACTGCCGCACTTTTATTTGCTCTCTGGATAGGAGTTATCCCCTCTTTTACTGATATGATAAAGCATCTGATTTGTCTGGATGGAACCGGGCATTTCTGGTATATGCCGGTTATCATAAAATTTTATCTGCTGCTGCCTGTTGGATATTTTTTGTATAACATGCTATCAAAACGATGGTTTCTGTCCGTACATATCCTGGCTGCCATTTTATGCAGCCTTGTGTTTCCCTTTACCTCTTACACGGAAAATTCAATCCAGTTCCGGTGGTATTTCCCTGTTTTCGTCATCGGTATGCTGATATATGGAATCTATGAACAAATCCCGAAAATACAATCCCGGCACCATTATTTATTTTCTGGGATTGCAGTCGCAGATATTCTCGTAATGATAATGTTTACTCCTCTGATGCGAAAGATCCTGTGGAATATCACACCAGGACCTTGGTTACAAAACAAGTACCTGCTTTATGCTGTCTTATGGGGCATCTTACTCCTTGCCCTGTCTAACCGAGACATACCGGAGCATTGGAATGGTATACACAAATTAATCGGATGGCTGTCCCGGTATAGTTATGAACTGTATTTGTTTCATTACCTGTTTCTGTCCTGGTTTAACCGCTTCATTCCCAATACAATAATCCGCGGAGGCGCCGTCCTGCTCTCCTCCGCGGTTTGTTCTGTCGTTATCAATTATATAATTACTTCCTTTCAGAAACACCGTGAGTCCTGATATAACTGGCAGCGTTCACTCCGGCATCTTTACCCAGAATGTTGTAACCGTTCTGGGTGTAATGGTACGAATCCCGCATCTTTTCTTCTTTTAGAAATGTCTTTGCCAGTTCAGAGATCATTTCACAATCGGTATGCTGGTCACAAAACAGTTTTTGTGCCTGCTGTATCCCATCATAGGCACCTTCTTTTTCTGTATTTTCTCCTGTCTGGATCACCAGCATAAAATCCACAACGCCGCTTACCACCAGCTTTTCACGAAGATCATTCAGAGAAGCCAGATAATCATCCTGTGTTGTTCCTGCATCCCCGTCACTCTCTCCCTGACACCAGACAAGAAACACATTCCTCATGTCAAAATGCTGCGATTTCTGTAAATATGTTTTTGCAGAAGCGATTCTCTGCAACAAATCATTTAGACGACCTCCCGCAGTCCATTCAGAAATCTTCGTAGCGCCTTCTGACGCACTGACCGCAACGACCGGCACCCCGGATGCATCATAATACGCATTGGCAAACGCACTTACCATGCCGCCGCATTTTCGGAGTCTCATTGATTCCCGCTGTAATTCCGTCCATGTATCGTCGATGCCATTCTCTACATTCTCATTGATCCCAAATGGTTCATAGATGTGATACAAATTTTCTGGATCTGTTACTGCCCTGAACTCATATCCATGACTCACCCCCGGCGCCATCTGTGGCTGACCACTTTTGCCAGACATATTTGACTGCCCGGCGAATATCACCAGATCCACTACTTCACTTTTTTCTTTGCCTGTTACAGAAACTGGATATTTGGTTTGATATCTTGCCAACGACTCCTGATCCGGTTTATCCATATCATAAAATCCTTCGCACTGATGAATCTCATTGTCTGATACATCAAATCTTTTTATTCCATTGGCTGACTCTGCACTGATGTATGTTATATAATAATGTCCATCAAATGAAGAAATAAAATATGGCTGGCTGCTGATCCCCAGAGCTTTTTTGACAGACATGCAATGATCCTGCGCCAGCTCACTCAGATCCTTCACCCGTAAAATATCTGCACTATCCACATTTCCCGTGCTATCTGTATTTACTGTAATGTAATAGTAGTCCTGTATTTTTGTAATCTGATTCATCCCGGTATACCGGTCTGCAACATCATAGCCTGCCTCCAGGGTAAATTTACCATCATTATTCGTTGAATACTCATAAATCCTGCCTGATGCTGCACTGGTATATAATTTACCATCGATCAGACTGACGCTGCGGCAATATCCCCCTTCCAGTTCCTTTAATTCCTGAGAAAAAAGCAGGCGCAGTCCCTTTTCATACTTATCAAAAACATAGATTCTAGCTCCTGTAGAACTTATCACATAAAATAATTTTTTTTCTTCGTCATACAGAGTATAATGCGGTCTTCCTTCTATCCCGCCAAATGTTTCCCCTTTCACAAAATCTCCCTGTTCATTCTTTGTATAACAAACCACTTGGGAATTGTCCGTATTGTCCATAACATAAATTTCGCCATCACTCGCAATTGTATGACCGCCTATATAAGACTCATCTGTCATGGTTTTCCACTCCCGCACTGGATCTGTCAGATTGTCATTATAGATCACCCGGTGATGCCAGCAGTCCACAATAAAATAAGTGTCATCTATCTTTTGCACCATTGTCGGTACATATAAGAAATCCTGCCATGAAACTAAATCGTTTTTTTCTGTCGTGCCATCGCTACAGGCCGCCAATGAGACAATGATCAAAATAAATGTGCCGATATTTCGTATTTTCTTTAATCCATTAGAGAACATATGTTTCGCGCCTTCCTATTTGTATATTAATGATAATTTATCACAAATAGGAAGAGAATGCAAACTGGGGGGATGGGGGGGGGAGAGTCCATACAGTGGAAGTGATGGATAACAATTTATTATCTATCAGATTTTTGGGAGATAGACGATAATACATACTTTTCTGTCAGATATCCAGAAGATAACAAAAAATCATCTAAGGTTGAGAAGTATCATTTTAGATTATTCATTTAGCATAGATTCTCGCAAACACATGACGAGAAATGCCTGAAACACCGATAAATACAGTCTTTTTTCCAAAATTATGTTCTCGTTATGTGTAAACTCATGACGTGGCGGCAGATTTATGGAAATCTAGTATTTACGCAGTGTGCTTTTCTCGTTATGTGTTCCGAGAATCCAGGATTTAGCAAAGAGGGGTACCTATGACAAAAAAACTTTTGTATCAATTTATTGCGACTAAAAACATACAGTTCTTACATAAGGATATTAATTGGTATAATTTTCTTGCATTATTAGTATCAGAAAAATTAGAAGGATACTTTTTTAAGATTATATCCGAAAATACGATAATAGAAAAAATCCCTAAACAAGTTAGGAAAATTCTTTATATTAGTTACAAATATAATCAAGTGAAAAATGAAATATATCTTAAGGAATTTGAGAATATTCGCCAGAAATTACTTGAAAATGATGTTCAGGTTTTCTCTTATAAAGGACTTTTTTTAATTACTGATATTTATAAGGATTATGGTGTACGCTATATGGAAGATATTGATATTTTATCTTCTGAAACAGATTATAACGTGATAAGGTGTTTGCTAAAAGATTACAATTATCAATTATTATCAATTAATGATAGTGATATTACATGTCATACTTTTGATGA
>CAJUDA010000002.1:175806-217066 GCA_910584875.1 uncultured Eubacterium sp.
GAGTTCAGACGTGTGCTCTTCCGATCTAATTATATATTCCTGTTTGTTTGTTAAAAGAAATTCGGAGAAAGAAATTGTACCTTTTGTCAAATTAGATATATCACCAATATCTATAGTTTTTAATGATATTGAAATATCAAAATATTTCAATAGTACTAATTTATTGCCTGAATACATATTTGTTTTGTTATGTAAAAGCTTTTATGATGATGCATGTGAAAAATCGAAAGTTCCTAGTCCAGAAGATGGTACATTAATTAAACTGATAGATATTATTTTATTTATAGAAAAATATCCAAAACAAACAGAATATATTTTGAAAGACAGTAAGTTTTCAAATAGAAATTTCACAACTTTTACACAGCAATGTGTAGGCTACTATTCAAGGGAGACCAGTTATGAATATTAAAAAATTAAAAGATTCATTAAAATATCAACAAACAAAATTTGAGAAAGAACTTATTTTGAATCCGGTTGAAAATGCCCCTTTTCCAGATATTCTTGAACCTTGCAATTCCTTTTTACACGGATTATACAATACAGATACTTTTCGCGATAATGAAGGTAAATTTCATTCTAAAATTCAATTTAGTGGACGAGATGCAATCACACAAGATATACAATATATCTATTCAGAATGGGCACATTTGCTTAATGCAAAAAGAGTTAGTATGCGATTGCTTTCAGGTTTGCATGCTCATATTGTAATGTTTATGGGGCTTACTTCTATTGGTGATAAAGTAATGGTTTTGCCTGAAAAAGCAGGGGGGCATTTATCTGGGATGGCTATATTAAAAAGACTAGGACTAAATATTGAAGAGATTCCTTTTAACCCAAAAGAGATGTGTATAGATAAGGATGCTTTCTGGAAAAGGTACAATGCTTTTAAACCCGATTTCATTTTTGTAGATAGAAGTGAAGGACTAATATATGAAGATTTTACATGGATGTGTAATTCTATAAATTGTTATAAGATATTTGATGCCTCGCAATATTTGACCAATATAATATGCAAGGATTATATAAATCCCTTTGATATGGGATTTGATTTGATCATTTCAACAATGCATAAAAATTTGCCAGGACCACAACGGGCATTTGTGGCATCTAAAAAAGCGGATAAAAACTGGGAACAACTTCGATCTTCTATTAGCACTTATGTATCTAATATGCATGTATTTGGTATTTACTCAGCAGGATTATTGCTTGGACATATGAATGAGTTAATGCAGTTATCTACGCTAATGTTGAAAAATGCCACTTTACTAGATCAGAATTTAGAAGAAAGAAAGGTTCCAATTATTCCCAGGATAATCATTGACAATAATCCTCCTACCCATCATTGTTGGATTCATACTGAAACGCAGGAACAGGCATTTAATTTGTATCTAAATCTTGAAAAAATGGGCATACTAACAAATTATAGACTATTGCCATATAATATTGGTTATGGTTTGCGTTTAGGATTATCAGGAGCGACAATGAGTGGTCTTAGACCTAAACATATCCCTATACTGTCTAAGATTATTTCAGATACATACAAAAATGGCTATTCAATTCAATTACATGATGAGGCAAAGGATTTAATTATAAAAATAAAAGGAAGAAGATAGTTATGAAAAATAGAGTATTTTATTGTGTTGAAAAAGGTATATTTAAAGAAGAACAGATAGAACTCCCTGACTTACTTCAATCAGATTATGTTCTTGTGAAATATCTTTATTGCGGAATTTGTGGTGGAGACTATTCTACATATATTGGAAGGCGTACATCTTATCCCATATCTTTGGGGCATGAATTTGTAGCTGAAGTTATCAAAACTGGACAGATGGTAAAAAATGTATATCCTGGACAATTTGTTATTTCAGATTTTAATTTTAGATGTGGGAAATGTATCTATTGCAGACAACATAAATCTCATTTGTGCATAAAAAATAATATTCAAAAATTTTCTAATCGTGCTTATGCAGAGTATGGGATTATCCATAAAAAATATCTCTATGCAATTAACATACACTCAAACATAGCTCGTGCTTGTTTTATTGAACCATTATCTTGTGTCTTACATGCACTTGATATATTTCAACTTACATTTGATACGCCAATACTGATTAATGGAATGGGAAGCATTGGCACTATGATGGTTTTTTATCTTAAATTGATATTGCATTTTAAAAATATTTATGTAAATGAAATTAATATTTCACGTCTGAATAATATTTTGCAATGTTTCGAGGTAAAGCAGTATGATATAAACCAAGTTCCTCCTACACATATAATAGAATGTACAAATGATGTAGATGGAACAAAAAATATGATCCGTTTAGCTCCTCAAGGAGCTTCTATGTGTATAATGAGTCACTTATATGGAGAAAACACTTCCTTTATTTATGAAGAAATATCCCACAAAGAAATTCATCCATGTTTCCCACTACGAAATGGAGACTCCACAAATATATACCGTGCTATTGACTATATTGAAAAATATTGGAATTCCAAAATGGATGTACTTTATCACATTAGTAGTAATATAAACGAAACATTCCAAACAAAAAAGCAAAATCTATTTAATAAACAAATTATCGATCTTCAAAATGCTTTTTCGTAGACGTAAATAGAAAGTTACTTGCTATTTACGCCTACGAAATCAAACAAAACTTTGAAAACTAATTGGTATCTGCATCATTTAGCAATCCAAATTATCCCCCAAAACTATGGATAAAAATTTCAGTGAAGTATCATCCCAAATGTGTATGTCTCATATATGTGTCTAAATGATCAAATTGCCATTTCACCGTTGATGGATGTCATCTGTCTTTGTTTTCAAAGAAGTTCTGACTTGTTGAATCTCTTGAGAATCCATGTGATTCAACAAGATTCCCCATCTAACACATCCAATAGTAATAGTTGGCCATTGAACCTATATTTTTGAAATTAATATGATAAGGTGCTTGAAAATCGCACAAAGATGGGATTCTTCGTATATTTCCAAGAATCCAAGTTTTGAAATGTGATTATGTTCATACTAATTCTCATGTCGTCTTTAGCGGCTCAAATAGAAAACAAAAACGCTGTCTCTGCGTTTTTCAATCTATTTCATAATTTTCATATCTATTAGCCTATTTGGCAATCAGAGGTACTTTCTTGATAAAAGCTGAATATGTAGCCCTTAACTTTTAGGTCTCATTTTAGTAACGTGACTATCATCCCCAAAATAGGATTTTCATATCTGACCGTTTACGTCTCTGGAGCGAAGTTTTCTAAGAAAATTTTCGCAATTCACTTCAGTGTTTTTTTTGTCAAGCCAATTTATCTTTTTTAGTGTATCTGTTGAACCATTGACTAGACAAATAGGATATTTCAAAAACTCATATACACCAGTAGTTTTAATTAATTGATTTAATTTCTTTAGAGTTTCTAGTTTTATAGCCCCTGTTTCTCCATACTCGCAAAATGCCTTTGCTTGATAAGCAAACAATTCTCCTGAACGATACCCATCTCTTTGATTTATTTGAATGCTTGTATTAATATCTGCATAAGCTTGTGGATATTTTTGTAAGAGCGCATACGCAATTCCACGTGAATAATACAACTTAGCTTTGTTTTTTAAATTATGAAAACGATCTACATATCTTAATGCTTCAGAAAATTTTTCAATTACGTAATGTGGACAAAAAAAGCATTTCGTTTCACACAAATTTACTAAAAGATATGCCCGTAGGGAATAATTGTTTTTATACTGTGATAATAAATTCTCATATGTTTTACATGCTGCCTCAAAATCATAATTAAACCTATAAATGTGTCCTATACTGCGTTCTAATAAAAAATAGTTATCTGTATTAAATATTTCTAATGATACAGAGTTTTTGAGATTTTCAAGACAATTATATGCTCTTGTAAAATCTCCCTCCATCATATAATAATCACTTAAATAAATTAGTGCTTTTAAGTAATACCATTCACCTGTTTCACTTTCTGTAAATTCTTTTTCTAGTGTAACAAGATATTTTTTTAATGGCTTATAATGACCAGTAAGTGCTTCTTCGTATTTCAAAATAATATTATATGATTTTATATGTTTTCCAAAAAGTTCTGGTTTCTTTATCTGTTTTAATTTACTTATAGTATCATTTGTATTATTTTTTTCATAAATCACCGCATCCATAAAATATAAAAAATCATTTATATCGGAAGGATAGTTTTTAGACGGCTTTGGTATTGGTATAATCATTCGTGTATCTGAAATGACTAAAAATAAATCGACTAAATTTTCTATTTTATATTTATCAATATTTATTTGATTAGAATATTCAATACACAATTCTATTACATTTGTAAAAAGTGTTATCATAGAATCCAAATTTTTACATATAAGATATCTATAAATCTCTCTTTTAGAGAGATAAAACAAATAATTGCTAAAAATTTTATTAACGATTTTAGATGGTAATATAGAAACTACGTTGGAACAAAAAACATCATGTAACTTATATAATTTGTTTGAATTTTCTATATATTTAAATAAACTTACCTTTACTATATCATCAAAATCAAGTTTGGAACAAGGTAGATTCAGATTATCTATTAAAAAATCAAAAATTTCATTATTAAAAACTTTTACCACTGCTAAATATATAATAATATCTTGCCATTCCTTATTTAAATGACTGATAAAATGGCGCACCAGAGAAGAGCGATCTTTAAATTTCGCTTTCTTTATAATATTATCAGCAGAAATATCTCTCTCTTTTAAATATAAATCATAAGCTAATGATACATAAATTGGTATGCAACCAGAAGTTGATATAATTGTTTCCAATATGTCTTCCCTAGAATCAGGAATTACCTGTCGTAAGAAATCTCTTGCCTCATTTTCTGGATATATATCAAGATGAAATTCTCTAATTTTATATGATACCGGGTTCCATTGGAGTTTTTCGCGTCCTGTAATAATAAATAATCCTTTTTGTAATTCGCTTATAAATGTAAATAGCCATTCATCAGTTTCCGAATAAGGCATACTTTGTTGATAGGAATCAAACAGAAAGATATAATTGATATCCTTTTTTTGCATATAAGCTTTTATGTCGCAAGCCAAAAAACAAGGTAGCTTTTCATAAATTTCACGAATTTCCATATGCTGAAGTTCAGACAAAGTAGCTTTTATTCTTTTGTTTTTAATTTTTGTATAAAAACTGTTTATAACATTCTGCAAATCACCAAATGATGGAACAAAAAAATCCAAAATAAAAGAAGCAAAATCAAGTCCAAGATCTGTGTAAGCAGAAATAAGATCGTTTTTTAACAGCCTAAGAAAATCATCATTTAATCGATCAATACGTTCAATATCCCAATAATATAATAAAGCATAGTCAAAAATTGGGCAAGAATGATTAAATGCTTTTCTAATTTTAATTAATGAATAGAGCATCTGTGAATTTTCCTGTATTTCAAAGGTTATATGGATAATTAAATTGGCAGGAACGGTTTTTACAAATCTTTTTTTCAAATATTTTATCAAATATGTTTTCCCCATTCCTCCAAAGCCATATAGGGAAAACACATTAAACATATTTGCTCCATCAGTATTAAAACGTGCATAGTAATTTTCGATGACATTTCTTATTTCTTCCCTATTAATAAAGTGTTCTTCCGGCAAATTTATGTTATTATAAAGTATATCATATATATTCATTATTCTACCTCAATAGAAAGGAGTTTTTTATGTTAGTATCAATTTCAGGTTATGATGGAGCAGGTAAAACAACACAGATTCAACTTCTACTCAATCATTATAAAAAAATGGGACTGAAAACTGCTTCTATATATGACTTAACGCCATCCATACGATATCATTCATATCAAGACCTTATCAAGTATTATCATTATTTAGCCAATTATGATGTAATACATTTGCGTTTTCGTTTAAACTCTGATGAAAACAGCCAAATTATGAAAAATCTTGAGTATTCTCAATTTGATAATCTATATCTTGCTGAAGCAGCCGCATTACAAGGTTTTTATGATTATTATCTTTTGGAAAAATATGTAACAATCCCTTTACTGAATTCTGGGAAAATTATTATTTCAGATAGGCATTATTACGATGAAATTGCTTTTAAATCTGTTTATGGCTGTAGTTATACCCGTATGCTGAAAATGTACAATGAAATTCATGTCCCCAATTACGCATTCTATTTAGCAGTTTCAGCATCAACCGCATTTAAAAGAAATCAAACACGTCCAGATGGTCAAACAACCTTATATAAGAATATTCTTTTAATAGAGGAATTAGGGTTCTATTTTAAAAGGTTACTGCAAGATACCAATCTGGTTTTTATAAATGGCCATAAACCAATTCTTGATGTTCATTCGACCATCTTGGAACATATGGAATTACATGGATAATACATATTATCTTATATCTCCCAAAAATCTGATAGATAATAAATTGTTATCCATCAATTTCCATTTACAACCACATTTCCCGCATCCCCCTGCCCATCCTGCCTTTTTCTTCATCATTTACACCTACCCCTGCTTTGCCAAAAAAGATATAATATAATTATCTTTTTAAACACTGCAAAGGAGGCATATCATGAACGACATTGAACTGCACATCAAACACTACTTAGACTACTGTTCTCTGCAAAAACGACTGGACGCCAAAACCATAAAAGCATACCGCATTGACTTAACGCAGTTTACCAGTTATATCACAGAGACACAATTGCCAGACATCACTCCAACCACCCTGGAACAGTATATCTCCCATCTTCACCAAACCTACCAGCCCAAAACTGTCAAACGGAAGATCGCTTCTCTCAAAGCAATGTTTCACTATTTTGAGTATCGGGAGCTTATCACCCAGAACCCGTTTAGCAAGGTGCAGATCAAATTCAGGGAACCCGTCATTCTGCCTAAAACAATCCCCCTGCAAACAGTGGAACGCCTGCTAAAACTCATTTACAGCCAGCAAACCAATGCCAGAACAGCCCGCCAGCGAAGAAATGCTCTCCGGGACGCTGCCGTCTGCGAATTACTATTTGCATCAGGCATGCGCATCTCCGAGCTTTGTTCGTTATCAGTAAACGACATAAATCTTCAGGATGGTACAATCCTAATATATGGCAAAGGCTCCAAAGAACGGCGACTGCAGGTCGGGAACACAGCCGTACTCTCCGCTTTAAAAAAATACAAAGCTGAATATTTTCCCGAGATAACGAAATGCCGCCATTTTTTTGCCAATCAGGCTGGCAGACCATTATCTGATCAGGCTGTCCGCAGAATGTTGAAAAGCTATACACATCTTGCCGCCATTGATCTGCATATCACACCACACATGTTTCGTCATACCTTTGCCACCAGTCTGTTAGAAGCAGATGTGGATATCCGCTTTATCCAGGAAATGCTGGGACACAGTTCCATTAATGTCACAGAAATTTACACACATGTTGCTGTTTCAAAACAACGGGACATCCTCACCACAAAGCATCCCAGGAAAGATTTTTCCATATTTTAAAACAGCAACACACGCCTTGTAATCATCAGGTGTTCATCCGCCCGGTTGAGGGATGAGTGCCATAATCCAGGGGGCAAAACTCCAGCACTCATCCCCTGCCAATCAATGTTTTTTAAACTGATCGGCTGCTTCCGGAAACTCCGGCTGATGATAAACCCAGCAGCAGGCTGAATTGGCACTCATACTGACTACCAAAAGAGCAAGACTGTTTAATACACCTGCCCCAATAATCTTTTTCAAGTAGTTCTTAACTTTCATGGCCCAAAACCTCCTAATTTTTTTCTGCCATTTTCCCACAAAATCAGACAAAAATCAAGATGGATGTAACTTTTGGTAAGATTCTTGTAACTTTTGGTAAATTTTTTTACATTTTTTGGAAATCTTGTTGATTTTTCTAATATTTTTTATGAAAAATTTTCATAAATACAAAGTTCAGAAAAATAAATATTAATGCCTTTTGAGGCTATAATATTCAACAAAAATAACTTGAAGAGATATAAAAAACGTTGTATAATATTGATTGAAAAAACCTTTTAGGGTTACAATTTTCAATAGAACGGAGTGGCAATTATGGAAATTAGGCGGGACACCTATTTACAGCAGTTGATTTCATACCGCTATGACGGATTAGTAAAAGTTATTACAGGGATCAGGCGATGCGGGAAATCATATCTTCTTAAAAATATTTACAAAGACTATTTAATTACAAAACAATGTAAAGATTGAACAGATTATTTCGATCGAACTTGATCTGGCAAAAGATATTAAATATCGTAATCCCCTGCTTCTTTATTCCTACGTAAAAGAGATCGTCGAAAGAAGCAACCAGGAATATTATCTTTTTGTTGATGAAATCCGAATGCATCCTCTCTGCTTTGCAGAGTATTATTCTGCTGTTGGAGGAGATAAAAATGATGCCTTTGATAATTACGCATTTTTTGGCGGCATGCCACTCATTTTATCAAGACCCAATGATATGGCTAAGATGAATTATCTTAAATCGCTTTTCACAGAAGTATATATCAAAGATATCATTGAACGCAGGAAAATAGAAAGACAGGATGTACTGGAACAAATATTAGATCTGCTCTGTTCATCGGTCGGTTCATTAACAAATCCAACTAAAATTGCCAATACATTAAAATCAAAACAGGGTGCCAGGGTGTCAGCAAATACAATTCGCACCTATATCGGACATTTGGAGGATGCTTTCCTGTTCTCAGAAAGTAAACGTTATGATGTAAAGGGAAAATCATATTTTGATTCGCCAAACAAGTATTACAGCGAAGACATAGGACTCAGGAATGCCCGCATTGGTTTTCGTCAGCAGGAAATGACGCACATAATGGAAAACATCATATACAATGAACTGGTCAGCAGGCAGTTTTCTGTTGATGTTGGCGTTGTCTATGCTCGGACCATTAATAAAAACGGTAATTCTGTCCGCACTCCGAGAGAAATCGATTTTGTCGTTACTTCTGGTGGAAAAAGAACATATATACAATCTGCGTATGCTATGCCGACAGAAGAAAAAGCAGATACAGAACTCAGACCATTTTCGCTTACAGGTGACTCCTTTCCTAAAATTGTAGTAAGGAAAGATACTGGCAGGCGATGGTATGATGATAGCGGAATTTTGCACATCAATCTGATTGATTTTCTTTTGGACAAGGAACTTATATAATAAATGAAAATCACCCGCCCATTTTGTATTTCATTTTCATATACTTCGCCATCCGTTCCATGAAGTCCTTTCTCCTGGATCGGGAAATCTGCAGTGTCTCACCGTCCAGAATAATGGTACCCATCTCAATATCGAAATCCTGGACATAGCGCAGATTGATCAAATAACTGTTATGCGGCATCGCAAAATCAAAGGAATTCAGCTTTTCTTCCAGTACCTCCAGTGTCTCCCGTATACGTATCGTACCTTCATCATACTGTTCCCTGCCTGTCTTGATAAATATCCTGCCTCCGCCCCGGTATCTCCTGACATACAAAATATCGGATACCTTCACCATGATTTCCTTTTTATGGAAATATCCATCCAATATAAAACTTTGGTTTTGTTTATCTGCCTCTTCAAAAATCTCACCAATCACAGCCAGGTTTTTCTTCCTTGAGTCCTGTTTCAAAAGATAACGGTACGGTGAGATCACAATCGTTTCCGGTGTGGGATTGTACACGCCGGAGCACTGGACCAGCAACCCGGGAAAATTCTTTTCCCGCAAAAGTTTCGCCGTCTCATTCCCGTTCAGTCCGTCCATCTGGATATCCAGAAACAAAATATCTATCTCGCCAGATATCTTTTTCAGCAGGTCCAGCCCGGATACATATTCCTCAAAGCAAAGCTCCCTTTTGTCCCCATTACTCTCCCGGATCATATCCTTTAGTTCCTCGATATACTCCCTGTCATCATCACAAATAGCAATACGGTACACAACGATATACCCCTTCCCTCCTTCCCGCAAAAATCATTATTTCATCTGCGATTTCCTTAGCTTTATTATAATATGTGTCCAGGTACTTGACAAGCACTGTTTTTTTACCAGTCTGCCAGTCACAGGTTACCAGATACTCCTATCGCCCTCCCATCCTGTATTTCATTTTCATATACTTCGCCATCCGTTCCATGAAGTCCTTTTTCCTGGATCGGGATATATGCAGTGTCTCGCCGTCCAGAATAATGGTACCCATCTCAATATCAAAATCCTGGATATAACGCAGATTGATCAGGTAACTGTTATGCGGCATCGCAAAGTCAAAGGAACACAGCTTTTCTTCCAGTCCCTCCAGTGTCTCCTGTATGCGTAACATACTTTCGGCATTTTTCCTTTCCCTGCCTGTCTTCGTGTAAATCCTTCCCCCGCCCCGGTATCTCCTGACATATAAAATATCGGATACCTTCACCAGAATTTCCTTTTTATGGATATATCCTTCCAGTACAAAACACTGGTTCTGCTTATCTGCTTCCTCAAAGATCTCTTCGAGCACAGCCAGGGTTTTCTCTCTCGGATCTTGTTTCAAAAGATAACGGTAGGGCGAGATCACGATCGTTTCCGGTGTGGGATTGTACACACCGGAACACTGGACCAGCACGCCGGGGAAATTCTTTTCCCGCAATAGCTGTGCCGTCTCATTACCATCCAGCCCGCCCATCTGGATGTCTAAAAACAAAATATCTACCCCGCCGGATATCTTTTTCAGCAGATCCAGCCCGGATACGTATTCTTCAAAACAAATCTCTCTCCTGCCCCCGTTACTCTCCCGGATCATTCTCTCCAGTTCCCCGATATACTCCCTGTCATCATCACAAATAGCAATACGGTACACAACAATATACCCCTTTCCTCCTTCTCACACAAAAATCACCGTTTCATTTTTTTCTGCGCAAGAAAACATCTGCTATTTCGTTCAGTTTTTCCTGATCTTCCAGATCCAGGCTGCTGATCCGTTCCGCATACTGTGACAGCCGGACCTTATAGCCTTGTTTCGTCACATCGGACAAAATTTCATCCGCAGATACATCCAGGGCATTGATGATGTTGATAAATGTTTCCAGCTTTGGGATCCGTTCCCCGCGCTCGATCATCCCGATATAGGCAGCCGACTTATCCACCTTTTCCGCCAGATCCTCCTGCCGCCAGGATTTCTTTATCCTTGCCTCCTGTATATTGAGACCAATCTTGCTCAAACCAATCATATTACCTCCGCACAGTATATCATCTTAACTGTTAGTATAGGTTTAAACAGGATCTTTATGAAGTGACTATTTGTAAGTTATCATAACTATTTGTATGTCTTTATTAAAAATGGCGACAGAACTTATCTCCCTGCCATCACAAATCTTAAACAAAAGATTTCCTACTCTCTTGAAAGCAAACTCTGTATCTGTTAGAATAAAAATCAAACAGAAAAGAGGTGGTCGAAATATGGCAAGGACAGTTTCTATTGGTACACAGAATTTTGAAAAAATAATTATAAATGATTGCTTCTATATTGATAAAACACATTTTATAAAAGAATGGTGGGAGAGTAATGATGAAGTCACCCTGATTACCCGCCCAAGACGTTTCGGAAAAACACTAAACATGAATATGCTGGAACGGTTCTGGAGTATAAAATACCAGGGACAGGGTGATATTTTTGAAAATTTGAAGATATGGCAGGAAAAAAAATACAAGGAATTACAGGGCACCTATCCTGTTATTTTTATTTCATTTGCAGGTATCAAAGCAAATAATTACCCAGACTTTGTTGATCAGATTTTCAATATTATTGAAGATTTATATACGCAGCATAGTTATTTGAAAAATTCAGGGATTCTGGAGCAAAATGAAAAAAAATATTACGAGCGGATAGGTAAGGATATGAGCAATAGTGATGCAACACTTGCCATACAGCGGTTATGTGGCTATCTCTCCCGCTATTACCATAAAAAAGTAATTATCCTGCTTGATGAGTATGATACACCAATGCAAGAGGCATATATTTATGGATATTGGGAAGATCTCGTATCCTTTACAAGAAACTTATTTAATAATACTTTTAAAACAAATCCTTATATGGAAAGAGCTCTTATGACAGGGATTACAAGAATCAGTAAAGAATCCCTATTTTCAGATCTCAACAACTTAAAAATTGTAACGATGACGTCAGACAATTATGCTTCCTGTTTTGGTTTTACCGAAACAGAGGTTTTTGCTGCTATGGATGAATTTGGCATGAAGAACAAAGAGAAAGCAAAACAATGGTATGATGGTTTTACCATTGGGCATTTTCGGGATATTTATAATCCCTGGTCTATCATCAACATGTTGGACGATCGATCTTTTAAAACCTACTGGGCAAATACCAGTTCCAATCAGCTTGCCGGAAACCTGATTCGACAAGGCAGCGAAGATATGAAAGTAAAATTTGAAGAACTTCTTTCTGGAAAAATAATCAACTGCCGGATTAATGAAGAAATTGTATATAACCAGCTTAGTCATAATGAAGATGCCGTGTGGAGTCTGCTTCTGGCATCAGGATATCTGAAAATTGAGAGAATTCATGGACGATACTACAAGCTGGCGCTTACAAATTACGAAACGCAACTTATGTTTGAAGGATTAGTACTTGATTGGTTCGCGGAGGATTCATCCAGTTATAACGGATTTGTGAGATCATTGCTAAAAGATGATCTTAAGGCGATGAATGCCTACATGAACCGCATATCCGAATCAATGTTCAGCTCATTTGATGGAGGGCGCAGACCATCTGGAAAAACACACCCAGAACGGTTTTATCATGGATTCGTCTTAGGACTGCTGGTAGATCTGGCAGATCGTTATATCATAACTTCAAACCGCGAAAGTGGGTTTGGGAGATATAATGTTCTGATGGAACCAAAAACAAATCGCTATAATGGGATTATTATGGAATTCAAAGTACATGATCCAACCGATGAAGGAGATCTTCAGGAAACAGTACAGGCGGCATTGAAACAAATTAATGAAAAAAAATATGAACAAATACTACTGAATCATGGTGTGGATCAGGAACGAATAAGTAAGTACGGGTTTGCCTTTGAAGGAAAGAAGGTACTTATCGGAAAAATGTGAGAACCGACATTATGATATCATCGCCTGCCCATCCTGTATTTCATTTTCATATACTTCGCCATCCGTTCCATGAAGTCTTTTTTCCTGGAACGGGATATATGCAGTGTCTCGCCGTCCAGAATAATGGTACCCATCTCAATATCAAAATCCTGGATATAACGCAGATTGATCAGGTAACTGTTATGCGGCATCGCAAAGTCAAAGGAACACAGCTTTTCTTCCAGTCCCTCCAGTGTCTCCTGTATGCGTAACATACTTTCGGCATTTTTCCTTTCCCTGCCTGTCTTCGTGTAAATCCTTCCCCCGCCCCGGTATCTCCTGACATATAAAATATCGGATACCTTCACCAGAATTTCCTTTTTATGGATATATCCTTCCAGTACAAAACACTGGTTCTGCTTATCTGCTTCCTCAAAGATCTCTTCGAGCACAGCCAGGGTTTTCTCTCTCGGATCTTGTTTCAAAAGATAACGGTAGGGCGAGATCACGATCGTTTCCGGTGTGGGATTGTACACACCGGAACACTGGACCAGCACGCCGGGGAAATTCTTTTCCCGCAATAGCTGTGCCGTCTCATTACCATCCAGCCCGCCCATCTGGATGTCTAAAAACAAAATATCTACCCCGCCGGATATCTTTTTCAGCAGATCCAGCCCGGATACGTATTCTTCAAAACAAATCTCTCTCCTGCCCCCGTTACTCTCCCGGATCATTCTCTCCAGTTCCCCGATATACTCCCTGTCATCATCACAAATAGCAATACGGTACACAACAATATACCCCTTTCCTCCTTCTCACACAAAAATCACCGTTTCATTTTTTTCTGCGCAAGAAAACATCTGCTATTTCGTTCAGTTTTTCCTGATCTTCCAGATCCAGGCTGCTGATCCGTTCCGCATACTGTGACAGCCGGACCTTATAGCCTTGTTTCGTCACATCGGACAAAATTTCATCCGCAGATACATCCAGGGCATTGATGATGTTGATAAATGTTTCCAGCTTTGGGATCCGTTCCCCGCGCTCGATCATCCCGATATAGGCAGCCGACTTATCCACCTTTTCCGCCAGATCCTCCTGCCGCCAGGACTTCTTTATCCTTGCCTCCTGTATGTTGAGACCAATCTTGCTCAAACCCATCATATTACCTCCACACAGTATATCATCTTAACTGTTAGTATAGGTTTAAACAGGATTTTTATGAAGCGACTATATGTAAGTTATCATAACTATTTGTATGTCTTTATCAAAAATGGCGATAGAACTTATCTCCCTGCCATCACAAATCTTAAACAAAAGGCTTCTGTTTTTTCCACACCTGCTTATTTGACTTTCAAGCGAAAAAAATATATAATTATTCACAAATACCTTTTTAGAGGAGATACGGAGAATGAATACTAAAATTGTAGATGCAGAAGAACGTGTCGTTGTTTATGACTGGTTGAGATTAGTGGCAACAATTTTTGTTGTGATCGGGCATAGTGCTTATATAACAATGCAGACCACATACGGCGGAGTCAATTATGAATTGCCACAAAATCTGAATGAATTTTACAACTCCGGATTTTTAACCTTCTGTCGTTTTCTTCCGAACTGGATTTATGGATTCCATATGCCGCTTTTCTTTATGCTGTCCGGAGCAGTACTGGGGTTAAAACCCATTGCGGCATTTGATACGGTTGTCAGTTCCAAAATCAAAAGACTCCTCATTCCATATTATATATATGGATTGTTCTTTATGCTTCCTGTAAAACGGCTTGGAAATTTTTATAATAATGAATCCTTAAAACAGGCATTTAACGGTTTTCTATCTGGTCAGGACAGTGGTCACTTATGGTTTCTTACGGCATTATTCTGGTGTATCCTGGCATTCGTTCTCATAAAAAAGGGGCTATTACGTTTTGGTATAGAAAGCCTTTATGCCATTCTCCTCATTTCTTTTATCATTCAGTTAACATATAATGACCTGCCTTTTGATTTCCTGGGACTTAAGACCGGTCTTAGCTATTTATTCTATTTCTCATTAGGGTACACGTTTGAATGTAAAAGAAAAGAAGCATGTCCCTGGAACTTAAAAAAACTATTGTCCATATTTATTCTTCTTTTTGCACTCGAAATCTTTCATGTCCGTTACGGATTACTCGATTCATTTTTTGCTGTTATCATTGGTTCCTTTTTTACCTATGTTCTCTCCAGTATATGCTCGAAACTGTTTCGTAAAACTGTAAAAAGTAAATTATGGAAGATCGTTATTCGTAATCTATTTTATGTATATCTGTTTCATGATCCAATAGAATACATTATATTACGTATTTTCTTTAATACAAATCTTTTGTCGACAGCCATCGGCTGTATCTTATATACTTTTGCGAGAACTGTACTGGTTTTTATTCTCTCAATACTTTTAGGTGAATTCATTAACCATTGTAAAATAGTATACAAAAAAAGCAGGAATCTGTCAGTGAAGCCAAGTATATAAAAAGCTTTTACACCCAATAAATGTTAACCATATTTAATGTATATATAAATAATATAGTACCTACTGCTAATTCAATTTTATGAAATAAATCTATATTTTGGTTTCCCCTGATAGTATCTTTTGCCATTCCTAAAAAGAAAAAAGGGAGGATCGGCAGCATATATCTCCCCTGGACTCCCCACAAACTGGCAGAAGACAATTTAAAACTTTCGACAGCAAAAATCACTATAATTCCTGCCCACATAAATAAGCTGCCCAGGATACAAACTACCCTGTATTTTGATTCATCAAAAATACTATCTGTACAATATTTCATCGTCAATATAATACAGACTAAAAAACACACCATGATAACCTCACAATCAAGAAGTATAAATGCCTTCTTAAAGTATGACCAGCTATCATTGACATATGATCGAAATAACATATTGATTTGATAGACCGGATGACAAACAAATTCCTGTACATAACCGATGATCCCCTCTGAGTTTCCGAGGGCATCCAAATGGAAAGAATTTATTTTACTGAATATTGTATATGACAAACAGCTTATGACAAAACTTCCAAAAGCCAATACCCTGCTAAATTGAACCTGCCTGTTTTTTTTACATAACAGAAAGATAAGCGAACTACATACATATGGTAATTTTATCTGTGCAATTAATATTTCCACGATAACTACTGTAATAAAATATTTATTTTCTATTTTTTCCTCTTCATATATCCTTATAAAAACTGCAAGTACCAATATGATCAGGGCAAATAATATACCATCTGTCGAACAACTGCTCCTCAAGTGAACCAGTGACGGAATAAACCATAAGACAAAAATCCCTTCTTTAAATTTAGGTGTTATATACAATGCAAACAGTCCGATCATTGTCGCAAATAATAAATTTACAAATTTACATAAATAGTATAACACCCCGGTAATAGAGCCAAATAATTTAGCTATGTAAATACCTGTTATCTGGGGAATATAAGCAAGGGGACTTATCGTTGCGGTCCCATGGATAGGTATTTCTACATTTGACTTCCCAGTTTTCCTTGAACAAATATCCTTCCATTTCTGATATACAATTTTATTATTTGTCTCCCTATCATACTTCTCTGCATTTTCTTCACTTAACATTTTTAATTGAAACAGTTCAGAGGGGATCTTGCATGTCGGCATCGTCATGTTATCAAACTCTTCCTTTGTCTGGATAGATCTGCAAATAACATTTCCTTCTGTAATATCATACGCCCTGGCAAAATGCCGCAGCTCATCCGGAGCCGTACAAGGTGGAACAGTAAATAGAAATATCGTTCCAATAACCATAGACAAAATTGCAAATTTCTTATAAATGTCCTTTTCCCAAATTAACCAAATTAGTATAACCAGAAAAACTACTAATATCGATATAATGAAGATCTGAAATAAAAATTTATCCTCAAATGTATATACCATATCAGCCTGCAGCGATTGATCACTGTTTAAATATACTGTAAAATTTTCTACAGACATTACATGTAAACTTAAAAAATATAAGACATTTTTTTTTAGGTTTACATCATGAACATCTAAATCTATTGTTCCACTTTTCCTTTTCAATTCATAATTTCCGTATTTTAAGACTTTCCCGTTCTCATCAGAAATCGCAAATGCTATCTGTCCACCTGAATGATCTTCTACTACATTTATTTTATAATATTCCAACCCCTCAGCCATAGGTTTTATTTCATACTTTTCCACACAGCCCGGTTTTAATTCTTTTGTCTGACTATGAATCATTTTCTCACTATAATGATAATAATCCTTAGAATTCAGCTGCAGAAAAGATTCCATCAAATAAAACTGGATTAAAATTATACAAGATAATAAAAAACCATATTTTTTTAAGAATACAAATATTTTTTGCTTCATATTAATCGATCCTCTTTTTCCCAACTATACCTTTTTGATGTTCATTATAAAGACTCCAGTTACGACAACAGCCATTCCTACTATTTGTACAATTGAAAACTCCAATGCATGAGAAGTTCCCAGTTTAAGCATAACTAAACCAAACGACGACAAGAGAACATAGATTAAAATTTGTATAAGAGTTTTTATAGTCATTTTACGATATTTTTCCTTTCCGTTCCGAGGATATCCTCTAGTTCACGTATCCTTTTTTCCATCAAAGATATTTTTTGAACAAGTGTCTTGATCCTGATATTAATCTCTGACACGATAACGGTTAGAGACATTAAAATTAATATAACAAACAAAATAGATATGGCAAACAAACCATTCGTCGGAACTTCTATTCCAATAAATGATGTTACAAACACTAAAAGGTCAGGGAAAGCTACAGCAATCCAGAAAAGTACCCCTGAAAAAATCCATAATAGACTGTACTTTAATGCTAATCGTCCATTTTTTAACAGTATTACAAGAACGACAAAATATAGCAGCGCAAAAAAGATGGTAACTAATCTTAGCGATGTACTCATAACACATTTTCTCCTATCCTGCAATTTTTTGAATTAAAATTGCTAATGCCACTTTTATCATATAATAAGCGGATTTAGTTATTGAAATTGAACTTTTCCCTGTTTTTCTTTCTTTCATTACAACAGGGACTTCTACAAGTTTTCCTTTTGCTTTTGCTACCGTAACGATTGCCTCCGGTTCCGGATAATCCTGTGCATAATCTTTTGAAAATATTTCAATAAATTTCCTATCTACGGCTCTAAACCCGCTTGTTACATCCCGTACTCTGATTCCAGTGCATATTCTTACCAATCCACTTAAAAAGTTTATGCCTATCCTGCGCATAGCTGATGACTGAAACCCTTTTTTATCAATAAATCTGGAACCAATAACTACATTGGCTGTACCATTTTCTATAGGGATAATTATTTTACTAAGTTCTTCCGCACAATGCTGTCCATCTCCATCCATCTGTACAGCAATATCAAAATCATTTTCATATGCATACAGGTAACCTGCCTGAACTCCACCACCAATCCCAAGATTTACAGGCAGATCAAGAAAATTTACACCTTTTTGTTTCAACACTTCTTTTGTATTGTCTGTTGAAGAATCATTTATGACTAATTTATCTGCTGTTGGGTAAAAAATATCTATATTGTCAATAACATCTATAATACTGCCCGCTTCATTATAAGCCGGAATTATGATTAATACTTTCATTTGTGTACCTCAATAATTATTCTTGAAACTGTTCATTTTAAGATACTATAATAATAAAAAACTTTATTGGGAGGCTGAAAATGAAAACATTCCAGACAGCAGCAATGTGCTATTTAGAACATCAAAAATTAGTAATTAAAAAATCTAGTTACGAAACGTATTACCAATGGATTTGCAATCATTTAATTCCAGATTTTGGGAGAATGGAGTGTGCGATGATTAAAAAAAGTGATATACAAAAATTTATCTATGATAAAGCAGATCATGGAAGATTAGATAGCAAAGGCGGACTTTCTATTAAGACAATTAAAGGGATGGTAACTGTACTTCATTCAATCCTGGAGTTTGCAGCAGATTATTATTCTATAAATCCAGATAACACCTGTTTTTCAAAACTTTCTTATCCCAAAACTTCACAGATGAAATTTCCATATACTTTTTCTGTAGAAGAACAGATTGTCATACAAGATTATATTGCCGGTCATTTATCATATCAGAGTTTAGGTATACTTTTTGCCTTACAGACCGGTGTGCGTATTGGCGAATTGTGTGCTCTTCAATATGGAGATATAGATCCTGAAAAAAGAATTGTTCACATTACAAAAACTCTGCAGAGGATTCCTCATTATGGAAAAGATATGCACACTAGCGGGATTATCATATCATCACCAAAATCAGATTCATCAATTCGGGTTATCCCGTTAGCACCTAAACTTTTTCAGATCATTACTAAGTTAAACTATCCGTCAAATAAATGTTACATTATTACCGGAACAGAACATTATACCGAACCCAGGGGATACTATCACTACTACCAAAAATTGTTACGTGAAATGGGTATAACCTATACTAATTTTCATACAACCCGGCATACTTTTGCTACCCGTTGTATTGAATCTGGTGCAGATTGCAAAACGGTAAGTGAAATACTTGGTCATGCCTCAGTAAAGACTACCCTGGATTTATATATGCACCCCAGACTTGAACAGAAACGCTTATGTATAGAAAAAATGAATACTTTATTATAATGTCTTATCGACTCTTAGATTAGGATTTTGATGTTTACATATATTATGTTTTATAGTATAATTATTCTTAAAATGAACAGTTTCAAGAAAAAAATTAGGATATTATAAATGCTCAGGTAAGAGTTCAGGGGTTGATTTTATGGAGCAGTTTGACAAAATAATTATAGGTGCCGGCTTGTATGGTTTATACTCTGCTCTTTTTTGTGGTAAAAAAAATGAAAAAGTTCTTGTGTTAGAATGCGATCCTACACCATTCCGACGTGCTACCTATATTAATCAGGCGAGGGTACACCAGGGATATCATTATCCGAGATCCATTTCCACTGCGATGAAATCAGCAGGTTATTTTGAAAGATTCAATCAGGATTATGATTTTTGCATAAATAGAAAATTTGATAAAGTTTACGCTACTTCAAGACAATACTCATGGTCTGACGGAGAACAATTTAAACACTTTTGTAAAGCAGCAAATATTCCATGTGAAGAGTTAAATCCAGAAAGATTTTTTAAAAAAAACATGTGTGACGGAGCCTTTCTCACCAGAGAATACACCTATGATGCAATGATTCTAAAAAACTATTTTCTGGAAAGATTAAAGCCATTAAGCAATGTAAAGATTAACTATGGAATAACGATAAGAAATATTGAAAAACTGAAAGATGTATATGTAATCCATACAGATGGAGGAAAAAAATACAGAACAAATTTTCTTTTGAATGCTGCCTATGCAGGAACAAACCAGATTCTTGATATGGTTGGATACGAGAAATTTGAAATAAAGTATGAACTTTGTGAAATAATCCTTTGTAATGTTAATGCTACATTGAAGCAATATGGGTTTACCATTATGGATGGTCCTTTCTTTTCCATTATGCCCTTCGGAAAGACAGATTTACATTCGCTGACTTCAGTGACTTTCACGCCTCATACGACCAGTTATGATGGTTTACCGACATTTATGTGTCAGGAAAATAGTGATGGTTACTGTTCGTCCATCCGGTTAGGAAATTGTAATGATTGTGTAGCAAAGCCTGAAACAGCATTTCCGTATATGGCTAACCTGGCAAGAAAATATTTAAAAGATGAGTACAAATTTTCTTACAAAAATTCATTGTTTTCAATGAAACCAATATTGATAAGCTCGGAAATAGATGACTCTAGGCCTACAGTTGTCAGGACATATTCAAGGAATCCAACATTCATTAGTGTACTTTCTGGAAAAATAAATACAGTTTATGATTTGGATGAGGTGCTAAACGATGGATAATAAAGAAAAAAATTTTGCATCAGCGGTAATTTATGTGCATAATGCTGAAAATAGAATAGAGAATTTCTTAAATACTATAATATCAGTTATGGAAGATAATTTTGAACATTCAGAAATCATTTGCATCAATGACAGTTCAGATGATAACAGTCTTTCAAAAATTAAAGAGGCAAGCAATAGGGCAGAAAGAACAAGTGTGTCAGTAGTAAATATGGGGTATTTTCATGGTCTGGAAATTGCCATGAATGCAGGAATAGATCTGACGATCGGAGATTTTGTATTTGAATTCGATAATACTATTCTCGATTATAATAAATCAGAAATAATGAAAGTATATCATAAATCACTGCAAGGTTATGACATTGTAAATGCTTCACCAGACAGAAAAAATAAATTTACTTCTAATTTATTTTATAAAGTATTAAATAAATTTACGGATTTATCTTATTTAATGCAAACAGAGAGTTTTAGAATACTTAGCAGGAGAGCAATCAACCGGATTTCTTCAATGAATAAGACCACGCCATATAGAAAGGTCATTTATGCGAGATCAGGATTAAAAGCAGATACAATTAATTATAAAGCGATTGATGATCTAAAAATACAGACTGATAAAAAAGAGAAGCACTACCGGTTTGGTTTAGCCGTTGATTCTCTAATTTTATTTACGAATGTTGGATACACTTTTTCAATTACTATGACAATTCTCATGATGCTCATATCTACATTTATGGTCGTGTATTCAATAATGATTTATATTACCGCACACCCTGTCGCCGGCTGGACAACTACTATATTATTCTTATCTATAGCAATGTTTGGATTGTTTGGAATTTTAACAATTATTATAAAATATTTGCAATTAATTGTAAACTTTATATTTAAAAGAAAACATTATAGTTTTGAGAGCATAGAGAAACTAACGAAATAAGAACCCGGGAGGATATGTGTATAATGATAGCACTTGTTGGATACACAGGTTTTGTAGGAAGCAATATTTATGCAGCTGCAGATGGGGAAATTGAAGCGTTATACAATTCCAAAAACATAGAAGAAGCTTATGGGACAAATCCAGAACTTCTAATATATTCTGGTCTTCGTGCAGAAAAATTTTTGGCAAATAATGCACCTCAAAAAGATAAGGAAGCGATTATTCAGGCAGAAAATAACATAAAAAAAATTAATCCTCAAAAGCTGGTTCTGATTTCAACGATAGATGTATTTAAGCGTCCTGTTGAAGTAAATGAAAACTCTAAAATAGATACCAGAAATCTCCATGCTTATGGTTATAACAGATATCAGTTTGAATTTTGGGTGAGGGAAAACTATCCTGACGCTTTGATCATTCGTTTACCAGGATTGTTTGGCAGCAATATTAGAAAAAACTTCATCTATGACTATATCAATATAATTCCTTTTATGTTAAATAAGCATAAAATGGAAGAATTGTCCGCGATCGATCCAGAATTAAAAGAATTTTATAAAATTCAGGATAATGGATTCTATAAATCTAATATTTTGTCAGCAGATGAAAAGATAGTACTAAAAAACAAATTCAAAAAAATCGGATTTACCGCTCTTAATTTTACTGACAGCAGAAGTAAATATCAGTTTTATAATTTAGCCAGATTATGGGAAGATATACAAATTGCAGTCAGAAATAATCTCAAACTATGGCATCCGGCAACAGAGCCAGTTTCTGCCGGAGAATTGTATGAGTTTCTTACCGGTCAGCAATTTGAGAATGTGCTTGACGGAGTTCCTGCCAACTATGATTATAGAACTGTTTATGAAGAGATATTTAATGGTAAAAACGGGTATATATGCACGAAAGATGTGATACTAGAAGAAATCAGGAAATTTGTAGATCAGGAGCAACTATAATGCTGGGAAAATTTTTGAAAAATCTTAACTATTTTTATAAAACAATCGATAAGCAGATTGTCAGTATGTCGTTTATTACTATGTTGGCAATTTGCTACTATGTAAATCCTTTAAACAATGTTGAACTTAAGAACTGGAATAGGACTTTTTGCTCCGCAGTTTTTTCTGGTATTTCAATCGATAAACGCATCAATCAGTTCTATTTGCTTTTTTTAGTATTTGTTCCATTAATTTTTGTAGCTGTTCTTGCATTATATAACTGGTTGTGTAATAGCAGGAAGATCTACAAAAACTCCTTCTTTTATTTTAATATTTTAATATTATTTTCCGTTATCTCATCATATATATCAAGATATACAAGTGGATCAGATACCGTAGTGAGTAATGTATTGCTGCCAGGAATTTTAGTGTTTTATTTAATCCTGGCAATCATAAGTCTTATTGATATAAAACAAACTCTTGATTTTATTGATCATGTTACCTTATTTGTAGCTTATTTAGTATTTGTAATAACAGCCAATATCTTATTTACGATAGATTTGAATACTGCACTGGGTATTACCGGGATTGCTCTAATTATTTATGTCCTTTTTTCAACCCGCACTTATTATGGAAAGAAATACAAAAAGGAAACAACGAATCTTATCTATATTTTAATGTGGTGTCCGGCAATTATCAGACTGATTCTGGAAATAATATATTTTATGACTGAAAAAGGTTATAAAATTCGGAATTATCATACATCTATACTGGGATTAGTGATAGCTTTTTTTGCGATTGCTGTTGTCATTGTATTCGTCTTCAAAAACAAAATAAAGAAGGACTTTTCAGAGTTTGGTTACACAGGCGCGATCGTAAGCCTTGGAATGATCAGTTTTTTGGGATATACATACCAGTATGTATGGTCATATACTAATATGGCTAATTTGTATGAATATGGCAATCCATCAACGGCAATGGATTCCATACTGTATGGAAAATTACCCATTATAGATTACTTTTCTGCACATGCATTGAAAGACGTTTGGACCAGAATACTATATTCAATCATTCATTCTGATATAAAAGGAATATTTGCCGATCCTTATGCAGGAATTTCAACTGTTCTATCCTATCTTTGCTTATATTATATTGTTAAAAATTTATTTAATAAACATATTGCGATTCTTTTTGTATTGCTGTTTCCTGTCAACATTGCGGGGATAAAACTTACGAGCATTTGCTGTTTTTCTATCGTTATGTTAATCCATATTATAAAAAAACCTGGATTCAAAACATTTATACTCTACTGGCTGGTTGTTTTGGGGTGTGCACTTTTTACTTATGATGAAGGTATTTCATTGGGGCTGGCAGGCATACTTGCATATGTACTGCTTTCATTCATGCAAAAAGAGTGGAAGAGACTCAAAGATTTTATAATTTCAGGAGGAATAATAGGACTGGGGGCGCTTGTAATCTATGGGATATATGGCATTGTAACAAAACTCGATATCCTGTACCGATTAAGGGAATGGTTTTCTGTTAGCGCCGGATCAAATTCAACGTGGGCAACAGAAAATTTTGGCGATACATCAACTTTAGCATTTTTAACATCATATTTCATCGTACCTGCATGTGCGGTCATTATTTTAGTTGTTACCGTCTATCTGTATATAAAGACGAAACAAAAACCAGTTTTAGCAACAATAACAATTGGATTTTCTATCACAGAGTTGTTATATATTACCAGAACAATTCCATACCACAATCTTGCCGTTTGTAATGGCAGAACTGGAGTTTTGCTTAATTTTTTCCATTGGTCTGCAGCCTTATTTGTACTTTATAACTTATCTTTAAGAAGAACCGATAACTCTAAAAAACTGTTTGGCTGGATATCAACACTCGGAATAGTTATTATTCTTGAAGGGGCTCTGGTTACAGGTCAGCTTCCTAATTCGGAGTCTGTTTTATATACAAATGCAGCTTCCGTGTCTGAATATTGGGATCTTAGAAATAATACAACAGAAAACTGGAATCAGGACCGGATTATATTTGATGATCCAACAAATGAATTGATCAGCCAATTCACTACCGTATTTGATGGATTAATGACAGACGACCAGACTTTTGTCGATTTTGCAAATTTAACTTCTCTATATGCACTTACAGGAAGAAAAAGACCTTTTTATGTGGGGCAGAGCCCAAGTTTACTTACTGATTTGTATTCTCAGAAATGTTATCTAAAGGAACTATCGGAATATGATTGTCCTCTGGCAGTTATTGGAACAACCGATACTGCCTATTTACAGCAAATGGTAGGAATACCTCATAATGTAAGATATTACAAAATCGCAGAGCATATCTATACTGATTACCGTCCACTCATTAACTTTGGAGAATTTTCTATTTGGTGTAAAAAGGATTTGCATAAGGAATACTATGACAAACTTTCCAGTATGAATGTAAATGAAAAGGGATATACACTGACAGATTATGGATATGATGCTACTAAAAAATCTGCCGAAGGAGGATATGTATATCAGCCATTTCATCAATACGGGTTAGGCATGATTCCGTATATATGGGCGAATTATGATGATTATGATGCAGTAAACAATCCGGTAATAGATGAATTGGAGCAGACAGGCACAAATATTTTTGTTTTTAACGGATCACAAACTGTTTTAACAGCAAATGGAAATTATTTATTGATGGAATGCATAAACCCAGGGAATGAAAATATATCAACTACGGTAACATTTCAGGATTCTTCAAACGAGGGAGCAAGATATGAATATAGTTTTACAGTAAAACCTGGAACGCATAAATACATGATACGTGTCAGCCAGGATTATTTCTGGGATGTATATAATATAAATACGATATCGATATCTGGAGATTCACAAACGCAGGTTAAAAATGTCAAAATTTTGGAAGGAGATTGATTCAAATGAAATTATCAATTTCTAATATAGGCTGGAAAGCAGAAGATGATCACGAAGCCTATGGGTTGATGAAAAAATATGGATATTCTGGTTTAGAAATTGCTCCAACCAGAATCTTTTCAAAAAAGCCATATGAGAAGCTTTCAGAAGCAAGGATATGGTACAATACTATTCACAAAGAATACGGATTTGTCATTCCATCCATGCAGTCCATATGGTTTGGAAAAAAAGAAAAACTTTTTGGAACAGAGGAAGAGAGAATAATCTTGTTGGATTACACAAAACAGGCCATAAATTTTGCTGAAACAATTGGATGTAAAAATCTTGTATTCGGCTGTCCAGGAAACAGACAGTTGACAAACGACTCTGATGCTGAGGTTGCGGCAGCTTTTTTTAAGGAAATTGGATGCTATGCCCTGCATCACAACACTGTTATAGGAATGGAAGCAAATCCTCCGATTTATAACACCAATTATATCAATGATACTTTATCTGCACTAGAGTTGATAATGGAAGTGGATTCGGAAGGTTTTAAATTAAATCTGGATATTGGGACCATGATTCAGAATAATGAGAATATAGATGAATTAATTGGTAATGTAAGGTTCATCAATCATGTACATATAAGTGAACCAGAACTAAAACCTATAAAAAAGAACTTGCTTCATAAGGAGATAAGAAAAATTTTAGAAGCAGAAGGTTATCAGGGATTTGTTTCTGTTGAGATGGGAACTGCAGATTTAAAAAATGTAGAAACTGTTCTTCAATACGTCAAGGAGGTTTTTGATTAGAAAATGCTATATAAGAAACAAAAAGGTGTTCCCCAATTTACATGTACGGAATATGAAAAAAAATCAAAAAATTATGTAGTTCTTATCCCAATTATCAATGAAGGTGATCGGATTATCAAAGAGCTCGGGAGAGCTTATAAGCATAATGTGATGGACCATGCCGATCTTGTGATCTGCGATGGCGGCTCTACCGACGGTTGCACAGAGGAAACCATCCTCCGCAAATTAAAAGTAAATACACTACTTGTGAAACAGGATACAGGAAAACAAGGTGCACAGCTCCGCATGGGCATCTGGTGGGCACTCCAAAGAGGATATAAAGGGATTATTACTATTGATGGAAATAATAAAGACAGTATTGAAGATGTCCCAAATTTTATTGAAAAATTGAAAGAAGGATACGATTTGATTCAGGGTTCCAGATTTATAGATGGCGGAAAAGCAATCAATACACCAATTATCCGTACTATATCTGTTAAACTGATCCATGCTCCTATTATCTCTTTGACAGCTCATCAGAGATTTACTGATACAACAAATGCCTATAGAGCTTACTCGGCAGCATATCTCCAGGATGACCGGGTTAAACCATTACGAGATATTTTTATGTCCTATGAGCTTCTTGCATATTTATCAGTCCGCGCCACACAGCTTGGATACAAAGCTTGTGAAATTCCAGTCACAAGATCATATCCAAAAAAACAAAAAACACCTACAAAAATTAGTTTTTTTAAAGGTAATAGTGAATTAATGAAAATTTTGCTCAAAAATGCACTTGGCGTATATAACCCGGATTAGCACTTATTTTTCTTACCAGATATACGTTGGATCACCCTTAACATTTTCAATTTTGAAACAATTACACGGGCAGGTTTTGTCATCCGCCAGAAATGCGAATTTTCGATCATAAGATACTTCTGTTCTGCTTCCTCTGCCTTTTCCTTCCATTCATTAATAGAATTACTCTGTTCCTCTATTGTTGTCTCTTGCTCCATAATCATTTTCTCATGATATTCTATTTTGTTCAACAAAATATTTTTCGTTAGTTCAAGTTCATGAATCTTATCTTTTAATTCATATATATTCGCTTCTAACCCATTCAGTTTGTTTTTATAATCCCCAATGAGCCCGATTAAATCTGCAGCAATCTGATTTTTCATCACCCCGATCACTGCCTCTATCCTTATCTTATGGATATCTTTCTCCCAGTTTTGAATATAAAACTGGGGATCTTTTGTAAGAAAAATAAAATATCTGTTTCCTATTTCAACACCGTTGGACAATATACTCAGATCATAGAAAACTTTACCCACACCTGTTACATTCACAATCTTCACAATGCAGAACTCTCTCCCTGGATCAAAGCGGACTGATTTCATACTCTCATCCAGCTCTATTTCAAACGCGACAGGCTGGTCAAAAGAAGGATATATTTTATATGAATTTTCTTCACTATACCCGTCTCCATGATCGTAAAAGACCTGAATTTCATTTCTATATTCTTCATCAAGATTTTTTACTATTATGTCACTCAGATTCACAGCTTTTGTACTCATATTTTGATATAAAGTATCTAAAATCACGGCATCGCCCGCAACAAATTTCTGAAAATAGAGATCCATACTGTCATACAGATTTCTATCCGATTGTGTGAAGCCAAGAATCCTGTATATGTCACAATCCAACAGCCATCCTCTTTTTGCCGACATTTCTATATAGGTTTTAACAGCTCTGTATACCACATAAGACACTGGCACCGGAAAATCAAATACCCATTCATAGTCTATAATATTCCAATTCCCATCATCTACAATGATATTGGAAAAAATCAAGTCAATATTGCTTATTTTATAAGCTTCGACACCTGTTTGCGGATGTTCCCCGCCAAATACCCGGATAAAATCATCGCATACCTGAAATGGAATCATTTCTATTTGTTCTGTTATTATTTTTTTATAATTTCCGATGGCTGCAGCAAAACCTTCTACATCTCTATTATCCACATATTGATCCAGTATACATTCCAGACTTTCCCCCTCCACATATGGAAATATTGCTGTTGATCCACACACTTCACATGGAACGGCCTCCATAGAAGTCTCTTTATAGTATGTTTTTAGTTGAACATATTTCTGTTTCAGACTTTCGATATGAAATCTTGCCTTTTTATGTCTGGCACGTTTTTCAACCCTCTTTTTTCCATTCGTATTACTAAATATGGAAGTCACAATTTTGAACTCATCCGCTCTCTCTGTGGAATACTTCGTATAAACTATTTTTTCCATTAATCCTCACCCCCGGCGATCACAAGATATGAATTGGAATAAACCGGAAAAAGACCGTTTTGTATGATCGTATCAAATGCTTTACTCTCATCAAACAACACCAGTCTGTCCATATCAAAATTTCTCAGATTATTACTAAGATCTCCCTCTCCGGGAAGGTAATCATCTGAGTAGATACTATGTGCAAATTTATAATCTGGATAGGGATAGTACCATTCAAAATCTGTAAAACCCGCATCACCAAGCATACCCATCAGTTCCTTTTTAGTATATGTCCTGACACCTTTTGAAACCGGATAATTTTCTATGCCGGAAAAAAAACTGGCAAGATGATCTTCCTTGCAGCCAGCCCAGTATTTCATTCCTAATTTATTTTCAATTGCAATAAAAAGCAGCCCGCCTTTTTTTAGAAGTTTCTTTATTTTTTTCAAAAATTCCAGACTGGGCTGTCCGGAATCAATATAATTTCCGCTATATTCAAAAACACCGATCAGGGTAATATAATCAAACCTTCCGTGATTATTTGTCTGAAAATCTTCAAAATTACTTACATAAATCTCTATATTATCCCTTTTCTGGTTTCTGTATGCATTGATCAGACTCCTTCGTTTTGACAATTCGACGCAGGTAACCTTTGCACATTTATCAGAAAGGCATCCTGTGATAGCTCCGCATCCAGACCCAATCTCCAGAACTGTCTTGTCTTTATCAAAGGGAAACCACTCTACTACATTTTGGCGGATTGTTGAGAAATGGTAAAGAACTGGCCATTTCTTCGATTTTTTAATAAATGTTTCAAGTTCCGATTCATCATGATTTTGCACAAATTCGAGTAATTTTTCCTCTATATCCCCGTCACTGTATAAATCCGTCCCTTTATAAAAATCGTAGTTTATACATATTCTCCCTACCATCTCTTGCACGGCAACACCCCCATGTAAATTTATTCCACAACATCAACAACAGAATTCATATCATAAAATCCGACCGTATTTTTCTCAGAAATAACATTAATATTACAAACCTCATAAAGTCTATGGTACACTGTAAATTCTCCATCCCTAAATCCCGTACATCCCAGGGAAAGCAGATACTCTCCACCCTGTATGTCCATTTTCTGAGTAAAGGTAACAGTCTTGATATCTCCCTTTTCAGCATCTTTAATATCAGCATCTTCCAGCATCGTGTTTGTTCCCGAAACATCAGTTCCCTGCAGATTCAATATGGTAAATGCGATAATAGGGTTTCGAATCCTCTGATAAAATTTCACTTTTATTTTGATACTGAATTCTTCCCCTTTGTTTAAATTATTCGTAATTTTCTTCTTTTTATCTATGATCGCAAAATCTATAATCTCTGCATCCATATTACCATAACTGTTAATGTGTGGATTAAGTGACAGTCTCCCTTTCCAGTTATCTGTAGCAAAAACTTCATCTATGATTTCTTCCTCTCCGTTCACTAGTTCTTCAAAATCATCTGTTGAACTAACAAGGATTTTTTTATATAAGTCAATCATCTCCTGGGGGGTCCCTTCACTGACCTTTACTCCCCTATTTAATAAGACAACCTTATCACAATACTTGGCCACTGTGCCAAGACTGTGCGACACCAATAATATAGTTTTTCCTTTTTTCTTAAATTCTTCAAACTTTTTATAGCATTTTGCCTGAAAAAATACATCTCCTACAGACAATGCTTCGTCGACGATAAGTATCTCTGGATCAATATTGATTGCCACAGCAAAAGCAAGTCTTACAAACATACCACTGGAATATGTCTTGACCGGCTGGTGTACAAAATCACCAATATCTGCAAACTGCAGAATATCTTCCAGCCTCTCTTCTACCTCTTCTCTGGAAAACCCACACATTGTGCCATTCAAATAAATATTTTCAATCCCGGTGTATTCCATATTAAAACCGGCGCCAAGTTCCAACAAAGCTGATATTCTTCCATTTACACATATACTGCCGGATGTGGGAGTCAGAACGCCTGTGATGATCTTAAGCAAAGTTGATTTGCCTGCGCCGTTTGTCCCGATTATCCCTACTGTTTCACCCTTATTTATTTGAAAGGATACATGATCCAGGGCAAAATGTTCCGTATATAATTTTTTCCGACTGATCGCTAACGCTTCCTTAAGCCGGTCACCTGGTTTTTCATAGAGCTTATACACTTTACTGATATCAGAAATATCTATCGCCGTTTCCATCACAAGCATCTCCTGACTATTATATAATTTCACTACTGCTTACAAAACATCGGCAAAATGAGGTCTCAGCCGCTTAAACAAGATGTTGCCCAAAACAAACAATGCACCTACCATACCCCAAAAATATATTGTCCATGTAATATCCTGCCAAAACCACTGCTTTGTGCTTAAGGTATCACGATAGCCCTGCACGATATAAAACATCGGATTTATTTTCATCAGCCAGCGCCACTTTACCGGAAGCATCTCTATATTCCACATGATTGGCGTCAGCCAGACACCAACCTGCAATACAATACTTATAATCTGCCCCATATCCCTGAAAAACGGAATCACACTACATGTAATATACGATAACGATAAAACCAACGCAAAATTGCAAATCATATAATAAATAAACTGAAACCAGTACACATCTGGCGTATATCCATACAAAATGAAAAGAATACTCATAAACAAATGAAAGCACAAGCTCACAAATACGGAAGACAGCACTTTGACGATTGGCAGAACACTTATCTTAAATACCACTTTTTTTACCAGATAACTGTATTCCATCAGGCTGTTTGTTGCCCCATTCCAGGCTTCTGAAAAAAAGAACCATGGTACCAGACCAGCTGTCAGCCACAATGCAAACGGGCAGTCAGCAACGCCACCGGACCGAAATCCGACAGAAAATACAAACCAATAAATAAGAATCGTTATAACCGGTTGTACAAATGCCCAAAACACTCCAAAAAAGGATCCTGCAAATTTCGTCTTAAAATCATTTTTTGCCAGGCTGAAAATCAACCGGCGATTGTGGTACAATTCCTTAACAAAATCATAACAACGGTTAAAATGTATCAGCAATATAATAAAAAAGAGATCTAACAATACACAGACCAGACCATATCGTATTCGCAGACTGTCTCTGCGCATTACAGATACTTCGTCCTTCATGTTTTCAGGCAATGACAATACGATATAGCCGTCATCTCCACCCGTTTTGATCAGCAATTCATCCCCCTGCAGATTTATTTGCTCAATCTGATTCGATTTTTCAGGAATATCAGTCAGTGTAACAATCTCTTCCAAATTGAAATCCCATGTTCTATTTTTATAAGACAGATAAATCCTCTTTAATCTGTGCATCCCTTTATGTGTACCCAGATCAAATCTTACACCTGGCAATGTATTTGGTATCGTATATTGTAAGCAGAATTCTTCATTCTTTTTTCCGTACCTGACTGTCTGGACAGATTCCTGTTTCCACTCCGCCAGTCCCGGAAACACCTGGTAGTCGTCTTCCTGCGATGCCGAAAGTTCAACGCAGAATAATACCATATCTCCTGCTTTTTGATTAGCAGCTCTGAACACATAAACATTCACTAAAACAGCAAATACAATAACTCCTAAAACACAAATAAACTTCTTCTTGTTCATTATTCTCTCCAAATCAGCGGTCCAACAACCTGCCTGTCTTGTATTTCATTTTCTAAAAGTATTGCAATTATATCATATCCCGGATATTTCTTCAAGGAACAGCTGCTTTCCGGTCTGACAACCTGGTAAACACTACACCAGTCAGTATGGCGGCAGTCAGCAAAGGAATATATAACCATTGTGCATATCCCTTATTGATGCCGGTTTGTACCCATGCTGAACGATCGATAAGATTGCGGATGATCAATAAATGCCACACATAAATCCCATACTCATAATGCGAAAGCTGGATAAATTTTTTATACAGCCAAACCTTATCATATGCTTTTAAATATGAAATCCCAAACATGATCCCCCCCAGTATCACAGCACAGCATGAGTGCCAGATATACCCGGACCAGTTGTTTGTATTAACTCCATACCGAATCCCCAAATTAGAAATAATAAATAATAGAATAGTAAAAAGTATTGAAATAATCCATGCCTGCATTCTTTCTATCTTAAATTTCTTTTCTTTAATAAGGACAGCTGCATACATTCCTATACAAAAATTATCCAGAGCACTAAACAACTGCCTCCCGATAAAAAACTCCAGATGCCCGCTTTTCCCCAGGTATGGAAGCAGGATAGAAAATAAAAAAGTTTTCATGGCTATCGTAAACAAAATACTGCTAAGCAGCGCCAAATGGCCCCATTTCTTAAATATTTTGTATAATAAAGGGGCTATGATATAAAACTGTACGGTTACTCCCATTGTCCACAATGCCCCATTTATCGTACCAGAACAATCAGGAAACAGATTATGTACAAAAAAGAGGTGGGAAATGATCATTTTGATCCCATATCCTGAAAAATACTGCGCATCCGAAATCAAAACTACAACAAGCAGACAAAGATAATATTGGGGAGCGATCCTGTAAAATCTTCTTTTTAAAAATGAAAAATATTTAAAATTACCTTTTTCAGTTGTTTTATCAATTGCCAGAAAAATCCCAAAGCCGCTTAACACAAAAAAAGCAGTAACACCTATTTCCCCACCCAGCGCTATAAAATTAGTTACAACAGGTGATACCAGCATTTTTGAACCTGTAAGTACCCAGCAATGATATAACATAACCAATAAAAGAGCAGCTGCCCGAAAAACATCTATGTTTCTATTTCTAGTCATATGTCCACTCCTTTTACAAACTGTATATTTCTAAGTCCTATCTCCGCAGCAGTTTATAAATTTTGTACATCAAAGCCTTTATCTGTTTTTTGAACGGAAACCTTATCTGTGCGAAAAATAACATAACTTTATATGACGTGGAAGACAGTATTGTCTGAAGCTGGTCATTTAATTCTGCTGCCACCAGATAGTCGCCTTTCGCATGGGAACTACCAACTTTAAGCCCCTGATAAAGTATCTGGTAATCATCCGGTGTCGCTTCTTCCGCTTTCACGCTTTTCTCTTTCATGATATTACGATAGCAGCCATCATACTCTGCCGCCATGTCATCTACACTTTTAAAAGACATATCTGCTAATTCTCTTTTCTTTTTTTTCAATATTGAGGGGTCCTTCGAAAACTTCCTGATCAGATCGATACACTCCTGTACCCCATTTTCTACTGATACCACCCATCCATATTGATATTTTCTCACACGATCCGCTACAGCGCCTGTATCAGTAACAACCACCGGAATACCACACATAACTGCCTCCGACAAAGTATAGCAGAAAGTTTCATGCCAGACAGGCAAAATACAGATAAGATCAATATTATAATTAACCAGCATTGCCTTTAACTCTTCCCTTACATAATCTCCTGTTTTTATCAGATTTCCCTGCTCGGTATACTCCAGTTCCCGGTCTCCAATGCCTCCAAATATATACCAGTTGACAGCCTGATCTTCTGACTGAATTACCTTTTTGATCAACTTACTGCCCTTTTCTATACTAACGCCGCCAATAAATGCCACATTCAGATTTTCGTCATTTCGTATTTTATCATTCCGTTTCTTATAGGTTTCCTCCCAGATAACACACTCAGTTTCTTCATCCAGAACTGCAAGTACCTTCACCATAAGTGTCCCGGGAGCAAACCAGTTTGTATTTATCCTCACACTGAAACCTGCCATTTCATACCATTTATTGATCTCTTTCAAATCCGGACGGTGCTGTTTTTTTGCAGCAAACCGGTGACTAGTTCCGTAGCGGTCTGTTATCTCAATTACAATATCTATATTTTTATTGTCCATGCCTGCGATATATGCCCAGCCGGACAATACATCACTTTTTTCTGATAAATGTTGTTCAATAAAAAATTCTGCCGTTTTTTTAATTTCTTTACTTTTTGTATCCTTCGGTTCTTCAATCGATTCATTCATATCAAGACCATGCTCAATAATCTCAATCCTGTCACCTATTTCTGGATAATATTCCAGATAAATGCTTTTTGCCTTTTCGGATGGCGTATATATCCTGCTGCATTTCATAATAGCTGATTTCATATTTTCCCGCCATTTTTTTAAGTATTCAACTGTATGGATAACTCCACAGTTACGGAACATACATTCCATACAACTTTCCGCCCCGTCTGATCCATCACAAATTTTTTCTTTATGAGTATATAATTTGATCGTCGGACAGATATAATAATAATCATGTAATGTAAGCGCAAGCGGAATCTGATATTTCTCTGCAACGCTGAAAATATCCAGGGACAACCCAAATATGTGATGGACATGGATCAAATCGATCGTAAACACTCTCATAAATATCTCATAAAGCTTCTCCAGACGAATATTATGGAATTGAAAATAAGGCGATTTAGCGCCAATATAAAACTTATAAGATATACGGCTGTCTTCAATATAAATCGTTAATCTCAGATAATCTCCATCACGGGACATTACAAATACATTGTATTTATCTTTTAAAGAAAATACAAGATCTTTGACATGAAGTTGTGTCCCACCGATATGATCTGCTGCATCTTTTCTAAAATCACAGTGAACGGAATAAAGAATGTTCTTTTTTCCATTCCTGATCTTAAAAAAAGGTTCCAGATGATCCCTTAAATCCTGATCAGGATTTTGTACACAATATAAATGATTTTTCATCATCTGGGCCTGATACCGTTTTTCCAGTATCTTTGTATGCTTTTCAATCAGTTTCCTCTTTTCTTCACTGGCGAAAGAAGCGGTTCCTTTATGATATATAAAGGTATCATCACATAATACATGACAGTATCCGTATTGCTCTGCCCTGTTACAAAAATCATTTTCTTCCCCATATCCTTTACCAAAAGTTTCCGCATCAAACAATCCCACTTCCTGTATTACACTCCGTTTAATAAACATACAGAAACCAACCGCAACTGTAATATGCGGATATTTATGTACACTCACCTTTTCTATAATCTCTGCCATCTCATCAACTGTCAGATTCACTGGTATTTCATTATCAACTCCAAATTTCGGAACAGAACACAGTGTAGCACTATTAGAAAATGGCGTGACAGTTCCTATAGAAGTATCAGAATAAGCACACCGGACTATCTTTTCAACCCAGTTTTCAGTAACTACTGTATCCGAATTCAAGAGAATAACATCTCTGTCAGAAGCCAGAATCCCCTTATTTACACTGGCAGAAAATCCTTCATTGGTCTCACTGTCTATTATTATGATATTTTGTTCTGCCTGTTTTTCCAATAATGGAAGGATACGTTCATCCGGACTTTTATCATTTACCAGAAACACCCTGTTTTCCTGCAGATCCGTATGTCTTCTGATACTCTCCATGCATTTTATAATATCTTCATATCCGTTATAAACAGGAATAATAATATCGATACCCATATTGTCCTCCATTCATAAATTTTTCTTCTTTTTGGTAATTATATTTAATATCATCTAACATTTCCTGACAAGTTAATGAATCCAACATTCTTTTCGTCCATCTTACCTGAGTCCCGCCCTCCCCCGGAACTCCCTCCTGTACTCCCTGAACTCCCGGCTGCACAAACACTTTATATCATACTTCAAAAGCCGGTAAATGTACAGCGGAATGATCTGCCACTTTGCCGCTTTCAGGTATTTCCTGCAATAGTAGATCTCACTGTTAGTCTCGCACAGATAGGCAAAAGGTTTCACTTCTCCGGTACTGCTGCCATGCAGATGCCGGATCACACATTCCGGGACGTAATGCGTCTCGTATCCCGCCTGCTCCATACGGATCCCGACAATGTATTCTTCCTCGTAGAGAAATGTCCCCTCATCAAAAGGAAATACATCCTTTACGCACTGTGGGGAGATCATAAAACAGCACCCCAGCACAGCATAAGCACGGAATGTCCTGTCGTAGTCCCGGTCCAGACCAAAATACGTCCGGTACTGCCTGCGGAAAAACAGGTTCAGCCTTGTACGGACCAGATATTTTTCTTTCAGTCCGGTCCTGCGGCACAGGCAGGATTTCTGCAGTCTTCCTTCTGCATCCAGGATCTTCGGTCCCACGATCCCCACTTCAGGATGGTTCTGCAGATATGCTGCCATCCTGCTAATACAGCTTTCGGTAAAGCAGACGTCACTGTTCGTGATCAGGATGCAGTCACAGCCATCCTCCACGGCGCGCCGGATCCCCAGATTGTTGCCGGCGGCATAACCGAGATTTTTTTCGCTCTGTATCCAGGTGACGCCGTCCCGTGTGCATAACCTCTGCAGGCTCGGCGGTGCAGGATCCGGCGATGCATTATCCACGATGTAAATATGATAAGGAAACTCCTTTCCTGACTCGGTTTCCCATATACTGCGGACACACCGCTCGGTATCCGCCCATGTGATATAATTCAGTATTATGATGCCGATCATGTATCTCGTCCTCTCTGCCGTTTCAGGGCACAAATCTGTCTTTCTCCCCTCTCAGCCATACAAGCACCGGATATGGGATCAGTCCGACGATAAGGGGTTTCAGTACGTATATCACTCCCTTTGGCATCAGACCCAGAAGCCGGAAGCCCTTCCACCGGACTTTTGCCTCATCGATGCGGTAACGGTACTTCTTGCGTTTCCGCGCGTTTTTGTCCTCCCGGAAATCGTACAGCTCTTCCTGCAGATTGTATCCCTGGTACCCTTTTTCATACAGGCGCATAAAGAGATCATAGTCTTCGGTGCGCCTTGTCTCCTTCGCCACACGATATCCATGCACCGCAAGAAGCGCTTGTTTCCTTATCATAATGGAAGGATGAATGAAAGGCGAACCCCATAAAAAGTCTCTTTTTTCCGGTATCTCCGGCATCTTCCTCTTTCCCCATATACCGTCCTCATCAAAAAGCCGGACGGCAGTCCCCACCAGCTCATAGTCTGGATGTTCCTCCAGAAACCGCACCTGCTTTTCCAGACGGCAGGGTTCGCATCCATCGTCGGCGTCCATCCTGGCGATATAAGCGCCTTTTGCATAGTTGAGGCAATGGTTTAAAGAAGCCGCCAGACCCTGATTTGTCTCGTTGTGGATCAGCCGGATCCTGTGGTCTCCCTGGATGAGAGACTGGATCGTCTCACATGTAGAATCCATGGAACCGTCGTCGCAAATGATCCACTCCCAGTCCGTATATGTCTGCTGCCGGATGGATTCCACTGCTGTTTGCAGAATCTGGAGATCCGGGGTATTGTAGATCCCTGTAAGGATGGATATGGATGGTTTCTGCTGCAACATATTCTTCCCTCCGGTTTTAATTGAAAACACTGCCTGCAATTCTGTCAGCATTCTCCCTGCTCATCCGCATAAATCTCCCTCATCCGCTTCTCCACCACGTCCAGCGAAAAATTCTCCACCTGTTTCTGGTTCCATCTGCCCATGCGCTCCGCCTCATCCGGATATTTCATAAAATAAGCAAGTGCTCCGGCATAGTCCTCCGGCAGATTTTCCATAAAAAGAAATCCTCCCTCGCCGTCCTGGATCAGGTCATGATTGCCGCGGATATCCGCCGCCATCACCGGCAGCCCTGCCTGCATCGCCTCCATCAGCGCCACGGACAGCCCTTCCCTCTGTGATGGGAAGGCATAATAATCGGACTGTCTCAACATATCTGGTATATTATTGCAGTACCCGGCGAGGATCACCTTGTCCTGCAGGTACATTTCCTTGATCTCCTGATCCAGGGATTCTTTCATCGCCCCGGCGCCGCAGATCAGACAGGTCAGCTTCTCGCGGCGGAAACGGTCCATGGCATGGACCAGAGCCGTCTGATTTTTGGCTTCTGTCAGTTCTCCCACACTGATCACGATCCTGTGATCCTGTGGGATGCCATATTGATCACGCAGGTTAAATCCGGGATTGGACTCCGGCATAGGCTTCATCCCCACTCCCGGCACAAATTCCACACTGCCCCTCACAGGGAAATGGCTGCCCCTCTCGTAGTCTTCCTGATTGATCAGGATCAGCTTGTCTGTATATCTGGCATAATGGCGTTCCGGGAAATAATAGAGCCAGTTGCCGGGCGGTGCCCCGTCAAAGAAATGAAAGCCGTGCGCCGTATAGATCACCTTCGCCCGTCGTCCGGTCATCCTCCGCACCTTCTCTGCCGCTTTGCGTGCCAGCACTCCCGTGATCGGCATATGGCAGTGGACAAGATCAAATTTTTCTTCCAGCATCAGCTGTACCAGTTCCTTATAGGAACGCCAAACCGCAAACGAAAAGGGTGAGCGGCAGAAATGGATGGAATGCCGCCGGATCCCGGTATCGGCAAGCCGTGTATTGTCCTCACCATAGACAACGGTATTGTAATTTGCCGCGTAATGGACTTCATACCCCATCTCCTGGAGTATCCTGACATTGTTCATCTCAAACTGGGGCACAAACCCGCTCACTCTTGTTACCAGCAATGCTTTTTTACTCATCCTCTGCATCCTTCCCTTTCTTCAGTCCGTCTACGATCTGTTCCAGTTTTTGTCCGCTGTCCGTCCTCCTGCGCATCGCTGTGGTCTGCAACGGTTCAACGCCCTCGGTCGACTCTTTTTTTAACAGAGTCTTTACCGTCATCAGAATCAGCTTCAGATCCATCCAGAAGGAATAATTTTCAATATAAAACAGATCCAGCTTCAGTTTGTCATAGGGAACGGTGTTGTATTTGCCGTAAATCTGGGCAAACCCTGTGACTCCCGCCTTCACCCTCGTACGGAAGGCAAATTCCGGCATCTCTTCTTTGTACTGGGCGATGATCTCCGGCCGCTCCGGCCGTGGTCCCACCAGCGACATCTCCCCCGTGATCACATGATACAGCTGCGGAAGCTCGTCCAGCCGGGTACGCCGGATAAACCGTCCCACCGGCGTGATACGTTCATCATTTTCTTTGGCGAGAACCGCTTCTCCCTCCTGTTCAGCACCTACTACCATACTGCGGAACTTATAGATCTCAAACTCCTTCTCATCCTTTGTGCACCGTCTCTGATGATACAGGACAGGACCTCTGTCATACAGCTTGATCGCCAGTGCTGTCAGTATCATGAATGGCGATGCGAGGATAAAGAGAGGGATACTGATCACGAGATCCAGAAACCGCTTCCAGAACCGCTGGTCAAAGGTCAGTGCATATCCTTTGGCGAGCATAAACGGCGTGTCGAAGATATGGATCCGGTCCGCTCCCATCAGTATGATATCGGATATTTTGGGGATCACATACGCGCGGATCCCTTCCCCAAAACAGTATTTGAGCACCTCATTGCGCTTCGCTGCCGGTATGTCACCAAGGATCACTGCCTGATAGTCCTTTACCTTTTCTGCAATCGCCGGCAGCCCTTTATTAATGTTAATCGTACCATAGATCGCGTATTTATCTTTCCGCTCCTCGACTTTATACACCAGATCAGTCGCCGGGCGTTCTCCATAGATCAGCAGGATCTTCCACGGCGGAAAAATCCTGGTATAGATCTGACTGGCAAATACTGTCCACACAGAGGCGATCACACAGTCCAGAAGCTGCATCAGGACTACCCCTCCCGGACTGACCAGCCGGAAAGCAAGAAGGCAGATTACGATATAAATCACGAAATTTGCCATAAATGCAGCAAGGAAATGGGACAGCAGCACCTCAATCCGCCGCAGCTGCCCGATACGCAGCGCCCCGTACATACGGGAAAAGAAATACAGAAGGATCCCGTACAGGGCGATCATGGCATAATTTCCCTTGCGGTAAAAACGGTAGACATACATCGTATCCGCATAAGTATGATACCAGAACCAGGCAAAAACAGCCATCATGAGCACGATGCTTACCAGCGACATAAAAAAAAGGATCGTCTTTTTGTATGGATCATAATTCCTGCTCATGGCTGCTGCCCCTCCCTTCCGGATCAGATAGTAGAATTTTATCATACATGGGATGATATTGTCAATTTTCCTGTCGGAGTTGCAGGGCGGCGGGGTCCTCCCATCGCCCATCCGAAGTACCACTCCCAGCGAAAAATCAAATCACTGCCTTTCTGTGCAAAATTTTTCTGCCGCCCTTCGCAAAACTCGCTGTCTGCCATGTCGTTTTTCTGACTTTTACAGCATAGCCGCCCGCCGGTCCTTATGCACCACCTGGGTTACTGATTCCTGCAGGCAGATGCTTTGCATCTGCCTGCAGGATGCGGTTTCTTCTCTGGTGGTGCATTAGTACCGCTGCGTGGCGGCTCTT
>CAJUDA010000003.1 GCA_910584875.1 uncultured Eubacterium sp.
CGGAGGCAAACTTCCAAGCGAAGCTTTGCTTCGCTATATCCCCTTGGAGTCATACGCTCTGTGGGATACTGATTAGGGGATTTGAACCCCCGAAGTTTGCCGGAGGCAAACTTCCAAGCGAAGCTTTGCTTCGCTATATCCCCTTGGAGTCATACACTCTGTGGGATACTGATCAGAGTGATCGGGACCTTTAGCTCAGTTGGTTAGAGCATCCGGCTCATAACCGGACGGTCCGGGGTTCGAGTCCCCGAGGGTCCATTTTGGCCTAGTGGCTCAGTTGGTTAGAGCGCCGCCCTGTCACGGCGGAGGTCGTGGGTTCGAGTCCCATCTGGGTCGTTTCGCGCATGAAACGAGATGTGCGATACAATGAATAAAGTGCTGGTGTGGCGGAATTGGCAGACGCCCAGGACTTAAAATCCTGTGGGTGGTAACACCCGTGCCGGTTCGATCCCGGCCACCAGCATGGATAAAAGTGTCGTGTGAATACGGCACTTTTTTATCGAGATGAAAAGTTTATCTACTTGGCAAGACAAGGACGAAAAACACAGTAGTTCGCCAAAATACGCCGTCCACGGCGGGTTCAAATTGGCGCCGTTGAGCTGCCAGGAGGAAGCAGATATGATCAAGATGGAGCATGTATGCAAATCATATCGGATCGCAAAGAGAAATGCCGGATTTGCTGCAGCCTGCAAAGCGTTGTTTCACAAAGAGTATGATGTGATCCGGGCGCTGGATGATGTAAGTTTTACCATAGCAGATGGTGAGATGGTGGGATATATCGGTCCCAATGGAGCGGGTAAAAGCTCCACGATTAAAATTCTAAGCGGGATACTGACACCGGACAGCGGTACCGTTCTTGTGGATGGAAGAGTACCATGCCGGGACAGGATCAGTCATGTACGCCGGATTGGTGTTGTGTTTGGTCAGCGTTCCCAGCTGTGGTGGGATGTTCCTGTCGCAGATTCTTTTATGCTGTTAAAAGACATTTATTCTATTTCTGATTTCCAATACAGGCAGAATCTTGACGAACTGACAGAACTGCTGGATCTGGAGGAATTACTGCGTTCACCGGCAAGGCAGTTGTCTCTGGGGCAGAGAATGCGGTGCGAAATTGCGGCATCCCTGCTGCACAGCCCGCAGATCTTGTTTCTGGACGAGCCAACCATTGGTCTGGATGCCGTATCAAAACTGGCTGTGAGGGATTTTATCCGCAAGAGAAATGCTTCCCATGGCACCACGGTGATCCTCACAACTCATGATATGCAGGATATTGAGGCTCTCGCCGGAAGGATCATTCTGATCGGCAGAGGGAAGATCCTGATGGACGGCTCGCTGGAGACGATCAAAAAGGGGAGCGAAGACATAGATCAAACGGTGGCAGAGCTGTATCGCTCTTATGATATATAGGGCGGAGGTGCACGATGAAAAAATACATAGCTTTTTTCCGGCTTCGATTCGTAATGGGACTTCAGTACCGTGCAGCAGCCCTGGCGGGAGTTTTCACGCAATTCTTCTGGGGATTTATGGAAATCATGACATTCCGGGCATTTTATCAGGCGGATGCGGCAGCATTTCCTATGAGCTTCCCGGCTGTTGCTTCCTATATCTGGCTGCAGCAGGCATTTCTTGCTTTTTTTGTGGCATGGATGATGGAAAATGACATTATAGAATCTATCGTGAACGGTAATGTCGTTTATGAGTTATGCCGGCCGGTCAGCATTTATAATATGTGGTTTTCAAGAAGTATCGCGACACGGTTATCAAGAGCGGTGCTCCGGTGTTTTCCCATTCTTATTGTAGCGGCGTTTCTTCCCCGGCCTTATGGGATTCAGGCGCCGGCAGATGTTTTTCATTCTTTGCTATTTCTTGTTACATTGCTCCTGGGACTGGCGGTGACAGTTTCTTTTTGCATGCTGGTATATGTGATATCGTTCTTTACGATATCTGCCGAGGGGGTGCGGATCGTGTTTGTGTCATCGGTGGAGTTTTTTTCCGGAGCGATCATACCATTGCCGTTTTTCCCGGAAAAAATTCAGATGGTGATGGAGCTGCTGCCCTTTGCTTCGATGCAGAATGCCGCTTTGAGGATCTACAGCGGTAGTATGACTGCGCCGCAGATGAAAAAGGCGGTGATATTGCAGCTGTTCTGGCTGATCGTACTGATCTGGACAGGCAGACGGCTTTGTGCCAGGGCAGAAAAAAGAATCATTGTCCAGGGAGGTTAGTGTGGGAAATCACGCTGATGCGCTGATTTCCCACACAACGATTTGTGAATAGAACCTCTGGTTCTTTTCACAAATCATATTGATGCATAGAGCAAAAACAGCAAGCTGCTTTTTGCTCATGCGTCCTTCGCTGGCGCTTCAGTAAGGAGGTTAGTGTGAAAAAGACATTTCAGCTATATATCCATTATGTTACTCTTACGATCCGTTCCATGATGCAGTACAAAACATCATTTTTTCTTTCCGTTCTGGGGCAGTTTCTTGTCCTGTTTACGGTATTTCTGGGGATACTTGTCATGTTTCAGAGATTTAATGCTGTGGATGGTTTTACTTATAGTGAGGTTTTGTTGTGTTATGCGATTTTCCTGATGGCGTTTTCACTGGCTGAACTCTTTGCCAGAGGCTTCGATTCCTTTTCAGCGATCGTCAGGACAGGAGAATTTGACCGGATCCTTGTACGGCCCCAGAGCGAAATCCTCCAGGTGCTGGGAAGCCGGTTTGAACTGACACGGATCGGCAGGATCCTGCAGGCCGCCGTAATGTTTGTGTATGGAGTGACGGCTTCCGGGATCGAGTGGAATCTGGTCAAAGGTTTTACGGTGTTGTTTATGCTGATCGGAGGTATGGCGGTATTCACGGCGCTGTTCATGATCTATGCGGCTTTATGCTTTTTCACCCTGGAGGGACTTGAGTTTATGAATATTTTTACGGACGGAGCGAGAGAATTTGGGAAATATCCGATGGGAATTTATGGGGAAAAGATTGTATTGTTTACCACATTTTTTATCCCTTATGCACTGACCCAGTATTATCCCCTGCTGTATATTCTGGGCAGGGCAGATTCTGTGTTATATGTAGTGCTGCCTCTTTTGGCATGTCTTTTCCTGATACCGGCGTGGCTGCTCTGGCGGTATGGGGTGCGGCATTATCAATCCAGTGGTTCGTAATGTATTTGTTTCGGGACAAGGTCTGAAACGGCGGATGCCGGAATATAATACAGGGAGAGAGTGAACGGGAGAATACCATTTATGCAGATTTATGTTGTTCAACCCGGTGACAGTATTGACCGGATCGCCGGTTTGTATGGTACAACAATAGCGGAATTATCTTATGCGAATCAGATCCCTTATCCATACCGGCTTGCTGTGGGGCAGGCGCTTTTAATCCCTGTTGGACAGGGGGATGTGGACCGGCGTGTCGTCACGGCAAATGGATACGCATACCCGTTTATCAGTCCATGGGTTCTGGAACAGACATTGCCTTATCTGACGAATCTGCTCGTTTTTTCCTATGGCTTTACGACCGAAGGGCAGCTGATCCCTCCCAATGTGGCAGACCAGTGGATGATAGAAGAGGCGCAGGGATTTGCGGTATCTTCCATTCTTGTGCTGACGCCCCTGGGAGCGGACGGACGTTTTAACAATAATCTGATCCATGAGGTTGTGACAAGTGAGACGGCGAGGGAAGCGCTGATATCAAATCTGCTGCTGACAGTGGAGGAAAAAGGTTTTGGCGGAGTGGATGTGGATTTTGAATATATACTGGCAGAGGACAGAGACCTTTTTACTTCTTTTGTGGCAGAGCTGCGCCAGAGAATGAATGAGTCAGGATATATGGTAAGTGTGGCGCTGGCGCCCAAGACGTCGGCAGATCAGCCGGGACTTCTCTATGAGGGAAAGGATTATGGTGGACTGGGAGCTGCGGCAGACGAGGTGCTTTTGATGGCGTATGAATGGGGGTATACTTATGGGCCCGCCATGGCTGTGGCGCCGCTGAACAAAGTCCGTCAGGTGATTGAGTATGCTCTGACAGAGATACCGCCAGAAAAGATCAATCTCGGAATTCCCAATTACGGATATGATTGGATTCTTCCCTATGTCAGAGGGGAAAGTCGCGCCGTCACGATCGGTCATGTGGAGGCGGTACAGATCGCCATTGAAAATGATGTTCCGATCCAGTTTGATGATACCGCCCAGTCTCCCTATTTTACATATATCAGAGACGGGAAGGAACATGAGGTGTGGTTTGAAGATGTGCGAAGCCTTCAGGCAAAGTTTAATCTGCTGAAGGAATATGATCTGAAAGGGATCGGTGTCTGGCAGATCATGCGTCTGTTCCGTGCCATGTGGCTGCTCTATGCGGATATGTTTTATGTACAGTGAGGGGAGCAGTTGGCTGTGAATTACAAAGATAAAATTATAAGAGATTTGATCCGGGAAAGCCTTGTCTGCCTATTTGGATAATAGGAACAACAAGCGAAAATAAAAATCAGCCTATCCTTGACTTTTTCCGAGCTGGGATAGACTGATTTTGTCAAATCCAGGGAGGTCAACCCACCTTGTGGGCGGCTACTCCTTCTATATACATATTAGCGCTTTATGCTTTAAATGTCAAATGTTTTAGTATTTGGGTTAATTACCTATATCATGGGTGGGGATATATATATCCCCCCGCTATGGTCGTTATGAATTATGAAAAAAATATAATAAAAAACTTCCCTACTTATCCACAAACCGGATTTCATATTTATCCAGATCATAATGATTGGCAAAGAAACCAGACAGGATCGTTTCTGCATTATCACGGGCATTTTTCAATAATCCATTGGAGACAGCGTTTTCTACTGCTGTCTCTTTTAAGCTGTCCATGGCGTCATTATTTTCAGCCAGGGTAATGTGCCGGAAGATACTTTCCTTTTCATGGTAAACTTTGAAAGAATCCGCTTTTATTTCCCGGCTTAGTATTTTAGTAGCCGGGAGTCTGATCTCGATTACGGAATCTTTTTCAGACCATTCGATTTCACTGAAATCAAAGCCAGCCTTGATGATCACATCGTAGCTGTATACATACTTGCTCTGGGTGAATGGTATCTCTATGCCATAAAACTCTCTGGACGCCTCCGTCACGTTTACTTCTGTACAGTAAGCGGTCTGTGTGGCAAGTTCCCCGATATCTTCAAACCCGATTTTCGTCGTCTTTGAATGGTTGGAAATCAGTTTCCGCATTCCGACCACACCAGTAGACAGTAAGATCCCGATGACCAGGATCGCAATCACTTTTCTGGTGAGATACTTTGTTAAAAAATCAGACTTTTCCCTGCTCATATATGTAATGCCCTTTCCTCATTTTTAAAAACAGCCGGTGTCAGTGTGGAACACACGGCTGTTACTTAAAATTTTATTAGGAAAAATCAAATATATGCATATATCAGCATAGATACCAATATAGCTCAACGGCGCCAATTTGAACGGGTTTGAATTGGCGCCGTTGAGCTATATTATTTCCCTTTATTTCGGAATTCTACAGGTGTCATATCGTATAGCTTCCTGAAGGTGCGGTTAAAATGCTCTACATTCTGGTATCCAATGGTGAAGGCAATGTTCTCTACTGTCATATTTCCATTTTTCAATAACGTTTTTGCCCGCTTCATACGGATGGCTGTTACCTGTTCTACAAATGTCTTGCCCGACTTTTCATGAATATATTTGCTGATGTAGGGTTCGCTCAGATGAAAATGCTCTGCCAAATCGTCCAGGGTGACGGTCTGGTAGTTTGCCTGGATAAAGTTCATCATCTCCATCAGGCGTTTATCTTTTACGGGTTCCTTTTTCTGTATGTCTGGCAATTTATTGACACAGACACAGAGGGCGTGATACGATGCCTTTATGATATCTTCATCAATGCCGACGCCCCAGTAGGATTTTCCCTGGCAGGTAATGCCCACATAAGCAATGGCCTTGGAGGAAGAGCCCTGGGTGAGAGCATGCTCTTCATAAGAAGACAACTGGTAGCTGACACCGAAAAACTGCTTGATCGTGTTGCTGACAGCATCCAGACGGCCATTTCCATTGGCATCCACGATGTTCTTTTTGTCCCCGCATGTGATCTCGGTCTCCGCCATGATACCGTCTACCTGCTTGAAGTGGCAGTCTGTGATCTGGAAATAAGGAGTCGGGGTGATATAATGGTCTTCAAAGATCTCATATACCCATTGTGGCGAGAGCTCCTTGTGTTCCTCGTCAGATACCTGTTTCATCATATAGCCCACTTCTTCCCGCATGGCGTCAGGAAGAGAGATGCCAAAGTTTTGTTTCAGAATATAGTTGACACCGCCTTTGCCGGACTGGCTGTTGATGCGGATCACATCGGAGTCATAGGTTCTGCCTACATCCTGGGGGTCCACCGGAAGATAGGGAACGCTCCAGACCCTGAGATTCTTATCCTCGCGCCATTGCATGCCTTTGGCGATGGCATCCTGGTGGGAGCCGGAAAAGGCGGTAAATACAAGGTCTCCGGCATATGGCTGCCGGTCATCCACATGCATACGGGTGAATGTCTCATATTTTCTACGGATCTCCGGCATATTGGAAAAGTCCAGCAGCGGGTCTACGCCGTGAGTATACATATTCATGGCGAGAGTCACGATATCTACATTACCAGTGCGCTCGCCATTGCCAAAGAGGGTACCCTCGATGCGGTCCGCTCCGGCAAGGATACCAAGTTCTGCGTCGCTGACGCCGCAGCCGCGGTCATTGTGCGGATGCAGGGAAAGTACGACGGCATCCCGGTATTTCAGGTGTTTGTGGACGTATTCGATCTGTGTGGCAAACACATGGGGCATAGAGTGCTCCACTGTCGCCGGGATATTGATGATCGCTTTATTGTCTGCTGTGGGTTTCCATATATCAAGAACGGCATTGCAGACTTCAACGGCGTACTCAACTTCGGTACCGGTAAAGCTCTCCGGGCTGTATTCAAAGGAGAAGCTGCCATCTGTTTCATCCGCAAGCTCTTTTAAGAGAACAGCGCCGTCGATGGCGATCTGTTTGATCTCTTCCTTACTTTTTTTAAATACCTGTTCCCGTTGTGCTACAGAAGTAGAATTATACAGATGAACGACAGCATGGGGAGCTCCCTTTACTGCTTCAAAGGTTTTTTTGATGATATGCTCCCTTGCCTGGGTCAGTACCTGGACGGTCACATCATCCGGGATCATATTTTTCTCGATCAGTGCGCGCATAAATTCATATTCTGTCTCTGATGCAGCAGGGAAGCCCACTTCGATCTCTTTAAAACCGATCTCTACCAGCATCTGAAAAAACTGCAGCTTTTCCTCCAGGCTCATCGGTTCGATCAGCGCCTGGTTGCCGTCCCGCAGGTCAACGGAACACCAGACAGGCGGTTTGTCGATGGCGTCCTTTTTCGCCCAGTCATAGGTGCATTCCGGCGGCATAAAATAAGCCTTTTCATACTTGTCAACATGTTTCATGTCTTTTCCCTCCAAATTAGAACAAAATGATTATAATGAAAAAAACTCCGCCTCCACAACCAGGCGGTTGTAGAGACGAAGGAGTATCAGCCTTCGCGGTACCACTCTACTTCATATCTTTTTCGATATGCTCTCATCAGCACTAACATGCTTTCCCCTTATAACGGTGGGAGTCCGATGCACCTTACGGGTTATATATGGTTCAGGTACACAGCTCAGAGGTCAGTTCGCTGTCATTCTTTTACTGCCTCGCACCAGACGGCAGCTCTCTGCAAAAAGTCAGCCAGTTACTAGTCCTCTTCAAAGCTTTTGTTCTATACTATCACAAAAAAGTGAATTTGGGAATGATTAAATTTAATCATTTTTATTGATATATTTTAATAAAGCAAAAAAGCGCTTGACTTTTCTGACTGGATTGAGTATCATAATATTTGCGTTGTGCGTGTAGCTCAGCTGGATAGAGCACTTGGCTACGGACCAAGGTGTCGGGGGTTCGAATCCTCTCACGCACGGATTATAAAAGCCTTTGGAAATGTTACATTTTCAGAGGCTTCTCTGATATTATGGGAAAGGCTGTCATGATTTATATATGTGATGATGAGATGCCGGTTCTTCGGGAACTGGCAGAGAAAATACAAAAATGTGTGCCAGAGGAGAAAATCCACTGCTTTTCGTCGGGGATGGAATTGCGGGAGCAGCTGGGGAGATCGTCCTGTGATTTTCTTTTTCTTGATATTGATATGCCGGATGTCAGTGGAATGGAAATTGCAGAAGGGTTAAAGGGAGAGAAAGGGATTCCTCTGCTGGTTTTTGTTACAAGTCATGATGAGCTGGTTTATGAGAGTTTCCAGTATCGGCCTTTTGCTTTTATCCGCAAGGGTTTTTTTGATCAGGAGATAGGAAAGGTTTTGAAAAGAGGCAGGGAACATCTGGAGTCACTGGACCGGAAGTTTTATTTCAGAATGGAGGGCAGGGATGTTTCCTTACTCTTATCGGACATACTGTATTTTGAGGCGGATGGCAATTATCTGAAGATCTGTACGGCATCAGGGGATTATCGTGCAAGAGGTACGGTGTCAGACAGAGAACGGGAGCTGTATCCCTATGGGTTTGTCCGGATACACAAGGGATTTCTGGTGAACCAGACGGCGGTCCGGATGATCGGCAGGGAAGAGGTGGCACTGAAGGATGGAACGGTGCTCCCTGTGGGGAAGCGCTATGCCGGGAAGTCGAAACGACAGCTGTTGGAATATATGAGGGTTTAGTGTAAAAAATAAGCTCGATAGCTTATTTTTTACACGGCAATTTGTTTCTGAGCGAAAACAAATTGCTTTGTTCCGACACGAGAAACTCTTCGAGCTTTCTCGTGCGGTTCTTCGCGATAAATCGCTCAGAAATGGGTATTAAAATGAAAAAATATGGGAGCTTACTGAATGAATATGAACAACTGCAGAAAGAGTATGAGAAGGTTCTGTCAGAAAAAGCGGAGCTTGCCTATTCGTATGAGCGTCTGCGGGAGAAACAGGAAAAAGTCCGGGCGCAGGATGAGGAGATACGGAAACTGCATGGGAGCGCCAGGATGCTCAAACACGATATGAAAAATCATTTTATGGTGATGTCGTCTTATCTTGCCACAGGGGAATATGAGGCGGCAGCACTGTATTCCTCCGAGATCCTGGACAAGCTGAATGCGATGCACAGTTATGTGGAGACAGGGAATTCCCTGCTAAACCATATTGTCAATGAAAAACTGAAAATGGCACAGGAACGGGGGATAAGGATTAAGGCAGAGATTGAGAATCTTCCGTTTGACAGTATGAAGAGTATTGATTTTTCAGCGCTGCTTGGCAATATGATGGATAATGCCATCCGTGCCTGTGGATCGGAAGAGGAAGGCGGCCGGGAACTGCACCTTTTCATTATTTCACAGCGGGGGTACGGGATGATCTGTGTCAAGAATAAGATAGCGGAGTCTGTGCTGGAGAAGAATCCGGCATTGTTATCATCAAAAGAGAGTGCGCGGTTTCCCGGGAAAACAGATGCCGACGGTAGGGAAAGCCACGGGATTGGTATTCCAGGGATGAGGGAGATTACAGAACGCTATCATGGCATATTTGATATCTATGAATCGGAGGGATTTTTTTGCGTCAGTGCATATATCCCTGAATAATGGCCGTTTATCCCAATCCCTTGCAGAAAGTGCTGCAGGGGATTATTCTTTTCATGAAGGAGAAATGGAGTTTATATGATTTATTTCAGGGAAGCAGAAAAATACAATTTGTCCAGGGTAGATCTGTTCATCCCGCAGGGAGTGACTGTGGGAGTGATCGGGGCATCCGGTGCGGGCAAGACCACGTTACTGAAACTGGTATGTGGTCTGCTGGTGTGTGAACATGGTATGGTGCGTACGATGGGAAGGGATCCTGTGCGGGACAGAAAAATACTGACGGCACATCTGAGGGCTTATTTTTCCGAATTAAACTATTTCCAGCGGGACGATACGGTAAAAAGTCAGCTGATACTGATGGAGAAGCTCTACCGGCTGGACAGGAAGCAGTGCAGGGAGGAATTAGAAAGACTGGATGCCCGGTTCCGGTTTTCTGGATTTATTCATCAAAAGGCCGGCAGGTTGTCCACAGGACAGCGAAGGCGCGTGGAGCTTGCAGCAGTGCTGATGGGCAGTGTGGAACTTCTTTTGCTGGATGAACCGACCAATGGTATGGATGAACAGGGAAAGCGTGCATTTTGGGAGGAAATCAGCCGGAAAAAGGAAGCAGGGACTACCATACTGCTTTCTTCCCATAATATGACTGAGATTGGACAGGTCTGTGACCGTATTCTTCTGCTTGAAAAGGGGAATGTCTGTTATTATGGTGACAGACAAGGGCTTCTGTGCCGATATGCTCCGGTGAATCAGATTGATATTCAGTTTGGAGGAGCCATACCGGATATGGATGATCTGCCCTTACTGCGATACAGCATTGAGCAGGACAGACTCCATCTTTCCTATAATACGAATCATATCACAGCTGCGGAGATCACGAAGCGGATCCTGGAACAGACCAGAGTGATCCAGATCCGTGTGACGCAGCATGATCTGGCAGACATCGTTCGCCTGGCGGCAGAGGCAGATGGGCATCCATGAGCGGTGTGGACGATGTGATCGACAGATGCGATTGGAGGTAAGTATGGGATCTTTTATTGAAGTATCGGATGTCTGTAAGACATTCCGGGTCAGCAAACGGTCTGCCGGGATACCGGGGATGCTGGCAAATCTGGTTGCTCCCAGATATGAAAAGAAGGAGGCAGTACGGAATATCAGTTTCCAGATCGGTCAGGGAGAGATGCTGGGCTTTATTGGACCGAACGGTGCGGGAAAATCGACGATGATCAAAATGCTGTCCGGGATATTGTGCCCTGACAGGGGACGTGTCAGTGTGGCAGGTTATAATCCCTGCCGGCAGAGAAAGAAATTTGTGGGTAAGATCGGTGTTGTGTTTGGGCAGAAATCACAGCTTCAGTGGGATCTGCCCGTGCGTGACAGCTATGAACTGCTGAGGGCGATCTATGCTGTCCCGGGAAATGTATATCGGAAAAATCTGAAGCAATTCATCGATATGCTGGATCTGGGGCATTTTATTGATCAGCCTGTGCGGCAGCTCTCACTGGGGCAGCGTATGAGGGCAGATATCGCTGCCTCTCTGCTTCATTCTCCGGAAATCGTATTCTTTGATGAGCCTACGATCGGCGTGGATGTGGTGGGGAAGCAGGTCATCCGGGAATTTATCCGGGAACTGAACGGGAAAAACAATGTGACGATGATCTTTACTACGCATGATATGCAGGATATCGAGAAGACCTGTGAGCGGCTCATGATCATCAATGAAGGGAGAAAAATGTATGATGGTTCCCTGCATGGGATCCGGGAAAAGTATGGGACAGCAAGACAGCTTGACGTCGAGTTTAATTATGAATGCGAGATCCGTCCGATCGAGCATGTCGAGATACAGTCTCTCCCGGAAGAGGGGCATATCAGGAAACGCTTTGTCTTTGAACAGGGTGTGGTATCGGTCAACGACCTGATGAATGAGCTTCTTTCGCAGTACAGTATTCGTGACATCAATATTACGGAACCGGAGATTGATGATATAATCTGCCGGATCTACGGCGGGGAGGTGGTTTAGATGCGTCTGGAGCCGTATCTTGCCTATGCCAGAAAGAGTTTTCTGGCAAGAAGCGCCTATCGTTTTGATCACCTTATGGGAATACTGAATACGGTGCTGAGAGTCCTTATTTATTGGGAGATATACCGGGCGCTGTATGGCGCGCGTACTGAAGTAGACGGCATTACGCTTATGATGGTCGCTACCAGTTTTGTCCTTTCGCTCTGTATGGAGGCTGTCTTCCGGGTCAATGATTTTTTTATCCCGGATATGATCCGGGATGGCAGTATCGCCAATGAACTGCTCCGCCCGATCGGCATCCAGGGGCGCATGATCGCGGAAAATATGGGGAATGCCCTGTTTGAGCTGGTGTTCCGGTTTGGCCCGGCTCTTTTTGTGTCCTTTCTTTTTGTAGGAATTCTCAAACCTGCCGGTGGATGTATGCTGCTGCTTTTTGTGTTCAGCGCCCTGCTGGGTTATGGGGTGCTGTGGACGATCAGTTTTGCCACGCAGATGCTGTCGTTCTGGTTTATCAATGTGTGGAGCATTGTTACGATCAAAAATGTATGTATCAATGTATTGTCGGGTTCGATGATCCCGTTATGGTTTATGCCGGACTGGATGAATGGTGTTGTCCGGTATACTCCGTTTTCAAGTATTTATTTTACACCGGTCCAGATCTATCTCGGGCAGTTAACCTGGCAGGAGATACTGGAGAAATGCCTGATACAGATCTTCTGGATCGGTTTGTTATTTATGTTTGGAAACTGGCTCTGGCATAAGGGGCAGAAAAAACTGGTGGTACAAGGAGGCTGATGTGACATGAAAGATCATACAAATGTGATCACAGCATATGTGGGAACCGTAATGAAAGCGTGGTTTCAGTACAGAGTGGATGCCGTGCTGCGGTCACTGGCAGTTTTCCTCAGAGAATCCACAGGAGTGATCGCGATCTGGTTTGCTCTTCTAAAGTTTGACACGCTGAATGACTGGAATATGCAGGAGATGCTATTTTTGTTTAGTCTGCTTTTTCTGACATATGGCGTCATGATCCTGTTTTTTACAGGGCTGAGAGATTTTGGCTGGACGGTGAGAACCGGTGGTTTTGACCGGTTTCTGCTGAGACCGAGGGGAGTATTGTTCCAGCTGATCTTTGTCGATGCGGACTGGTTTGCTGCCATCGGGCATGGCGGTCTGGGACTGGTGCTTTTTATCTTTACAGCGGGAAGAGTAGGGATACATTGGGACGCCGCAACCGTTTTATATTATATGCTGGCTGTGGCGGGGGGAGTGCTGATCCAGGGAGCGATTTTTTTGTTTCTTGCCACGCTGAATATCTATCTTCTGGAGACAGGCAGCCTGAAAGAGGTATTTTACTGGAACGCCAGAAAGTTTGCCGGATATCCTGTCAGCATTTTTCATAAGGCGGTACAGGTCTTTATGATCTATGTGGTTCCTTTTGCCTTTGTCAATTATTTTCCGTCGCAGTATCTGCTGCGCAAACCGGATATGCAGCAGTTTCCGGAGATATTTCTGTATCTTACGCCTTTTGTCGGAGTGGGGATGTATCTGCTGGCGTATCTTTTCTGGCGGTACAGCCTGCGGCATTATAAGAGTTCAGGAAATTAGGAGGGAAAGGTGATGCAGGAAAGCAGATTGTTTAAGATCGTATACCATTTACTGGATCAGGGGCAGGCGACCGCTCCCGAACTGGCAGAAAAGTTTGAAGTATCTGTCCGTACGATTTACCGGGATATGGATGCTCTGAGCGCTGCCGGTATCCCCATCTATGCCGAATCGGGCAGATATGGCGGCATTTATTTAATGAGCGGTTTTGTTTTGGACCGGGTGGTGCTGTCAGAGAAAGAGAAGCAGGAGATCCTCACGGCACTACAGAGCCTGAATGTCACAAAAAATACAAGCGGAAGCCAGACATTACAGAAACTTTCTGCGATGTTCCAGCTCCACACAGAAGACTGGCTGGAAGTGGATTTTTCCAGATGGGGAGATAAAAAGTTTGACAATGAAAAATTTGAGCAGTTGAAGTCGGCGGTCATCCATTGCAGAAATGTCAGGATCAATTATGCAGGTTCGAATGAAATGATCAGCGAAAGAGTGATACAGCCGTTAAAACTTGCTTATAAAGCGAAAGCATGGTATCTGAAAGCATTCTGCACGAAAAGACAGGATTTCCGGTTATTTAAATTAAACAGGATCCTGGATCTGGAGATTCTGGAGGAGAGATTTGTAAGGCGTACTTTTCCGGGACAGATCGGCAATTCAGAAGGAGACGATCATCCGATCGTACTCCGTTTTCCCAAAGAAATGGCATACCGTGTTTATGATGAGTTTGACCGGTCACAGGTACAACGGCAGGCGGACGGCAGTCTGGTTGTATCTGCAAAAATACCGCAAGATGCGTGGCTGAGAGGGTTTATTCTGTCGTTTGGAACTCAGGTAGAGATACTGGAACCTGCTGAACTGAGAAAAGTGATCGCAGAGCAGGCAAGAATGATCTATGAAAAAAATTCCTGAGTGTAGAGCAATTTAATCCCGCCGCTGAGCTGGCGTTATCCCCATATCGTCAGGATCAGCGTGCCGCATACCATGAGTAGAAGCCCGGACAACGCTTTTCGGGTAAGCCTTTCTTTTAATATAAGCCAGGAAAACAGTACGGTTATGACAATGCTTAATTTGTCGACAGGTACGACGACACTGACGATGCCGTTCTGGATGGCATAATAATAGCAAAGCCAGGAGGCGCCGGTTGTTATACCGGAAAGGCAGATCAAGGCAAGGTCTTTCCGGGCAGTCGTCCGCACCTGTGCCTGCTTTTTTCGGATCAGGACAATAAACCATGCCATCACAAGTACGACGGCGGTACGGATCGCTGTAGCGAGATTGGATTCGACTCCTGTGATCCCGATTTTGGCGAGGATTGAGGTGAGTGCGGCAAAGACCGCAGACAGAATGGCATAAACGGTCCATCTGCTGTCTTTGCCGTTATGCAGGTCTGGTACAGTCTCTTTTTTTTCGATCATCCGATAAATCCCGACAGCCAGGACCGCTGTACCGGTGAGTTTGAGCAGCAGATGGCTGGTTTCCTGGAAGATCACGATGGCGAGAAGCACCGTGATGACGGTACTTGATTTATCGACAGGCGTCACTTTATTGACGTCGCCCAGTGACAATGCTTTAAAGTAGCAGAGCCAGGAGGCGCCAGTGGCGAACCCGGACAGGATCAGAAAGAACAGGGATCTCATACCGATATCCGTGATCGTATGCAGAGATCCGGTAAGAAACACCATGATCCAGGAAAACACAAGTACGACAGCAGTGCGCAGTGCCGTTATGACATCGGAGTCCATGGATTTGGTGCCGCACTTTGCCAGAATTGCCGTGAGTCCGGCAAAAAGGGCGGAGAGAACTGCCATTATGAGCCACATAGATTCCTCATTTCTGCAGATCAGGGAGACTGTGTCAGAATATGATCTGCCTGTTTTTGTGTGATTTTATTACAATGTACCATTTTTTCCAGTACCAGGGACATTCTTTTCCGGGCAAGTTCCATACTGGCATCCGGCGAGTAATTCGACGGTGCGTTGGGGATCCCGGCAAGCATGATCGCTTCATAGTCGGTCAGTTCGGAAGGGGATTTTTTAAAATATCCTTCTGCGGCGTCATGGATGCCATAGTATCCACTGCCAAAATAGATGGTATTGACATACAGTTCAAAGATCTCTTCTTTCTTATACTCCTTTTCCAGCGCAAAGGCAGCAAAGATTTCAGCAAATTTGCGCTCGACCTTCTTCTCCTGGGTGAACAGTTCGTTTTTTGCGATCTGCTGGGTAATGGTGCTTCCTCCCTCTGCAAAAGAGAGAGTGGTAATGTCCTTCCACACCGCCCTTCCGATCGCAACCGGGTCGATGCCGGGGTGGGAGAAAAAGCGTTTGTCCTCAGCAGAGATGACCGCATCAATATAAATCTCCGGCAGTTCGCGGTAATGGGTAAAATGTTCTTTGCTGCGGATGGAGCTGCCGATTTTCGTGATGGGTGTATCTTTTATGGCTTTTTGATACATCTGCCAGCCTTTCACACCATAGTAAACCGTTATGACCATAGCGGCCAATAACAGGAAAGCAGACAGACGGAGTGCAATTTTGCCGATGATCCGCAAGATCCGTTTCATGGGTTCGACCTCCCTTCTGCGTATATTATATCAGATAGGTGTATATTTTTTCCAGACCCTGGAACAAAATTTCGACTGTAAATATAAGGATGCCGGTGATCATAAACAGAGCGCCGAAGACGGCACCGCCGATCCCCAGCAGAATATTCAGAACAAATTTTTTTATCCAAAGTTTTTTCTTCATACTTATCCCCCCTGATATGTAGTATCATACAACACACAGCTTATTTTATTGTGACTATTTGATAAGAGATTTGTCACTTTATGGGGAAAAGTCGAAAAATATTTATTGAGCAGGAGAACCGTCAGGGGAAAATAAATGTTCAGTCCAGTGCCTTCATTGTTTTTGCGTGCTTTTTGATGGCGCTGAAGCTTTCTTTGCTTATGACATGCTCGATCTTGCAGGCGTCTTCTTCTGCGATGTCTTCGGGTACGCCAAGGGATGACAGACAACGGGTGAGGATATCGTGCCGTTCATAGATCATGTCAGCGATGGCTTTCCCTTCTTCGGTCAGATAAATAAATCCGGCGTCGGTAACCGTAATATGATTCTTTTCACGGAGATGTTTCATCGCCACACTGACACTGGATTTTTTGAATCCCAGTTCCGTAGCAATGTCAACAGAGCGCACTACCGGTAATTTTTTGCTTAATATAAGGATTGTCTCCAGATAATTTTCTGCGGATTCGGTTGTCTTCATTTTTATCACTCCCGTTTCTTTATGGACTGGCATCGTTAAACTATTTATAAGTATATCATTTTTTTTGATTGAAAGCAATTATCATCTATTTGGGAAAAAAGCGGAAAAAATCTTCTGAGAAAAAGTTCTTGACATCTAATAAATATTAGTATATACTAACTAAAGTAAGAAGTGCATAATATGGCAGAAAGGATGATGCAGGATGCCTTTGACGATGGCGAAAGTCGGTGAGCCGGCGACGATCCGGAAAGTCGGCGGGAAAGAAGACACCAGAAGATTTCTGGAAAATCTGGGATTTATCGCTGGCAGTGTGGTTACGGTGATCTCTGAGATCAGCGGCAATCTGATTTTAAATGTCAGGGATTCCCGTGTCGCACTGGGAAAGGATATGGCAAAAAAGATTATGATATGAACCTGCCTGGATTTCAGGATCAGGAGCATGTTTTGAAAAGGAGGAAAAGGAAGATGACATTGCGGGAAGCGTCAGTGGGGCAGACAGTGAAGGTTCAGAGGCTGACAGGGACCGGACCTGTAAAAAGGCGTATCATGGATATGGGGATCACGAAAGGGATTGATATATATGTGAGGAAAGTGGCACCGTTGGGTGATCCGGTGGAGGTAACTGTCCGCGGTTATGAATTATCTTTGCGGAAAGCAGATGCTGCCATGATCGAGGTGGGATAAAATTTTTTGACCAGAAGTTAGTTGAGACTAATGAAAAGAAGAATATACGAATCGGGAGTAGAGATGTGAAACTAATCTGACAGAAAGGAAGGAAAATATTATGACGATCACAATAGCGCTTGCGGGAAACCCAAACAGTGGCAAGACGACCCTGTTTAATGCACTGACTGGTGCCAGTCAGTATGTTGGAAACTGGCCGGGAGTTACAGTCGAAAAAAAAGAAGGAAAATTGAAACATGTATATGCAAAAAATGAGTCAGATGTGACGATCACGGACCTGCCGGGGATTTATTCTTTGTCCCCATATACTCTTGAAGAAGTGGTGGCGAGGAATTATCTCATCAGTGAGAGACCGGACGTGATACTGAATATCGTGGATGGCACAAATATTGAGAGAAACCTGTACCTGTCCACACAGCTGATGGAGCTTGGGATCCCGGTAGTGATGGCTGTCAATATGATGGATGTTGTTGAAAGAAATGGTGACCGGATTCATGTGGATCAGCTCAGTGAGAAGCTGGGGTGCGAGGTTGTTGAGGTTTCTGCCCTGAAAGGAACGGGCATAGACCGTGTGGCAGCAAAGACGCTTATGGCAGCCAGAAAAGCAGAGACTGGTGCGTTACATGAATTTTCGGAGGAAGTGGAACTGGCGGTACATAATGTTATGGAGCGTCTTGGCAGCGAGGTCGAGGAAGCGGGCAGAAGATTTTATGCCATAAAGCTTCTGGAGCGGGATGATAAAATCCCAGAGCAGTTGAAACGTGTGCCGGATGTGTCTGCTGAGATCAATGGATTGGAAAAGTCATTTGATGACGATACAGAAAGCATAATTACCAATGAGAGATATACCTTTATCTCGTCGATCATGGATGAGTGTCTGACAAAGGGAAGCCGGGACAAATTGACAACCTCCGACAAAATTGATAAGATTGTCACAAACCGTTTTCTGGCATTGCCGATCTTTGCTGCCGTTATGTTTATTGTATACTATGTTTCAGTAACTTCTGTGGGGACACTGCTGACGGACTGGACGAATGACGGACTGTTTGGCGATGGCTGGTATCTGGCGGGTTCTGGAATCTGGGTACCGGGGATTCCGGTTCTTGTGGGTAATGGTCTGGAGGCTGTCGGCTGCGCTGACTGGCTCAGTGGACTGATCAATGATGGTATCGTCGGCGGTGTAGGTGCTGTTCTCGGTTTTGTGCCTCAGATACTTGTATTATTTATTTTCCTTGCCTTTTTGGAAGGCTGTGGATATATGGCACGTGTTGCGTTTATCATGGATCGTATCTTCCGCCGGTTTGGTCTTTCGGGAAAATCCTTTATCCCGATGCTGATAGGGACAGGGTGCGGTGTTCCGGGGATCATGGCATCCCGGACGATCGAGAATGACAGGGACCGCAAGATGACGATCATGACGACAACCTTTATTCCATGCGGCGCCAAACTGCCGATCATTGCTCTTCTTGCCAGCGCACTGTTTGGCGGGGCATGGTGGGTAGGACCCAGTGCTTATTTCCTTGGTATTGCCGCTATCGTTATATCTGGCGTCATCCTGAAGAAGACAAGGATGTTTGCCGGAGAACCGGCGCCCTTTGTGATGGAACTGCCGGCTTATCACCTGCCGACAGTGGGTTCTGTACTGCGGAGTATGTGGGAACGCGGCTGGTCCTTTATCAAAAGGGCAGGTACGGTGATCCTCCTTTCGACAATCCTTATCTGGGCAGGCTCCGTATTTGGCATGACAGAGGGATCCTTTGGATTTAACCCGGACATCGAACTGGAAAACAGCATTCTTGGTTATATCGGAAGAGGGATTCAGTGGCTCTTTGCACCGCTTGGATTTGGAAATATCAAAGCAACGATCGCTACCATTATGGGTCTGGTTGCCAAAGAGGAGGTCGTCGGCGTATTTGGTGTTCTTGATTTTGAGGGAATGAGCCAGCTTGCCGGATATTCCTTCCTTGCCTTTAATCTGCTTTGCGCACCATGCTTTGCAGCGATGGGAGCCATCCGGCGGGAGATGAATAATGGAAGATGGACGGTATTTGCCATCGCCTATCAGTGTGTCTTTGCTTATGTAACAGCACTGATCATATACTGGATCGGAATGCTTTTTACCGGTGTGTTCAGTGTATGGACTGTGGTCGCACTTCTGCTGATCGCAGGATTGCTGTATCTGATTTTCCGCCCTTACAGGGAAAGCAATACACTTACCATGAGTGGCAAAGCAGGTGTGGCAGGTGCAAAATAAAAGTGTGAGCTAGTAACAATATTGAACATATAAGCCATTTTTGTAGACCTGCCTGAAAATCAGGCAGGTCTGATCCTTAAAAGAAGGAGGTCTGTGTATGGGATCTGCACTTGGGACTATCGTTGTAGGAGTCATTCTTCTTGCTGTTGTAGCTGCAGTGATAGGGAAGATGATCTCGGATAAGAAAAAAGGAAAAAGGAGCTGCAGCTGCGGTTGTGAGAATTGTAACAAATGCCGCTGAAGCATTGGAAATAGTCTTGACATTCCCTGTGGAATATCGCAAAATGGATACAGAAAGAATGCACGGGGGCTGTCAGGATGAAAAAAATAAAAATCTGTGGGATCACAGATAAAAAAGAAGCAGGGTATCTGAATGAAGCCGGTGTAGACTACGCCGGCTTTGTGCTGTTTTTTCCAAAAAGCAAAAGAAATATGGAGATTGAGAGGGCAAAGGAGATCATGGCTCTTCTGGATCCACATATCAAGGCGGTGGCAGTGGTAGTAGAGCCGACGGCAGGGCAGCTGGACGAAATCATGGAGGCGGGATTCGATCTGGTGCAGATCCATGGAGAGATGACGGATGAGGTACTGTCAGGGATCAGGATACCCATGCTCAAAGCATTCAATGTCAGTGATTTATCTGAATTTGAGAGGTATGAGAAGATGGATCGTGTGGCTGGATATGTGTTTGACGCCCAGATACCGGGCAGTGGTACAGTGTTTGACTGGGACATGCTTCAGAAACTGCCCAAAACGGAGAAATTAACATTTCTTGCCGGAGGACTGGATCATGGTAATGTAAAAGACGCCCTGGCGGCAACCGGGGTGGATGGTGTGGACACCAGCTCCGGGGTGGAAAGGGCGGATGGAAACGGAAAGGATCCGCAAAAAATATATCAGTTTGTTAATCAGGTAAGGAGTTACCAGTCATGAAATATGTACAGAGAGTAGTCGAAGCCGTTCTCGTAAGTGTTTTGGCGAATATATTTTTAATAGGATACAGGATTCCTGCTGACCACATGCCATGGTATTTCATCGTACCATGTCTGTTAGTCCTGTTTGCTGTGATAAATCTTATACCGTCATATGCCAGCCGGAGACTGCAGTCGGCGCGTTTGCGAAATAATGCGGATGGCTGTGAACTGCTGGAGATCTTTTTGATCTCTACTGTTGTCTCGGTGGTTTATAATATACATTGCTGGATAACGTTTTATCCCTTTGACGCACCATGGGTATGGACGACATGTATTGCCAGCGCCCTGTTCTGCATTTTGATCGAGGCAGCTGTGTTCTGGAATGGCATGATCCGTATCTATCTTTCTTCGGTGCAGCTGGGGATGAAATGGCGGATCACTGGCGCGCTGTGCGGGATGATCCCTGTTGTGAATCTTGTGGTTCTGGGGATCATGCTCCGGATCGTCAGGAAGGAAGTACGGGAAGAAAATGCGAAAATCATGCTTGATCAGGCGAGGGCAGACCAGCAGATCTGCCGGACGAAGTATCCGGTTTTGCTGGTGCATGGTGTGTTTTTCAGGGATTCCAGGCATTTTAATTACTGGGGGCGGATTCCCCGCGAACTGGAGAAAAATGGTGCCGTCCTTTATTATGGCAATCATGGTTCCGCATCATCAGTGAAAGACAGCGCCGGGGAACTGGATGCCAGGATCCGGCAGATCGTCAGGGAAACCGGCTGTGGGAAGGTCAATATCATTGCCCATTCCAAGGGAGGGCTTGACTGCCGGTATGCTCTTGCGAAACTGGGGACGGATCAGTATACAGCGAGCCTGACGACGATCAATACACCGCACAGGGGGTGCAAATTTGCCGATTATCTGCTGACGAAGATACCGGAAAAGCAGCAGCAGATGCTTGCCTGTACATATAATAACACGCTGCGCAGGCTGGGGGATGCATCGCCGGATTTTATGGCGGCGGTCAGGGATCTGACTGAGGAGGCATGCAGGAAACGCAATGAGGAAATAAAAGATAGCGGGGAAGTATATGGTCAGAGTGTGGGGTCAAAACTGAAAACACCATCAGGAGGCCGGTTTCCACTGAATTTTTCCTGCCGTTTTGTCAAGAATTTTGATGGAGGCAATGATGGACTGGTCGGAGAAGAATCTTTTGCCTGGGGTGAGAACTATCAGCTTTTGCAGGCAAAAGGGAAAAGGGGGATTTCTCATGGCGATATGATCGATCTGAACCGTGAGAATTTTGACGGGTTTGATGTGCGGGAGTTCTATGTCCGGCTGGTCAGCGATCTGCGGCAGCGTGGACTGTAACTGGCATATGTACAATACAGCAAAAGGGAACAACGTTCACCTTGCAGGAATGAGGTAGATTATGCAGAGAGAAGAGAAAAAATATCTGAAACTGCTGGCGGAGAAATATCCGACCAAGCAGTCGGTGTGCCGGGAGATCATTAACCGTAATGCGATACTGAACCTTCCCAAGGGCACCGAGCATTTTATGAGCGATCTTCATGGCGAATATGAGGCGTTTTATCATATCCTGAACAACTGCTCCGGGGTGATACGGGAAAAGGTGGATCTTTTGTTTGGGAATGTTATGAGTCCGGCCGAGAGACAGGAGATCTGTACGCTTATCTATTATCCGCGGGAGAAGCTCCGTATGCTGCGCAAGGAGAGGGAACTGACGCCGGACTGGTACCGGATGATCCTCAATGAACTGATCGAGGTGGCGAAGCTGTTGTCTTCCAAGTACACAAGATCAAAGGTGAGGAAGGCGATGCCGGAGGATTTTGCCTATATTATTGATGAGCTTCTGCATGTGCAGAAGGATGAGGACGATAATCAGGTGATATACCATAAGCAGATTATAGATACGATACTGAATATTGAGAATGCGGATGAATTTATCGTGGCGCTGGCGGGACTGATCAAGCGGCTGGCGGTGGACCATCTGCATATTGTCGGCGATATGTTTGACCGGGGCTCCAGTGCCGATAAAATACTGGATCTTCTGATGAGCCACCATTCCCTGGATATCGAGTGGGGGAACCATGATATTTTGTGGATGGGGGCAGCAGCGGGAAGCAAGGCGTGCATCGCCAATGTGATCCGCAACAACCTGCGTTATCAGAATACAGAAATACTGGAAAATGGATATGGTATCAGTCTGCGCCATCTGACGCTGTTTGCCATGCGGTTTTATGAGGGAGAAAATCCTATCCGCAAGGCATGGAAGGCGATTTCTGTCATTATGTTCAAGCTGGAGGGGACGATTATCCGGGAGCATCCGGAATATGAGATGGAGAACCGCCTGCTGCTGGATAAAGTAGATCAGGAGAGGAAGGTCCTGGTCCTTGATGGAAGAGAGTTTGAGATGAAGGACGCCGATTTCCCGACGGTGGATCCGGCGGATCCCTATCATCTCACAGAGGAAGAAAGCGAGATCATGAAGGAACTGCAGGCAGATTTTCTCAACAGCATCCGTCTGCAGCGGCATATCCGGTTTTTGTATGAGAAGGGAAGTATGTACCGGATCTATAATGAAAATCTTCTTTACCATGGATGTGTGCCGATGGATGAGGAGGGAAATTTCCAGGGAGTTACGATGGATGGCGTCACTTATCAGGGAAAAGCCTATCTGGATTATGCAGATAAGGTGGCACGGCACGCATTTTCCCGCCACCGGACGCCCTGGGATCTGGATTTTATGTGGTATCTGTGGTGCGGCAGACTCTCGCCTTTGTGCGGCAGGATCCTCAAGACATTTGAGAGGACGTATCTGGTCGATGAGGCTACATGGGAAGAGCCGAAGAATCCGTATTATAAATATTATGAGGAGGAGAAGACGTGTAATATGATCCTCCGCGAATTTGGCCTGTATTCCGGTCTGTCCCATATTGTAAATGGCCATACGCCAGTTCTGACCGGAGAGGGAGAGCTGCCGATCCGTGCCGGCGGGAAGCTTCTTGTCATTGACGGCGGATTCTGCACGGATTATCACAAGAAGACGGGGATCGCCGGTTACACGCTGATCTATAATTCCCACGGGCTGCGGATCATGGCGCACCAGCCGTTTGAGACAATCTATAAGGCGATGAAAGAGAATCTGGATATTGAATCAGAGTCGCAGCTCATTGAGACGGAGAAGGCACGTGTGATGGTAAAGGATACGGATATCGGCAAGGAGATCTATGAACATATCACAGATCTTGAACTGCTGCTGCAGGGATACCGGAGCGGGGAAATAAAGGAGAGGTAGACGCTTAAATTTGATTGCTATCGGTTCCTCTTTATGATAATATTTTATTATATTATTTATCATAAAGGAGGACGATGCAGTATGAAAACATTGGGGAAGCGGGCACTCGCCATTGTGATGACGGCAGTGCTTATACTGGCAGGCATGTCATGGCCGGGAACGGCAGATACTGTGAAGGCAGCAGGGACGATCCAGGATCCTGCCGAACACTACAAAAAAGTATCCCGTAACCGGGTATCCGTACATGATCCATCGATCATCAAGGATCCGAAGACAGGGAGATATTATATCTTTGGATCTCATCTGGCATGGGCATATTCGGATGATCTGGAGACGTGGAAAACGTTTACCAATAATATCAGTACGGATTACCGGACGTTATTCAAAAAGGAATTTGAGTGGGCGGCAGCAGGGGATCCCGTTTATGATCCTGGCGGTAATATGTGGGCGCCAGACGTCATCTGGAATAAAAAGATGAATAAATGGTGCATGTATATGAGTATCAATGGCTGCTCATGGAATTCCGTGATCTGTCTGCTGACAGCGGACCGGCTGGATGGAAACTGGACTTATGTGGGACCGGTTATTTATTCTGGATTTACGGCGGACGGGACGCACGATTATAAAAAGACGAATTATCAGGACGTGACAGGTGATACCAGTCTCCCGGACCGGTTTATACGGAGTGCGTATACTACGTCGGATAATGGCACAGCCTGTGAGGCAACTACATGGAACAGAGGATACGGTGCACATGCGATCGATGCGGGAGTATTTTATGACGAATCTGGCAAACTCTGGTTCTGTTATGGTTCATGGTCGGGAGGCATCTATATATTTGAACTGGATGAAAGTACGGGATTTAGAAATAAGAGCGTTACATATCCTTATGAAAATGGCGTAACAGATCCTTATATGGGCAGGAAACTTGGAGGCTCCGGTGCATCTGGTGAGGCTTCTTATATTGAATATATAAACGGGTATTATTATCTGTTTATTTCTTATGGCGGGCTGGTTGCAAATGGCGGGTATAATATGAGAGTGTTCCGCTCAAAAAATCCAGATGGTCCTTATACCGATGTATCAGGAAATAATGCAACAGAGGGCGGCGATGAATATGGAAGCAGTGGAAGAGTCGGAACCCGTCTGATGGGATATTATAAGTGGAGTTACTGGGACTATGCCCATGTGGCACAGGGACACAATTCTGCTCTTCTGGATGACGATGGTAAGGCGTATGTGTTTTATCATACCCGTACAAATGACGGTACAGAGGGACATACCGTCCGTGTACATCAGTTGTTTACCACAAAAGATGGGTATCTTACGGCGGCGCCGTTTGAGTACAGTAAGACAGATCAGGTAAAAAATACGTATTCTAAAGAAGAGATTGCCGGGAAGTATGAGATTCTGTTTCAGAATAATACAAATCATAAAACCCTCGAATATAATGAGCCAAAGCAGATTGAACTCAAGAATGATGGGACGGTGGCCGGCGATGTAACAGGAACATGGACAGAGGAAAATGGCAGTGCCAATGTGGAGTTTGTACTGGGAGGCATAACATATCAGGGTACTTTTGTGGAACAGACGATGGAGGAGACAAATGTAAAAACCCTTTGCTTTACCGTAGTCGGGGCGAATGGACAGGTAGATACCTGTCTGTGGGGATATAAGTATCCATCTGCCAAAGCGGCGGTATCCATGGCGTCAGAAAACCTGTCCCTGCCGAAACGTGTGTCAGACGATATAGAACTGCCAAAAACTGGTCTGTATGGAACCACGATACAGTGGTCCAGTGATTCACCATTTTTGCTGGATGATGGTACTGTGATCCAGCCAAAGGCAGATGCTGCAGCGAAACTGACTGCTACGATTTCTCTTGGCGGGGAATCGTATGAAAAGGAGATCGAAGTCACCATTGCAGCGGACATTGAGGGACCTTCAAAAGTGGCTTCCTATTATACGGATAAGGCGCTGGATCTGTCTGCCGGAACGACTGTGAGTGTCGAAAATCCCCTCAAAGGTGCGGATATTAGTAATGGAGTCAGTTTTAAGCTGAAAGTGAAGCGGACGGGTGTGTTTGGCTTCCTGGAAAACGGAAATATTTTTTCTTTTATAAAAGGAGCAGAAAAATTCTATTTTAATGGCGGTGCTTATCTCGGATACAATGGAAACGGCGGGTATGTTGATGCGAATATGTATAATGGCAATTATGCGACACCATGGCGCGCAGGAACAGATTTTATTGGTGAAAACAAGGAAGTGCAGGCAGAGATTAAGCTGACAGCATCCGGGTTTTCTGTGCTGATTGATGGGAATGAGGCGTATACTAATAAAACGGTTGACAATCGAAATAAAACAGGTATGGATGATAATATTGGCAGCGGTAAGGTCCCGGGTGGTTATTCACTGACGGATTATTCCAAAGTGCTGGATATGTTGTCGACAGCAGATTCACTGAATTTTGGTACCGGAAGTTTCTGGGCAGGGACATTCAAAGGGACTCTTCGTGATTTTGAGATCTGGGTGGAACCAGTTGAACAGAAGCCGGCAAGTGGAAATACTTACTACTCGGAAGATTACGAAGGGAATACGGATGTAACGAAACTATGGACTGGCGCTATCACAGCTACGAAGGTTGCAGGAGATACTAACTATGTAAATATTGTACCATCCGGATCTGGTAACCGCGGGACAGAAATGTCGTTTGGGTTAAGTGTACAGCCAGAAGGAGAGTACACGTTTGAAACAGATGCGATGCTGACGGTTTCCAAAGGTGGAAACGGAAGCACCGTTCCTGCTACCCAGTTTGTGCTGACGGGAAAAGATCTGGTACACGCAGCAAATGATAAGGCGACAGCCGGATATATTTTAAAGCTTAGCGCAGAGGGAACGAATAATCAGAGCTTTACGATTAATGATACATCGGATAGTGTGGCTATACCAGATTCCGGCTGGGTGCATATTGTAGTAGACATGAATTCTGCTGACCGCACAAAAGCAACTTTAACGATTACAGATAAATCGACAGGCAAAGCACTTGTGTCAGATAAGGAAATCACTGTAAATGGTACAGGTGAACTTTCAGGAATTTATTTGATGCTTGGCAGAGGAACCTCCTCCTGTATCAAACTGGATAATACTCTTGTTAAAAAGCCGGGCATTGCCGACTATGCACAGCTGAATACGGTTCTTGCCAGAGCAAAAAAATATGTCAGACAGCATACAGCTTCTCCTGTTTATTCAGAGGCCAGTATGGCGGCGCTGAATCAAGCGATCCAGGCAGCAGAAGCTCTGAGTCCTTCGCTGACGGACGATCAGCAGGAGCAGGTAGATGCCTGTGCAGAGGCACTAAAGACAGCGATAGCGGGACTTACCTGTAAAGAACATTCCTATAATAAAGGTACGATTCTTGAACAGGCAACCTGTGCGAAAGAAGGAAAAAAAGAATTTATTTGTTATTATTGTGGTGACAGGAAAGAGGTAGTGCTTGCTAAAAAGAATCACGTAGCAGGTTCGTGGGAAACTACCAAAAAAGCAACTACGACATCAGAAGGGGAACGTGTGAAGAAATGTACGCAATGCGGTATTGTACTCCAGACAGAAAAGATTGCGAAACTGCAGAATACCGGTGGTTCGGGTAATTCAGATGATAAGACGGATTTGGTAAAGGCAGGTGCAGTTTACAAAGTGGGCAGTTTAAAATACAAAGTGACAGATGTGAAAAAGAAAACAGTCACTGTAACCGGTCCAAAGAAGAAATCGGCAAAAATCGTCACCATTGGCAAGACAGTGAAGATCAAGGGGATTTCCTTTAAGATCACCCAGATCGGAAACAATGCCTTTTCAAAGTGTAAGAAGTTAAAGAAGGTGACCATTGGTGCTAATGTAACTAAGATCGGCAAGAAGGCATTCTACAAAGACACAAAACTGAAAAGTATTGTTGTGAAGACGAAGAAACTGAAAAGTGTAGGGAGCCAGGCATTTAAGGGCATATATAAGAAAGCAAAAATCAAAGTGCCGTCTTCCAGGCTTAAAAAGTACAAAAAGTTATTTAAGAAAAAAGGGCAGGCACGTACTGTTAAGATCAAAAAGTAAATAGCAATAAAATAAGAAAAATATCAAAGCCGGGAGACTGGGTTACCAGTTTTCCGGCTTTTGGTATATGGATGATAATGGAATTGGTTGTGTCAGGGAACCCTGGTGTGTTTGTATGGTATAAAAATCCGTCTGAACAATGCTTGACTTTATTGCCTGCATAATTTACAATGAGAAGTGTAATAAAATGTACAAAAGTGAGTAAAATGACCGGTTATGATACTTCCATTTGGCATCATTGAGCTACAGGGAGGGATAAAATTGAATAAAGATATTACGACAAAGATGCTTCTGGAATATCCGGATGTATTTGCGGATATAGAAAATGTCTGTCTGTTTGGTGGCAAACCTGTGATAAAACCAGATGATCTGGAGCTTTGCCCACAGGAAATAGTTTATAAAGAGACGGACGGGCAGATTCATGAACACCGGGGAGATATCAGGATGCGTCTGAAAGAAAAGGGAATGGAGCTTGCTATCCTGCACATTGAAAATCAGAGTGGGGTTTCTAATGTTATGCCATTGCGTGATATGGGATATATCTATAGTGATTATCAGAACCAGCTGCGTGCCTTAAAGGAGAAAAACCGGAAAGCAGGACGACATTATGTAATGCAGGAAATCGGGGATGATCAGAAACTCTGTCCGGTAATCATGCTGGTATTGTATTATGGAACAGAGAAATGGACGGGACCGACACGTCTGATGGATATGCTGGATATACCGGAAGGTGACAGGGAACTTTGGGAAATGGTGATAGAGGATCACAAAATCCACCTGATTGATCTAAGCAGACAGAATGATGCGGAGGTGGATCAGTATACGTCAGATCTCTGGTATATTGTAAAATGTCTGAAATGTGAAAATGACAAGGAGAAATATAAAAATTTTCTTATTGAAGGTGTTCATCGAAAAATGCAGCACCCGGAGGCTGTAATCGATATGCTGACATCATTAACAGGAAAAGTAAATGCAAAAAAAATGGCAGATCAGCTTATCTGTGATCAGAAAAAAGAGGGAGGCGATTGTACTATGTATACGTTTTTGGATTACTTTGAGGAAGTTGGCATGGAAAAGGGAATAAAAAAGGGAATGGAAAAAGGGATAGAGAAGGGAAGAGAGGAGGAAAGGGAGGAGATATATTATCGTATGTTCCGAAACAACAGGACTCCAGAGGCGATCAGTGATTTTACTGGGGAGTCGGTAGAATATTTGTGTGACCTGCAGAAAAAATATTTGGCGACTGTCCGGGAAGGCAGCTGCTACAATGGTGAAAGAGGCAATGATGAAAAACATACTGTCGGAGTGGAAAATAAGACAGACTTATGATATACTTTATGAAGATAAAGCGTGCAGGTGATGATAACAAGGAGGAAACGGATGAAACAGATAAGGGGAAAAAAGCGGGCAGGGGCGCTGGCTGCATATATATTGCTGGCGGTTGTTATTGCATTGTCATGCAGTCTTTCATCCTGCCGGGATGCGCAGGCATTTGAACATGGTACAACGGATAAGAAAGTTACGGAGGACATGGTGAATAATAAGCCGCCGGCGGACTATCAGATCGACCAGTCGGTCCGGGGTGATGCGAAAGATGGGGAATACAACAAATATTTTCTAAAAGACGGATTGCAGACGGTTTCGATTGATATTGAGGAAAACAATCTGAATTATCTGTTGCAGAATGCTGACAAAAAACCGACAGTAATGACAAAAAGTGTGACGATTGGAGATAAGACACTCGGATATACTGGATTGAAGACTAAGGGAAGTTATACGCTTGAACATGCCTTTAAAGATAATCCGGGCAGTGACCGTTTCTCCTTTACCGTTAATTTTGGGAAATTTATTAAAAAGAAGAATGGTTACAGCAACAGACAAAATTTTTACGGATGCAATAAGATCAGTTTTAATAATCTTTTTTTCGATAAATCAATGATGAAAGAGTACATCGCTATGGAACTGATGTCTGAGATGGGGGTTCCGACACCACAGCATGGTCTGGCGCGGCTCTACATAAACGGGGCATACTACGGTGTTTATTTTATGGTGGAAGCACTGGACAGCAGTATCCTGGAACAGTATCTGGGAGTTAAGGATAAAAAAATCAGTTCTTACCTTACAAAACCGGAAAATACGACATTGGAATATGATGATGCCATGGATCGTTTTCAGAAAGAAGACGGGACATATGATCTGAGTTCTGTTTTAAAAAAGGATGCGGAAGGCAATTATAAAGCGCTGGACGAATTGGAGGATCAGGCACCGCTGTGGGAGGAGGATCCGGATACCCTTCAGGATGTGGCAGAGATGCTTCCGACGGTCCTGGCATGGCAGAAGAAGCTGACACAACTCAGTAAAGGAAAGGATTTTGAGGGGAAAGATATTGATGTCAACAGTGAGAAATATGTGGACCTGTTGGAACAGATCATGGATGTGGATGAGGCGCTCCGTTATTTTGCCACGCACAGCTGGCTGGTGCAGATCGATGATATGTTTGTTGAACAGCATAATCTGGGAGTGTATGTTGGAGAAGACGGACGGAGTATGATGATGCCATGGGATTATGATCTCAGTTTTGGGTGTTATTATCCGAGTGCAGCAGAGACGACGGCAAATATGCATGTTGATCTGATGTATAAAAAGAATGAAGTTGCCTTTCATGTGGCGAGAAAAGGAGAAGTTACGCTGGATTACAGGCGTTTCCCGTTTTTTCAGGTTATCTATCAGAATAAGTCTCTCATGGAACGGTATCATCAGTATATGAAGGACTGCTCTAAAATTGCAGCGCTGGGGGGGACTACATCGTCAGGCAGGACATATACCCCGGGCAGATTTAGCGCCTGTATTGAGAAAATGGAAGGTCCGCTTGTTAAGGCAGCCAGTGAGATATTGGCTGACAATGTGTATTATCTTCATGGGGCAAACCAGCCGGGGGATATGCAGTATGCACTGCCGAACCTGAAAAAGATCATTGCCCTGCGTGCTCTTGGAGTGTTAATGCAGGTAGATGGTATGGATGTCGTGGTATCTGGTGGAGGATGTAATCTGGAATCGCTGGGAAATGCCATATATGGTATGAGTTCCTCAATGGGACGCCTTGGTACGATCGATGAAGACACGGGAATTTATTCAATCGCACAGTATAGTGGATCCCAGCCGCCGTCCCTGAATATAAGGGAACTGGAGGAAGGGGAATCTGTATACCAGAAGATGGCGAAGGCACTTGGTGGACAGGGGGCAGACAGGAAGATGTATGCCATGTCAAATTCCGGGACGGTGAAGGGGAATTATACTTTATACATACCTGTGGAAAAAGAAAAGGCGGAGAGTATGCCCTCTGTTTATTCCTATACCGACAAGGGCGGACTGGAAAAACTGGATGTGGTAAAGGAGGGAGAATCCTATAAGGTGACGACAGGATCTCTTGATTATATTGCTGTTATCCATGGAGAGGCGGGAAATGTACCAGAAAAGGAGTCACTGCCAGTCTGGATCCTGCCAGCAGGAGGAGGTGTCTTACTGGCCGCAGCGGTCGTGGTGATCGTGATGGTGAGGCGGAGAAATAGATAGCAGAATAGTAAAAGAAGGATTGTAAAGAGGGTGTTTCATATTACTACGACTATGAAACACCCTCTGATTTTATTTTCTATATTCCAAAGCCGCTTCGACAAATCCTTTAAACAATGGATGTGGATGATTCGGTCTGGATTTAAATTCGGGATGTGCCTGAGTGGCGACAAACCATGGATGTGACGGGATTTCCAGCATCTCGACGATCCTGCCGTCAGGTGACAGGCCACAAAGTTTCATGCCGTATTTTTCGAGATCGTCACGATAATAGTTATTTACCTCATAGCGGTGGCGATGCCTTTCGTGGATGGTTTCAACACCATAAAGGGAATATGCCCGGCTGTCTTTGTCCAGTACGCAGGGATAGGAGCCAAGGCGGAGCGTGCCGCCGATATCCTCGACGCCGTCCTGATCCGGCATCAGATGAATGACCGGATGGGTGGTAGAAGGATCCAGTTCTGCGCTGTGGGCGTCATTCCAGCCGATGATATCACGGGCAAATTCAACGATGGCGAGCTGCATGCCAAGACACAGACCCAGGAACGGGATATTATTTTCCCGGGCATATCGGATGGCGAAGATTTTGCCGTCGATACCCCTGTCGCCAAATCCGCCGGGGACGAGAATCCCGCTGACGTCTTCAAATATCGTGGCGGCATTTTCCTGTGTTACCTCTTCCGAATTGACCCATTTAATATTGACCTGAGCGCCCAGATTGTAACCACCATGCTTTAGTGATTCTACTACACTGATATAGGCGTCGTGCAGGGCGGTATATTTACCGACAAGGGCAACTGTCACTTCTTTGGTTGGATGTTTGATGGAATCCACCATATCCTCCCAGCCTTTGATGTCCGGCTCCGGGCATTCAAGATTCAGGCACTTGCAGACTGTCTGGGCAAGATGCTCCTTTTCCATGGCGAGAGGAACTTCATACAGGGTTTCTACATTCAGATTCTGGATAACCTGGCTGTTTGGAACGTTGCAGAACAGAGATATTTTATCCCGGATTGCCTTGTCCAGCGGAATCTCTGTACGGCACACGACAATATTAGGCTGGATACCCATCCCCTGAAGTTCCTTAACACTTGCCTGTGTCGGTTTGGATTTCAGTTCCTGGGATGCTTTGAGATAAGGTACCAGAGTGACATGAATGAGAATGGCATTTTCATGTCCCACATCCAGCTGGAACTGGCGGATCGCCTCCAGAAACGGCTGGCTTTCGATGTCGCCCACCGTACCGCCTACTTCGATAATGGCGATCTGGGTTTCCCTGCACCCGTCATTGCGGTAGAAACGGCTTTTTAATTCATTGGTAATATGAGGGATGACCTGCACTGTTCCTCCGCCATAATCGCCCCGGCGTTCTTTTGAGAGTACGGACCAGTACACCTTACCAGTGGTGACATTACTCTGTTTATTCAGACTTTCATCGATAAAACGCTCATAATGCCCCAGATCCAGATCAGTCTCTGCACCATCATCCGTGACGAATACCTCGCCGTGCTGGATGGGATTCATCGTGCCCGGATCGATATTGATATAGGGGTCAAATTTCTGCATGGTAACTTTGTAGCCACGCATTTTCAGTAGTCTTCCCAGAGAGGCAGCAGTGATTCCCTTTCCCAGTCCGGAAACAACACCGCCAGTTACAAAAACGTACTTTACAGCCATAATTTCCTCCATTCTGCACTTTTACAAACAATATGCATCTAGTATAACCTTTTTGATAGCTTGTTTCAAGAGTAAATTCACGAATCTTTCACATACTAACCATTGATTTATATGGCAAAATCTTTTATACTAAATACCATATGGGGAAAATGTGAACAAAGGAAAGGAATCAAAACGATGGATTTGAATGACAATAAACGTCCTAATAGCAATGATCCAAACCGGAATAAAAAATTTCGTACTAATATTATCATATGCATTACGGCAGCGTTATTTGCGATGGGGCTGTTTCTTTTTTTGAATTCGGTGCTTCGCAGCAATACACAGAAAGAGATTTCGTACAGCAAATTTATCGAGATGCTGAAAAAGGATGAGGTAAAGAAAGTCACTTTTAAATCAAACCTGATTTATATTGAACCAAAGACGGATGAAAAAGCTTCTATGTTTGCTGTAACCTATTATACCGGTTATCTTAATGATACCAGTCTGGTGCAGGATATGCTGAACAAGTACGGGGTGGAATTTACGGCGGAGATAGATAACAGAGGTTCCGGCATTCTGGATTTTCTTTTGACGTATGTGCTGCCGATCGGGGGTCTCTGGCTGCTGATCTGGTTCTTTATGCGTTCCATGACAAAAGGCGGAGGCATGATGGGAGGCGTCGGCAAGTCCAATGCGAAGATGTATGTGGAGAAGAAGACTGGTGTAACATTTGCGGATGTGGCAGGTGAGGAAGAGGCGAAGGAGTCGCTGACAGAACTGGTAGATTTTCTGCGTAATCCCGATAAATATAAAAAAATCGGAGCAAAGCTGCCGAAGGGAGCTTTGCTTGTGGGACCGCCGGGAACAGGTAAAACACTGCTGGCAAAAGCGCTGGCCGGTGAGGCGGGGGTGCCGTTCTTTTCATTATCCGGTTCTGATTTTGTGGAGATGTTTGTAGGAGTCGGGGCGTCCCGTGTCCGGGATCTGTTCAAGCAGGCGACGTCGATGGCGCCATGTATTATTTTTATCGATGAGATCGATGCGATCGGCAAGAGCCGGGACGGTTCTTATGGCGGAGGTAACGACGAGAGGGAACAGACGCTGAACCAGCTTCTGTCAGAGATGGATGGGTTTGACTCATACAAAGGGATCATTATTCTCGGTGCGACAAACCGCCCAGAGGTATTGGACAAGGCGCTGCTGAGACCAGGGCGTTTTGACCGCCGTATTATAGTGGAAAAGCCGGATCTGAAAGGCCGTATTGATGTGCTGCGGGTGCACTCCCATGATGTCCTGATGGATGATACCGTTGATCTGGAAGAGATCGCCCTTGCCACGTCTGGTGCTGTGGGTGCCGATCTTGCCAATATGGTAAATGAGGCGGCGATCATGGCGGTAAAAGATGGCAGGAATGTTGTGAGTCAGAAAGATCTCTTTGAGGCAGTGGAGGTCGTGCTTGCCGGCAAAGAAAAGAAGGACCGCATACTGGGGAAAGAAGAAAAGGAGATCGTAGCATATCATGAGACGGGACATGCCCTTGTTACGACCGTGCTGAAAAACACTGAGCCGGTACAGAAAATCACGATCATCCCGCGTACGAAAGGGGCACTGGGATATGTAATGCAGGTGCCGGAAGAAGAAAAATATCTGATGAAAAAAGGGGAACTGTTATCTGAGATCACCACATTTCTCGGGGGACGTGCGGCAGAAGAAGTCATGTTTGACGACATTACGACAGGCGCTTCCAATGATATTGAGAGAGCGACCGATATTGCCCGCACGATGGTCACACAGTATGGCATGAGCGAAAAGTTTGGCATGATGGGCTTAGAGACTGTGCAGAGCCGTTATCTGGATGGGAGACCAGTCATGACCTGCGGGGAAGAGACAGAGAGCCAGATTGATGAGGAAGTTATGAAAATCCTGGATGGCTGTTATGCAAAAGCGAAAGAGATTATTGAAGCCAATGTGGAAGTTATGAAAAAGCTGGCGGCACATCTGATTGAGAAAGAGACGATCACAGGTAAAGAATTTGTGACTATTTATGAGGAAACAACCGGCATTACGCTGAAGAAAAAAGAGCATGGGGAGAAAGAATAATGGCATATGAACTTCTGGTACTGGATGTTGATGGTACTCTGGTGAATAGCAGGAAAGAAATTACAGAGAAAACGAAAGAGGCACTGATCGAGTGTCAGGAAAATGGGATCCGGGTCGCGATTGCATCCGGGCGCTGTACCGAAGGAATACGGCATCAGGCGCATGACATTCGTCTGGATGAGTATGGGGGATATATTATCTCTTATAACGGAGGAAGGATCACGAACTGCCGTACAAAGGAAGTGATCTATAATATTCCGCTGCCGGATGGCATGCTCCATGAATTATATGATTATTCCATACAGGAGGAGACGGGGATTCTGACCTATCATGATGGTAAGATCATTGCCCACAGTGATACAGATCCGTATATCACTGTTGATGCCAGGGCGTGCGATATACCAGTCTGGGTGCCGGAAGATTTTCACAGGGATGTACATTTTAATGGAAATAAGTGCATTTTGACAGGGGACCCGGAAAAACTGGAGGTACTGGAAAAAAAGGCGGCAAAGGATTTTGAGGGAAGATTATCGGTCTATCGTTCAGAAGGGTTTTACCTGGAAATGATGCCGCTGGGTGTTGATAAGGCATATGGTGTGTCCAGGCTTCTGCAAAGGATTGGATATTCCCGGAGCCAGATGGTGTGCTGCGGGGACGGTTTTAACGATCTGCCGATGATCGAATATGCCGGAATGGGCGTGGCGATGGCAAATGCGCCAGATGAGCTGAAAGAAAAAGCGGATTATGTGGCGCCATCCTGTGATGAGGATGGGATTGTCTGCGTGATCGAACAATTTATAAAGGACTGGTAACGGTGAAAGAGGGATTTATTTTAGAAGACGAGTTGAAGAAACTCCCGGCAAAACCGGGGGTTTATCTGATGCATGACAGGACGGACGAGATTATTTATGTCGGAAAAGCGGTGAGTCTGAAAAACCGGGTGAGGCAGTACTTCCAGAAGAGCAGGAATGTGACGCCGAAGATCCAGCGCATGATCGAGAGGATCGCCTGGTTTGAATACATCGTGACAGACAGTGAGCTGGAGGCTCTTGTCCTGGAATGCAATCTGATCAAGGAGCATAGTCCCCGTTACAATACGATGCTGAAAGATGGCAAGTCATATCCTTATTTGAAAGCCAGTGTACAGGAAGCCTATCCAAGGCTTCTTTTTGCACGTCAGATGAAACGGGATGGCAGCCGCTATTTTGGACCTTTTACGAGCGGGAAGGCGATACGGAAGACGATAGAACTGGTGAATCAGTTGTATCATCTCCGCAGCTGCCACAAAAAACTGCCAGGAGATATTGGCAGGGGCCGGCCCTGTCTGTATCATCAGATCGGTCAGTGCCTGGCTCCCTGCCAGGGTGGTGTGACAGAAGAAGAATATCAGAAAAATTTTCAAAAAGCACTGCGCTTCCTTCAGGGGGATACGAAAGAAATCCTGGGTGAGCTGACAGAGAAAATGGTGTCCGCATCAAACGATATGAAATTTGAAGAGGCGGCTTCCTGCCGGGATCTGATCCAGAGTATACAGCAGGTGACGGAGAAACAAAAGATCACATCCGATGATAATGAGGACCGTGACATCATAGCAGTGGCGCGTGGAGGAGATGAGGCAGTGGTTCAGGTTTTCTTCATCCGTGGGGGGAAGATGCTGGGCAGGGAACATTATTATCTCACTGGTGTGGAAGAAGAGCCGGATACGGCAGTTCTTTCTGCTTTTATTAAGCAGATGTATTCGGGCACCCCTTATATACCAAAAGAGATCTGGACAGAGGAAGAGGTTGGGGATGCCGCTGCTGTTCTTGAATGGCTTTCGGTGAAGCGGGGGCATAAAGTTTATTTCCGGCATCCTAAACGGGGACAGAAAGAGCGTATGCTGGAACTTGCCAGGCGAAATGCCTTTATGGTGCTGACTAAGGATGCAGAAAAGCTGAAAGCGGAGCGTGCCAGGACGATCGGCGCCATGGAAGAGATCCAGTCACTGCTCGGCATGGAGGGGCTGGTCCGGGTGGAATCTTATGATATATCCAATATAAATGGTTTTGAAACGGTTGGTTCGATGGTCGTGTTTGAGAATGGGAAGGCAAAGAAAAATGATTATCGTAAATTCCGGATCCGGTCAGTCACCGGACCGGATGATTATGCCGCCATGGAGGAGATGCTGACAAGGCGTTTTGAACACAGCAGACGGGAAAACCTTACAGACGAGGATTCTTTCAGACATCTGCCGGATATCATTTTTATGGACGGCGGGAAGGGACAGATCAATATCGCAGAACGGGTATTGGCTGATCTGCAGATCCATGTACCAGTATGCGGTATGGTGAAAGACGATCATCACCGGACAAGAGGATTGTATTTTCAGAATCAGGAAATTCCCATAGATACGCATGGGCAGGGGTTCCGGCTTATCACGAGGATTCAGGATGAGACGCATCGGTTTGCGATCGAGTATCACAAGCTGATCCGGGGCAAAGGGCAGGTGCATTCTATCCTGGATGATATCCCAACGATCGGAGCGACACGGAGAAAGGCACTGATGCGGCATTTTGATTCGCTGGAGCAGATCAGGGAGGCAGATGTGGAGGAACTGCGGGAGGTCCCGGGCATGAATGAACGTTCAGCGAGGGAGGTCGTATCTTTTTTTAAAAAACGAGAGGTGCAGGATGAAATATAACAGGGAACATTTTCTGCCGGTATCCCGGGAAGATATGGAGCAGCGCGGCTGGGACCAGTGTGATTTTGTGTATATTACCGGAGATGCTTATGTGGACCATTCTTCCTTCGGTCCGGCGATCATCAGCCGTCATCTGGAGGCCCATGGATACCGGGTAGGGATCATTTCCCAGCCGGACTGGAAAAGGGATGACAGCATCGCTGTGCTGGGGGAACCAAGGCTTGCCTTTCTGGTCAGCGGCGGCAATATGGACTCTATGGTGAATCATTATACGGTGGCGAAAAAACGCCGGAGGACAGATGCCTATACACCGGGGGGACAGATGGGAAAACGACCGGATTATGCGGTTGTCGTGTACGCCAATCTGATACGGCGTACTTATAAACATACACCAGTGATCATTGGAGGGATTGAAGCAAGTCTGCGGCGTCTCGCCCATTATGATTACTGGTCAGATAAAATAAAACGGTCCGTGCTGCTGGATTCTGGTGCTGACCTCATTTCCTATGGAATGGGAGAACACAGCATACGAGAGATCGCCGATGCCCTGGACAGTGGTCTGGCAGTCCAGGATATCACGTTTGTTCCGGGAACTGTTTACCGGACGAGGGAGGGAGAACTGAGTGCTTATGAGCCGGTTATGCTGCCTTCCTTCGAGGAAATCGTGGGGGATAAAAGGAAATATGCAGAGAGCTTCATGATCCAGTATACCAATACGGATCCTTTTACGGCAAAACCGCTGGTGGAGTCATACCCGGGCAAGGTACTGGTGGTGCAGAACCCTCCGGCATTACCTCTTACCACGCAGGAAATGGATGATATTTATGCGTATCCGTATACCGGGACATATCATCCCGATTATGAGAGAGAGGGCGGCGTGCCGGCGATACAGGAAATCCGGTTCAGCCTTACCAGCTGCCGGGGGTGTTTTGGCGGCTGCAGTTTTTGTGCGCTGACATTTCATCAGGGACGGATCGTGCAGACCAGGAGTCATCAGTCAATCATGGAAGAAGCAGAAAAAATGACAAAGGATCCAGAGTTTAAAGGGTATATCCATGATGTGGGAGGTCCTACTGCAAATTTTCGCAGGACTTCCTGTGATAAACAGTCAGAAAAGGGCGTCTGTCAGAACAAACAGTGCCTGTTTCCGAAACCATGCAAAAACCTGCAGGTGGACCATAGTGATTATGTCCGCCTGCTCCGGAAGCTGAAAAAACTGCCCGGGGTGAAAAAAGTATTTGTGCGGTCCGGGATCCGTTTTGATTATGTTATGGCAGACAGGGACGATACGTTTCTAAAGGAACTCTGCCAGGACCATATCAGTGGCCAGCTCAGGGTTGCGCCGGAACACATTTCTGATCAGATACTCCGCGCCATGGGCAAGCCGCCTCACAACGTCTATCAACAGTTTCTGGACCGGTACGGGAGGGTGAACAGGCTGACAGGGAAGAAGCAGTATGTGGTTCCCTATCTGATGTCATCCCATCCGGCGTCTACATTAAAGGAAGCAGTGGAACTGGCAGAATATGTCAGAGATCTTGGTTATATGCCGCAACAGGTACAGGATTTTTATCCCACGCCGGGTACGGTTTCGACCTGCATGTATTATACGGGGCTGGATCCGAGGACGATGAAACCGGTCTATGTACCGAAAAAGCCACATGAAAAGGCAATGCAGCGGGCGTTGATCCAGTACCGTGATCCAAAGAATTATGAACTGGTAAAAGAAGCCCTGCTAAAAGCAGGGCGGGGTGATCTGATCGGCTTTGACCGTCATTGTCTGATCCCGCCGCGGCAGATCCGAAACAAACAGCGCCGCAGACGGAGTTAGTTCAACGGCATCAATTTGAACGGGTCAGTGTATTGTGCAGACAGAATTTGTGAGAGTGTCCGGCAGCATGAGAGACCGGTCTGCGGTATCCGGGGCGTTGTCTGTATTTTTTTGCAGGTACACGGCAGAGTATACCTGACTGGCAGGACAGCTGTCACTGGCAAGGTGCCGGGAAGTACGGCAGATGCGGTGGCGTACATGGCAGTCGCAGTTTTCTGTAGGCAGACTTTCCCTGGAAAAATATTCGTGTCTGGTACAGGAGCCGCCTACTGCCTGGTCACAGAGACCGCGGACGGCGAGTTTGCCGCATTTGGTGCAGATCTGCGCAGAGGAGATCGATTTAGGTTTTTTAAACGTCATTCTTGGATATTTTTTATTCAGCTTTTCCATGATCGTGCGCCAGATCTCCTTATGATAGGAAGTATCTTCCTGTTTTTCACTGCTGTCATAACCTCCCCAGACCCCGGCGGTAAGATAGGGGGTATAGCCGACGAACCACAGATCCCGGTTACCGGTGGTTGTGCCGGTTTTGCCTGCCTGGGGCATGTTTAGATTCTTAAACTTCAGCCGGGTTCCTGTCCCGTCTGTGATGACGTCCTGCATGGCGCTGGTGAGCAGCCATGCTGTGGAGTCCTTCATGACACGGGCTCCGTTATCAGATGTATTATCAAGAAGTATGTTTCCGTCATGGTCTGTCACCGTTGTATAAAATACGGGCCGACGGTATGTGCCGCCATTGGCGATCGTGGCAAATCCATTGGTAAGCTCCAGATTTGTGACCCCTTTTGTCAGCCCCCCGAGCGCCATAGGCAGGGCAATATCAGTGTAAGTTTTGCCGGAACTGTCTGTGTAGCTGTCAGTCAGTGTTGTGAAACCAAGATTCAGCAGATAATCATATCCGGTTTTTGGCGTGACCTGCTGCAGTGTTTTGACGGTCACGACATTCATGGAATCAGCGATAGCTGTCCGCAGTGAAGTCAGACCGCGGTAGGAAGAGCCATACCAGTTTTTTACACGCTTCTTTGTTCCAGGATAATAGTATTCTGCGTCATCCTGGACAGTGGCGAGAGTCATGCCGGCGGTATCCAGTGCCGGCAGGTAGGTGGACAATACCTTGAAGGTAGACCCGGGCTGTCTGGCAGAACTGGTGGCGCGGTTCAGAGTCCGGCTGGCAGTCTTAGTACCCCTGCCTCCACAGAGCGCCAGGACCTTGCCGGTATTTTGTTCGATCAGGACAAAAGAAGCCTGAGGCTGAATGATGAGCTGGATCGTTTCTGCTGCTACGGTATCTCCCTTTTTCAGAAGGGCTTTCCGGTATGCTTTGATCTGTTTGTATGCAGAGGATTTCTTTTTATAAAATCCGTTTATTTTTTTGTTTTTGCTTATGGCGTACCAGCTTTTCATTGTGGCAAGGTCATAGTTTGATTCTGTGTTATCACTGTGTTTGATGGTAAGGCGGTAGGTAAGCTCATATTCCGAGTCGGCGGGATAGTATTTTTTGTCATTGATAACATTATCACAGATTTTCTGCAGTGCGGAATCCTGTGTGGTGTTAATGGTCAGTCCCTTGCTGTAAATGGCATTGAAAGCCTGGGTTTCCGTATAGCCGAGTTTTTCTTTCAGATCCTGGACAACCTGATCGATCAGGGCATCGGAAAAATAAGAGGTGACAGCAGAGGTCTGGCTGACTTCCTGATTGACTGTTTTGATCCGGTCATAGACAGGATCTGCCATGGCGTCGTTATACTCTTTGGTTGTGATCAGTCCTTTTTCTCTCATATAGGACAGTACAGTAGTCCTCTTCTGGCGGTTTTTGGCAGGGTGGGATATTGGATTATAGGCAGAGGGATTCTGGGTAATACCGGCGAGTACCGTACACTCTGAGAGTGTTAACAGGGAAACATCTTTTCCAAAATATCGTCTGGCTGCTGCCTGTACACCCAGTGTATTCTGACCGAGATTGATCGTATTGAGGTAATATTCCAGAATCTGTTTTTTGTCATATTTTTTTTCGAGCTGGATGGCGAGATACTGCTCCTGCAGCTTGCGCTCAAAACGGGCATACAGCGTAGTTTCTTCACCGCCTCCGAAGACCTGGTTTTTCAGAAGCTGCTGGGTCAGTGTGCTGGCTCCCTGGCTGAAATCGCCGCCGTTCATGATCCCTACCGTAAAAGCGCGGAGGATGCCGTGAAAATCCACACCATTGTGACGCCAGAACCGTTCATCCTCAATGACGATAAAGGCATTCTGGAGATTGGAAGGGATCCGGTCCAGTGTGACATATTCTCTGTTGGCATCCCTGCCTACGAGAGTCTGCAGTACGTTACCCTCAGTATCCCGGATCGTCGTGGTATAACCCTGCGGAGATACCTGGATCGTATTGATATCAGGAACGGAGTCAATGATTCCGCGGAAGGCGCCATATATGAGACTGGCAATAAAACATAAGAAAAAAAGGCAGGTTGCGAGCAGCATACGGATGGTGATCAGCTGGATTTTATATAGTCGTTGTATATTTGGTGATGTCAGCGTGTGTGTCCGTTGTTCCACTTCTCTGCGGCTGAAATTCATAGGGCGCCTCCTTCAAACACTGTTAGTCTGATTCTATTATAACAAAAACCATTGAAAAGGCAAAGAAGAATTGATATGATAGGAGAAAGAGATGGAACCAAGTAGGGGAGGCTAAGATGCAAAATGGCACACATGATCCTGTATCAGGGCGGTCAGGGGGAGTATACGGAAAAGAAATCCCGTTTTATCGCCAATGTTTTTCCTGTAAAAAAGGAAGAGGAGGCGCTGGAAAAAATCGCCCAGATAAAGAAAAAATATTATGATGCACGGCATAACTGCTTTGCCTATGTGATCGGTCCGGACAATGAGACGGAGCGATGCAGTGACGATGGGGAGCCATCTGGTACAGCAGGACGTCCTATGCTGGATGTGCTTGTGGGACAGGGGATTCATGACGTTCTTGCTGTTGTCACAAGATACTTTGGCGGTACCCTGCTCGGGACAGGCGGACTGGTAAGATCATATTCTTCAGCGCTGAAGGACGGGCTGGAGCACTGTGTACTGCTGGAACAGTATACCGGGATCCGGCTCTGTGTCGGTACGGATTATAATGACATAGGAAAACTCCAGTATCTGGCAAGGACCAGGGAACTGACAGAGCTGGATACCATCTATGCAGACCGGGTAGAGATGACGCTGCTTGTTCCGACCGGACAGATCAGCAGAGTGGAGCAGGAGGTTATGGATCAGACGGCAGGGAAGGCAGTGCTGGAACAACAGGGAGAGGTCTGGTATGGAATGGCAGATGGTAAAGTGGTCCTGCTGTGAGGAGGAGAGAGACAGTGAATTTACTGGATTATATGGGAGAACAGAATAAGGAAAAGGAAGCGCCCCTTGCTTCACGGCTTCGTCCGGCGGCACTGGAAGAGATTGTGGGACAGGAGCATATCATAGGGAAAGATAAGATGCTGTACCGCGCCATTCAGGCGGACAAGCTGAGTTCCCTTCTTTTTTATGGTCCTCCGGGGACCGGAAAGACGACCCTTGCCAAAGTGATCGCCAATACGACGAGCGCCGCTTTTCTGCAGCTCAATGCAACTTCTGCCGGGAAAAAGGATATGGAAGAAGTGGTGGCGAAGGCAAAGGAAAACATGGGGGCATACGGCAGAAAGACAATCCTTTTTATCGATGAGATCCACCGATTTAATAAAGGGCAGCAGGACTATCTGCTTCCGTTTGTGGAAGATGGTACTCTGGTACTGATCGGCGCTACGACAGAAAATCCTTTTTTTGAAGTAAACGGGGCGCTGATCTCCCGTTCCGTGATCTTTGAGCTAAAGCCGCTTGCGGCAGGGGACATTAAAAAGCTGATCGTGAGAGCGCTGGAGGATCAGGAGAGAGGACTGGGCAGCTATCAGGCGGAGATCGAAGAGGACGCCCTGGCATTTCTGGCAGACGTCAGCGGCGGAGATGCCAGGACGGCGCTCAATGCCATTGAGCTTGGTGTGCTGACGACAGAACGGAGTGAGGATGGGAAGATCCATATTACGATGGAAGTGGCAGAGGAGTGTATCCAGAAAAGGACACTGCGCTATGACAAGACAGGAGATAACCACTATGATACGATATCTGCTTTTATCAAAAGCATGCGTGGTTCCGATCCTGACGCCGCCATATATTATCTGGCGAGGATGCTCTATGCCGGAGAGGACATTACCTTTATCGCGAGGCGGATCATGATCTGTGCCGCTGAGGATGTATCCAATGCAGATCCGCAGGCCCTGGTGGTGGCAGTGAGTGCCGCCCAGGCAGTGGAGAGATTGGGGATGCCGGAGGCGAGGATCGTATTGGCGCAGGCAGCCGCTTACGTGGCATGTGCGCCAAAGAGTAATTCGGCGATCATGGCGATCGACAGTGCCGATGCCTATGTGAAAAGCCACCCTGGTTACCGGATCCCTTCTTATTTGATGGACGCCCACTATAAGGGGGCGGCGAAACTGGGACACGGGATCGGTTATCAGTATGCCCATGATTTTGAACATCACTATGTAGAGCAGCAGTATCTGCCGGATGAGGTGAAAGAAGAGCGGTTTTACCGTCTTTCAGAAAACGGTTATGAACAGACGATCCGGGAATATTTTGAGAAGACTGGCATAGACAAGGGCTGAGTTTTGCCGGCTGTGCAGAAAACGGAGGTTAGGAAATTATGACGGAAAAAAACAAGAAACCAGAGAGTTCATATACAAAGGGACAGAGGATCTGTGCCATTATCGTGGTGGTCCTGCTTTTGGCGATGTATGCAGTTACCCTGTTCGCTGCCATCACTACATCCCCGGCGGCACCAGAATTGTTTAAGATGAGTCTGGGGGCGTCGATCCTCCTGCCGATCCTGTTCTGGTGTTATATACGGTTTGCCAGATTATTTGCGGGAAAAGAATAGATGGAGAACGTTTTTTGAAAATTTTTAAATAAATTAAAAAAAGCTGTTTACAAATCGAAAATAATGTTGTAAAATAGATTTGTTTTTCGGCGTGTGGCTCAGCTTGGTAGAGCGCTTCGTTCGGGACGAAGAGGCCGTGGGTTCGAATCCCGTCACGCCGATTTCATTTTTAGAGGTGCGCGTATATCAGGTGCACCTTTTTTCAATATCAGCCCGACAGCAGGGGGATCAGGGTCAGGGAATTTCGTTTTTAAGGTGGCAGATGTTGTGCCGTCACTTGTCAGTCGTACATTTTTGTGGTATAGTTAACGGAAAAGATGGGATCAGAAAGGATAAGGGGCATGAGTGATTTACATAACCGCATTCAACAGTTAAAAAAAGAAAAAGATGCGGTCATTCTGGCACATTATTATGTGCATGATGAAGTGCAGCAGGCAGCCGACTACATAGGAGATTCATTCTATCTCAGCAAACTGGCGACAAAAACCGGGGCAGATACGATCGTATACTGTGGAGTATCTTTTATGGGAGAAAGTGCCAAGATCCTGAACCCGGAGAAACGGGTGCTGATGCCGGATGAGACAGCAGACTGTCCTATGGCGCACATGGCAGATCCTGACCGGATCACCAGACTGCGGGAAGAGTATGAGGATCTGGCGGTGGTGTGTTATATCAATTCCACGGCAGAGCTGAAATGTTATGCCGATGTCTGTGTTACTTCATCCAATGCTGTGAAGATTGTAAAGAAACTTCCCAACAAAAATATTTTCTTTATTCCGGATGAAAATCTGGGACGGTATGTGGCAGAACAGGTACCAGAAAAGAATTTTATTTTCAATGATGGTTTTTGCCATGTACATGCGGCTGTTTCTCCAGAGCAGGTCGCAGCGGCGAAAGCATCGCATCCGAAGGCAAAATTTCTGGCGCATCCGGAATGTAAAACGGATGTGCTGGAACTGGCAGATTTTATCGGAAGTACGTCGGAGATCATAGACTATGCCGCATCATGTGAAGCAGAAGAGTTTATAATTGGGACGGAGCTTGGTGTGCTCTATGAACTCAAAGAAAAAAATCCCGGAAAGAAATTTTATTCGGCAGGGGCGGCGCTGTGTTGTCCGAATATGAAAAAAATTTCGCTGGAAAAGATTATTTATGTTCTGGAGACGGGAGCAAATGAGGTACAGGTTACGGATGAATTGCGGAACCGGGCAAATGTTCCACTCAATCGTATGCTGGAACTGGCATCCCAGGCATAACATTGCATGGAATCATGATACATGGCAATGGAATGGAGAATGATATGAGGATACATACCGATATTGTGATTGTCGGGAGCGGGGCGGCTGGACTTTATTGTGCACTGAAACTTCCGGCAGATAAGCAGATTACGGTGATCACAAAAGAGGAGGCAGAGCAGAGTGACTCCTTTCTGGCACAGGGAGGGATCTGCGTACTGAAGGAAGAGTCGGATTATGACAGCTATTTTGAGGATACGATGCGGGCGGGACATTATGAAAACCGCAGAGAATCCGTTGATATCATGATCCGTTCATCCATGGACGTCATCCGCGAACTGATCGGGTATGGTGTTGCGTTTGAGAGGGATGGCGATTCCCTGTGCTTTACGAGAGAGGGAGGGCATTCGGAGTTTCGTATTCTGTTTCATGAGGATGAAACAGGGAAAGAAATCATCGAAAAGCTCCTTGCCAGGGTAAGGGAACGGAACAATATAAAGCTGATCGAGCATTGTACCATGGTTGATATTCTGGAAGAGAAGCAGGTCTGTCATGGTCTGGTGGTGCGTATGGCAGATGGAACACTGGGGACGCTGACGGCGGATTATACCGTGCTGGCATGTGGAGGGCTGGGCGGTTTATATGAACATTCTACCAACTTCCGCCATCTGACGGGAGATGCCATCGCGATTGCGCTGAGACATGGTATACGTCTGGAAAATACGGATTATATACAGATTCATCCTACTACCCTGTACTCAAAAGAACCAGGCAGGCGTTTCCTGATCTCTGAGTCAGTCAGAGGTGAAGGAGCGGTTCTGTTGAACAAGGACGGAGAGCGTTTTGTGGATGAACTCCTGCCACGGGATCTTCTGACGGAGGAAGTACACAGACAGATGGAGAAAGACGGTATGCCCTATGTATGGCTGTCTATGGAACCGATTCCGGTGGAGACGATCAAAAGTCATTTTCCCAATATTTATAAAAGATGTCTGGAAGAAGGGTACGACTGTACGAAGGAGTGTATTCCGGTAGTACCGGCACAGCATTATTTCATGGGTGGTATCTGGGTGGACCGTGACAGTCATACTTCCCTGGGGCATCTCTATGCCGTGGGTGAGACAAGCTGTAACGGAGTACACGGACGAAACCGGCTGGCGAGCAATTCCCTTCTGGAGAGCCTTGTTTTTGCCGGCCGCTGTGCAGACCGGATCGCTGGCAGCTACCATGTATCCGGGGAGCCTGACCGGCTGCCCGATATGCAGGAATATGAGGATGGGAAAGCACTGGAGGAGGATTATCACAGGGCAGTGCTGGATGAGATCGAGAAGGAAAGGAAACAGAGAGAGCATGAATGAGATAACGATGAAGCTGAATGCGGATCGTCTGATCCGTGAAGCACTGGCAGAAGATATAACAAATGAGGATATCACGACCAATGCTGTCATGCCTGAGGCAAGGCAGGGCGAGGTGGAACTGATCTGTAAGCAGGATGGTATCATCGCAGGGCTCGGCGTCTTTGAGAGAGTATTCCAGCTGCTGGATGAATCGGTGTCAGTGGAATTTTTCTGTCAGGATGGGGATGAGGTAGTAAGCGGGCAGAAAATGGCGACAGTAACGGGTGATATCCGTGTCCTGCTCAGTGGAGAGCGTACGGCGCTCAATTATCTGCAGAGGATGAGCGGGATTGCTACGTATACGCATTCTGTAGCGGCACTGTTAGAGGGATCCGGGACGAAACTCCTTGATACACGTAAAACTACCCCCAATATGCGTGTGTTTGAGAAATATGCGGTGAAGGTCGGAGGCGGCTGCAACCACCGTTATAATTTGTCAGATGGTGTGCTGCTGAAAGATAATCATATCGGAGCGGCAGGCAGTGTGGCGGAAGCGGTGCGGATGGCAAAGGAATATGCGCCATTTGTCCGCAAGATTGAGGTGGAAACGGAAAACCTGGATATGGTCAGGGAGGCAGTGGAAGCGGGAGCGGATATTATCATGCTGGATAATATGCCGCCTGAGGTTATGAGAAAGGCGGTTGCCCTGATTGACGGACGTGCTGAGACAGAGTGTTCCGGTAATGTGACGAAGGAGAATGTGGCGGAACTGATCGATATCGGAGTGGATTATATTTCCAGCGGTGCACTGACGCATTCAGCGCCAATTATGGATATTTCGCTGAAACATCTGCATCCGGTTGAATAAGGCTGAGCGGAAAGTATCCGTTTGAGCTAAAAAATAGAAACAGAAATGAGGGTATATTATGCTTGAGACAGGGATCAGGGGAACACAGTCGGTGAAAGCGGAGGAGAGCAATTCGGCGAAAGTGATGGGAAGCGGAACCATGGACGTTTTTGCGACGCCGGCAATGATCGCGCTGATGGAGAAGACGGCATGGATGAGTGTGGCAGCCGAGCTGGAAGAGGGGCAGGGAACGGTAGGGACGAAACTGGAGATCACACATGATGCACCAACCCCGCTGGGAATGACAGTAACCTGCGAGAGTGAGCTGACAGAGATTGACGGCCGCCGGCTGGTCTTTGCAGTGACAGCAAAAGATGAGACGGGGACAGTGATCGGCAAGGGACGGCATGAGCGGTTTATCGTATGGGAAGAAAAATTTCAGGCAAAGGCGGACCGGGGGCTGTCATGATCCAGCTGCCGGGCTGCAGCCAGAATAACAGAAAAGGGAAAGGACGGCTGGTAATCCAGCCGCCCTTTTTGAAAGAGGAGTTTTATGAAAAAATATCAAAAATTAGAAATTGGCAATTTGTTGGTAGGCTTTGGAACTCTGTTGTCCCTCAACCTATGACCATAGTATAGTAATAAAATGTGAAGAGAATGTGTTCAAAAGCCCACAAAAATGTGAATAATTTGTTAAATCTCATGAATCTTCTTTTTTAGTTCGGTTTTTTTGTCTTCAATCAGCAATTCCCTGTTGTACTCATAGAATTTATCGCAGCCATGTTCAGATACAAACCATGCAGCAAGGGGATTGAGGGTTAATTCCGTGACGAACAATACCATCTCCTGCCTTCCGGCAAAGACCCGTTCCAGAAAGAGGAAGGCATTGTCCAGTGCCCGGCGCGCATCGGCAGCACAGGACTGGTATTTGTTTACAGAACTGTTAAATTCTTTTTTTACCAGTTCAAAAGCCATGTCCCTGTCGTCACCGTTATCACCGGCAAGTGTCTGATGGAGGGCAGATAGCTGTGACAGTGCTGTAATGATAAGGCGTTCACGTTCCTCTGTGAGCTGGCCGGCAGCCCGTTCGGTGCGGAGTGTCTGGTCCAGGCGTTCATATTGCTCCCATAGAAGTTCATCGGGATTCTTTTTTGAGGATGCCAGACTGCCGCGGAAGTGCTGCAGATATGTGTGTACAAGTGAAAGTGTTTCATCTGTCTGATGCAGTTCGCTAAAGGATTCTGTCAGTTGTCCAAGGAGCAGTCCGATCACGCTCACTGCTTCATCAAACCCGGCATTGTTCAGGTGTGCGAGGGCGGTGAGGATCTCTTTGCCTTCTGGGGTTGTCTCATCCGGTGATACCCCTCTTAAGATGGCGGTGATATTGTAGTGCTGTCTGTATTTATTGAATAATTCATAATAATTGCGAAAGTCCCGGGCGATTTCTTCATGTTGTATATACTGGTGTGTGGCGGCCAGTGTAACCGGAAGTTCCAGTTTTTCACAGGCATACAGATACCTGGACAGATCTTCCCAACCCCTGGCAGTGACAAACTGTTCGCCGCCGATGACTGTTTCTACCTGATAGAAATGATCCTTGCGGATATCCAGATAGGACAGGATGACAGGGTGGATGCTGTGGGAATATGCGTATTCCCGCCAGACAGTATAATCAGCCGCGACGTCGATGCGTTTGAGCCTGTCGAGAGTAGTGATATCAAAATCCCGTACTGACCGGTTATATTCCGGCGGGTTTCCTGCAACGACGATGATCCATCCGTCCGGAACGCGGTGTGTGCCAAATGTTTTATACTGCAGAAACTGAAGCATGGTGGGGGCGAGGGTTTCCGATACACAGTTGATCTCATCCAGAAAAAGGATTCCCTGAGTGAGTCCGGTTTTTTTCATTTTGTCATAAATAGAGGCAATGATCTCGCTCATGGTATATTCTGTCACAGAGAAGGTTTCTCCGTGATATTCTTCTTCGCGGATGACAGGAAGACCGATGGCGCTCTGACGGGTGTGGTGGGTGATCGTGTAAGATACCAGTGCGACTCCTTCGCTTGCCGCCACCTGTTCGAGGATTGCTGTCTTGCCGATGCCGGGCGGGCCCATCAGGAGAATGGGGCGTTGCTTTTCGATTGGGATCTCATACTGCCCCCATTCATTTTTTGCCAGGTAGATACGTAGAGTGTTTCGGATTTCTTTTTTGGCTTCCTTGATTGAGATTTCATAGGGGTTCATAGTCTGTGTTTACTCCTTTCTACAGTCATAGAATTCATCGATGTTAAGACGGATCGCCCAGGGCGGTATATGTCCAAAGTCCGATCCGGTGGTCCTTCCGGTATCCTTTTTTAGAAAGTCTGCCAGTAAAAAGGCTACAGGATAAGCGGGGGGCGATGATGGACAGGTTCCGTATCCATCGGTCAGGATCATAAGTCCCTGCAATGGAGCCGGCAGGTTTTCGTCGATATAGTGGAAGAGGCAGCGGTAGTCAGTTCCGCCAAAACCCCTGACGGTAAAAGACTCTGCCTGGGCGGCAAGCTGTTCCGGAGAGGTGATAAGCAGATCCTCCTGTATGACCGTGTCAAACTGTAGCAGATGGATCTGCATATGCTTGAAAAAACGGTGGGAATTCTTTAGGATTGCCAGAGTTTCCGAGAGAAAGCGGCGCACAGGTGTACCGTGTACGGAACCGGAGGTGTCAATGGCGATCACAAGATTCCGTATTTTCTTTTCTTCCTTATATTCCAACGGCTCGATCAGGGGGATGCATCCATATAATTCAAAACCAAGTGTATAGTAAGCAGTATCAAATTCTTCTTCGTTGATATGGAGATTTTCCTGCCACGAAGAAAAACGTCTGAGAAAGTGGTCGTATGACATATGGCTTTGGCGGGACAGTTTCAGGACTTCCAGCAGATGACCGGCACTTGTCCCGGCGCGCCGCTCAAAGGTCTCCATATTAGTACGGGTCTTGTCTCCCAGATCCCGCCATTTCTGTGCGTCCTGTTGTTTTTGCTGTTTCGGATCCCGGTCTTCCCGACGGGGCCAGAACTGATGGCTGTCAATACAGAAATCCTGCTCCAGCATTCGCTTACTATTATTGTAGAAAACGCTGTTTTCTAGAAAACGATAAAGCTTTCCCGGTGTGTATAAGGTTATTTCCTGATCCTGTAGGTGGTGATACATCTGCTCTCTTATGTCAGAAGGGAGCTGGCGGAGACAAGGGATATCAAGAGAGTCCAGAATGGATTCTACACAGATATCACAGCACAGATCCCATAGATCCCGGTCTGCCCCGGCTTCCATATACAGATGGGAAAAGAGGCAGTGCAGCAGATTGTGGAGATAGGCACGGTTTACCAGGACAGGATTTCTGTCAAAGGAGCGGAAGAGATAATGCGGCTGAAAATATAAATGTCTGCCGTCGGTGGCAGTGCTGGTGATCAGGGGACTCATCCTGTAGTCAAGACCGGACAGAGCAGCGTCAAGAAACCGGAGAGAGAGGTACAGGTCATTACGGGCAGCTGCGAGGATCTCCATGCCAAGTGCGGTATGCTGTTGTCGTGTATCCATACGTATCCTCCTTGATGCCCCGTCAGCCTGCTGCGGGGGGGTGTTTGATTGGCGCCGTTGAGCTACAGATCAAATTTACTGGTGCTGTCAGGAGAGGGACTCCTGCGTTGTTTTAAATCCAGAAGATAGCTGATGATACCCGGCTTCTCCAGATCCTGTGCTGTCTGGATGGCGAGGGGAAGCAGTCCCGCTCCCGGTTCTTCCTGTTCCAGAAAAAAGCGGAGGGAATCCATGTCCTGTTCTTCCATATAGTATACCAGCAATTCTTTCTGGTGTTCCTGCCAATAGTGATGATATGAGTTCTGGGCTGTATCAGAGAGCTGCCGGGGGAATCGCAGGCGGTAGGAAAGGATCCGCCCCAGCACAGGGATTTCTTCACTGACACAGGCACGCTGCCACAGTCCGTCATAACGCCGGAAATCAACCTGCGAATCAAAGAAGCACTGCTGGTAAAGATATCCGGCGCCATAACCGACCTCCTGGAAGACCCTTGCCGGTTCATTGGCGATGTATTCATATTCATAGCGGGGAAACAGAAGAAGTGCCTGCTCTCCCCGGTCATAAAAAATGGATACGGTCACTTCCTGATACATATCATAGAGGATATCTTTCAGACAGGTGCAGTCCCCCTCTCCATGGTGGAGAATGATGTGTGAGAGGCTGCGGCAGTTTTTAAAGGCACCGTCTTCGATTTCAATCCCCCCATGGGGCAGGAGGACTGTATGGAGAGAACGACAGTTGTAGAAAGCATGCTTTCCAATCTGTTTTGTCCCTTCCGGAATTTGTACTTCTGTTATTTCCCGGTTTTCCGCATAGGCATAATCTTCAATCCTTACTTCCATGGTACCCTCCTGCAATGACTGTTTAAAAGAAAGAATAGCACTCTATAGACTTTTTTACAAGGAAATGATATAATAAATTTATTAAACTGTAAACAGCAGCGAGAAAAGGGGGATTCACATGTTTTGCCAGAATTGTGGAAAAGAGGTAGGAGAGACAGATCGTTTTTGCCCGAATTGCGGGGTTATCATAGGATATACGAATGACAGGGGGACGTCGGCAGAACAGGAACCGGCAGCACCGCAGCAGGAAACGGATTATGCTTCTTTTGACCGGCAGGTCCAGCCGTCATCATCCAAAAAGACGGTAACTGCCATACTTGTAGGTGTGGTCTCTGCCATTGGGGTGATCACCCTGCTTATTCTTCTGATCGCATTTGGTTCTGCACGCAGAAAAGCATCAACAAAAATGGATCAGTGGAAGGATCAGATCAGGGACGGCAATGAAAGGTTTTTTGATCTGGACAGAGGGGATGATTATTCCGATAATGATCTGGATGACTGGAATAATGATTACGATTTTAATGAGATTTTTTAATACGATAATTGTTGGAGAGGGCAGCGATGAAATATAGGGAAGAGGATATACAGGAGAAAATTTATATTACACAGCTTGAGGGGATCGGAGAGCGCCTGGAAGAAGATATCGCCGGGATACTGAACCGTACGGGAATGTATTTCCGTATTTTTAGCCGCGCTAAAACACCGGCATCCATCGCACAGAAGCTGAATAAAGAGGGGTATGGTTTCAGCGACGATGAAAAAAAACTTCAGGATCTGATCGGGCTGCGTGTCGTCGTATATTATCAGGATGATATGGATATTATACGGACGATTATGGAAAAAACATTCCGCCGCGTGGGGGAGTGGTCGAAGACAGAAAGCACCAATGAAGAGTTTAAGGCATCCAAGCTCAATGGTGTATTCCGCATTCCGGAAGAATACCAGCGGATTTATAGTGGAAATTTTAGTGAATTTCCCATCGACAGGACCTTTGAAGTGCAGCTGCGCACCGTTTCTTTTGAGGGCTGGCATGAGATTGAACACGATATGAGATATAAGTCTCCCCACGGGGATGAGTTCTGGCGCAATAATGAAGATCTGTCCCGGACATTAAATTGTGTGCTGGCAAATCTGGAACTCTGTGACTGGTCTACCCTGAGCGTGTTCGATAAACTGTCTTATTACCACTATGAAGAGGGAAACTGGGAGATGATGATGAAGGGGAAGTTCCGTCTCCGGTTTGATACACAGCCCCTTTCACCAGAGTTCATAAATTTTCTGGATGAAAATCTGGGAGTAGCTTATTGTCTGTACCGCTGTGACCGGGCAAAGGTGATCTTTGCGCTGATGCAGGAGAGGCATGAGACGATCACGTATGACCTGGTGGTAAAAGCTGCCAATGAATCTGTAGCTGTCTATGATGCAAAGATACAGAGAAGGCTGGAAAAGTTATGCCATGAGGTTTTTAAAAAGGATCGTTCACTAAAACCGGAAAGACTGGATCTGAGACCGCTGGATGTCACCCCTTCCTTCCGGCTGAATGTGATCCTCAGCCATAACCCGGTAAAAAGCATGCAGCAGGAATTTATGTCTGCTGTGCAGATGATCGGAGCGTGGGCACAGGGACGATTTCGCAATATTACGGATGACATACCAACTACACCTGTAGATTATGAATTTCATGTACCGGGATTTAATATCAGGATACTGGGGAATCTTTCTCTTGGATTTTATAAATTGTCACTTGATTATGTGGATGTAACGCGCAAGGGAGTTGTCTGGCGGACGAATGTCAGCCTGGAACTCAGTGAGCGGATCCGTATGAAGGTGGATTGTGATTACTGCCATACGCCATACCGCCTTGTACGCGACAGTTTTTCCAAGCCGCGTTTTGTGGATGAGATTTTCCGCAGGATCGGTTATGAAGATGTAATCCCTATGTCATTGAAACCAGGTAAAGTGAAGTCAATAAAAGAACTGGAGCAGATCAGTGCTTTTATCAGTGACCACAGCAGGAATCTTCCCGTGATCCTGGCAGTGGAGGAGGAAGATCCGGAACGGCAGATTAATATCAACCGGCTGACGGAGACCATTGGAACATATGCCCATGTGTTTATCCTGGATAAGAAAGCGATCCCCATACTTGTTGAAATGTCAGATTATACGACGGACGAACTGACAGGGGCGGTATGGGTTACCTTTAGCGGCGGGGAAGACAAATTTTATACCAGGGATATGATCGCTGACAGTCGTTTTGATTTTAATAAATATGCCTTTGATCAGGGAAATGTATATGAAAAAGCGTTTCGTCACAGACTTGTGAGGCTGATCAAAGAGAAAAATTGTGAATAATACAAAAAAGGAAGTGTTTGTAATGAAAGCTGGAATTTTTTTTCACAAAAGAACAGGCGAGCCTGTACAAATCATTGCACGCGCACAGACAAAACCGACGTTTCAGGAAGTGATCTGTTATCAGGAGCTGACGGCGCCGTATGATCACTTTGTTATGGAAAAAACACAATTTTTTTCCGAATATGTAAAACATTTTGATGAACTGCCATTGACTGGTCATAAGCAGATCGGCAAAAGAGATGACCTGCCGGATAAAAGACCTCTGATTTCCAAAGGTGAGATCCATCGGGAAGAGGAGGACGAAGAGGAAAAGGATCCCCGGATCAGGAAACTGCTTGCTTTTTTCGATGCAGGCAGTTATAGGGAAAAAATCAAGATGCTGGAAAAAATGAAGGATGACATGGATTCTTTTATGATCAATAATATTGCTGTAAGCCTTGACCTGTCCATTGAGGATGGGGTGGATGGCTATGAGTTTATTCTGTCCGAACTGCGTATGCGGGACAGGTATGAGAGTCACCGGGGAGACAGATTTTGAAAAATTACCGCTTGAAAATACAATATGATGGTACACGTTACCGCGGCTGGCAGAGACTTGCCGGCAGAGATGATACGATACAGGGAAAGATTGAGAATGTCCTCTCGCGCCTGCTGGATGTTCCGGTACAGCTGGACGGTGCCGGAAGGACGGATGCCGGAGTCCATGCCCGATGCCAGGTTGCCAATGTACATCTGGCATGCGGATGGGAACCGGCTGAAATGAGACAAAAGTTAAATGAATATTTACCGGAAGATATACGGATACTGGAAGTATCACAGGCAGGAGAGCGGTTTCACAGCCGTCTGAATGCCCTGGCAAAGGTGTATGAATATCATCTTCTGAAAGAGGGCTGCTATGATGTGTTCGCCCGCAAATACAGCTGGCAGATGATGCAGCCACTGGATACCGGACGGATGAGGAGGGCGGCAGAGTATCTGACAGGTGAGCATGATTTCCGGGGTTTTTGTACAAAAGCATCCAAAAAGAAGTCTACAGTACGGAGGCTGGATGCCATAGAGATCCGGGAGACGGAGGACAGTGTTTATCTGCGGTTTGAGGGAAACGGGTTTCTCTACAATATGGTCCGGATCCTGACAGGAACGCTGGTGGAGATCGGAGCGGGCAAAAGGGAACCAGAGAGCATCCGGGATATCCTGCAGCAAAAAGAGCGCTCCCTGGCAGGGGAAACAGCTCCGGCACAGGGACTTACCCTGCTGGCGGTCCGGTATGACTAGAGGCAGACACCTGTTGATTTGTGGCAATATGTCGGACAAAAACGGTGTTATACCGCTATACTACCGCAAATCAGCAGGAAATTGTCCAGTGTCAGAAGGAGAGGGGGAGCAGCTGTGCGGCAGATGGAATTTAAGATGGAGAGGGAGAATCTGGTCCATGAAGGTGATGAAGTTACTGTCACTGAGGGAATTCTTCCCAGCGCCTATTATTATACAATAAATCCGGCGGTTGCGATGTCAGGAAATTATGGGTTCCGCGAGAGGCTGAGGTCGGATCATGGTGTTGTCAGGGAGATCAAGCATAACGAAAAAGGATATTATGTCGTGGTAGAATTTGACGAATAAAAGCTGGCTTTGCATCGCCAGTCAGGATGGAGGAAAACATGGAACGAAAAAATGCTTGGAAGGATTATACAAAAAAAGAACTAAAGGAAATTGATAAACTGTGCAGGGAATACCGGATGTTTCTGGACCAGGGCAAAACAGAGAGGGAGTGTGTCAGACAGGCTGTTACGATGGCGGAAAAGGAAGGGTACCGGGATCTTAAAGATGTCCTGGAAGCAGGTGGTTTCCTGAAGCCAGGGGACAAAGTGTACGCCGTTAATATGAAAAAATCAGTCGTACTTTTTCAGATCGGGCGGCAGCCAATGGAAAAGGGAATGGCAATCCTTGGCGCCCATATTGATTCACCCCGTATGGATGTCAAACAGAATCCGCTCTATGAGGATACGGAGCTTGCGTATCTGGATACCCATTATTATGGAGGTATCAAAAAGTATCAGTGGGTGACCCTGCCGCTGGCGATCCATGGCGTATTTGTAAAAAAAGATGGGGAAACCTTAGATGTCAGCATCGGTGAGGAGGAAGAGGATCCTGTATTTTGCGTGACAGACCTTCTGATCCATCTTGCCCATGAACGCATGGAAAAGAAGGCAGATAAGGTAATAGAGGGAGAAGCACTCGATATTCTGTTTGGAAGCCAGCCGCTGAAAGGGACAGAGAAGGATGCTGTTATGGCCAATGTGCTTCAGATCCTGAAGGATAAATACGAGATAGAAGAAGAAGATTTTCTCTCAGCGGAGCTGGAGGTAGTTCCGGCAGGAAAAGCCAGGGAATCCGGTATTGATACAAGTATGATCATGGCATATGGCCAGGATGACAGGGTCTGTGCCTATACATCACTGGCAGCCATGCTGGAAGTGGAAGATACCGAATATACAACCTGCTGCCTGCTGGTGGATAAAGAGGAGATCGGAAGTGTTGGGGCGACAGGAATGCAGTCTGATTTCTTTGAGAACATGGTGGCAGAGGTTATGGACTGTCTGGGACAGTATTCCGGGCTTGCGCTGCGCCGCTGTCTGAGGAATTCACGTATGCTTTCCTCTGATGTAAGTGCTGCCTACGATCCCACGTATGCCGCTGCTTATGAAAAGAAAAATGCCGCTTATTTTGGCCGGGGAATGGTATTCAATAAATTTACCGGTTCCCGGGGAAAATCGGGCAGCAATGATGCCAATGCCGAATTTATGGCACAAATCCGGGGTATCCTTGAAAATGCCAGGGTGGCGTACCAGACGGCAGAACTGGGCAAGGTAGATATCGGAGGAGGCGGTACGATCGCTTATATTATGGCGCTATACGGGATGGATGTGATCGACTGTGGCGTGGCAGTACTGAATATGCATGCACCCTGGGAGATTACGAGCAAAGCGGATATCTATGAGACAAAGAAAGGATACGTGGTGTTCCTTGAGAAGATTTTTGGATAAATGGGTAATTGCAGCAGGGTTATGTCTGGCATCGGGATTGATCGCGATGCAGGCAGAGCCCTGTTTTGCAAAGAAAAAAACAAAAGAAACATTAGAACAGCTGGAATCAGCTGTCGCCTCTGCCGCCACAGGCAGGATCCAGTACCAGCCGGGAAAGATCCGTACGGCCGCCGGATGGTATTGGAGGAAGGCAAAGAGGATCTCTCTGTCAGCGTCAAAGCTAAAGATCAGAAAAAAAGGAAGCTATTCCTTCCGGGTCATAAAGAAAAACGGGAAATCCAGAGTATTTACGCTGAAGCTGAAAAAGAAAACATACTCTATCACGGTGAATAAAGCGCAAAAGCAAAAAAACAATTACTATAGTCTGGGAGTAAAGGGCGATCGCTCCCGTACTCTGGGGGTAAAAAATCCACCTCTGAAAAAAGGGTCATCTGCTGTTTTGCAGCCCAAAGGAAGTACGGCGGCGGAAGTATGGCATCTGGAATCGGCCGGAGGGAGCAGATTCCGGCTTAAAAATGAAAACAGCGGACTGTATCTGACGGCTAAATCCTCTGTAAAAAAAGGTACCCTGTTTACACAGCGGAAATATTCGGATGCTGACAGTGGACAGATTTACCGGTGTTATCCTGCCGGCAGCAGATATTATTACATAAAAAACGAGATGGTAAAAGAATATTTGTATGTGGAGGGAGATTCATTAAAAAGCGGTATTCGGGATAATAAAAAGCAATGGAAGTTTACATTTACATCGATTGCCAGACCGGCGCCCCGGTTTACTGTTACAGGAGAAACTTATCCGGTATCCCTGAATTATGGCAGGGCTTTTTCCATCAAAGGAGTAGTCACATCCTATTACACGATAAAGAAACTGACAGCAAGAGTATTGGACAGCAGGGGAACGGCATGCGTCCAGACGACCGTGAAGCCCGGGACAAACCGTTATGACCTCACGGGAGTCGATGCGGCACTTACCTTTGGAAAGCTGGCGGCAGGGACTTACCGTTATCAGATCCTTGCCAGTGACAGCGGTGGTAACGTGGGCACGGTGCTGGACCGTGAATTTGTCGTCTATGTCCCGGGCGGCGCGATGACAAAGACGCTGATCTATAATAATGCAGCGGTGGCTGGCGTCGGTTATCAGTCCACGGGAGATGAAAAAGAAAAGAAAGCATGTGCTTCCTATGCACTGGCGTACTGCAATGCCATACTGACAGGCAGGGCAGTGAGTCCCCATATATACTGGACAAGCAGTACAAATGTGGACTGCGTATGGAGTAAGGGTGGTTATACCACGCATGCGTATGCTTCGGAACAGGAAGTGCTGCAGGCGGCATACGGCCAGCTGGCGGCAGGGAAGCCATGTATTCTTCATGTTACGGGGAAAACAGGGAGTCAGCACTGGGTAACGGTGACCGGGTATAAAAATGTGGTGAAAATGTCTGCCCTGAAGGCATCAAATTTTATCGCGCTGGATCCGTGGAATGGAAAAGTCATTACCGTTTCGGACAGCTACCAGGTGAGAACCACATACCGTCTTGCATACAGAAGTTAGCTCAACAGCGCCAGTCTGGGCCGGCCGTCTGGCGGGCGTAGTACGACCTAAAATCCGTCTGAACAGGAATGGACAGGCGGATTTAATTTGATTATAATGAGAGAAAGTAGTTGACAGCAGCAGAAAATTAGTATAGTATAAACGCATACAGAACATTCGTTCGTAAAATCAGGAGGATAACAGTATGGAAAAGGATCAGAATAAATTAAAGGCATTGGAATCGGCGATCGCCCAGATTGAGAAAGCGTATGGGCAGGGCTCTATTATGAAACTGGGGGATACGGCACATATGAAAGTAGAGGCTGTACCTACCGGATCCCTGAGCCTGGATATTGCCCTGGGAGTTGGCGGTATACCCAAAGGACGTATTATTGAGGTATATGGACCGGAGTCCAGTGGTAAAACTACGGTGGCATTACATATGGTCGCTGAGGTACAGAAAAGGGGAGGTATTGCCGGATTTATTGATGCAGAGCATGCCCTGGATCCCGTATATGCAAAAAATATCGGCGTCAATATCGATGAGTTATATATTTCCCAGCCAGACAGCGGTGAGCAGGCAATGGAGATCACAGAGACCATGGTGCGTTCGGGTGCTGTGGACATCGTGATCGTGGACTCAGTGGCTGCTTTGGTACCAAAAGCAGAGATCGACGGCGACATGGGAGATTCCCATGTAGGTCTGCAGGCGCGTCTGATGAGCCAGGCACTCCGCAAGCTGACAGCCGTGATCAATAAATCAAACTGTACGGTGATCTTTATCAATCAGCTCCGTGAGAAGATCGGGGTTATGTTTGGCAATCCGGAGACGACGACAGGAGGACGCGCCCTGAAATTCTACGCCTCTGTCCGTCTGGATGTCAGGCGTGTAGAGACGTTGTCCCAGGCAGGAGAAAAGGTAGGAAACCATGTCAGGGTCAAGGTGGTAAAAAATAAAGTAGCACCGCCGTTCCAGGAGGCAGAGTTTGATATTATGTTCGGTAAAGGAATTTCCCGCGAGGGGGATGTGCTGGACCTGGCGGCAAAAAATGATATTATCCTGAAGAGCGGCGCATGGTATTCTTACAATGGAGAGCGGATCGGTCAGGGAAGGGAAAATGCCAAAACCTATCTTGCTGAGCATCCGGCCGTCTTTGATGAAGTGGATCAGGCAGTTCGTGCCAGACTGATGCCGGAAACGGATTCCGGGTCAGAAGAAAGTGATGGTGCCGCGCTGGAACAGGCAGAAAAAAAGTCATCTTCCAAAAAGACAGGGAAGAGTGAATAAAATATGAAAGAAGAGAGAGAACTGCAGATATCACCGGCAGGCGAAGAATGCAGGAGGGCTGCGAAAAAAGCGATGGATCTTTTGATGCAGCAGGACCGGACGGAGAAAAACATAAGAGACCGTCTGTACCGCGCTGGTTTTTCGGAAAATGCATCCGAATACGCCATCCGGTATGTCACACATTTTGGATATGTAAATGATCTTCGTTATGCACAGAATTATATTTCGTTTCATCAGACAGAGCGCAGCAGAAAAGAGCTGCGCTGCAAACTGATGGAACGGGGTGTGCCGCCGGAGATAATAGCGGAGGCATTTCAGGAATATGAAGAGGAAGCAGAGTATGAGGCGCTCCGCCGTCAGCTGACAAAACGGCTGAAGGGACAGCGCCTTTCTGATATGGACATTCCGGCAAAGAATAAGATCATGGCTTATCTTATCCGCAAGGGATATTCCCTGGCGGCGGTCCGTGCCGTCATACAGGAATGGGCAGATAGGGAAATGGAAGCGCCGCTGAGCTAGTACAACGAATATTAAGTAATTGGCAGTTTGACTTGCCTGTTTTTCCGATAGCACGACTCCCCAAGCCTTGACGTAGCCACCGCTACGCCTGCGTTTGTGAAGTCGCACTCTCAAAAAAACATTCTGCGTCAAACTATCCAAAACTTAATTTTCGTTGTACTAGTATATTATTTGTCAAAAAGTGGGCAAACATATTTATTGACAGTCAGCGCAGAAAAGTTTATTATATAATTGTTACTTGTTTTATAAAATATTATAAAAAATCAAAAAAGGAGTATGGAAATGAAAAAAATTGGTAGTGTATTATTCATGGTCTTTGCACTGTCCTGCGGTTTGTTTTTACATATGGATTCGGCAAAGGCATCTGTACAGCCGGCGATCACTCCTCTTGAGGTAGTGACAGGAAGTGAAAATGTAATGGCAAAAAAAATCAGCTATCCTGTACCGGCACATGGAAGCACCGTTGTTCCCGTCAAGGCCACAAAACCGGGGGCTCTGTTTGTCCGTATTAACGAATCTAAAGTAGTATCAGATATTAAGATCGGTCTCTACAGGGATGCTGACGGAAAATATCCGGCAGGAAGCAGTTCTGATTGTTCATTTACTGCAGATCCCAATGAAGTGGTCGTAGGAGATATTCCGGTAAGTACAGCAGGAACATATTATCTGCATATTGCTTATCGGTATGATTATACAACAAATGAAGCAGGTACAGTAAATATTTCCCCGTATCTGGTATCTAGTGCTGACCGAACCCTGGCTTACAATGCATGGTCTGCCGTGCCGCCGAAATATACTTTTAATCCGAGACAGACATATGCGAGAGTGAATATTACATATAACGGCTATATCGGAGTGGCACAGCAGAATGCAAAAGGCAGCAGCGTACCTGTTGCACTGTGCAATTCTGCAAAAGGTGTGATCGTCAGCAAGTCGATACCTGCCAACAAGATTCACTATTATCCGGTGAAGAAGGGAACCTATTATATCAGGACAGAGGGGATTTATGATAATATCGTTACATTAAAGTATGTGTCTACAGGTGTATTTTCAGCATCACGGGATAACGTGACAACGGTTCCTCTTCTGGGAACGGCGACCTTTGACGTCAAATTCAAGGCAGATAAAACAGGGCTTCTGACTCTGTTTGAGCGCACTGGTGCAAGCTGGGATGTAACACTTTTAAATGCTAAGAAAAATCCGCTCTCTCCATCCATTTGGCAGTGGTTAGGAAGCAAAACCAATGCGACATCCAGTTTTGCTGTAAAGAAGGGATCTACTTACTACTTCCGTCTGAAGGCTGGTATTGGAGATGATGACAGAGTTTTATCCTATAGTATTTCCGGTGCATCTGCCTCAAAGAATACATCAAAGAAAAAGGCGATCACTCTGAAAAAAGGCAAGTCAAAAAGTATTGTGATCCTTGCTGGCGATAAGAAGACACACTATTTCAAAATCAAGATGACAAAGAAAAAGAAACTCAATATGTCATTTACTGCGACAGGACATGGTGATTTCACATATGATCTCATTAAAGGAAGCAAGAGAGTTGCGATTCGCCGTAGCAGCACAAATGGTCCGGTCAAATCGGTATCCAAGCTGAAAAAAGGAACGTACTATTTCCGGATCAAACTGAATACCAAGTCAAAATCCAGTGGCCGGTTTACTTTGAAATTAAAATAATGTAAGAAAATTTACCAAAAAAAGTCCGCGTGTGACAGCCGGACTTTTTTTGCTGTCAGGATTTAGATTCCCAGACAGAAAGATTGTTTGAAAAATTATTGTTGCCTTTTTCCCTTCTCTTGTGTATAATGTAGTACATATGGAGTTTTGGGCGTACTCTGCCCAGACGGGATAGTTTGCCGGCTCTGCCGGCGGATAGGAGAATGAGAATGAAATACTTTGGAACGGATGGATTCCGCGGCGAGGCGAACGCAGCCCTGACGGTGGAACATGCATACAAAGTGGGGCGTTTTTTGGGACAGTATTATCAGAGAGAAGATCATGATGTCCGGGTTGTGATCGGTAAGGATACCCGGCTGTCCGGTTATATGTTTGAGACAGCACTTGCCTCTGGTCTGACGGCGAGTGGAGCAGATGTGTATGAATTACATGTGACGACGACGCCCAGTGTGTCTTATTTGATCAGGGAAGAAGGATTTGACTGCGGCATTATGATCAGTGCCAGCCATAATCCATATTTCGATAATGGGATTAAGGTGATCAACGGAGAAGGATATAAGCTTGAACCGGAGATCGAGAACCAGATTGAACAGTATATTGATGGAGAGACAGAAGAACTTCCACTGGCGAGGAGAGAGAAGATTGGACGCTGCTTTGATTATACAAAGGGCAGAGATAAGTATATTGAATATTTGAAGAGTCTTGTAAAAAAACGGTTTGATGGTATCACCATAGCACTGGATCTCGCCAATGGCTCGGCGTCGATGATCGCCAGAGCGATATTTGAGGATCTGGGGGCCCAGGTGATCGTCCGTAATGATCAGCCAAATGGCACCAATATCAACCGGGACTGCGGGTCGACCCACATTGAGACGCTGCAGAGCCTGATGTATGATACCGGGGCGGATGTGGGATTTGCCTATGATGGTGATGCCGACCGGTGTCTGGCAGTGGATGATGATGGCAGGATCGTGGATGGCGACCATATTCTGTATTTGTGCGGCAGATATCTGAAGGAACAGGGCAGGCTTCATAAAGATACGGTCGTAACGACGGTTATGTCAAATATGGGCCTGTATAAAGCATTTGATAAGCTGGGGATCCGTTATGAGCAGACTGCTGTGGGAGATAAATATGTCTGTGAGAATATGATGCAGAATGACTACTCCATCGGCGGTGAACAGTCGGGGCATATTATTTTCAGGGAACATGCCGTGACAGGAGACGGGATCCTGACGTCTCTGATGATCATGGAGGCGTATCTGAGTTATGGCAAGCCGCTGTCAATGCTGACAAAGGAGCTTGTGATCTATCCGCAGCTGCTTGTGAATGTAAAGGTAAAAGATAAGCTGGCGGCAAGAGAGGATCCGGATGTGAAGAGGGCAGAAGATGAGGTTGTCACGGCTCTTGGTAACGCCGGACGACTGCTGTTGCGGGAGAGTGGTACGGAACCGCTGGTCCGTGTCATGGTCGAAGCAGAAAGTGATGAATTATGTAGGAAAAATGTGGATCATATCGTTCAGGTGCTGAAGGATAAAGGACACGTTATAGAATAAGGAGGATAACATGAGTTACACAGTAGAAAATTTGGAAAAGAGTATGGCAAAAATAACGATTACCGTAAGTGCTGAAGATTTTGAGACGGCTATGGTCAGATCTTATAATAAAAATAAGAAGAGTATCAGTATTCAGGGCTTCCGCCGCGGTAAGGCACCACGAAAGATGATCGAGAAGATGTATGGTCCGGAAGTTTTTTATGAAGATGCTGCCAATTTTGCGATCCCGGATGCCTATGAGGAGGCAGCGAAGGAGTGCGGACTTGACATTGTATCCAGACCAGAGATCGATGTGGTCGATATCGAAAAGGGAAAAGAATTTGTCTTTACAGCGATCGTAGCGGTAAAGCCGGAAGTTACCCTGGGTGAATACAAAGGGATCGAGGTGGCAAAAAGAGAAGTGAAGATCATGGCGGCTGATGTGAATGCAGAGCTTGAACGCGTCCGTGAGCAGAACAGCCGTATGATATCCATCGAGGACCGTGGCATCAAAAAAGATGATACAGCAGTGATCGACTTTGAGGGCTTTGTGGATGGTGAATCATTCCAGGGCGGAAAAGGCGAGGATTATTCTCTGGTGATCGGCAGCCATTCCTTTATTGATACGTTTGAGGATCAGCTGATCGGTAAGAAGAAGGGAGAGGAAGCAGAAGTCAATGTAACGTTCCCGGATGATTATCATGAGGAATCCCTGAAAGGGAAACCGGCGATGTTTAAAGTCGTGATCAAGGAAATCAAGGAAAAAGAACTGCCGAAGCTGGACGATGAGTTTGCCAGTGATGTGTCAGAGTTTGAGACACTGAAAGAGTATAAGGCAAGTATTAAAAAGACACTTACGGAGAAAAGAAAAGAAGAAGTAAAGAGAGAAAAAGAGACGGAAGTCGTTGAAAAGGTAGTGGAAAATGTCACCGTGGAGCTTCCTGATCCAATGGTAGACGAGCATGTGCGTCAGATGATCCAGGAATTTGCCGGACGGATCCAGCAGCAGGGGCTCAGTTTTGAGCAGTATATGCAGATGACTGGCATGACACCGGATGCCCTGATGGGACAGATGAGACCGGAAGCAGAGAAACGCATTAAGACGAGACTTACTCTGGAGGCAGTGGTCAAAGCAGAGAATATCAAGGCATCAGAAGAGGATATTGAACAGGAGATCGAAAACATTGCGTCCATGTACCAGATGGAAGTGGATAAACTCAAAGAAGCCATGGGTGATGAAGAGAGAGAACAGGTAGCAGAAGATATGGCTGTGCAGAAGGCAGTTGAATTCCTGGCGAAAAAAGCAGTCGAGACGGATGCAGCATCAGAAGAGGCAGAGGATAAGGAAGAATAATTATTATATGATATTGGGAGGCATGACAATGGCATTAGTACCTTACGTCGTAGAGCAGACCAGTCGTGGCGGGGAACGCTCTTATGACATTTATTCAAGATTATTAAAGGAACGCATCATTTTTCTGTCTGATGAGGTGAATGACCAGACAGCGAGTCTGGTTGTAGCACAGCTTTTGTTTCTGGAATCGGAAGATCCAAAGAAGGACATCCAGTTATATATTAATAGTCCGGGCGGTTCTGTAACAGCAGGCATGGCGATCTACGATACAATGAATTATGTGAAATGTGATGTATCTACGATCTGTATTGGTCTGGCGGCAAGCATGGGTGCTTTCCTTCTCTCCAGTGGTGCCAAAGGCAAGCGTTTTGCCCTGCCCAATGCCGAGGTAATGATCCATCAGCCGTCCGGCGGCGCCAAGGGACAGGCAACGGAGATCCAGATTGTGGCGGAAAACATCTTGAAGACCAAGAAAAAACTGAATGAGATTCTGGCAGCGAATACGGGACAGACGGTAGAGACCATCGCACAGGATACGGAGCGCGACAATTTTATGAGCGCGGAAGAGGCAAAGGAATATGGTCTGGTGGATGAGATCGTCGTAAACCGCAATGATACAAGTGAAGAGAAGACAGAAGAGTAACGGAGTTGTCTTGTGATAAGGGAGAATGGTGCCGGAATGTACTGGTACCATTTTGCCGTATTTATGATTGGAGGCTGACATGGCAGGAAAAAATAATGAAAATATGCCAAGGCTGTGCTGTTCTTTCTGTGGAAGAACAGAGCAGCAGGTCCGTAAGCTGATCGCAGGACCGAATGGCGTTTATATATGCGATGAATGCGTGGATCTGTGTGATGAGATCCTCGAAGAAGAATATCAGGAAAATTATGATGACAAAGAGGGAGAGGAGATCAATCTTCTCAAGCCACGCGAGATCAAAGAGTTTCTGGATGAATATGTAGTGGGACAGGAGGATGCCAAGCGGGCTCTTTCTGTGGCAGTATATAACCATTATAAGAGAATACAGGCAGGCAGGGACATGAGTGTGGAGCTGCAGAAAAGTAATATTCTGATGGTGGGACCGACCGGTTCTGGCAAGACCTATCTTGCCCAGACACTGGCGAAGATCCTGAATGTACCTTTTGCTATTGCCGATGCCACTACTCTGACCGAGGCCGGTTATGTCGGTGAGGATGTGGAAAATATACTGCTGAAGATCATTCAGGCAGCTGACTATGATATTACCCGTGCCGAACACGGCATTATTTATCTGGATGAGATTGATAAGATCACAAAAAAAGCAGAAAATGTATCCATTACCCGTGATGTATCGGGAGAGGGAGTACAGCAGGCGCTGTTGAAAATCCTGGAAGGAACAGAGGCAAGCGTGCCGCCCCAGGGTGGCAGAAAGCATCCGCAGCAGGAATTTTTCCATATCGATACGACCAATATCCTCTTTATCTGTGGAGGAGCTTTTGATGGTCTGGATAAGATCATCAGTTCCCGTATCGACAAAAAATCCATTGGTTTTAATGCCGATATCGCCGATCCTACAGAACAGAATGTGGGCGAGTTGTTTAAGCAGGCACTGCCCCAGGATTTTGTGAAGTTCGGTCTGATCCCCGAATTTATCGGCCGTGTGCCGGTGACCGTGTCACTGGATCTGCTGGATGAGGCGGCATTGAAGGAGATTCTGGTGCGTCCGAAAAACGCTATCACAAAACAGTATCAGAAGCTGCTGGAACTGGATGGTGTTACACTGTCCTTTGAGGAGGAGGCGCTTGGAGCAGTGGCGCGTCTTTCCACAGAGAGGAAGACTGGCGCACGTGGATTGAGGGCGATACTGGAGAGCAGTATGATGGATTATATGTTTGAGCTGCCCTCGCGGGATGATGTAACAGAATGTGTTATTACAAAGGGTGTCATAGACGGCAGCGCGGCTCCGGAACTAAAAGGTCCGGCGGGAGTTGTATTTCTGGAGGATTCAAGGATAAAACAGATAGAAAGCAAAGATCAGGATTCCTCGGAAGAAAGCGCATAAGGAATCAGACCAAAAGGGAGGATAACATGAGTGAACAGCAAATGAAAACAATGCCTATTCTTGCTCTGCGTGGTATGACGGTGTTACCGGGTATGCTGGTTCATTTGGATATAAACAGAGAGATTACAAAGAGAGCGATCGAAGAAGCCATGGCGGCAGATGGGACAGTTTTTCTTACTGTCCAGCGGGATGAATCGGTTGAGATGCCGTCCTTTTATGATCTGCACGAGATCGGTGTGATCGCGAAGGTCCGTCAGGAAGTGAAATTGAAGGACCATATTGTACGTGTTATGATCTCTACCCGGGATCGCGGTAATCTGCTGAGCCTGAATCAGACAAAGCCCTTTTTGATGGGAGACGTCGTACCATATCATTGGGATGAGGCAGAGGATTATATTGGCGAGAGTGAGAAAGCGGCTATGTGCCGTAATCTGAAAGAAATATATAATATCTATCTCAATGAAAATCCGCGGGCAGGACGCAGTGCCATGGACAAGATCCGCAAGACTGAAAATCTGGGCCAGCTCACCGATCTGATCGCGATGCACATCAGCATGGGATACGAGAAACGGCAGGAAATACTGGAATGCCTTGACCTGGAACGCCGTTATGAGCTTGTGTCGTCCGTGCTGATGGAAGAAGTAAATATATCCCGGATCCGCGAGGCGTACCGCAACAAGGTAAAGGAAGAAGTAGACAAGAACCAGAAAGAATATTTCCTGCGGGAGCAAATGAAAGTGATCCGCAACGAACTGGGGGATGAAGGCGGTCCCGAGGATTATGCGGAAAAATACAGTTCCCAGCTGGAAGAACTGCAGTGCAGCGATGAAGTGCGAGAGACCATTGGGGAAGAGATCCGTCGTCTGCAGAATATTCCTGTCAATTCATCCGAACATGTAGTGGCAAGAGATTATATCGAGAATGTACTTGCCCTGCCCTGGGATGTTATGTCGGAAGATAATAACGATATCGTAAATGCAGAGAAGATCCTGGATGAAGATCATTATGGTCTTGCCAAAGTGAAAGAACGGATCCTGGAGTTTCTGGCAGTGCGCTCTCTTACAGATAAAGGAGAATCTCCCATTATCTGTCTGGTGGGACCTCCGGGGACCGGTAAGACCTCCATTGCAAAATCGGTGGCGAGGGCGCTGGATAAGAAATATATCCGCATCTGTCTCGGCGGCGTCCGTGACGAGGCAGAGATCCGGGGACACAGGAGAACTTACGTCGGCGCTATGCCGGGGCGTTTTATTGATGGATTGAAAAAGGCAAAGGTGAAGAATCCGCTGATCCTTCTGGATGAGATTGACAAGGTGAGCAGTGATTACCGGGGGGACACGTCGTCGGCGCTTCTGGAGGTGCTTGACCCGGAGCAGAACAGGAATTTTGTCGATCATTATATCGAACTGTCGGTGGATCTGTCTGAAGCATTGTTTATCTGTACGGCGAACTCGACGGATACGATCCCAAGACCTCTTCTGGACCGTATGGAGCTGATCTCCATTGCCGGGTATACGGAAAATGAACGGTTTCACATCGGAAAGGACTATCTGATTCCGAAACAGCTGGAAAAGAATGGTCTGAAGAAAAAACAGCTGGCGATCGCAGATGCCGGTCTGCGCGCGGTTATCTCATACTATACGAAGGAAGCCGGGGTTCGTGAACTGGAGCGTCAGATCGGGAAGATCTGCCGGAAAAGCGCCAGACGGATCTTACGGGGAGAAGAGAATGTGATCCGTGTCAACTCCCGGAATGTAGAAGATTTTCTGGGGAAAAAGAAATTTCGCATTAATGAGGCGAATAAGAGAGATGATGTCGGCATTGTGAGAGGTCTTGCCTGGACACAGGTCGGCGGTGATACACTGGAGATTGAGGTCAATACGATGCCGGGCGAGGGCAAACTGACGATGACCGGACAGCTGGGGGATGTGATGAAAGAATCGGCGCAGATCGCCCTGAGTCTGGTGCGCTCTCTTCTTCCTAAGAAAGAAAAGTTTTTTAAAGAACATGATTTTCATCTCCATGTGCCGGAAGGGGCGGTGCCAAAGGACGGTCCGTCTGCCGGGGTGACGATGGCGACGGCGATTTATTCTGCTGTGACCGGAAAGAAGGCGGCCGCTAAGGTTGCCATGACTGGAGAGATCACACTGCGGGGACGTGTACTGCCAATCGGCGGGCTGAAAGAAAAACTGCTGGCGGCACGCATTGCGGGAATCGAGACCGTTGTCGTTCCAGTAGAGAATAAGCCGGATATAGAGGAACTGGAGGAAGAGATCACGGAAGGAATGTCTGTTGTACTTGCTGAAAGGATTCAGGATGTGCTGAAAACAGCACTGGTGGAGGGATAAAACGTGGTGATCAGATCATTGGAGCTGGAGACGGTGTGCGGCGTCACCAGCAAACTGCCGCAGCATGATAAAATTGAGATGGCGTTCTGGGGGCGTTCCAATGTGGGGAAATCCTCACTGCTGAATACGTTATGGAACCGGAAGTCGATGGCGAGGATATCGGCACAGCCGGGGAAGACACAGACCATTAACTATTATAACGTCAACGGGATCTGCTATATGGTGGATCTGCCTGGATACGGCTACGCAAAAGTATCAAGAGAACTGGCAGAAAAATGGATGAAGATGATCGGGAAATATCTGGATACTTCCCGGGCGCTGCGTGTAGTATTTCTTCTTGTGGACAGCCGTCATGACCCGACGAAACAGGATGTGGAGATGTACCGCATGCTCTATGGAAAGGGATTCAATCCGCTGATCATCGCGACAAAGACGGACAAACTGACAAAGAATGAGATAAGCCGGAAGCTGGCGGGGATACGAAAGGTGCTGGGTGCCGGACCCGATACGCCGGTACTTCCGTTTTCAGCCCTCAACAGGGAGGGCAGGGATGAAATCTGGGAATATATTGATTACTTTGTAAAGGAGATCATGATCACAGGGGAGGAATGAACAAATGACGAAAAAACAGCGTGCCGGAGAGATTATCGCCCTGCTGGAACAGGAATATCCTCTGGCGGACTGTACACTGGATTATGACGAGGCGTGGAAGCTTTTGGTCAGTGTACGTCTGGCGGCGCAGTGTACGGATGCCAGGGTGAATATAGTGGTAAAGGATCTGTATGGGAAATATCCCTCCCCTTCTGCCCTTGCGGCTGCTTCGGTGGAAGAGATCGAGGAGATTGTCAGGCCCTGCGGTCTGGGGCACAGCAAGGCACGGGATATCCACAAGTGCATGAATGAGCTGGTAGACAAATATGACGGCAGAGTGCCGGATGATTTTGATGCCCTGCTCGGTCTGCCCGGAGTAGGACGCAAGAGTGCCAACCTGATCATGGGAGATGTCTTTGGCAAACCTGCCATCGTGACCGATACCCACTGTATCCGGCTGGTGAACCGAATGGGTCTGGTCGACGGGATCCGGGAACCGAAGAAAGTAGAAATGGCATTGTGGAAGATCATTCCCGGGGAAAAGGGCAGTGACTTCTGCCACCGTCTTGTACACCACGGGAGAGAAGTCTGTACGGCGAGGAAGGCGTATTGTGAAAAATGTATTCTTCGGGATGTCTGCAGGAAGAATTTGTAAGGATCAAAGGAGGGTCAGGATTGAAGAATCTGTTTAATTATTTGTGGGAGCATTTTTCCCGGATCATCTGCCGGCTGTGCGGACTGGTCTGGGGGACGATGGGGCTTGTATGTCTGTTTGCGGCGTACCGTGTGTGGAACTATCTGTCCGAGCTGCAGGCGTTTCAGCTGGTGGGAAGGGGGACGCAGATTGCGGCGGTCACGATCCTGCTCATGATCGGCATATTGTTTTGCATTTATGCAGTCGTGCAGTTCACACGGGAACGGGAAACTGCCCTGGCAGCGTTTTTCAATAAAAAAATACCAAATCTGGTGATGGTTGTACTTACTTATTTTGTTTTTATTTTTATCCTGTGCTTTTTAACGATCGGGGAGATCTCATTGAAGACCAGATATGCAGTCCCCGTCCTGATTGCCGGCATTGTTCTGCTTATCCTGGATCTTTGCACAAATCTCGGGCTTTTCCCAGATCAGTGGGACAAGTCATCACTGATCCGCCGGATCCGACGTCGTGATAAAAAACAATAGAGAGAATCATACTGACAAAGGGTTACTTTTCCTTTGTCAGTATTTTTTCATATAAAAGACCTACAAGAAACCAGAGAGGGGCATAATCAAAACGGACGATTCCCTTGTAGTTGCTTTTGGCATCGCTGTAGTCCCAGGGACAGCAGTCTTTCTTTTTCAACAGGCTGCCGGTACTGAATTCTGTCAAAAAGATAAAAAAGGTATAGATCGATCCCCGCAGCATAATATTCTTTCCCTCCAGTTTGTGACAGAGGGGGGACATGACCGAAGCCATGCCATAGATGGGAAACATCCAGATGGAGGTGGCGCACTCCATTTTCTTGTTCTTTTCAAAGCAGATGGAACCAAGACCGGTCCAGAAACATTCGAGCCCCCAGCCTGTCAGTCCGCATTTCATAAATTGTTCTGCCTGCTTTTTTAATCTGTGCTTCATACCAGATCCTGCCTTTCCAGTTTTAATTTACGTTGTACTAGTATGTCCAAATCATTGCTAAGTAATTCCAAATCTGTTATACTAAACATATATTTACAAATTATGAGAGGAAATCAGGAACGGAGGTACTTGTATGGCAGCGATCAGACCATTTCATTGTGTGCGCCCCAGGGAAGATGTGGCGTGCCGGGTGGCAGCATTACCCTATGATGTTTACAACAGGCAGGAGGCAAAGGCAGAGGTAGAGAGGGAGCCGTTGTCCTTTTTGAAGATTGACCGGGCAGAGACCAGTTTTCCCGACTCTGTGGATACCTATGCGCCGGAGGTGTATCAGAGGGCGGCAGAACTGCTGCAGAAGGATTTGGCGGACGGTGTATATATCAGAGATGAGCAGTCCTCCTATTATGTCTATGAGCTGACGATGGACGGGCGCGCCCAGACAGGACTTGTGGCTTGTGCGTCAGTGGATGATTATGTAAATAATGTTATTAAGAAACATGAGAATACAAGAGAGGATAAGGAGATTGACCGCATTACCCATGTGGATACCTGCAGTGCCCAGACAGGTCCGATCTTTCTTGCCTACCGCTCCCATGAAACGATCAATGAAGTGGTGGAGAAGGCGCGGAAAGAAAAGCCTTTGTATGATTTTACTGCGGTGGACGGGATCACACACAGGGTATGGAAGATCAGCGATCCGGCAGAGGCAGGGAAGGTCAGCAGGGCGTTTGACGGAATCCATCAGATTTATATTGCCGACGGGCATCACAGGGCGGCATCTGCCGTGAAGGTGGGATTGAAGCGCCGGAGTGAACATCCGGACTATGATGGTACCGAGGAGTTCAATTATTTCCTGTCGGTACTGTTTCCCCATGACCAGCTGATGATCATGGATTATAACCGTACCGTAAAGGATCTGAACGGATACACAAAACCAGAGTTTCTCGACAAGGTGTCACAGTGTTTTTCACTGGAAGAAAGCGATGCAGCAGTGAAACCGGATGCAAAGGGGACCTTTGGCATGTATCTGGAAGGAAAGTGGTACCGGCTGGTGGCGAAGAAGGCATTGTTTGAGGGAAAGGACGCCGTAGGGAGACTGGATGTATCGATCCTGCAGGATTATCTGCTGGCGCCGGTCCTGGGGATCGGAGACCCCAGGACAGATGCCCGGATTGATTTTATCGGAGGGATCCGGGGACTGGAGGAGCTGGAGAGCAGGGCGGATTCAGATATGAAAGTATCCTTTTCCCTGTATCCGACATCCATTCACGAATTGTTTGACGTGGCAGACCAGGGACTTTTGATGCCGCCGAAATCAACATGGTTTGAACCGAAGCTTCGCAGCGGGTTATTTATTCACGAGATATAGACAATGAGACAGTGTGACAAAAGGAGGTATATATGGCTTTACGATTAGAGGATTATATGCAGTGGCCGGAGATCGAGGCACTGGAGTATGCAGAATGTGGAAGACCGGAGACGGTGCTGGGACCGAGGATGATCAAACGATCCCATGTCCTGGTGACGGCTCTTTTTCAGGATGCCGATGCAGTGAAAGTAAAAGTTTCTGATACAGAGAAAGAATACAAGATGGAAAAAATGGATGAGTTCGGATACTATGCGGTACTGATCCCTGCCAAAAAGATCCCTCATTATCAATTCCTTGTAAAAAAAGGGAAAAAGCAGACAGCCATGCCAGATCCATATGCCATTGATCCACTGATCGACAGCATGGATATGAACCAGTTTAATAATGGTGTCCATGATACCATTTATCAGAAGCTTGGCGCACATCCCGTAACAGTGGATGGCGTGAAGGGGACGTATTTTGCTGTCTGGGCGCCAAATGCCAGGGCGGTCAGTGTTGTAGGGGATTTCAATGACTGGGATGCGTGTGCGGCGCCGATGCGCTTTTTGCCAGATGCAGGGATCTATGAACTCTTTGTAGCAGGCGTCGGCAAGGGAGAGATCTATAAATTCCGGCTTCTGGACAGCACGGGCCGTGAGGTACTGAAGGCAGATCCTTTTGCCAGCTATGCAGAACGTCGTCCTAAGACAGCAAGCGTTGTCTGGAACAGCGATTATAAATGGAAAGATAAGGAATGGCTGGAGTCACGCAGGAAATGGAAAGTGAAAAAAGAGGCGATGATCATCTATGAAGTTTCACTGGCGGGCTTTTGCAAGCCGAAGGATGCGGAAGGGGAGGAAAGAGAGGCATTCAGCAATTACAGGGATATCGCACCGGTTCTTGCCAGATACTGTGAGGAAATGGGATATACCCATGTGGAACTCATGCCAGTGATGGAATATCCTTTTGACGGCTCCTGGGGCTACCAGGTTACCGGATACTATGCGCCGACAGCACGTTATGGGACGCCGGATGATTTCCGGTATTTTGTAGATTATATGCACCGCCATGGGCTGGGTGTGATCCTGGACTGGGTACCGGCGCATTTCCCGAAGGATGAACACGGGCTTGCCCGGTTTGACGGTACCTGTCTGTTTGAACACCTGGATCCGAGACAGGGCGAGCATCCGCATTGGGGAACACTGATCTATAATTATGGCAGACCCCAGGTTGTGAATTTCCTTGTCGCCAATGCGCTTTACTGGCTGGAAGAATTCCATGCCGATGGTCTCCGCATGGATGCGGTAGCGTCTATGCTGTATCTGGATTATGGAAAAAATGATGGTGAATGGGTGGCAAATATTTATGGCGGCAATGAGAATCTGGAGGCGATCGCTTTTATCCAGAGGGTAAATGACAAGATCCATGCGCGGAGAGATGGGACTCTCTCCATCGCAGAAGAGTCTACAGCCTGGCCGCAGGTCACGGGAAGCACATCGGATGAGGGGCTTGGTTTTGATCTGAAATGGAATATGGGCTGGATGAATGATTATCTGGAATACATCCGCACCGATCCTTTGTTCCGCAAAGGAAGACACGGTATGCTGACATTCAGTATGGTATATCAGTATTCCGAAGAATTTGTCCTTGTCCTGAGTCATGATGAGGTCGTCCACATGAAAGGATCCATGTATACAAAGATGCCGGGAGAGAGGAAAGATAAATTTGCCAGTCTGCGGCTGACATACGGATATATGGCGGCACATCCGGGCAAGCAGCTTTTGTTTATGGGACAGGAGTTTGGGCAGGAGCGTGAGTGGAGTGAAGAGCGTGAACTGGACTGGGATCTGCTGGAACCAGTGGATGGAGAGATGTCAGACAATGAACGGCTCAGGCAGTATGTCAGTATACTGAATTCCTTTTATCTGGCGCATCCAGCGATGTATGTCGATGATTCCCGTCCGTCTGGTTTTGAGTGGATCAGCACGCTGGATGCGGACCGGAGTGTGATCGCTTTCGTAAGAAAATGCAAGGATGAGACACTGCTCATTCTCTGTAATTTTACACCGGTGTCTTATGAAAAGTTTACCGTGGGCGTGCCGTTTGCCGGAAAATATAAGGAAATCTTTAACAGCGATTCGGTGGAATATGGGGGTACCGGATTTGTCAATCCACGGATGAAGCAGTCAAAGAAGATTAAGTGTGACGGCAGGCCAAATTCACTGGAGTGCAAACTGGCGCCGCTGTCAATCCAGATCTTTAACTGCACAAAAGTATCACAGAAGGGCAGTAAAAAGAAGTGATCGGGGGATAGTCAATGACGCATAAGGAGAGAGCAGAACAGCTGTGGAAGCTGCAGAGCATCGGCTGTGACCAGGTACAGGGATACTATTATGCCCGGCCAATGCCGGAAGAGGAGTTCTTTGAACTACTGGGAGGACAAAAGGCATGAAAGAGAAGATCATTACTTTTTTCAACGTTGTATTTATTATTCTCAGCGTTGTACTGATCGTATATAACTTTGTCTTTGCTCCGCAGCCGGACTGGAGGCGTGTGGCAGGTATCCTGGGGGTACTGGTGGTATGGCTGGCATCCACCACCAGCGCCCTGCGTAAGCAGAGAGTATCGGTAGAACGGATCAACCGGGATGCTTATGGTCATATACTGGGTGACATCTTTGCAGATCGTCCCAGGAAGTACAGGAAACTGATGAAGGGAATCGAGTTGTATAATGGAGATCACCTGGAGTCTGCCATCCGGAAGCTTTCTTCCCTGCTGGATCACTGTGAGTCGGAGAAAGAGTGTGCGGTGGTCCGGTTTTTTGTTGCCGCCAGCGCCATGGATGCCGGACTGTATCATGATGCGGCAGAGATCCTCGAGCTGGCATTGCAGGAGGATCCGACCATGGCAGACGCCAGAAACAACCTGGGCGTATGTTATAAAATGAGGGGGGAACTGGAGAAGGCGCGCCGTACGTTTGAAGAGGTCCTGATTTATGATCCCAGAAATGCCATGACTTATGTCAACCTGGGACAGTGCTATGAGTCGCAGGCAGACTGGGAACGCTCGCTGTATTATGCACAGGAGGCACTGCGTCTCAACAGCAACAGCCTGGAGGCGATGGCGATGGGGCATCTTGCCTGTGAACGGCTGGGAGACAGGCGGAATGCAGAGAGATACCGGGAGATGTTTTTGGTAAACGGTGGTACAGAGGAAGGCCTGGCAGACTGGAAAGGCGATTGTGTGGAGAAGTCATGATGGAAGAAATCCAGTGGTGTATCAATGACGTCCCGGTTTTTCTGGTCAGGAAGAATATTAAGAATTATTATATTAGGATAAAGGCACCAGATGCGAAGGTTATGGTGTCTGTTCCTGTTTCTGCAGCCCATGGCGTGATCGAAGATTTTATCATGGGGCACTGGGACTGGATTATGAAAAAGCGGGAAGAAGTGCTTGCTTCCGGGTCAGGGACGGAAGAGGCAGGAGAGAAGGAATATAAAACGGGAGAGATCCATGATCTGTGGGGGATGCCGTATGAACTGGATGTACAGCGTTCTCTGAAGAAGCCGGTGACAGAATTGAGGGGCAGTCGGATCTATATGCGGGTCACTGCCCATTCTACAGTAGAAGAACGGCGGAAACAGCTGGATCAGTGGTATCAGGAACAGCTTAGGCAGGTATTGCCGGAACTGGTGGAGAAATATGAATCCATTGTTGGGAAGAAGGTATCCGAATGGCGGTTCCGCCGTATGAAGACACGGTGGGGAAGCTGTCAGATCCAGAAAAAACGGATCTGTCTCAATATCCAGCTGGCAGAGATGCCACAGGAATGTCTGGAATATGTGATCGTGCATGAGCTCACACATCTGTATGAGCGGGGTCACAATCAGCGGTTCTGGGGGCTGGTGGATCAGTTTTATCCCAGATGGCGGGACGTAAAACGGAAGATGCGTTGAGCGGCGGATCTTCCTCTTGACATAAAACATAAACTTGCTATAATGAGTATATTGAGTATATCCTATCAGAATTATAGGAAATGGAGGTTTCATTCATGAATGACTTGATATATCTGGATAATGCCGCCACGACGGCAGTGAAACCAGAGGTAGTGGAAGCCATGCTGCCATATTTTACTGAAGTTTACAGTAATCCCTCCAGTGTATACCGGTTTGCCGGAAAGGCGAAAAAGGCAATGGAGGATGCCAGGGAGCAGATCGCAGGATTTGTAGGTGCGAAACCTGCAGAAATCTATTTTACCGGTGGCGGAAGTGAATCGGATAACTGGGCGATCAAGGCAGTGGCAGAAAATTATAGAGAAAAAGGAAAGCATATTATCACATCTAAGATTGAACACCATGCGGTCCTTCATACATGCGAATGGCTGGAGAAAAAGGGGTATGAAGTGACTTATCTGGATGTCGATGAAAATGGTATTATTTCACTGGAGGAGCTGGAGAGAGCGATCCGCCCGGATACGATACTGATCACGATCATGTTTGCCAACAACGAGATCGGTACGATCGAGCCGGTGAAGGAGATCGGAGAGATCGCCAGAAAACATGACGTTCTATTTCACACAGATGCCGTTCAGGCATTTGCCCATGTTCCAGTGAATGTTGAGGAAATGAATATTGATCTTATGAGTGCCAGCGGTCATAAATTCTACGGACCGAAGGGGATCGGATTTCTCTATATAAAAAATGGGATCAGGATCAGTCCCCTGATCCACGGGGGTGCACAGGAGCGTTCCCGCCGTGCGGGGACCCATAATGTATCGGGCATCATCGGTATGGCGAAGGCGGCAGAGATCGCGATTGCTGATATGGAAGAAAACAGCCGGAAGGAGACAGAGATCAGGGATCATCTGATCCACCGCATTGAGCAGGAGATTCCCTATGTCAGGGTAAATGGTCACCGGGAGAAGAGGCTTCCCGGCAATGTCAATGTATGCTTCCGGTTTGTGGAAGGGGAATCCCTGCTGATCATGCTGGATCAGAAGGGGATCTGCGCCTCCAGCGGCTCGGCATGTACATCGGGTTCCCTGGATCCGTCCCATGTACTACTCGCCATCGGGCTGCCTCATGAGATCGCCCATGGTTCTGTACGGCTTACGTTGTCGGATACGACGACGAGGGAAGAGGCAGACTATGTGGTGGATAATCTGAAAGAGATAGTGGAGCGGATGCGCAGTATGTCTCCACTTTATGATGATTTTATAAAAAGAAAGGAAGACTGACAATGGAATATAGCGAAAAGGTAATGGACCATTTTTCCAATCCAAGAAATGTAGGAGAGATTGATGATGCCAGTGGTGTCGGCACGGTGGGAAATGCCAAATGCGGCGACATTATGCGCATGTATCTGGATATAGATGAAGAGACAAAGATCATTAAAGATTGTAAATTCAAAACATTTGGCTGCGGAGCTGCTGTTGCCACAAGCAGTATGGCGACGGAACTGGTGATAGGAAAAACGATCTATGAGGCGCTGCAGGTGACGAATAAGGCAGTGATGGAGGCACTGGATGGTCTGCCGCCAGTGAAGGTACATTGTTCCCTGCTGGCAGAGGAAGCGATCCATGCCGCTCTCTGGGATTATGCAGAGAAGAACGGGATTGAAATCGAAGGGCTGGAAAAACCGAAAGCGGATATCAATGATGAAGAATAAGACAGTAGTGGTAGGCATGTCAGGCGGGGTCGATTCCTCAGTGGCTGCCTGCCTTTTACAATCACAGGGTTATGATGTCATTGGTGTCACCATGCAGATCTGGCAGGAAGAAAAAGCCTTTCAGACAGAAAACGAAGGGGGATGCTGTGGGCTCAGTGCTGTGGAAGACGCCAGACGGGTGGCGCACCAGCTGGATATCCCCTATTATGTCATGAATTTCAGGAAAGAATTCCAGGAAAATGTGATCGATTATTTTGTCCGGGAGTACCGTGCTGGAAGGACTCCGAATCCCTGTATCGCCTGCAACCGATCTGTCAAGTGGGAATCCCTGCTGCACAAGAGCATCGCTCTTGGCGCAGATTACATCACTACCGGTCACTATGCGAAGATCCGTCAGCTGCCAGATGGACGGTATACGATATGCCGTTCTGACTCTCTGCGCAAGGATCAGAGCTATGCCTTGTACAATCTGACTCAGGAGCAGCTTGCCCATACGCTGTTTCCATTGGGAGAATATGATAAATCAGAGGTGAGGGTGATGGCAGAGCAGGCGGGACTGCAGGTGGCACATAAGCCGGACAGCCAGGAAATCTGCTTTGTGCCGGATGGAGATTATGCTTCCTTTATTGAAAAGGAGACGGGAACGCAGGAGCAGCCGGGGAATTTTGTTGATCTGGACGGCAGGGTGCTGGGCAGGCATAAGGGCATTGGTCATTATACGATCGGGCAGCGCAAAGGACTGGGTGTCGCTTTCGGGGAGCCTGTCTTTGTGGTAAAGATCTGCCCAGACACAAATGAAGTTGTGCTGGGCAGGGGAACAGATGTGTTTACGGATCATCTGAGAGCAGAAATGGTGAATCATATGGCAGCAGACCATTTTGAGGAGGGACAGAAGGTGACGGCGAAGATCCGCTATAATCATGAAGGAGCGTCTGCGGTGATCCGTTCTGTGGGAGAGGATTTCTTTGAACTGGATTTTGAACAGCCAGTACGCGCCGTGACGCCTGGACAGGCAGTCGTACTCTATGATGAGGAAAATGTGCTGGGCGGGGGGACGATTGTTTGTTGAGCAATAAAAAAGGGGGATAGCCCCCTTTTTTCACTTCACTTTTACCTTTATCTGTGTCATCACACCATTTAATGCAGTGATGCAGATATAACAGATGCCCTTCTTTCTGGCTTTTATTTTTCCTTTTTTGGACACAGAAGCAATTTTTTTGTTCGTCGAGCGGTAGCGAAGAGAAGTACCATGTGACTTCGGCAGCAGTTTTTTCTTTTTTGACTGCTTTATGATTTTTGCCTTTATCCGTCTGGATGTTCCTTTGCGAAGTACAAGCTTTTTGGGGGAAACGGATATTTTTTTCGCATTGGTATACGTTTTATTTTTTGTTCCAGCCACATGATACGTCGGACTGCTGCTTATATAGACCTTTTTGCCATTGTTCATTTTATACGCTTTGATCCTGATCTTATAACTTTTTTTCCCAGTCATTTTTTTTGCGGCAATCTTTGCCAGTGCGGTGGAAGATTTTTTCCCTTTTACTGTCAGGATCAGGGATCTGGCGCTTAATTTCTTTCCGCATGGGACAGCAAAAATGTCATATCCGGCTATTTTTGACGTTTCTGGATCTTGTGTTACGGATGGTGGTTGCGGCGTTGGATCTGGTGAGGGTTGTGGTGATGGATCTGGTGTCGGGGTCGGTTTGGGATCCGGTATGCCGGGGGTGGGAGCCGGGGTTGGTTTTTGTGGCTCATGTACTGTCACCTCTGTGACTGCTCCCGCTTTCTTTGTTTCTGTTTCCTTATATCGTATCTGCCAGGTTCCCGGTGTGACCTCTGTGAAGTCTGCCGTACAATCCATCCATTCTGTATCGCCTCCGTCTGCCGGTTTCGCCCGGTATTCCATGGTGGTGTCAGTACCTGCGATCTTTTTTTCTTCGTCACGGAGTCCTCCGGGTGCCGGCTGGCTGCTTTTCTCTGTTGCTGCTGCCAGGGTAAGACTGGCGTCATCCGCAGGGATTCCCGATACTGTGATCTGGCGCAGACTGTCTCTTGTCACTCTGATTCCGTTTATTTCAGGTGTGTTATAGTTTTCGGGAAAGAAATACCCGTTATCTGCCGTATAAATGACAGGTGTATAGGTGCCGCCATTTTTTATGACACCCTGTTTTTCTGTACCGTTGTCTGTTTTTTCTGACCAGGTAATATGACTGTCAGCCGGGTTGGTGATGGAAACCATACTGGCATCGCCCACTGTGACGGGAATATTCACCATATTACTGGAAAAATCGGTCCTATTGCGATCGGAAGCAGAATTGATATCTTCTGCAAAAATCTTCAGTATGTATTCTCCATCCGGGGTTGCGGCTGGAATCGTAAGCACGGTCTGTGTAGCGTCAGGATCAGCGATTTTGCCATAGGCGGCGACGGTATTGCTTTTATCAACCAGCATGGCAGAAATCTGGGTATAGGACACCCCGCTGGCAGGTGTACCAGTGCTGCTGATGTCCACGATGAGTTCCCCGCCTGGTTTTACTGCCCCGGACTCCCTGCTGTTTCTTGCCGCCCTGAATCCGCGGCCGCCATCCATGGTCAGATTCCATTCCGCACTGTCGCTGGCAGATGTCAGGGCAAAGGATGAGGATTTGTCTACCCCACAGACAGAGGTAAATCGTACTTTTGACAGATCCAGGTTAAAGGCAGGTGCAACACCAACGAGAAAAACATTTCCATTTGCCAGTTTACCGTATACATTACCAGCCCACAGCCAGCCTGTACAGTCAGTGAGGGCAGCGCTGAAGTTACTATCAGTGATGCGTGACCGCAGCCACCAGTCCTTTGATTCCGATTTGGTGGAACAGATACCTTTATCTTTTGCATAATCGGTAGCGGATAATAATCTTGTATTACTGTTTCCATATCCGTTTAGATAATAAAAGCCAAAGGCGTCGCTGTTTGCTTCCTCTGCGCTGAGGACAAATATTTTATCAGTCATGCCATTTTGTGATAGCCCGGAATTATCTTTTACCAGTGTCTTAAACTCAACTTCATCGTTTGCGCTCTTGCTACTGACGGCAATCCCGTCCTGCTCCGGACTGCCAAAGGCGATATTCAAAAAACCGTTCTCTGGATAGGGTCCCACAAAGGATTCTGAGTTGAGCCATTTTCGCAGGTTACAGGTGGAATAGATGCCGCCATCACTTGCGTTTTCATTAAAATTCACCTGATCCAGTACCTTGTCGGACATCAGAAACATGGTGTGCGGCATGTCATGACTGGCGTTAAAATCCTGGGTGTCCGCATCCAGTACACGCCATTTGATCGGTTCGGTATTGTAGCTGCCATTGCCATCAGAACTCTGCTGATAGCTGCCATAGTAAACATAGCTTCCCTGTCTGGTCACATTGCCGTCCGCATCTTTTTCTTCTCCCCAGTTATTGGTTCGGGAGACTTTTGCTTCCAGCAGTGAACGGGCAGGCTGTCCGGGATCACTGATCCCGGCTGTGGCGTAACTGCCATCTTCCTGCGTGATATTCAGATTGATTGTTCTTGTTTCCAGTGACCGGGGTATCGTGTCCACCGTGTCTGCGTTTACGTGGGAAGTGTGTACGGTAAGTCCGGGCGTGACGGTGAGCAGGGATATCCCGGCAAACAGTACTAGCGTTTTCCTTATTTTACGTCTTTGTATCATAGTGATAATTCTCCTTGAAATGTATTATATTTCACAATTTTAGACACATTTCAGGGATAGTTCAAGACAGGTGGGATGAGTCGCGGCGAAATGGGATAAATGGCAATGATTTTAATAGGGATTTGTCTGTTGGTTATGATATACTTGTATTGGATCCTGTGCCGGAAAGGAGATATTTGCCATGGATATGTTTCACCTGAATATTGCCCTTGTCGATGATATACAGTCAGAGCTTGATACGCTCAGCCAGATTCTGGGCGAATATGCTGCAGCCAGTCAGCTGGATCTTACCCTGCACTGCTTTCACAGTGCAGAAGACGTACTCACAGAGTACCAGCCTTTTCGATATACGGTAATCTTTATGGATATCTATATGGAGGGGATGACGGGCATGGAAGCCACAGAACGGATTCGGGCTGTGGACCGTGATACGCTGATCATTTTTCTCACTACCAGTGGGGAGCATATGCCGGATGCGTTTCGGTATCATGCTTATGACTATATCAGAAAGCCGGCAGAAAAAGCACGGCTCTTTGCCGTGATGGATGATATTTTAAGGCGCCACACGGAAATATCTGATTCCCCAAAGATAACTTTTACCAGCAACCGCAGAGATTACAGTATTCCCTGCTCTGATATCATCTACATCCGCACGGAGGCAAATTATCTTGGGATCATGGATAAATCTGGCAATACCTACAGGACCCGCATGACTTTTTCTGCCATAAAACATAGATTGAGAGAAAATAATCATTTTCTCCAGATTCTGCGGGGGGTACTTGTCAATATGGATTATATTGAGAACTTTGATGATGGAATCTGTCATCTTACGGGGGACATCAAATTTCCCGTCAACGTCCGGAATGCAAAGAAGATCGAACAGGTCTGGCGGAACTATGTATTCAGCGGGATGCGAAGAAAACAAAGGGACTTGTTACAAGAGAGCAGGATGATATAGTCCGACGGCGACAGGCTGGCTCCGGGTTTAATCAGGCGCTGTCAGGTTAAGAAATATGTCTGCGAAAAATTCCTTGTCGTTGTTGGCGATGTGTGCCGTACCATTGTATTTTTCTGCGACAGCATTGATCGATATAAGACCGATCCCTTTTCTGCGGTGTTTTGTAGACCGGTAACCGTCCTTGTCTTTGTGGCATATTCCGTCGAAGTTGTTGGTGGAGACGATATATAGCCGGTTTCCCTGTCTGACTTCTATGGACAGGCAGAAATACCGTTTTTCTTCTGGTACCGTCAGGCAGCCGTCAATGGCATTCTCGATCAGATTTCCGAATAAAGATGCCAGGTCGGACTCGGCGTCGTCGGGATGTTCTGGCAGTTGAATATGCCAGACTGTATTGATCCCCCTGGACACAGCGATTCCGTAGTAATAGCCAAACAGGGCGTTTAAAGCGGCGTTGTCACAAAAATCCGGGGATTCGTTTTCAGCAAGACTGGTCTCATAGCCAGAAAGATGCTTTTGTATGCTTTTGATATCTCCTTTTTTTGCGAGAGAAGAGAGAAGACGTACAGAGTGCCGGAAATCATGGCGCAGTCTCACTGTCTGGCGCATATGTTCTTTCAGTGTCTGATACTGATGGGACTGTATCTCCAGGAGCTGGGAATGTTCCTTGAGATCGGCGTGTTTTTGTATGAGCATGGCGCCCTGGTAGAAAAGGACATAGATAATCACCAGAAGGAGCAGAGCACAACATTCCAGAAGGGGAAAAAGATAGGATAAGCGTCCTGTATGCAAAGTGCGATAGGAAAAGGGAACGGATATCATGTTGAAGATCAGGAAAATGGCTGAGAGAAAAACAGTGGAATACCATATCTTTGGGATGTTCAGGCGTTTTACTGTCGGAGCAAACCAGTGAATGGCAGGGTATGCGAAAGCAGCCACGATCAGACAGGAGAGTCCGAGCTGGAAAAAGGCTGCTTTCACAGAAAAGTCAGCGGCACCAGAAACCGGGTGCAGGAAAGCATCGTAAGCATAGGCGAACTGTGCTGGGAAGGTTTGGACGGCACAGACACCGACATAGACGGCAAGACATCTTGGCAGATCAGTAAGAACAGTCCGGCGGTACAGGAAAAAGAACAGTACCAGGGAAGGCAGGAGGAAGATATTTACATCAAAATCTAAGACCGTAGCGAACCATGCCCCCAGAAATGAGTATGGAAGCAGCACCGCCAGACACAGTGTGGCTGTCCTGAACGGTGTATATCTCATCTGGTTATATACAGCAAAATAGCAGGATACTGCGGCTGGTATCAGGATCAGGAACTGAGGTAAAATGGACAAAAAACGGCTGGTATCCATGGTTATTCCGTGATCCATTTTATAGTAATATTTTTTTTGATTTTCTTAGAAAAATCAAAGTCCCATTTTCCTTCTGGTGAGGGATTTAATTTTGGTTTAGAGGCAGTGCGGCCGCCCTGTACTGTCTGTACGCCAAACGTTTTTCCTTTATATGTAAATGTCACGGTATATTTCTTTGTTTTATCCGAATCCGTTGTTTTGACGGAAGGTGTTTGTGCCGGCGTTTTTTGTCCGGATGACCCGGAGTCATCCGCAGACGACTGACCGGCAGGCTGCTGGTCTGTGGAAGGTTGATCCGCAGGTTTCTGGTCCGGGGAAGAACTGTCAAGGGATCCCTGTTCCGGAGGAGCAGTCTTTGATGTGTCGTTTTGTCCGGCAGGTTCTGTGTTTTCAGTTTTTGGTTCTGTACCGGTTGTATCTTTGTGATCCGTCTCCTGGATCAGCTTTTGCAGGTCGTCCAGTGTAATGCCTGTGATGGGGGAACCGTCTTTCATCCTATCCTGCAGGAAATGGAGTGTCTGAGATGGAAGTTCCGAAAAATCGATCGCCGAAGGGTTTTTCAGATACTGGATCCCATCTTGTGTACTCTGGATCACAGATTCCTTTCCTTCTTCTACGAGGATTTCTTCTTTTTTTGTCCCATCCGGGGCAACTGGCTGGAATGCCACTGTTCCATTGAAGGTAGATATTTTTGTCCGCTGTTTTCCCGTATCATCGATATAGCCTTCGGCGCGGAAAATGGTACCTCTCACTGCCATAATGGAGTTGGGACTGTTTACTTCATAAGCGGAGTCTCCGTTTAATTTGTTTTGTATCTCATTGGTGACTGCCCCCTGTTCCAGGGTTATTGAGGTTTTGGAGTCTTTATCTGAGCCCTCTGCCCGGATGGAAAGAATTGAATTTTCTTCCACCATGATGTACTTGTCATCGTCCAGCTTAAGCCTCATGGAGCTGTTTGGATCAAGCTTTACTTTGTCGCCTGACTCAAGATAGAGATTACTGGCAGCGGCAATGGTTCCTTTTCCTTCCCGCTCTATTTCCGCTTTCCCTTCCAGCTGATAGATCAGAATTGAACGGTAAGAGTCAGTTTTTTTGGTGAGAAAGTGGATGGTTAGCAGGATCCCCGCCGCAAGTACAGCGAGACCGATTATAACAATAACTATTTTAGCAGATTTATTTTTTAGCATAGTGAACCTCCCTTACTGTTTCTGAAAGTCATAGCTGCTGTCTTTTGAAACATAGATCTTGCGACTGCCTTCATATACGGTATTGTCACCGGATACTTTCCATTTGCCGGAACACAGTTTATAGGAATAATCCGGTCTGAGCGAATACTTCCCGCTGACAGAGATCCCGTCACGCATCCAGATTTCATTGACATAAAACCGGTAAGAAACGGTATTGCCGGCGCGGTCAGACGCATATATGGAATGGGACTGGTTATCTGCCGGAATGGTGATCGTATGTGAGCTGCCGGATACTTTACCGGACTTACCGTCAACAATTACTTTTTCCAGATAGCGGTCCCGGATGGTAAAAGTTGATTTTCCATAGAAGGTTTTTCCATTTTTCATCCGTTCAACGGAGGGTGCGGTGGTATCGATAATGATGCCAGTCGTGCTGGCATAGGATACATTGCCGCTATTGTCCTCAGCTCTGGCATACAGGACATACGTTTTGTCGCCAGGCAGTACAATGGCATTCCTGTATTCTGTCCAGGAAGGGATTCTCTGTTCGATCTCCTGAGCCGTATATACTTTATTCTCTGCAAACAGATCCCGGTCCGCCAGGTAGTATTTGACGGATTTTTCTTTGACGCCGCTTCCGTTATCCTTAACTGAGATGGTAAGCTTTTTGCTTTGATTATAAAAATTTTGAAAGGATACCAGCTTTTTCAGGTCCTTCCAGACTGTATCCTTATTCAGCATAATGGTGATTTCCGGCGGAATACTATCCTGTACATCCGTGCCCTTTCTTTTTATGCCGGTAACCTGGATCATGTGGTTTTCTGCAATGTGGTAAAGGGTGTAGGTATAGGTATTGCCATCGCTGTGTGATGGTGTAAGCACCTTGTTATTTGAGGTGACAGAAAAGTCTGAGGAAGCTTCATAACCGTCATCTAATGTTATGGTGAAGATATAATTGCTGCCATAGTCTGCTGTTGATGACTGCTGGGATACGGCATGGTATCCGGTTCCTGACGGCAGTGTAATATGGTAGGAAGCCCTTCGGAATGTCACATGAACGGTCACCGGGCAGTCCGGCATAATAAAGCTGTTATCGTTGACGGATACTTGTGTACTGCTGTCATCCTTTCTGGTAACAGTAATGCTATCCAGTTCATACGTATCTGCCGGTTCTGGTTTTATGGTGATCTTTTGTCCTGGAGCTGCTGTCGAGACATCTTTTCCTCCGGTCTGTATGCGGCAGTTTCCGTTTCCAGAGGATGAGGCAGTGATATCATAACCGATAACTTTCAGAGGATCACTGTTTATCGTATCTCCATCCGTGAAAGAAGCAACGCAGATATAAGTTCCCGGATCTCCGGTAAAGGTGTCCGAGTTCTGGCCCGCAACCCTGCCGGCAGGCATCAGACGGGTAATCTCGGCGCGTACCCAGAATGAGCGGTTGTCTGTCTCAGATACAGTGAAAGAAAATGAGCCGTCCCGGGCAATATCGCAGGTATAGGTACCATCTGTCTCTTCGGTAAAAGAATATCCAGATGGACCCTTTATGGTTCCATTGAAACCGGAACAGGGAGTTAGCGTCAGAAGATCGCCGTCCTTTGCCGGGATATCAAGCGTTAACTCACCGCTGGAGGCTTCCCAGCCTCTCAAAGTGTCATTATAGGTATTTTCTGTGGAAGTTCCCTCAATCTGATCATCCTGATTTCTGCCGGATACTACCAGACAGTCTGCAGGTTCAGCCTTGTGCCAGGAAAAACTGGCGCCTTCCCTGTTGAGTTTTACATAAGGTTCTTTCGCTGTCGGCTGGTGAGTGATCTGTTTGTCAGCGGAGCTGTCCGCTGCCTGTACCCGTGGTACCTGCAGTACAGATATTACTGTCAGCATAAATGCCAGTCCGAAAGAAAGTAAGCATTTTCCCTTTTTACTCATTTTTTATATCCTCCTTCTGCTTCTAATGCTTCTGCAAGCCATTCTACCAGCTGCCCGTCGATTTTTCCTTCTTTCGCCATGTCCCTCAGTATATCCAGCGCCTTTTCTCTGGGAACTGGTTTTTTATAAGGACGGTCTGTCGCCGTCAGGGCATCATAGATATCGGCAACGGTCAATATCCTTGTTTCCAGATCCAGCTCATCTGCGGTTAAATGATTGGGATAACCGCTCCCGTCAAGAAATTCATGATGGGAGGCGGCCCATTTTGGTATGATGCTGTAATTTTTGTTAAACCGGACTTTCTGAAGGATCTTTTCCGTCATGATCACATGGTTTTCCATCTCTTTTCTCTCTTCCAGTGAGAGAGTCCCTCTCCGGATACTCAGGTGCTCGGTTTCCTGTTCTGTGAGGTACTTTGTCACCGTCCCGTCTTCCTTTTGGTGGTATTTTTTGGCAAGGCGGCATACATGATCATAATTTTCATCATCCAGAAAGGGTACGCCGTCGATTTTATGTATAAATGCCAGTTCGGCATCCAGTTCATCCCGGTGTTGTTCATAGTCATCCCGGGTGATCCTTCCACGGAGCATATCTGTCTCATACAGGGACTTCAGAAGTTCAAACCGCATATCTACGGTATGGATATCCTGATCCAGACGCGTTGCGCGGTTCATAATACTGCGGGGGATCGTTATTTTCCCGATATCATGAAGGAGCGCGGACAGCCGCAGCTTTTCTTTGCGGTCCTGGTCAAAGAATTCTGAACTTTTTCCACATCGATACATCTCTGAGATATAATTGGCGAGGAGTCCGGCATATTTCTCTACATGCTTTGTGTGGGAGGCATTGTAGGGAGTTCTCTCATCCAATGTCATCGTCAGCGCTTCCACGAAAGAGTAGAGCTGTGCTTTTATTTCTTCCATATGTAACAGATTGGTGAGTTCGATCGCCGCCATAGAACCCAGGGAGCGGATGATGATATCATATTGCTCGTCAAATGGGATCACGGAACCGTTCTGATCCATGGCATTGATCAGCTGCAGCACGCCGATCAGCTCATTCTCATTGTTTTCTAATGGGATCACAAGCTGGGACCGGGTATGGTAACCGGTCAGGGCATCGTATCGTCTGGGACCGGAGAAGTCAAACTGGTCGCTGTGATCCAGGTCCGGTACATTGACGATCTCCCGGTGGATGGCGGCATAGGAGCATATATTCTGCTCATTCATCGGCACCGGCGGCATATCGTCGATAAATTCTCCGTCTGTGCCGCGGCTGATCCCCATCGAGAGAGTTTTCATGATCTTGAAACTCAGACAATTATTTTCATATAAATATAAGGTGCTTGCGTCGCAATTCGTAATTTCCATCGCATTTTCGAGAATTGCGGTCAAAAGACGGTTCCGGTCTTTCTCCGTCGACAGCCGGATGCCGATATTCAGTATTTTCTGAAAATCATTGTAGGTAAAATACATATCAGTCTCCTTATTTACAGTAGTTCTCAGGGTAAATTCCATGCTGCTTCATATAGGCAAGAGATTTTTTTTGCGCATCAAAGCCATTTACCTCGATCAGTACGCTGGCATCCACCTGATGCTTACGGAGCAGGCAGTCAAAATCCTTCCAGTCGATCTGCCCTGTTCCCAGGGGCTGATGCAGGTCATTGTGCAGGTCATTGTCATTGATATGGACATGGCAGATATAATCTGCCAGTGTTTCCACCCATTCACTGCCCGGACAGCCAGTCAGCGCTGCGTGGGCATAATCCAGACAGACCCCAAAGTTTTTGACATCCTTCATATTCTCAGCCAGTCCGGCGAGGATATCCGGCGCCTCATCAAACATATTTTCCATATAAATCTGCTGATCCGGATATTCTTCTGCCAGTTTACGGAAAAAGGAGGCATTTTGCTTTTTCCATTGTTCCAGATAGAAGTCCACACGGAATCCAGCCAGCCTTCCCGTATGAAATATCACTGCCTTCAGACCTAGTTTTTTTGCAATTTCCATGGACTGGTGTATCCGGAGCATGGAAACTTCCCGAATCCGTGGATCACTGCTGTGGATCGTTACATCCAGAAAGGCGCCATGCATGGTATCCATGGAAAAATCACGGCGGTATTTTTTGTAACAGGCTATGATCTCTTCCTGCTTTTCCGGGTCATCCAAAACTGCCGGATCATAAAAATCATTGTATTCAAAGGCGCAGTCGTATTCCCCGGCAAGCTGGATGGAATGCCCGATATCCCTGATATCAGGAACTAAATATAATTGACTCATTTATTTCATCACCTTATCTAACTGATATACAAAAACTTCATTGCTTTTTCCTTTTAACGGGATCTTTCCAATCGGTGTGACCCCGACGCGGTCTTTTACTGCCTCATAAACTGGTTCGCTGATCAGGATCTGCCCCTGCTTTGCGCTGCTTTCCAGCCGTGCTGCCGTATTGACGGTATCCCCGATCGCTGTATAATCCATACGGAAATCACAGCCGATATTTCCCACGACTGCCTCTCCGCAGTTGATGCCGATCCCAAAGGAAACCCGCTTTCCGAACCGTTGTTCAAACGAATCGGTGATGGCGTCTGCCCCTGCCTGCATATCCCATGCGGTACAGACAGCGCGGAAGATATAATCCTCCAGATCAAAGGGAGCGTTGAATACTGCCATCGTGGCGTCCCCGACAAATTTATCCAGAGTACCCCCATTGTCAAAGATGGATCTGGTCGTGAGACTCAGATATTCATTGAGGATCTCTACCACTTCATCGGGGCGGAGGCTCTCTGACATTGCAGTAAAGCCCCGGATATCCACAAAGAGGACGGCGACATGTCTTGTTTCTCCGCCAAGTACAAGTTCAAAATCCCTGTCCTTACTGATCTTATCCACGACCTGTGGCGCTACGTACTGTTTAAATACATTCAGTACATGCCGCCGGCGGTGTATTTCGGTGAGATAACCTTCTATGAGCCGGACAAGATAGATCAGGGCGAGGACTGCCGGAAGCAGTATGACTGGTGTGACAATACCTCCCGTATACAGGACTTTTGCTAGAATATAGTCCAGAATGACTAAAAATGCAAGCAAAGCGGAAGATATGATTAACTTTGTTTTTCTCACCAGCATAAAAAATATACCACAGAGCAGCCCCGCTGTCAGTGAATAGGGTAAGGCGGAGACTGGAAGCTGTGTCCTGCCCTCCAGTAAGGCATCTATGATATTGGCATGGATTTCTACTCCGTACATCTGGCTGTTATGGCTCACTGCCGGCGGATAGGCATCCTGCATTCCCACGGCATAAGCGCCTACCAGCACGATGGCGTCCCGAAAGATCCCGGCATCGACCGTACCGTCCAGTACATCTGCCATGGATACCATGTTGTAGCCGCCCGGTTTTCCCGAATAAGAGAAATAGAAACTGTTGTTTCTCCCGCTGGTATCAGGAAGCACTGCCTCCTGTCCCCGGCTCTCCAGGTATTTTTTGTAAGCCTGGAAGGAAAGGCTGTATACCGGCTCTCCCTTGTGATCGATATACGCCATTGCCTGACGCACGCAGCCGTCTGCGTCAATGGTAGTATTGGCAAATCCACAGGTCACGCTTTCCTGAAGGCGCGTGTACGGTGCGATCACATCCTCTACATGATAAGGATTGTATCGAACCGTTCCGTCCGCCTGTGTTTCCGGCTGTTCTTTGAAGGAGAAGCTCATGGCGGCTATTACATTTCCGGCTTTTTTGCACACATCGGCAAAATGATTGTCTGCGGTTTCATCCACATGTTCGCTGTAGATCACATCAAAGGCGATCACGGATGGACGAACTGTCTCATCCACATTCAGTGTTTCAACCAGCTTTGCCGGAATCTCCCGGCTCCACGTATTGACCGGACCATATTTTTCAAGGGTCTTATCATCGATCCCTATTATGTATATGTTTTTATTTGTGACAGTTTCACTCTGGTTCAGCCAGTCCGATACCCGTATATCCCATGATTGGGTGGTCCCCAGATAAAAAAAGCCTATTGACGCTATCATAATTATTATCGTAAAAAATGCAATTTTTATATAGTCCTTTTTTTTCATTTTTTCCTCCCGTTGTTATATTGCGATGAAAACATAGCGTTCTGTAACTGCTGTCAGAGCTGCCATCCACCGTCTGCTCCGATGATCTGCCCGGTGAGATAGACAGGCGCCTTTGCCAGAAGGACAGCCAGATCGGCGATCTCATCCGGGGAGCCCATGCGTCCGGCAGGGATTTCTTCGCAGATATTGTCAATCTCCTCACTGGTAAAGCAGGCATTCATCGGTGTATCGATCATCCCGCAGGCGATGGCATTGACGGCGATCCCGCTGGGCGCCAGTTCTTTGGCGAGAGCTTTTGTCATGGCATGGATGCCGCCCTTGGCAGCGGAGTAGGCCGCCTCACAGGATGCGCCTGTCTTTCCCCAGACAGAAGAGATGTTTAGGATGCGTCCCCGTTTTGCCCTGACCATGGAAGGGATCACAAAACGGCTCATGGTGTAAGCGGAAGTGAGGTTGACATTTATGATCCGCAGCCATTCGTCCGTGCTCATGTCCTGTAGAAGTCCGATATGGGAGAGCCCGGCACAATTCACGAGAAGTCCGGCTGTCATGCCGGATGCATCAGGACGCTCTGTATCGAAGCGTTCTGACCCAGAGAACTCTGCCAGTATTTTTTCGGTCTGATGAGGGTGGGCAAAATCCACCTGCAGGCTGGTGACAGAGACGCCTTCCCGGCGGCACAGAGAACAGGTCTCTGCCAGTCTGTCTGCCTGTCTGCCGCCGATGAGAAGGAGGTCGAAGCCCTCCCTGGCGAGCTTTATGGCGATGGCGCTTCCGATCCCGCCGGATGCGCCAGTGATAATGGCGTACTCGTTCATGGGGTATTCTCCCTTCATTGTGATCGGTTTTATTTTATCACAGAGCTTTACTCTTGTAAATCAAAATGCATTATAGTAGAATAAAAGCACATAATATCGGAGATTACAGAACAGATCAGGAGGAGTGGATGAAAATGAAGATGAAGACCAGGATGAAGATGTTATCCCTGTTGCTGGCTGCTGCCACGGTTTTGAATCTATGCGGCTGTGAAATGTCCGGGGCAGGAGACCGTGGGAACCGGATTGCGAAATCGTCTGTGACAGAGAATGCCGTGTCTGGAAGCGGAATAGAGGGTGTATCAGAAGAGCAGCCGGATCCGGCGGAGCCGCTGACGGATCCTTATGTTACAAAATATGGTATCTATGCCATAGACGGGAATGGAGAATATCTGGTGTGTGCGGACCGGCAGGGCGGACAGAAAAAGAAGTTTAATCTGTCTGATGGGGAGTACGATGATAACCAGGAAAATGTGCGGGTCAGTGATACATATATCTGTTATGAAAAAGGGGAAGACCTTTATGTCTCACCAGTCCGGCAGACAAAAGAGGGGGAAGAGATCGTATGGGAGGAGAAGGAAAAGGTTGCCCATGACGTCGAGGTGGTCTGCTTTCTTGAACCGTATCTGATCTATATCGGCGATACTGTGTACCGCTATGATCTGCGCAGTAAAGAATCGATACCACTGGGGAAAAAAGGAGAGTATGATGCGGCTGACTTTCTGGTCAATTCCTGGTTGCAGCCTGTCGTTCACGAGGGAAAGCTGTATTTCAGGGAATATGCTGAAAACGGTCAGGATACGGTGTATTCGCTGGACATTGAAAAGTGGGAAGTACGGAAACTGTCGATTGAAATGGATGATCTTACCTATTATACATTCGCGGGGATACAGGGAACAGCGATGAGTCTGGTGAAGGACAACGGTTTTGAAAAGGAAGAGGGCGCGGAGGAGTTTCTGAGGTGTTTTGATATGGAGACCGGAGAAAAAGATATCCTGACATGCGGGGAGATTTTTGCTCTGCTGGAAAAAGAGAAACTTTGGGGGAATGGCAGTTATAACAACTGTCAGCTTCAGGAAGTATTTCAATATGGCGAAAAGATCTATCTGCTGATTGACATGCAGTGGAGTCAGAAGAGAAAGGTTGATTTTGGACCGGATAAGGGGAAGGAGACGGAGGTATGGATGGACAGACCTGTCCTTCTCAGCTGCCCGTTTGGACAGATCCATGAAGTGGTCTATGAGAGAGAGATCTCCGAATGGTGGTATAGCAGGGTGAACCGTCATCTTGATGTGGATGAGGGAGATATCTATGAAGAATTCCTGGAAGGGGAGATCCATACTCTGTACCAGGGAGAATTATATATGGAGTATCAGGATAGGCAGGGGTATCATATGGCGGCATGTTCCCTGGATGCCGGAAAATTCCGGGAAGTATCGGAGAGGGAAACGGCATATTATCTGTTTGATGAGTATGCTCTTTTTCGGTAATCCGGACCGGGGCTGATGATGCCGGCAGACAGAAAGGAGTGTGGGAAGAGATGCAACCAGATCGTGATCCGCATTGTGAAAAGGTGTGTTTTTATCTGGCGCCGCTCGAAGGGATCACAACGTTTATATACAGAAGGATATACAGAGAAATGTTTGGCGGCATGGAGAAATATTTTTCCCCTTTTATCGCACCGGTATCCCGCCAGCGTTTTAAAAAACGGGATGAGCGGGATATCCTGCCGGAGCATAATGAGGGAGTACCCCTGGTGCCGCAGGTTCTCACGAACAATGCCGATGATTTTCTCTTTGCAGCCGGATGTCTCCGGGAATACGGTTATGATGAGATCAATCTGAATCTGGGCTGCCCGTCAGGGACGGTAGTGACGAAGGGAAAGGGAGCCGGATTCCTGGCATACCCGGAACGGCTGGACCGTTTTCTCGATCAGGTATTTGCCGGGACAGACGTCCCGGTTTCCATAAAAAGCCGTCTGGGGGTAGAGAGACCGGAGGAATTTTTGGATATTATCCGGATATATAATAAATATCCGGTCCATGAACTGACGATCCATCCGCGTGTCCAGAAAGATTTTTATAAAAACAGACCGGACTGGGATATGTTTGAGAGGGCGCTGGAGATAAGCCGTAATCCGGTGTGTTATAACGGAGATATCAATACCTGTGAGGATTATCATCGTTTTCGGGAACGTTTCCCTTCCGTGGACCGTATCATGATCGGGCGGGGGATCATCGCGGATCCCGGACTGCTCAGGCAGATCCGGTCAGGCGAAACCGTATCAGGGAGGGAAGTGCTGGTGTTTCTGGAAAGGCTTTGTGAGGCTTACGAGCAGATTATGCCGGGAGAGCCGGCTCTTTTTAAAATGAAAGAAATCTGGTCGTATATATGCCGGAACCATCCGGATGGTGTGAAACTCTGGAAAAAAATCAGAAAAACCAGAAATCTGAAAGAATATAAAAGCATAATATGTCTGCTGTAATATCGTATAATAAAGTAAATAGAGAGCACGATTCAATGATGCCGGAAGAAAAAAGTTGTATATTTTATGTGTTTCTGCTATAATTACAGGAACGTTTCTGTAAAGAACCATTTTTTGGCAGTAAGTCCGTCAGGGACAAGCGTAACGGTGTGTATAAATGGAGGAAAAGAAATGAAAAAGCGAAGCGTAGGCGGCATTATAGTGATCAATTTTTTTAAGACGATCGGGATTATCGCTTTACTGATTGCCGTGGGAGTTCTGAGTTACTATCTGACAATGCTGTATTTTAAACAGACCGCAAGGACGGAGAGGAGCACTGCGTATAAGCATGTTATTTCCGTAAATACTGGTAATGAATCCAGTAATCTGATCTATAGTTATGATGCAAAGACAAAAAAGATCAAAGCCATGGTACTTGAGTTGTTTGATTCCACATCCGGGAATCTGAATTATATAACGATACCGGTCAATACCCAGATCGCGATTTCCAGTGGGACATATGCCGAACTGATCCAGGTCAGCCAGAAACTGCCGCAGCTTTCGATGATGTCAGATATCAATGAATATTTTAGCGGGGACGTGGCATATGAATACGGGATCCTGATCCTGCAGGAAGAATTAAAGGCAGATATTGGCTATTTTACAGCAGTTTCTTCCGATAAATTTGATACCTGGTTTGAGAATGCCGGGACAAAGGAGAAACCAAAGTATAAACCAGCGCGGGCATTGCTGGACAGGGTTGCCAAAAATCCTGCTGAGGACACGATTGAGGCACTGATGGAGGAATTGTGGAATGATCTTATCACGGATATCACTCTTTCGCAGAAGCAGAATTATGCGGAGGCGCTTACCAGGGTAAATCCAGACAATATCCGTCTTTACCGGGCATATGGGACAAAGAATGGCAATATTTTTACACTGAATAAGAAAAAGAACAAAAAGCTGGTCAATCGTATATGGGAGTCAGAGAGCTATACCTCTTCCCAGAAGAGCAGCAGTACAGGGAAAACGGTTTCTTCGCAGACTGCCGGACATTCGATCCAGATTACGAATGGAAGTGCCATAAATGGTCTGGCTGCCGCCTATCAGAAGAAGCTGCAGGCGGATGGCTATCATGTTATTGATATCGGAAATCTGGTCGGGAATAAACAGACAAAAACCGTGATATATGCCAGAAAGAAAACCTGGGCAGACGGTTTTGAAAAGTATTTCCCCGATGTGTCTGTGATACAGCGTGATACACTTACGAACGGGGCAGACATTGAGATCGTTCTGGGAACGGATGCTGATCTGGCGTCGTAACAGGTCGTAAAGAAAAAAAGAGAAGGAGGATGGAGATACATGGGAACCAGGATACGGATCATGGATCTGGAAGTTGATCTGCTGACGGAAGATAACTTCCGCTGCCAGGTGGCAGAGTATCTGGAAAACGATCATACAAATGTGATTCATATGATTTCTCTTGATTATATTGACACTTATGATAAAAATGAACTGGTGCAGCAGGTACTGGGCCGGGCTGACCTTGTACTGCCAGGAGAAAAGACGATCCTTTCAGCACATCATGTAGATGTTCTGGAGACAGGCGGCATGGTGGTGGATTACCATTCCATGCTCAATCTGATGAAAACGATCAGCTTTCAGGAGAGGACATGTTATCTGGTTGTCCGCAGCGAGAAAGAAGCAAAGGCACTGTACCGTTATCTGACAAAGCATTTCCCGCAAAATAATGTGCTGGGAGTCCACATATCGGATGGCAATGTTTCAGAAGAGGCACTGGTCAATGATATTAATACAAAATTACCAGATATCCTGCTGCTTTCTATGGACAGCACAAAGCAGGAGGAGTGGCTGGAAAAAAATAAAGGTAAGGTGAATACAAAATTATGCGTTGTGTGCGGGAGCATCCTGCCGATGATTCTGAGGGATAATATTCATATACCGGTATGGATCAGAAAGATCCATCTGGGCAGTATATACCGATGGGTCGCAAGATTCCCGTACTCTCATTTTTTCCGCAGACGTATATTTGACCGCAAAATGGACGATTATATTACCAAAAAGAAATTGCGGGGAAATCGGAAATGACAAATACTTGGAAAGAAACAGCAGGTTCCTACGCTATGATCGCGCTAGGAACTTTTTTTATGGCACTTGGTACAAATATGGTTTATGAGCCTATGTCCATGGTGACGGGAGGTTTTGCCGGCATTGGTATTATTCTGCGCCGATTTATTCCGGTTCCTCTCTGGGTGGTGACGATGGTGCTGAATCTGCCGCTTTTTGTCCTGGCAGCTAAAAAATTTGGCATGATGTTTGTGCAAAAGACAATCTATGCGACAATCTGTTTCTCGTTTTTTCTTGCCGTCGTACCGGAATTTCCGGTCACACATGCGGATTATTTAATGGCAGCGCTGCTGGGAGGTGCCCTGAATGGTACCGGACTGGCGCTTGTTTTTGGCAGGCGGGCGTCAACCGGTGGGACAGACCTTCTCAGTACCCTGCTGAATGAATGGTTTCCCTCTGTCAGTACGGCAGGGATACTGGCTGTTGTCGACGGTATTATTGTAGTGGCAGGTATGCTTATATTTGGGATCCGTATCGGTTTGTACTCGATCGTGGCAGTATTTGTTACCTCGCGGGTTATGGACCGGATTCTGGATGGACTCAAATTTGCAAAGATGCTTTATATTATCTCCGGGATGCCGGAAGTGATCGCCGGGGCGGTTCTCAATGAACTGGAGCGGGGGGTGACGGCGCTGAAAGGCAGGGGAATGTATTCCGGGATGGACAGGGAAATTCTGATGTGCGCCGTGTCACGGAAAGAAGCGGTAGTGGTCCTTCAGATGGTCAGGAAACTCGATCCAGATGCGTTTGTCATTGTTTCCGATGTCCGGGAGGTGAGGGGAGAAGGCTTTGAGACTGGGTAAATGTTAAAAAACTGTAATCAGATTATGCAATTTATACAAATCTTTTTTAATATTTTATGAATTTTGAATATGGTGTTTTTGTGTCATTTAGTGTATAGTAACTAATAGATGTTTATGACAATAATATCTTAGGAGGAACTAAAATGGCAAGTTTATCATTAAAGAACATCAACAAAGTATATCCAAACGGATTTCATGCGGTACGTGACTTTAACTTAGAGATCGAAGATAAAGAGTTTATTATCTTCGTAGGGCCATCCGGCTGTGGTAAATCTACCACACTCCGTATGATCGCAGGGCTTGAGGAAATTTCCAGTGGTGAGTTATGGATTGGGGACAAACTGGTAAATGACGTAGAGCCGAAAGACAGGGATATTGCGATGGTATTCCAGAACTACGCCCTGTACCCACATATGTCAGTATATGATAATATGGCATTCGGTCTGAAGCTGAGAAAGACGCCAAAGGATCAGATTGACCGCCTGGTACATGAAGCAGCTAAAATCCTTGATATCGAGCATCTGCTGGACCGTAAGCCGAAGGCTCTGTCCGGTGGTCAGAGACAGCGTGTGGCGATGGGTCGTGCGATCGTCCGTAATCCTAAAGTATTCCTGATGGATGAGCCTCTTTCCAACCTGGATGCAAAACTCCGTGTACAGATGCGTGTTGAGATTTCCAAACTCCATCAGAGACTGGAGACTACGATCATCTATGTAACACATGACCAGACAGAGGCGCTGACACTGGGTACCCGTATCGTTGTTATGAAAGACGGTATCGTACAGCAGGTATCTTCTCCGCTGGATCTGTATATGAGACCGAACAACCAGTTTGTTGCCGGATTCATCGGTTCACCGCAGATGAACTTTATTGACGCCAAAGTTGTGGAGTCTGGTTCTGACGTAATGCTTATGTTTGGTGCAAACTCTGTAAAACTGCCGGAGAATAAGGCAAAGATTCTTCTGGATGGTGGTTATCAGGATAAGACGATCACATTTGGTATCCGTCCGGAGGATATCAAAGATGAAGAGATGTTTATCAACAACTCTCCGGATACAGCATTTGAAGCAACCGTAAAGGTATACGAAATGCTTGGTGCAGAAGTATTCCTGTATTTTACAGTGGATACCTTTGATATTACAGTACGCGTAAATCCACGTACAACAGCCCGTCCTGGTGATACGATCAAGATGGCGATGGACGGCACCAAGATCCATCTCTTTGATAAGGAGACACAGGAGACGATCTGTAACTGATTTCGTTCTATAAAGGTAAACAAAGCAGACTGCCATGCCCGTCAGGGTGTGGCAGTTTTTATGTAAATAGGAGAGTTCGTCTTGTGCGGAGCAAGGATCAGCGAAGAAGCAAAGGTTCCATGAACGTTGAGCTAGATTGAATTGTTTGTTGTCAAATATACGTAGTGGATCTTTTCAAGATTCCAGTAATTCAGGCAGAAAGATTTGGGAAGAGTGGGTTTTGAGTACGTTGGCAGGAGGCACTGGTAATTTCAGTGCCCCTGCCACTACGTACTCAATTAGCGAAAGCGCCCACGAAGCACAAACTCTCTGCCTGAATTACGGAAATTGAAAAAAGCGCACGTGATTACTTGACACAAACAATACAAATCTCTTTTTTGACAATATTCCTCAAAGATGTTACAATAAAATATCTATAGAGCTGGAGTGAAAAGGAGAGAAGGAGGTACGGCGTTGATATCAAACCAGATTTTACAGAATACGATAGAGGGGATCAAGGCGATCACGAAAATTGAATTATACGTAATGGATACAGATGGGAATATACTGGCAGAGACATCGGCAGATGGCAGAAGATATAACGATTCCATCCAGACATTTGTGGACTCTCCGGCAGACAGTCAGGTTTTACAGGGCTATCAGTTTTTTAAGGTCTATGATGAAAGCCAGCTGGAGTACATCGTTGTATCGAAAGGGGATTCGGAGGAAGTGTATATGATCGGCAAGATCGTTTCCTTTCAGATACAAAATCTTCTGGTCGCTTACAAAGAACGCTATGATAAAGATAACTTTATTAAGAACCTGCTTCTTGACAACCTGCTTCTTGTTGACATATTTAACCGTGCCAAAAAGTTACATATTGAGATGAATGTCCGCCGTGTCGTCTATATTATAGAGACGAGTAAGGAGAAGGATAATGGAGCGCTGGAGACCGTGCGGGGAATGTTTGCCGGAGGAAACAAAGATTTTATCACAGCAGTGGATGAGAAAAACATTATTCTGGTGAAGGAACTGGCGCAGAATGAATCCTATGAAGATCTGGAAAAAACAGCCCAGGTTATTGTAGATATGCTGAATACAGAGGCAATGGCGCGGGTTCATGTAGCATATGGCACGATTATTGATGAGATCAAGGAAGTGTCCCGTTCTTATAAAGAAGCAAAAATGGCACTGGATGTCGGTAAGATTTTTTATAATGACCATAATGTCATGGCATATAGTAATCTGGGAATCGGGCGTCTGATCTATCAGCTGCCGCTGCCGCTGTGCAAGATGTTTATTAAGGAAATCTTTGGGGATAATACGCCAGACAGTTTTGATGAAGAGACCCTGACGACGATCTACAAATTTTTTGAGAATAACTTAAATGTATCCGAGACTTCCAGGCAGCTTTATATTCATCGGAATACACTGGTGTACCGTCTGGATAAGTTACAAAAAAGTACAAGTCTTGATATCAGGATTTTTGATGATGCGATCACGTTCCATATCGCATTGATGGTAGTAAAATATATGAAATATCTGGAAACAATTGATTATTAAAAGGCAGGTGAAATGTCCTGCCATTAAAGAGGTGTTCGTTCCATGCAGGAGGCAGAAAAAAAGATTCCGATCATCGCACTGGATCATGTTTCCAAACACTATTCTACAGGAGTAGATGCATTGCGGGATATTACGATCCGGATTGATAACGGAGAGTTTGTATTTGTAGTAGGTAAAAGTGGATCAGGTAAATCCACTTTTATTAAATTGCTGTTAAAGGAACTGGATCCGTCAGAGGGAAAATTATATGTGGGGGGACGCCAGGTCACACACCTGAAGCGCAAACAGGTCTCTCTGTACCGGCGTCAGATCGGCGTCGTATTTCAGGATTTCCGGCTTCTTGCCAATAAGACCGTATATGAAAATATCGCTTTTGCCCAGCAGATCATCGGTATGTCCGGCAGGGAGACAGAGAGAAATGTTGCCATCGTTATGGAAATGGTAGGTCTCACAGGAAAGGGAAAGGTTTATCCGGGAGAATTATCCGGGGGAGAGCAGCAGCGCGTGGCGATAGCGCGGGCGCTGATCAACCGCCCTGTGATCCTGCTGGCGGATGAGCCGACCGGTAATCTCGATCCCCAGACAGCATGGGATATCATGATGCTTCTGCAGGAAGTGAACCAGTCTGGTACTACTGTCGTCGTTGTGACACATAACAATGATATTGTGGATGTGATGCAAAAGAGAGTGATCACGCTGGATCAGGGGACAGTCATCCACGATGAAAAAAAGGGTGGTTATCAGTATGAGAGAATTTAATGTATTTTTATACAGTATCTGGCAGGGATTGAAAAGCCTGAGGCGTAACCGGATGTTTACGCTGGCTTCTGTGGGGACAGTGGCAGCATGCCTGTTTTTATTTGGACTCTTTTATTTTGTACTGGGTAATTTTCGCAATATGATCCGTTCAGCAGAGAGCTCCGTGGGCATTTCTGTGTTCTTTGATGAGGGAGTATCCGAAGAGACCATTGGGAAGATCGGTGAGATCATCCGGCAGCGACCGGAGGTGGATCGTGTGGAATATGTCTCGGCAGAGCAGGCATGGGAACAGTTTAAACAAGAAAATTTTAAGGATTCACCAGAACTGGCAGAGAGTTTTCGTGATGATAACCCATTGCAGGATTCTGCCTCCTATGCGGTATATCTCAGGGATATCGATCAACAGGATACACTTGTAGAATATCTGGAAGCGGTGGTGGGGGTCCGGGAAGTGAAACGCTCTGCGGAGGTGGCGAAGAATCTATCCAGCGTCAGCAGTCTGGTCGGGATCGCATCTGTTGTGCTGATTCTTGTGCTGCTGCTGGTATCCGTGTTTCTGATCTACTCTACCATTGCCACAGGAATTGCTGTGCGCAAACCGGAGATCGCCCTGATGCGTCTGATGGGGGCGTCGGATTATTTTATCTGGTCACCGTTTATTGTGGAAGGAGTGATCATCGGAATACTTGGCGCTGCCCTTCCTCTGATTCTGCTGTCAGTACTGTATGGCAGGATCATATCCTATGTGGCAGATCATTTTGCTATTTTTGCCAGGGGGTTGTCATTTTTGACAACAGGTCAGGTCTTTGCTGTCCTGATTCCGGTATCCTTGCTGACAGGGATGGGGATCGGACTGGTGGGAAGTTTTATTAACGTCAGGAAAAATATGAACATATAATACAGGAGGCGGTTTGGATGCTGCGGATCAAGCATTGTCTGTACAGTATTCTATTTGTTTGTCTGGTGGTTCTCGTATTGCTGGGAGACCGTTCACAGGCAGAAGAACCTGATAAGGTGGAGAAATATGACCAGCAGATATCGGAAGCGCGCAAAAAACAAAAAGGCTATGAAGAGGAAACGGAACGTCTGCAGCAGGAGCTGGAAGAGATCGAGAAGGCGAAGGACAAAACATTGCTTTATATTGAAAAGCTGGATAAGAAAAGCAGTTCTCTGGAGGAGAGCCTGGAGGATTTAAAAGAACGTATACAAAAGACCGGAAGTGAACTGCAAAATGCGGGTAAGGAACTGGCACAGGCAGAGAAGACCGAAGAAAAACAGTATGCCGTTATGAAAAAACGCATAAAATACATGTATGAAAATGGAAACCAGGACTATCTTGAAATCCTGTTCAGTTCCAGAGATATCGGGGATCTTCTGAACAGGACGGAATATATTGAGAAGATCAGTTCTTATGACCGGAATATTTTTAAAGAATATGTAAAGACAAAGGAGGATATCCGCCAGAGGAAGAAACAAATCGAGGGGAAACTCTCGGACCTGGAGGATATGCAGGCAGAAGAGACAGCAGAAAAAGAGGCGCTGAATGATCTGAGGAATAAGAAAAAACAAGAACTGGGAAATTATAAAAAACAGATCACAGTGTCACAGGAAAAATCGGATGAGTATGCGAGACAGGCAGCAGAGGCAGAAGCAGAGGTGGAGAAGCTGCTGCAGGAAAAGCAGGCAGAGATAGACCGGCAGAATGCTGTGGGGGCAGGGAATTCCGGTGGTGATGGTACCCTGCGCTGGCCTCTGGATGTAGCAGGGAGGATATCGTCCCGGTTTGGCAAAAGAGGCAGACCGACGGCAGGAGCCAGTACCTACCATAAGGGGATCGATATCGCAGTTTCCCATGGCACTCCTGTTGTGGCGGCTGGGGCAGGGACCGTAGTGACAGCCTCGTATAGTTCCAGTGCGGGGAATTATGTTATGATCTCTCACGGCGACCGGCTGTTTACTGTATATATGCACTGTTCCCGGCTTGCTGTAAAAAAGGGTGATACCGTGACTGCCGGGCAGCGCATCGCTTATGTGGGATCGACGGGTATTTCCACTGGTCCCCATCTGCATTTTGGTGTTTCAAAAAATGGTTCTTATGTGGATCCACTGACTTATGTAAATCAGAAATAGATCAACGGATTGGAGGCAATATGAAAAAAGGGAGCAGCAGGGCAATGAAGCGGATTTATATATCCGGTATCATTTCCGGCATTTTTGTGTGTCTGATCATAATACTTTTGTTGCAGTTTTTTGGTGTGATACCGAGGTGGTGGAGTACCGGGTTTGTCGAAGATGTCGGGAAACGTGCCGGGGTGGTGGAGCACTATGTCAATAAGTATTACTGGAAAGATGATATTTCAGAGGAAAAGATGGCTGAGTATGCAGCAAAAGGGATGGTATCTGCACTGGGAGACAAGTATTCCGTTTATTATTCCCAGGAGGAATACGATGATGCGATGAACAGTGTGAATGGGGATTACAATGGGATTGGCGCCATGATCCGTCTGGATGCCGGGACGAACCGTAAATATATTGCCTCTGTGGAAGAGGGAAAACCGGCGGCAAAGGCGGGACTGCAGAAAGGGGATGAACTGCTCAAGGTAAATGGCACATCGGTAGCGGATAAAACATTGTCAGAGATCGTATCCATGATCGGTGGAGAGGAAGGGAAGACAGCGGTGCTGACGATCGCCAGGATGAAGGACGGCAAATCAGTACAGCAGGAGATTCAAGTGACGAGCGAAAAGATTGTAAGCCAGTCTGTCTATCACCGTATGCTGGAATCAGACACCGGGTATATCCGGATCTCACAGTTTGACAAAGAGACGGTGGGACAGTATAAGGCAGCGGTGGATGAACTGGAGAAAAAGGGGCAGAAAAGGCTTATTATCGACGTCCGTGACAATGGGGGCGGCTCCCTGGAGGCATGCATTGATATGCTGGACCGGATGCTGCCTGCCGGGAAACTGATCACGGAGACATCCCGGAGCCGGGGGAATAAAGAGTATACATCGACCGATGAGGAACATTTTGATAAGCCTGTGGTGATCCTCATCAATGGTAACAGCGCCAGCGCCTCGGAAGTATTTGCCGGTACGATGCAGGACCGTGCCGCAGCGGTGCTGGTAGGGGAAAAAAGCTTCGGCAAGGGGATCGTCCAGACAATCTTCTCGCTGCAGGATGTCTGTGGCGGCGGTATCAAGCTGACGACAGGAGAATACCTGCTTCCGGGCGGACGGTCGATCCATGGGAAAGGTCTGACGCCGGATGTGGAAGCTGCTTATACAGGGACGTCGAAAGAACTGGGAGCAGAGGATGACAATCAGTTAAAGAAAGCGCTGGAAGTTATAGACTGATCAGAAGGAGGATGCAAATGGGTGACAGGATAAAGGTTCAGGCAAATCCATCCTGGGAAGGGATGGCGGAGATTTTCCCAGATGTGGTATTTTCCCGTGCCGGGGGAGAAGAGTTAAAAATGCAGATCATAGCGCCCTGGTGGGACAGGGAGGGAAAGGAGATTCCCCGGTATCCCCTGGTCGTTTTTGTGCAGGGGAGCGCCTGGACATTTCCGGGCGTCTGGTATCAGATCCCGCAGTTGTGCCAGCTGGCGAAACAAGGGTATGTGGTGGCGACGATCACGCACAGAAACAGTATGGAGGGACATCCGTTCCCGGCCTGTCTTCAGGATGTAAAGACAGCGGTTCGTTTCTTGCGGAAACATGCATCTGAATATGGTATTGATCCTGACCGTGCCGGGCTGTGGGGGACTTCCTCTGGCGCCAACCTTTCCCTGCTCTGTGCCATGACCGGGGGAGAAGAGCGGTATGAAACAAAAGAGTATCCGGGGTATTCCGATATGGTAGATTATGTTGTGGCATGTTTTCCTACTACGGATCTGGTAGAATATATGAAAGATGATGCCATGGATCCGGAGATCAAGGAGATTTTTACGGCATTGTCCGGGGGGACCGTGGATGAGGAAATGAGTATCCTGAAAGAAATGAGTCCTTATTACAGAGTAAAAGAAAAGCCTGCTGTTACATACCCGCCTTTTCTGATCGCACACGGGGATGCGGATGAGCTGATCCCCCACAGTCAGAGCGTGAAACTCTGCGAGGAACTGGAGAAGAAGGGCGCTGATGTCACGATGGTCACGGTGGAGGGGGCGCCTCATGAGGACTCATTCTGGAGTCAGGAAATGCTGGACTTTATTTTTTCCTTTATACAAAAAAATGCGTAAGTGAGAAAATACCTCTTGACAATATTGGTTTATTATTATAGACTTATCGTAACGATAGGTCTATTGTTATAAACCAGACAGAAAAAGCAAGGAGGTAACTATGGAATATTTGAAATTATGTGAAAGCGATTACCGGTTTATGCAGGTGGTGTGGGAGAATGCCCCAATCGGTTCCGGTGATCTGGTCAGGAAATGCAATGAGATTCTCGGGTGGAAAAAGTCTACCACCTATACGACAATACGGAAACTCAGTGAAAAAGGATATATTGTTAATGAAAATGCGATCGTTTCCGTATTGATCGGACGGGAAAGGGTACAGGCGGATGAATCCGAGTATTTTGTGGAACGGACCTTTGACGGTTCTCTGCCTCAGTTTCTGACTGCGTTTCTGAGAGATAAGAAAATATCGGATAAGGAAGCAGAGAAAATCAAAAAGCTCATCGATGAGCACAGGGGGTAGGGCGTATGGAAGGATTAACTATAGTTTTTGAAAAAATCTTACGAATGGGAGGAGAGGCAGCTTTTGTGATCGCAGCCGTTTTGCTGATCCGTATGCTGATGAAACGGTTTCCGAGGAAATATGCCTATCTGCTCTGGCTGATCGTGGGGATCCGTCTGGTGTGTCCGGTGGCAGTCTCCTCTTCCCTGAGTCTGTTTAATCTGCAGATGATACCGGGACAGGAACGTCTGACGGCAGGGCGGCAGACAGAATTTGATACAGGTTTTGCGGCTTTCGGAGAGGACAAGACAGCAGATGCCGCACCTGCCAAAAACTCGTTAAAACCAATGGCGGATACCGGGGAGCATATGGTAAATGGAAAGAAGGGGAAGGAGCCGGCAGACAGCAGCGCCACTTCACCATCCGTAGGCAGAACAGAGGTACTGGCTGTCGTCTGGCTGGCAGGGATGATGTTTCTTTTATTTTGGAATCTTTCTCTTACTGTGCGTATGAGGCACAGGCTGCAGAAGGCAGTTTTGTATCAGGATAATATATATGAATGTGACGGGATTGCTTCTCCCTTTGTCATGGGACTGTTCCGTCCAAGAATTTATATACCGTTTCGTCTGGGCGAAGAAGAGAGGGAATATATCCTACAACATGAAAGATATCATATCAGGAGACGGGATCCTGTGATAAAAGCAGCGGCATTTCTTATTTTGTCAGTATACTGGTTCCATCCTCTGGTGTGGATCTCCTGGCTGTGCATGACGAGAGATATGGAGATGAGCTGCGATGAATACGTATTGGGATCCATGGGTAAGGATATCCGCACGGAATACAGCCAGTCCCTGCTTGGCTTTGCCCTGAACAGGCGTCATCTGTCTGCGGGACTGCTTGCCTTTGGAGAAACCGATACGAGAAAACGGATCCGGCATGTTCTTCATTTTCGTAAAAAAGGAAAATGGATGGGGATCATTGCCTGTATCGTATTGCTGGTATCTTCTGTTGTATGCCTGACAAACGGGAAAATACGGGGAAGTGAAGAAAACGGCAGGACCGTCGTGTCATCCGCAGGGATCAGTGGATCTATGACAGAGTCCGATACAGCCGGCAGCACCAGAGGAGAGATCGTATCATCGGAAAATACGGATCTGCCGGAGGACGAGGTTATGATCGGTTTCTGGAAGCCGGAAGACGGAGAGGCGGATTATCATTATTATAAAGCGGGAGAAAGAGACGCGGAGAAACTGCAGAAATTGGCAGAAGAACTGGATCCTGACTATGGATGTACAAAGTCAGTAGACAAGAAGTGGCAGAAAGAGAAAGAGACGGGATATATCATCTCTTATCAGGGAAACAGCTGGGCCGTCTATACGGGCGGTTATGTATGTTTTCTGTGGGGAAAGGATGAAAAAGAAGAGCTGCAGCATACGGTGATGCATCTGCCAGAATTGTGTGCAGAGACAGACCGGATCTGTAAGACAGAGCTTGGTTATCAGAGGATCGAGCCATCCCGGATCAAAGATGTGGTATCGGCGGAAATTTCTTATCAAAGAAAGAATAGCGGTCAGAAGACATATCTGCAGACAGTGCATGATAAATCAAAACTAGAGACCTTGGAAAGGATACTATCGGAAGCAGAAGATATGGGAGGCAGCTCAGCCTGCCCGTTCGGAGAAGCAGTCCTTACCCTGAAGCTGAAGGATGGAGAGACGATACCGATTACCTAGGCGGATGATGACTGCAGGGTGATCCGGATCAATGGGGTATATTATGAGTATATGGACCGGCATCTAAGCTTCAGTCCTTACGGTATCCGGGCGCTGTTTGATAAAATACCGTGGAGGGCGGTAGAACATAGCTGAGGGCGGTTGCCCGGACTTCCCTTCGTTAATGCTTGAAATCAATCGAAAAATAGTGTATGATAGAAAAGACTATGAAGATTGATGGAGGAGATCATGAGCGATAAGTTGAAGGTAGGTATCCTTGGCGGTACCGGTATGGTAGGACAAAGATTTGTTTCTCTGCTGGAAGATCATCCGTGGTTTGAGGTTGTGACCATCGCGGCAAGTCCGAGAAGCGCAGGAAAGACTTATGAAGAGGCAGTAGGCGGGCGCTGGAAAATGCAGACGCCGATGCCGGAAGCTGTGAAAAAGATCATAGTAAAGAATGTAAATGATATTGACGCCGTCAGTGCAGAAGTGGATTTTGTATTTAGCGCGGTAGATATGACAAAAGAAGAAATAAAGAAAATAGAAGAAGAGTATGCAAAAACTGAGACTCCGGTTGTATCCAATAACAGTGCCCACAGATGGACGCCGGACGTGCCGATGATCGTGCCGGAAGTGAACCCAGAGCATCTGGAAGTTATCGCGAGCCAGAAAAAGCGTCTCGGCACGACAAGAGGATTTATCTGTGTGAAGCCGAACTGCTCGATCCAGAGCTATGCGCCAGCGCTGACCGCCTGGAGGAAGTTTGAGCCGACGGTCGTCGTTGCCACGACATATCAGGCGATATCCGGTGCCGGTAAGAACTTTCAGGACTGGCCGGAGATGGAGCATAATATTATTCCTTTTATCGGCGGGGAAGAAGAGAAGAGCGAACAGGAGCCTCTCCGCATATGGGGCAGGGTTGAAAATGGCGAGATCGTTAAGGCAGATGCGCCACTGATCACAAGCCAGTGTATCCGGGTTCCGGTGCTGGATGGACACACGGCGGCGGTATTCGTGAATTTTGCGAAGAAACCGACAAAGGAAGAGCTGATCCAGGCTCTGACAGAGTTCAAAGGAGCGCCGCAGGAGCTGGGACTGCCAAATGCACCAAAGCAGTTTATCCAGTATCTGGAAGAGGATAACCGTCCCCAGGTGGCGCTGGATGTCAATTATGAAAATGGATTTGGCGTCAGCATCGGACGGCTGAGAGAAGATGCTTACTTTGACTGGAAGTTTGTGGGACTTTCCCACAATACGGTCCGGGGAGCGGCAGGCGGAGCAGTGCTGATGGCAGAGCTTTTGAAAGCAAAAGGTTATATCACGGCAAAATAATCAGCCAGGACTGTGGAAAGGAGTATGGACGTTATGGGAAAATTTCGTATCCTGATCAAAGGAATTGTGAGACATAGCGGTAAATATCTGGCGGTAGAGCGCTGGTATGATGACCGTATATTTGAACCGTACCAGTGGGAATTTATCGACGGGGAAATGGAATTCGGCGAGACACCGGACAAAGCGCTGGAACGTATCGTGGCAGAAAAATCGGGATTGCCTGTCGTGCCAGATAAGATATTGTATACCTGGGGCTTTACCGCCGGTGAGACATGTACGATCGGTATCGCCTATCTGTGTGAGGCAGCTACGGATGAGGTCATCCTGTCGGAAGATTTGCATGATTACCGCTGGGTAGTCAGGGAAGAAATCTCACAGGTTATTACCAATCCGGCAGTAGTCCAGGATGTGGAAAATGCCGGATTATCAAATTCTCTTAATCTGGATGATTTTGGTCTGGATGATTTTGATTTTCATGCATAAAGAAAGGCGGGCGATGGATTGAATTTATGGATTAAAAATGGACATCTACTGGATCCGGCGAATCGCTGTGATGAAATATGTGATATTTATGTAAAAGAGGGAAAGGTTGCCGGTATCGGCAGCCTTTCTTCGGATGAGAAGATGGACGGGGCAATTGTGATCGATGCGTCAGGGAAATATGTGATGCCGGGTTTTCTCGATCTGCATGTGCACCTCCGGGAGCCAGGATTTGAATACAAAGAGACGATAAAGACGGGAACCGCAGCGGCTGCCAAAGGCGGGTTTACCGCGGTCTGTCCGATGCCAAATACGAAACCGCCTGCTGACTGTCCGGAGATGATACGGAAGATTCGGGAGATCGCAGAGCGCGACAGTAAAATTCATGTATACCCGGTCGGCGCTGTGACAAAAGGGCAGATGGGAGACGAAATAACAGATATTGCCGGCATGGTGAAGGCAGGGGCAAAAGCCATCAGTGAGGACGGGAAATCGGTGATGGATGCTGCCCTGTACCGGGAGGCAATGAAAGAGGCGGCAAAAGCCGGGATCCCGGTGCTGGCACACTGTGAGGATAAAAACATGGTGGGCGGCGGCGCGATGAATGCCGGAGCAAAAGCGGATGAGCTGGGGCTCTGCGGTATCACCAATGCGGTCGAGGATGTGATCGTGGCAAGGGATATCCTGCTCGCCAGAGAAACCGGCGCAAGACTGCATCTGTGCCACTGTTCGACGAAAGACAGTGTATCGATGATCCGTTTCGCAAAACAGGAAGGTGTCATGGTGTCCGGTGAAGTGTGTCCCCACCATTTTGCCATGACAGAGGATGAGATCCCATCCGATGACGCCAACTATAAAATGAATCCGCCGCTGCGCAGCCGGGAAGATGTGGACATGCTCTGCCAGGGGCTTTCCGAGGGTGTGATGGAGGCGATTTCCACAGACCATGCGCCCCACGGGGAAGAGGAAAAGAAAAAATCCATGGCGGAGGCGCCGTTTGGCATCGTCGGTTCGGAGACGGCATATGCCCTCGCTGTGACGTATCTGGTGAAAAAAGGGTATCTGACGCCGATGCAGCTGGTGGAGCGGATGAGTACGAATCCCTGCCGGATCCTTGGCGTGCCGGGAGGCAGTCTGTCAGTGGGGATGCCGGCCGATATCACGATCGCCGATATGGATACCTGCTATGAAATTGATAAAAATACATTTGTGTCGAAAGGAAAAAATACACCATTTCATGGGAAACAGGTTCAGGGACGGGTATTTTATACGATCGTAGGTGGAGAAATTGTATATCAGTATAAGGAGGAGAAATAGATGATCAATAAACTTATAGAAAACATTAAGAAGACACAGGCGCCGGTTGTGGTCGGTCTGGATCCCATGCTGGATTATATTCCGTCCCATATTCTGGATCAGACGATAAAAGAGAGGGGGGAGACGCTGGAGGCGGCCGGTGAGGCGATCTGGCAGTACAATAAAGGGATCATTGATGCCACTTATGATCTGATCCCGGCGGTGAAGCCGCAGATCGCCATGTATGAGCAGTTTGGCATACCGGGACTGGAAGCATTTAATAAGACCGCGGACTATTGCCGTCAGAAGGGGCTGGTAGTGATCGGCGATGTCAAACGCAGCGATATCGGTTCCACTTCTGCGGCGTATGCCAATGCCCATATCGGCAGCGTCACAGTAGGAAATACGAAACTGTCCGGATTTCACGAAGATTTCATCACCGTAAACCCGTATCTGGGCAGCGACGGGGTCAAACCATTTATCGATGTGTGCAAAGAAGAAAAGAGAGGCATCTTTGTACTTGTAAAAACTTCCAATCCGTCGTCAGGAGAATTTCAGGATCAGAAGGTAGAGGGAAAACCGTTGTATGAGATCGTCGGTGAAAAAGTGGCTGAATGGGGAGCGGACTGTATGGGTGACTCGTACAGCTATGTGGGAGCTGTCGTGGGAGCAACCTATCCGGAGATGGGTAAGGTACTCCGGGCGATCATGCCGAATACATACATACTCGTACCCGGATATGGCGCCCAGGGCGGTTCGGCAAAGGATCTGAAACCGTATTTTAACAAAGACGGTCTGGGAGCGATCGTCAATTCCTCCCGTGGCATTATCTGTGCCTACAAGCAGGAAAAGTATGCACAGTTTGGCGCAGAAAATTATGCGGATGCGTCACGGCAGGCAGTAATCGATATGAGAGAAGACATAGCATCGATATTTTAAGTGACAGGAAAGGATTTTATATGGCGAAGATACAGTGTATGGCAAAGATAACAGAGACAGCGCGCCTGGCAGAAGGCGTGTATTCCATGTGGCTGCAGGCGCAGGAGATTGCTATGCCGGCTGTGCCGGGACAGTTTGTGTCTCTATACTGTCAGGATGGGGATAAGCTCCTGCCCAGACCGATCAGTCTGTGCGAGATTGACCGGGAACAGGGGAGACTCCGTCTTGTGTACCGGGTGGTGGGAGCCGGGACAGAGGAATTTTCCCGGATGGCTCCAGGCGAAGAGATCCGGATTCTGGGTCCTCTCGGAAATGGTTTCCCCGTGGGCAATAATGCGACAGAAAAAAATAAGAAGGTCGTGCTGATCGGCGGCGGCATCGGTATCCCGCCATTACTACAACTGTCGAAGGAACTGTGCGGTGAGGTCACAGCTGTTCTTGGTTACCGGGATTCAGACACGTTTCTTCTGGAGGAATTTCAAAAGGAGGCCGATCATGTCGTGACTGCCACAGAGGATGGCAGCCTTGGGACAAAAGGCAATGTCATCGACGCCATCCGGGCAGAGGGTGTACAGGGTGATATAGTCTACTCCTGTGGTCCCCTGCCGATGCTTCGTGGTGTCAAGGAATGGGGACTGCAGACGGGGATACCAGTATGGATCTCCATGGAAGAGAGGATGGCATGCGGAATCGGCGCCTGTCTCGGCTGTGTATGTCAGTCTACGGATGTAGATAGCCATTCTATGGTGAAGAATAAGAGAATCTGCAAAGACGGACCGGTATTTTTATCAACCGAAGTGGAATTGTAAAGGGGGCAGACAGATGAGTGACAGATTAGCAGTAAATTTTGCCGGACTGACATTTGACAATCCTGTGACGACCGCCTCGGGGACATTTGGATCAGGCATGGAATACAGTGAGTTTGTCGATATCGGGAAGCTCGGAGCCGTGACGACGAAAGGTGTGGCAAATGTGCCGTGGCAGGGGAATCCGGTTCCCCGTATCGCGGAGACACATGCCGGTATGCTGAACGCCATCGGATTGCAGAACCCGGGCATCGAAACGCTGATCCAGAGAGACCTTCCTTTCCTTCATGAAAAGAAGGCAAGAATCATCGTCAATGTATGCGGTCATTCCCGGGAGGAATATGTAGAGGTCGTGGAGAGGCTGGCGGATGAAAAGATTGATATGCTGGAGATCAATATTTCATGCCCCAATGTCAAAGAAGGCGGTATTGCCTTCGGTCAGAAACCGGAGATGGCGGAGGAGATCACGAAGGCGGTGAAAGAAAAGGCAAAGCAGCCCGTCATCATGAAGCTGAGTCCCAATGTCACAGACATAACCGAGATGGCGAGAGCGGTAGAGGCAGGCGGCGCCGACGGCGTATCCCTGATCAATACGCTGACTGGTATGAAAATTGATGTGGACCGCAGGACCTTTGCGATCGCCAACCAGACAGCCGGCATGTCGGGTCCCTGTGTGAAACCCGTTGCTGTGCGGATGGTGTATCAGGTGGCAAATGCCGTGAAGATCCCGGTGCTTGGCATGGGAGGTATCCAGAATACCGAAGACGCCCTGGAATTTCTTATGGCGGGGGCAACGATGGTGGCAGTGGGAACGGCAAATTTTTATAATCCTTATGTCACATCGGAGATCATTGACGGACTGGAGGCTTATGCGGAGAGAGAGGGGCTGGGGAATATCAGCGAGATCATAGGCTGTGTGAAGTGATGGGGACATGAGAAGACATATTCAGAGGATGATCAGGGAAGCTGTGTGTTCCTATATTTATGTCAGTAATTATTTCACTAATTATTGGGTTTTTGCAGATAAATCAGGATATTAAGTTTTTGGAACTTCAATTTTTATAAAGGCTACATGAAACCAGATTTAAGGAGTGATGTTCTATGCGGAAATTAAAGGTATACTTAGATACATCGGTTATAAGCCATTTGCTACAAGAGGATGTGCCTGAGAAAATGGCAGATACAAGGCAGTTATGGGAAATGTTTAAGGCTGGGAAATATGATGTGTATTTGTCCACCGTTACATTAGAAGAAGTGGCAGATTGTCCAGAGCCTAAGAAAAGCAAGATGTATAGTTACTTGGAACAGATAAATTATGCACTTATTGAAATTACAGATGATGTGTCAGATGTTGCACAACAGATTATTGATATGGGTATATTAACAAAGAAAAGTTATGATGATTGCCAACATATTGCAGCAGCGGTTATTTATGAATGCGATTGTATAATATCTTGGAATTTTAGGCATATTGTTAATATTAAAACGATCAGGGGTATAAGAGCCATTACCAATTTAAAAGGTTATAAACCAATTGAGATTCTGAATCCGTCTGTATTGTTAGAAAGCGAGGGATGACTATGGAAAAACCTAATTTGAGTCCAGATTTTACCATTGAAGATATTCATAAACTAAGAGAGTATAATTATTATCTCACAAAGGATATGACCCCACAGGAAAGGCGAGATTATTATAATAAACGTGGCATAGAAGTACACAGGCAGATACAAGAAAGAAAATTGCAGAAGGTGTAATGATTATATTTGCAAAACCAATTATCAGCCTAGATTTTACCATTGAAGATATTCATAAGATTAGAGAATATCACTATGAGCTTACAAAAGATATAACAGTAGTGGAAAAAGTTACATATTACAATAATTTCAGCAAAGAAGCAGAAAGAGAGATTGAACGGAGGGGCATTAAAGCGTAAAGCTGTAGCGAGTATGTTAAAAATGTGGGAAGCACCAACGGATTTAATTATCTGTAGGTGCTTTTTCATGTCCTGCTGCCTAGCGTGGATTTTGATGCTTTGACCTTATATGAAAACAATTGGTTTCATGTAAGGCGGTTATGGTATCATTTTCTTTGAAAATGGAGCAGAAAATCTATGTAATAAATCATAAAATTTTAAATCTTATTTTTCTTTTCAGATTTCAGCGAAACTTCTACCAAGATAAGCAGTGGATTGAAAGGAGAAATAGATAAGAACGATTTGCAAGTTGTAAACTTAAAAGATAGATGGTATACTGAATGATATATCTTATTATCTATTGTTTATAGCAGGAGGTTACAAGAGACATGGAACAGTATAAAGAAGAATTTATTGAGTTTATGGTAGAATCTGATGTACTTAAATTCGGGGAGTTTACATTAAAAAGCGGGCGGAAATCTCCGTTCTTTATGAATGCCGGCGCTTACGTGACCGGTTCGCAGCTAAAGCGGCTGGGGGAATATTATGCAAAAGCGATCCATGACAACTATGGTGAGGACTTTGACGTCCTTTTTGGCCCGGCATATAAAGGGATCCCTCTTAGTGTGGCTACCGTGATCGCTTTCTATGAATTATACGGGAAAGAGATCCGTTATTGCTCGAACCGCAAGGAGATCAAGGATCATGGTGATGTCGGGATCCTCCTGGGAAGTAAGATCACAGACAAAGAGCGTGTCGTGATCATCGAGGACGTGACCACTTCAGGAAAATCAATCGAAGAGACCTTTCCGATATTAAAGGAACAGGGGGACGTGGAGATCGCAGGTCTGATGGTATCCCTGAACCGTATGGAAAAAGGGAAGGGCGGAGAAAAAAGTGCACTGGATGAGATCCGGGAGACATACGGTTTCCCGACAGCAGCCATCGTGACGATGGATGAAGTGGTGGAACGACTGTATAATAAGGAATGTCAGGGCAGGATCGTGATCAATGATGAACTTAAGAAAGCGATTGATGAGTATTTTGGGATATACGGAGTAAAATAGCCTGTATGTATAGAATCGGAGTGTGACAGGGAAAATGCGTATTGCCATATGTGATGACCAGAGGGAAGTCAGGGAGCTGTTTGAAGAGAGGATCCGGCGGCTGTATCCGGAAGCGGAGCTGCTATTATTCTCATCGGGAGAACAGCTTCTTGACTCTGAAAAGGCGCCAGATATATTATTGCTGGATATCCAGATGCCTGGCAAAAACGGAATGGATACAGCACGGGAACTGCGGAAGAAAAACAAGAATACGATCCTTATTTTTGTCACGGCACTGGAGGAATTTGTCTTTCAGGCGTTTGATGTTGGGGCATTTCATTATCTGGTCAAACCATTTCACGAAAAGAAGTTCGCAGAAGTGCTGATGAGGGCGGCAGCGCAGTCAGAGGAGAACAAAAAAAGAGAAGCGGTAAATAGTAAAAAGGAAAAACCGGGGTTAGTGATCACTACTAAGGGCAGACATATTACGGTCGATTTTGATGAAATTATATTTGCAGAAGTATTTGACCGCAAAGTGATCCTTCATCTGCTGGATTCGGATATCGAATATTATGGGAAAATGAAGGAACTCCAGGAGCAGGCGGGGGATGAGTTTTTCCGTCCCCACAGGGCATATCTTGTAAATTTCAATTATATCAGAAAATATGATGCTGCGACCATTGAACTGGAAAAGGGTCAGGCACTTATGGCAAAACAGAATTACAGAGAGTTTGTCAGACGATATCTGAGATTTGTGCAAAAAAAGGGAAAAGGACAGGAAAAAAATAACCAATAAAATCATAAAAGGGCGTGTTACGGCAGGAATTTCCCCATCTTGGCGTTAATCGCCGAAAAAACGTGCTTTTTCACAAAAATCTTCTTTCTCATTTGTAAACATTTCATAATTTACAAAGAAGGGAACTGGTGTTATGATTGAGCCATTCCACCCAAATACGAGAAAAGGAGGTTAGGATTTGAAGGTTGCTTTTTGGAGTAACACAAGGGGAAGGTCATGTGTCACAAGCAATCTGGCTTGTATCAGTGTATTGTCCACTTTGATTTCTTCTGATCATCAGAGAATCATTGTTTTGGAGAATCATCAGAATATTCTAAATCTTGGTAATGCGTTATTCAGCCAAAATTCAGGACAGGAAGTAAGAGAAAATAAAAATTATCAGATTGAATACGGGCTCAGCAGACTGCTGCGAGTGATCGAACAGGGAGAAAATCTTTCAGAGGATATTGTATTCCGATATGCAGAACATTTCCTGGGAGAGCGGTTGTTTTATCTTCCCGCAGGAGGCATCCGTAATCAGGATATGCTGGAGTACCGCCTTGAACGGGAGTGTATCCGGACGATCCAGTGTCTGGAAGATTATGGAGATCTTATATTGGTCGATACGTCGGCAGCGCCCCTGGCGAGCACACGCAAAATTTTACAGCAGGCAGATCTGGTGGTAGTCAATCTGAGTCAGAACAGACAGATGCTGGATCATTTTTTTCGCAATTATTCTGCTGTACGCAAAAAAGCATTTTACTTAATAGGAAACTATGATGCGGAATCGGAGCTGACGCGAGCCGAAGTGATAAAACAATACCGGATACCGGGAAATAGTCTGGGGGTAATACCGCATAATGTACAGTTTTCGGATGCTGTGTCTGATGGGAAACTGATACGGTTTTTGCTGAAAAATTATCATTGCGAAAAACAGGACAGCAATTTTGACTTTATGTCATCAGCAAAAGAGGCGGTAAGTCTCTTTCAAAACAGGCTTGCTGCAGACGGTTGAAGGAGGGGGACAGGGTGAGAGTAAGAGGTTTGTGCGGACTGCTGGTGATCTGTCTCATAACAGATAGTTTATTATGGGGGATTTTGTTTTGGGGAAATATGGAATCTGTCAATGCGGCAGTAACAGTGAAAGATGAGAGGGAGTTTAAGAGAGAGATGGAAAAGCCCGGAAGGGCAGTGGTCTGCCTGGCAGCATCCTTTCCACTTCATGACACTGTATACGTGAGGGGAGAGAAATCGTTAAAGGGAAATGGTTATACAGTGAGTCGTTTCCATAAAGGAAAAAGAATGTTTGGCGGGACTCTTCTGATGGTGACAGACGCAGAGCTTCGTATACACGATACGATACTGGCAGGAGAGGGAGAGGATGAAAACGTCCGGAAAAATACATATGGGCGCCTGCTGGATATTAATAAAGGAAATGTGATCCTGGAAAGAGGAGCCACACTGACAGGCAATATCAACCGGAATCAGAATAATGACGGCGGAGGCGCCGTGCTGGTCTGCGATGGTGGAATGCTTGAGATGAAAGAGGGAAAAATATCAAAAAATCAAAATGTATACGGAGGTGCGGGGATACATATAAACAGAGGCGGGACCGCAGAAATAAAGGGAGGGGAGATCACAGAAAACCAGTCATGGGGAATTGCGGCTGTGGAAGATTTTGATGGACGTGGCGGAGCGATATCCAATAAAGGAAAAGTATCCATATCCGGCGGCAGGATCTGTCGTAACCGGGTAAAGGGCTATACCAGCGCCGGTATCAGCTATGGCGGTGTTGGTGGGATGCTCTATAATCAGGGGGAATGCCGGATTCGGGGCGGTACAGTTCAGGAAAACGGCGCATCTTATGGAGGAGGAGCAATTTATAATGATCGGAAATCTGTACTACAGATACAGGGTGGAACCATCTGTGAAAATGATGCCGGTCTGGGGGAGGGGCTTTTTCTGGCGGGTGGCAGCTGCCGTCTGGGTAAATGTATCACACTGTCTTCTGTTTATCTGGCGAAGGGAACAGAGATATCGGCAGAGGGAGACCTGTCGGTGCAGAGTGGTAAGATACAGATCATACCCGAAAATTATAAAAATGGTTTGCGTGTTGTAAAGACAAAGGGAAAGAAACCAGTACTACTGGATTTATTTTCACTGTATGGAAGAAAGCCTTATATGATGCTTCGCCGAAAGGATGGGTTATATCTGGCAGGAGAGCCGGAGAAAAAAGAGGCAGAGAAGACCAGAGAGAAACATCCTGGCAAAAGAAAATACGTCACAGGAAAAAAGGAAACAGCAACGAAGGATAAAACAAAGGAAGATACAGTGAAAAAAGGTCAAAGAAAGGTATTGGTGAAGACAGCGCCACGGTTTTTTTTCGTCTGGGAAGTCAGTTCCTTTACCGGGCAAAAATGGAAAGAGGAGTTGCAAAAGGAATGTATGGTTTCCTGTCGGGGGAGAGAAAAGATACACTGGCGCTGGCGATGGAACGGTCTGCTGCAAAACACGGCTGGCAGTTATCTGGTAGAAGTGTCTGTGGAGAAAGGGGAGTGGACAGAGATTCCCGTAACCCTGGTGCGGGAGAGCACAGAAGATGATCAGACGGGTTATGTCCGCTTTCATGACACAGACATCGAGAAGGAGACAGGAGTAGAACCAGAGAAACGGGAAGCAGAGGAAGTATGGCATTTTGATTCGCAGGATATTCTGAAGAGCAAAGAATTTATGAGAAATAGAAAAGATCCTTTTTCAGCAGAAACAAATGAGGAATTTCTGCGCAGGTTTCAACGATGCCGGACAGTAAGGAGGAGTCAGAGATGAAATGAATGATTTTCAAAAAAGATTTTTGTTAAAGCGGCAGGATTATGGCATATTATATCCCTATATTATGATGGACAGCGTTACAGATATTAATTGGAACGGAAAACAGCTCTGGATTGATGACCTGCAGAAAGGAAGATATATGGCGCCGGAAACATTGTCAGAAATGTTCGTGGAACGATTTGTACTACTTTTGTCGAATGTTTCAGGACTGCCCTTCAACCGCATGAATCCTGTACTGGAGGCAGAGACGGAAGAACTTCGTATCAGTGTGGTGCATTCTTGTGTGGCGCATGGAGGAGTGACGATCTCTCTTCGGAAGATACCAGCAGTCAGACGGCTGGAAAAGGGTGAGATGGTTCAGAGTGGATATTGCAATGAAGAGATCTGTGATTTTCTGATCCGGTGTGTAAAGGCGCACTGTTCTATTGCAATCTGTGGTCTGCCAGGCGTGGGGAAAACAGAGCTGCTGAAGTTTTTGACTAAATTCATACCAGCGACAGAACGGGTTATTACGATTGAGGATGTGCTGGAGATCCATTATCAGAAGATTAATCCCAATAAGGATTGTGTGGAGATGAAGGTGGCGGAAAATTTTACTTATACGGAAGCGATCAAAGCATGTCTGAGGCAGCTGCCTAAATGGATCATTCTCTCTGAGGCAAGGTCCGTGGAGGTGCGGTATTTATTAGAATCCATGAGTACAGGAACTCATGGCATCACCACCCTCCATGCAGATGATGTCCGCAATATTCCCGACCGGATGAGGAATATGGCAGGTGGTACCGAGGATCTGGACCGGATTGAAAATGATACATACCGGTTTATTGATATCGGTATATTAGTCAAGAGTTTTCAGGATTCCGAGGGGAGAATACGTCGCCGCATTGAGCAGATCGGCATTTTTGACCGGTATGGCAGGGAGTGGAAAGAAAGTATCAATGAGATCGTGATGGTTGTCGAAGATGGAAAGATTGTCAGCAGAAAATTCCCCGTAAATGTTGAAAGGAAATTTGCAGAGGCAGGTTTCAGGGAACCACTGGGGGGATAAAGGATGTGGAAGTATGTTTGGCAGATGATGGTACTGGGGATGCTGGAACTTTTATTGTATGCGGTATCCGGGGGGCATCCTGTGTCAATGCTGGCGTTGGGTGGCGCCGGACTTCTTCTTCTGCCGGTTGCAAACCGGTGTATACAGCGAATACACAAGGCAGAGACAGAATTTTTTGAAATGACGTCTTATATGGAACAATTACTATGTTCTTATAAGCGCTGGGGAATTCTGCCGCCGGCGCTGGAGGACTGCATTGCTCTTTATCCGGAAAAAAGCCGGATGGGCTGCGCTCTGCGGCGGTCACTGTATATATTGAAGACGGGAGAAGGAGTTCGGGATGACAATATCACTGAGAAAGCATTGTCAGAGATCCAGCAGATGTATCCCAGCAGGAGACTGCAGCTTATGCATGAGTTTTTGTGTGGTGCGGAAAAAATGGGGGGAGATAGAGAAGAGTCTCTTGATATCCTGCTGTGTGATCTGCAGATGTGGAAGAGAAGGATCCATTTATACCAGAAGAAAAAACAATTTATCCGCAGAGAAAATCTGCTGGCAGTGGTGCTGGCGTTTGTATTGTGCGGTCTGTCTACCTTTCTTATTCCGCGGAATATGCGCAATATGCTTAAAAATTCTGCAGTTTTCCAAATTTCTACAACAGTAGTTACAATTCTTCTTTTGTTGACGACGATTGTTCTTATGTATCATTTGACCGGAACATGGCTGGATATCTGGAGAACACCATCCGACAAGGATCAGAAGAGAGAAAAGAGGAACTACCATCTTGTTAAATCTCACAGAGGCGGTATATCAGGATATCTTGCCAAAAGGGTATGTCAAAAAGAGGTAGAAAGGGAATTTTCATACTGGCTGCTTTCGGTTACGTTGTATCTGCAGGGAGAAAGTGTGTATCAGGCAGCGGGGCTGGCGCTGAAACAGGCAAAGGGTATCTTTGCAGAAGAGACTGCGGCTCTCCGGGAAGCAATCTATGAAAATCCGGTTTCTCTGCAGCCGTATCTCTCTTTTTTTGCTGAACTTAATATGCCGGAGATCCAGACGGGCATGAAACTGCTGTATGCTTTTGGCAGTAACAACTATCAGGATATTAGCCGTCAGATTCGTTTTCTGGTAGAACAGAATAATATCGTAATGGATCAGTATGAGCGCAGGCATCTGGAAGAACAGATTGCAGGGATGGGATTTTTGAGGCAGATCCCCATGGTGCTTGCGTGTGTCAAGGTTATACTTGATATGGTGATTTTATTGCTGCTGACGATGGGAGATATTCTGGTTTTATAAGGGGGGAATCGTGATGGAGAAACTGATTCGGGATTTTGGGGATGTATTGCCGTTGTATGTACTGGGAGGTTTTATACTGGTGTTGTTTGAATGGCTTCTGCAGTGTGCAGGGAGGTGGGAAATATTTTGAATATTTGGGAACTGTATGGGAAAAAGGCATTAGGGTTGATCGTGGCAGCACTTTTTGCATTTGGGATTTTTTGGCTCATAAGGAAGGCATGGTATGATTATGGAATGGTGCCGGATGGTGCAAGGGCTTCATTTACACGAAACGGAATGTGGGAGGAAAAGCCGGTGATCGATGCAGTGAGCCGGCGGATCTGTCAGGGTGAGACAGTGAAACTGACAGAACTGGCATCGGCACGGGACAGGGACGGAGACGATCTGACAGATCAGCTTACTTTTTCAGATGCGGCAGGCAGGCGGCTGACCGGCTGTCTGGATACATCCGTACCAGGGGAGATGCCTATTTATATCCGCATAAAAAGCCCTGACACGGGAATGGAAAGCGAAAAACAGATCCTAATTCTGGTTGATGGGAGAGTGAAGACGTGAGAGGAATGGTGAGCCATTTTATGTCGTTATGCTTTATGATCCTGTTTTTGTGGATTGGCATTACTTATGTTTCCCAGAATATACAATACAGCAGTGCCAGACAATTTCATGACAGTGTGATACGGCATTTAGAAAATAGTTACTTTGCTCCGGAAGTAATCGATGAGTGTAAGGAAAAGGCGGCAAAAAACCATTACCGGCTGGCAGTGGGAATCTATGGGGAGGGTATTCATAAGGATGCGAGAGTAATACTGGATTTTGATTATACGTATCCTGTCATTCAGGTGACAAAACGCTATACAATAGAAGGCTATGCCAGATAGGGGATAAGGAAGATAAATAAATGAGAACAGTAATTATATGTGTGATTTATATCAGTTCGATTCTCCTTATTGTCATGATCCACAATACAGTAAACGGAGAGTCATTGAGAAAGAAAGAACTCAGTGACGCCCTGGCTGTTGCGATGGATCAGACGATGACAGAGGTTATGGAAAAGGATGGTTATGGAATAAATGACCGCAATCAGCTGGTAGCGGCATTTCTGCAGTCAATGCTGCAGAAAGTGGACAGCAATATTAACCTGACGGTAATGATCCATAAGCTGGATAAGGAGAAAGGGATGATGGAAGTAGAGGCAGTGGGAGAGTACCGGCTGCCTGATCTGGGGAAGAAACAAATATCAATACGGAGGCAGATTGTGTTTGCCGGTTTATGAGAGGAGACTATATGCATTTGAAAAAGAGAATAAGGAGAAAGACAGCATTTTTTCTGATCTTTCTTGTTATTGTGGGGATTTTTCCACAGACAGCAAAAAAGATAAAGTTGGAGGCGGCTACGGGCAGTGCCCGTCTGTCGAATCTGGGGAAGGTTGCGACGCTTTCGGTAGGAAGTAAGACAAAAAAAGATAACTGGTGGAAATTATATCTGGGCAGCAGTGAGATGTTTTGTCTTAATCTGGGCGCGACCTGTCATGCTGGTGATGTGTACCAGTCAGAAGAAGGAACTTTCTCCAGTGGCAGTGGGGGAAGGAAAGGGAAAGAAGCCTGTATCGGTAATTGGTTTGACAAAACCCAAAAAAGGAGTAATAAGGCATATATTATGGCGCAGGCACTTTTTTGGGCGGTGGAAGAGGGAGAGACTTCTGAATCTGAGCTGAAGGCAGTAATCAGTAAGATGAAACAGGCTACCGGATATTTTAGTAGTCAGAGTGTTTCAGAACTGTACCATCAGATTTTTGAACCGGATACAGAAGTGACGATCCATATCAATCTCTGGAAATATAAGGGATCGGGACAAAAGCGGCAGATTTTGCTGGATATCGAAACAGGTTCTGTTGCGGCAAAGCCGAAAAGCCTGTGCAGTAAGGGAAAATACCGGCAGCGGATTTTGATCCAGAAATTAGATGAACATGGCAGGCCTCTTGCTAAAGTTACCTTTCGTCTGCAGGCTCATAATATTGATGAATTGTATTTTTTTAAGGCAAAGGGCTGGGGAGAGGAAGAACAGGGAGAAGTGGATGAGGATGCCGATCATTTTGAACTGGAGACAATGACGGATAAGAATGGGAAGATTTCTTACCGCTTTAATTATCATCTGCAGTCAGAAGATTATTACTATTATGACGATGATGAGCTGGCATCCATGGATGCAGCAGCAAGGAAAGAAGCGGCCAGAAAGCTGGATGAAGAAGGATACCGCTATGGCAAAGGCATGACAAAGAAAGCCGCCCAGAAATTATCAGAAGAGGATCTCCATGATCAGATGGATCATGTAAAAAATGAATATACGGTTCAGGAGGTTGCCTGCGAGGACCAGAATCTGTATATAGATCCTGAATATGCGAAAGGAAAAAACATTGTATTAGGCAGCGAAAACAGTTGGGAACAGATCGATGGAGAGTGGCCGGATGCCACAAGTGAAAATTTCGGGGATTATGAAAAGGCATACCGCCTGATGATTATAAACCGATTTAAAAAAGTAAGTGTGAGAGTTGTAAAAAAGGATTCTGTAAGCTGTGATGGCAGGGCGCATGGTGATGCTACCCTGGATGGTGCAGTTTTTCAGTTATATGAGGACGTGGCATGTACGGAACCAGCAAAGGTGTTTGGGGATAACCGGCAATGGGGCATATCAGTACCATATGAAACGAAGGGCGGTAAATTTGTAACGGATTATCTGCAGAGCGGCAGGGAATATTATCTGAAAGAGATCAGGGCGCCCCGTGGTTATAAAAAGACGGACAAGGTAATAAAGATCAAGGCAGATGGAAAACAGTACAAAGTAGAGTACAGCAATGAAACCGGGCAGTATGAGGTAGAGGAACAGCCTGTCCTGGGGAAGATTGCCATACAGAAATACAGCACGGACGGGACGACGGGACCGCTGGCTGCGGAATCTGGCGCCCGATTCCAGATTTATCTGGAATCAGCGGGAAGCTATGAGAAGGCGGACGAATATGAGAGGGATCTGATTACTACGGATCAGAACGGATATGCCTGCAGCCAGGATCTGTATTTTGGAAAATATAAAGTGAAGCAGATCAGTTCAGGAGAAAAGGATACTGAGCTGCAGAAAGAATTCTGCGTCGAAATCGAGGATGAAAACCGCACGATCCCATATACCTTTGTTTTCAATGACAAGCCATTTGGAGCCTATCTGCGAATCATAAAAAAAGATGGCAATACAAAAAAAGAAGTGTTGAAGGCAGGGACAACCTATCAGATTTACCGTCTGGATAAAAAAAACGGGCAGCAGACGCTGGTGAAACAAAGTTATAGTGACGGACATGGGACAAAAGTGATAGACCGGTTCCAGTCGGATCATAAGGGGCGTATTATGACGGTAGATTCGCTGCCCTCTGGTGATTACCGGATCTATGAGACGGAAGCGGTATCTGGATTACACATCAGTAAAAAATTTATTGAAGTGGAGATCAACAGCAAAACAGAAAATTATAAGAGAGAGACCGATTCAGAGGGAAGAACCTATACAACGATCACGCTTGATTATGAGAACAATGAAACATACGGTAAATTGTCGGTATCTAAGACTGGACAGCAGTTAAAGGATTTTACAGACGGTAAGTTTGTCTATGAAGAAGCTCATCTGAAAGGCGCCCAGTTTGAAATCTATGCACAGGAGGATATCCCCACACAGGATAACCAGTCGACAAACTGGTTTGGTAAAGGTGAACTGGTGGGAAGGATCACCACAGGTACAGGAGCAGAGTTTACATCAGAGTGCGGAGGTATTACAGGATATAAACTGGATGAGGATGGAACCGTGACAGTACATCTCCCGCTTGGCAGATACCGTGTTGTGGAAAAGGAAACGATATATGGTTATGTTTTGCCAAGGCAAAATGAGTGGCAGGTGGAATTTACATGGAAGGATCAAAAGGATGAATATGTGCTGAATGCAACAGACAGCACGGATAATAATGGTGTTCTGAGGGTCTGCAACCAGCGTGCCAGGGCGGCGTTGTCGCTTGCTAAAACGGATGAGGATAATGGGGATCCGGTAAAGGGAGCAGTGTTTGGGATATATAGCAGAGATGCCATTTATAATGCGGAGGGGAAAAAGATTGTGGAGGCAGATGCCATGCTGGGGACAGCAGAGACCGCGAAAGACGGAAAAACGGATATCAATCTGGATCTGCCACTGATGTCAGAACACTACACGGCAGAGCAGACGGACAGTCAGGGATCCCTGCCGCAGAATTCCGGGGATTATTATATAAAAGAATTACGTGTGTCAGATAGTTATTTTCTCAGTGATAAAATCATTCCGGTCCATCTGGAATACAAAGATGCAGATACGCCGCTGATCGCACAGCTGAAAACGGCGGTAAACAGACAGACAGCAGTGGAGATCAGCAAGATATCGGCGACTGGAGGGGATGAGATTGCGGGATGTCACCTGCAGATTACCGATAAGAATGGTCACGGAATCCTGTCATGGATTTCAGGAGAGAAGGACTCGGTGAGGATAGGATTACAAAATGGGCAGGAATATGCAAATCTGCGGGCAGATATGGATGAAAAAGGAAACCTGCTGATTGGCGGATTGCTGCATGACCAGGATTATACCCTGACGGAAACCCGACCGGCGGATGGATATGTGACAGCAGAAGCGGTCACATTCCGGCTGACAGAAAAGCAGACAGCATCGGGGAGCATGACCCGGGCGGATATCCGGGAGAAGGACGGTACATATACGCCTGGAGGCAGTAATGTTGTCCGGATGACGGATGAGCAGACAACCATCCTGTTTCACAAATTTGCTGAAAAAAGAATAGAGCTGCTGGCTGGTGCGCAGATCGGAGTTTTTGACACAGAGGGGAAACAGGTAGCTTCTTTTATCACTAAGGGAGAGGCAGCAGAGGAATTAAAAGGCATACTGGCAGTGGGAAAGACCTATATTTTCCGTGAGATACAGGCGCCGGATGGATATAAAAAAGCGGTAGATCTCCGTTATACGGTAAAAGATACAAAAGATCCCCAGATCGTAACCATGACAGATAAGCGTGTCAGGATCGTGACAGAGAAAAAAGTGCCGAAAACGGCAGTAGAAGTAAAGGCAAAAAGGACTCCAAAAATCAATACGCCGAAAGCGAAGAGTCCGGCCTCCCAGCCGGATACCGGGTTTCGTGACAGGCACAGACTGGCGGTCATCCTGCTGCTTGGCTTTGGATCTCTGGCAGCGATCCTGGGCAAAAGCAGATACCGGAGACGGAGACATCGCACAATATACATCAAATAAGGACCTGATGGGAGAGATCATATAAAAAGAGGACGGGGTTATTGCTCGTCCTCGTCCTGTTCCTCTTCTTCGTGTGGTTTTAACACCATGCGTAGTTTATCAATACGGTTGCCGTCGACTTCAAGTACAGTATAAACAGCGAAATCATCTTCAGCAGTCTCTCCTACTTCCGGGAAATGTTCCAACAGGTTGATGAGATGCCCGGCGATGGAGTCATAGTCATCGGATTCCAGAGAAATATTCAGGGCATCCGCAACATCATCCAGCGGGGTGGAGCCGAGCAGGATATATTCAATATCATTTACTGCCTGGATTTCATCCTCTTCGTCATCATCGTATTCATCCCGGAGTTCCCCGACGATCTCTTCGATCAGATCCTCGATCGTGATAAGCCCGGCAAGGGCACCGTATTCATCAAGGACGATCGTCATAGGGATAGAGTCTTTTCGCATTTCCATGAAAAGCTCTGCTACATTTTTGTATTCGTAGGTTACATGTGCTTCGCGGATCAAAGAACGGATATCAAGATTTTCCCTGTCACCGTCGTAAAAAACAAAATCCTTTAGGTTTATGATACCGATGATATTGTCTATGGTCTCCTCGTAGACAGGGAGACGGGCATATTTATGTTCGGTAAATTCATTCATCAGTTCATCATACTGTATGCCTGCTTCTACCATGGCGATATCCATCCGTGGAATCATGACGTCTTTGGCAAGAGAATCACCAAAATCAACAATATTTGTGATCATCTGACGTTCTTCGCTTTCGATGACGCCCTCCTCATGGCTGACATCCACGAATGTACGGAGTTCGTCTTCCGTAATACCGGTTGGTTTTTGCGATGGATCGATCCGGCACAGGATCAGGATGAAGCTGGCAACCTTATTCACGATAAAGATCACGGGTGTAAGCATTCTTGTCAGAAAAAGTATCGCACTGGAATAAACCAGAGAAAGCTTCTCGGCATTCCTTGTTGCCAGGTTCTTTGGCGTGATCTCGCCAAAAACTAATATCAATACAGTCAGTATTCCGGTAGCAATTCCGGCGCCGAGACTAGTGCTCTGTTTCAATCCCATACGCGTGCATATATCAAAGGCATATGCTGTGGAGAGGGAAGAAGCAGACAGGTTTACGATGTTGTTGCAGATCAGAACAGCACTCAGCATCTTATCTGGTACCTCAATAAGTTTCAATACCCGTTTGGCAGCTTTGTTTTTCTCCTCTGCAAGAGAGCGCATGCGGATTTTGTTTACTGTAGTCAGCGCTGTTTCAGCGGAAGAAAAAAATGCGGATAAAATAAGTAAAACAACTAGGATCAGTATGTTTACCGCGTCACTGGGCTCCAAGAAAAATCATCTCCTATTCTTTCTGGTAAATTGCTATTATTCTATAATAACTGGAAAGTATTGTCAAGTACAGCTGTTGTGGAAGAGGGACAATCGTTCCATATTTATGGTCAGCTCAGAGACTGGCGTTTTCGTGCCATCTCATCGCTGTCGAGATACTCGTCGTATGTGGTTACTTTATCGATCATGCCGTTTGGTGTAAATTCAATGATCCGGTTGGCGATGGTCTGGATGAACTGATGATCCTGGGAGGTAAATAGGACGACGCCAGGGAACTTGATCAGTCCATTGTTGACGGATGTAATGGATTCCATATCCAGATGGTTGGTTGGTTCATCCAGCATAAGGACATTGGAGCCAAGCATCATCATTTTTGAGAGCATGACCCGGACTTTTTCACCACCAGACAGGACGTTGACTTTTTTCAGTCCATCTTCGCCCTTGAACAGCATACGTCCCAGGAAACCGCGGACATAAGTGGCGTCTTTTTCCGGGGAAAACGGCATCAGCCAGTCTACGATCGTATCATTGCTGTCAAAATACTTTGTGTTGTCTTTCGGGAAATAGGAGTTTGAGGTCGTGATCCCCCATTTATAATCTCCTTCATCCGGTTCCATCTCACCAGACAGGATCTGGAAAAGAGTAGTGGCGGCAATACCGTAAGAACCGACAAAGGCGATCTTGTCATCATGTCCAACAGTAAAGGAGACGTTGTCCAGAACTTTTTCCCCATCGATCGTTTTGCTGAGGTTAGTTACAGTAAGCACCTCGTTTCCGATCTCACGGTCAGGCTTGAAATCCACATAGGGATATTTGCGGCTGGACGGACGCAGGGTGTCAAGCTCGATCTTTTCAAGGGCACGTTTGCGGGAGGTTGCCTGCTTTGATTTGGAGGCATTGGCGCTGAAACGCTGGATAAATTCCTGCAGTTCCTTGATCTTTTCTTCCTTTTTCTTATTGGCTTCTTTCATCTGCTTGATCATCAGCTGGCTCGATTCATACCAGAAATCATAGTTTCCGGCATAAATCTGCATCTTGCCATAGTCAAGATCGACCGTATGGGTACAGACCTTATTCAGGAAATAGCGGTCATGGGATACGACGATGATCGTATTTTCAAAGTCGATTAGGAAGTCCTCTAGCCAGCGTATGGAGTCCAGATCGAGGTGGTTCGTCGGCTCATCGAGGAGCAGGACATCGGGATTTCCAAACAAAGCGCGGGCAAGAAGGACCTTGACTTTATCCGTGTCTGGAAGTTCGTTCATGCGTTTGCTGTGGTCATCCGTATCAATACCGAGAGCATTTAACAGGGAAGCGGCGTCAGCTTCTGCTTCCCAGCCGTTCATCGTAGCAAAGTCAGCTTCCAGTTCACTGGCGCGTATTCCGTCTGCCTCGGTGAAATCTTCCTTGGCGTAGATGGCATCCTTTTCCTTCATAATATCAAAAAGACGCTGGTTTCCGGCAATTACTGTGTCCAGTACGACATGATCATCATATTTAAAATGATCCTGCTCCAGTACCGAGAGTCGTTCTCCTGTTCCGATACTGATCTCTCCGGTCGTAGGCTCCAGTTCACCGGATAAAATTTTCAGGAACGTGGACTTGCCAGCGCCATTGGCGCCGATGATGCCGTAGCAGTTCCCTTCGGTAAATTTTATGTTGACCTCTTCAAAAAGTGCTTTTTTGCCAAATCGCAGTGATATATTTGTTGCTTGAATCATGTTCGTTTCCTTTCTTATATAAAAATGTACTAATCAACATTTTACTAAAAATCATGGATATTGCAAGAGTTTTTTGCGAAATCTCGCTATTTTTGCAAGAAAATTGAAATTTATCATTGTTACTTGACAGATATTTCGTTATAATAGAAATATCTTTAACTTGGCATAATAACAACGGAACATTACAGAAGGGATGCGGACAGATGGCAATACTAGATAAGATACAGCTTCAAAAAGCAACCACCTTTCAGCTGGGGGTATCAAAAATAAGTGAGGACCAGGTTCAGATTGCGGTATGGAAGCCTCAGGTATCCCGTTGTCAGTTGTGCCTTTATCAGCATGGGCAGAAACAGAAGATCAGGATGACCTCAATGGAGGAATCTGGTATCCATGATGTTTTTGCTGTCGTACTTTATGGAGAACAGATCAGTAAGAGGATGGACGGGCTGGAATATGATTTTATTGCGGATGGCAGTCATATTATAGATCCATATACAAAAGCGGTATCAGGCAGGGAGCATTTTGGAAAACCGAAGCAGCATATACGGGGGAAATTTGACTTTTCAGAGTTCGACTGGTCAGGAGAGAACAGAAGAAATCTGGCGGAACATGAAATGGTTTTATACCAGTGTCATGTGAGAGGTTTCACCAGACATGCCAGTTCCGGAGTGGCAGCTCCGGGGACATTCGCCGGGCTTCAGGAAAAAATTCCCTACCTGAAAGAACTGGGAGTGAATACGATCCTGCCGCTGCCTCTGTATGATTTTGACGAGTGCATGAAAAATAAAGAGGGACTGCCCACAGATAGGGTCAATTACTGGGGATACATAGGAGATGCCTTTTATTTTGCTCCCAAATCGGGGTACAGCAGTGGGAGAACGAGCGCATCGGAGGAATTGAAACAGCTGGTTAAGAATCTCCATCAAAATGGCATGAATCTGATCCTGGATATGTATTTTGTGGACCGGACACCGGAATTTATACTGGAGTGCCTGAGGTACTATGTGCTGGAGTTTCACATTGATGGGTTCCGCATCAATCAGGATTCCATGGATACCTCCTGGCTCAGACTGGATCCGGTTCTTTCCCATACAAAGATTCTGGGAGGCAGCTGGGGGCGTCAGCCGGAGAACCGTGCAAGGCCGGTCTGTTATGAGATGAATGACAAGTTTCTTGTGGATGCCAGACGGTTTTTAAAGAGTGATGAGGGACAGGCGGCTCATATGTATAAACGTTTCCGGGAACAGGGAGACGGTGTCGGGCTGATCCATTATATTACACAGAACAATGGCTTTACCCTGCGGGATCTGATTTCTTATGATGTGAAGCATAATGAGGCAAACGGGGAACGGGGCAAAGATGGGACAGATTATAATTACAGTTGGAATTGCGGACAGGAAGGTCCTACCCGCCGCAAACAGGTACTGAGGATCCGGGAGCAGCAGGAGCGCAATGCGTTTGTCATGCTGCTTCTGGGGATGGCAGTGCCGATGCTTCTTGCCGGGGATGAGTTTGGCAATTCGCAAAAAGGAAATAACAATGCCTACTGTCAGGACAATGTGACAGCGTGGCTGGACTGGCGGTGCCTGGAGAGGAACCGGGACACATTTAAATATGTAAAGGAACTCCTTGCATTTCGTAAAAAGCATCCTCTGTATCATCAGGACAGGCATCTGACCGGGCTTGATGCAAGAGGGAAGGGGGCGCCGGATGTCTCCTGTCACGGAAGGGAACCGTGGGTGGTGGATTTCTCATATTACAGCAGGAAGCTTGGCATATTGTTTTATGGGGGTTATTTTGATGGTAAAAGCCTCTATTTTGCCTTTAATTTTCATTGGGATGAATATGATTTTTATCTTCCTGATGTGGACAATAATAAGGAATGGAACGTTCTTTTTGACACAGCCAGGGGGGGAGTGAAGGAGATCAAAAACGGGATTTGTAAAATGGCGCCGCGCTCAATTATGGTATTAGAAAGTATATGTATCCGGCCAGCAGCGGCTGACCGGAGGAAAAAGAGGAATTCTAAGAAAAAATCTTAGAATCTGTGATTTTCTACGATCGGATCAAAGAGATCCAGAGAGCAGTACTTATCTGAGGTGAAATGCTTACAGGTGGTGCAGGAGACATCGGCATCACCTGAACGGTTTGTACTGCCACAGTGGCAGCAGTCTTTTACCGCATAAGCGCTACAGTTTTTTGCTACGTTTCTATAGGTCTGTTCATCACAACGCATGGTACTTACCTCCATTTCTTGATTAAAATGTTCTGGAAACGATATTAGTATCTTCACTCAGGAGGGATTTATTCAAAATGATCGTTTTAAAAGTTGAAAATATTAAAGATTTTATGGCGCAGCTGGTGACGGGGGAAATGTTTGACAAATTTCACGTTGCAGAATGTGAGGTCACAACCTTTGTTACTATCAGGATAGACGGAAGGCGAAACGATGGGTGGTTTGATACAGATGAGAAACCGGTGGATACGGGCAGGCAGGTTTTATGGAAACAGCTTCGTCCAGTGGTATTTGAGCTGATCCGGGGAAAGAAGACACCAGAAGTGTTTAAAGTGGATTTTTGTCATTATCTGGGAAATGGAGATGCCGGTTCGCTGCGTATGCAGTATGAGAAGGGGGAATTGTTTCTTTATACTGGCTATATGCAGAAAGAGTTTTCTATGGATAAAGCGGGGCAGCAGACATGGGACGACAATTGTAGAAATTTTTTGCGGGAGTACGGGGAAGAGATCTGAAGCATAAATTGTTAGCACTCATCTGAAATGAGTGCTAAATTTTTCTTGACAATGCGTACTGCCCGTATTATTATATACTCTAGATGATATAAGTCAAATCAAATGGAGGTAATAGAGATGACAAATGAGCAGGGAAATTTAGCGATCAATTCGGAAAATATATTTCCGATCATTAAAAAATGGCTGTATTCTGACCATGATATTTTTATCCGCGAGGTGGTCAGTAATGGCTGTGATGCGATTACAAAACTGAAAAAGCTTTCACTGATCGGCGAGACGGAGCTTGCCGATGACTACAAAGCAAAGATCGACGTAGAAGTAAATCCTGAGGAAAAGACGATCACCTTTACTGATAACGGACTTGGAATGACCGCGGATGAGGTAAAGGAATATATCAACCAGATCGCTTTTTCCGGAGCAGCTGATTTTCTGGAAAAATACAAGGACAAGGCGAATGATGAACAGATTATAGGACATTTCGGTCTGGGCTTCTATTCTGTCTTTATGGTTGCCGATACGGCGGAGATCCATACTCTTTCCTATAAAAAAGGAGCAGAGGCTGTTCACTGGGAATCGGACGGGGGACTTACCTTTGAGATGGGACCCAGCGAAAAGGATACGATAGGAACACAGATCATTCTTCATCTCAATGAGGACAGCTATGAATTTGCCAATGAATACCGTGTTCGTGAGGTACTGGAGAAATACTGTTCTTTCATGCCGGTTGAAATTTTCCTGACGAAAGCGAATGCAGAGCCGGAATATGAAACGATCCCAAGTGAAGAGGTAACAGAAGAAGATACCGTGATCGAGGAGATTGTGGAAGAGCCGAAAGAGGAAGCAAAAGACGGGGAAGACGGGAAAGACGGGAAAGAAGAGAAAAAGGAGCCGGTGAAGAAGACAAAAATACTGAAACGTCCGGTTTCTCTCAGTGATATTGATCCTTTGTGGAACAAGCATCCCAATGAATGTACGGAAGAGGAATATAAGGCATTTTACCGCAAGGTATTTCAGGACTACAGGGAGCCGTTGTTCTGGATTCATCTGAATATGGATTATCCTTTTAATCTGAAGGGGATTTTGTATTTCCCGAAAGTAAATCTGGAATACGAAAATATAGAAGGCATGATCAAGCTTTATAATAATCAGGTATTTATTGCCGACAATATCAAGGAAGTGATCCCGGAATTCCTTCTTCTGTTAAAGGGAGTCATTGACTGTCCTGATCTTCCGCTGAATGTCAGCCGGAGCGCGCTGCAGAACGATGGATTTGTCAAGAAGATTTCAGATTATATCACAAAGAAGGTAGCTGATAAACTCAGCGGCATGTGCAAAACGGACCGTGAGAATTATGAGAAATACTGGGACGATATCAGTCCATTCATTAAATTTGGCTGCCTGAAGGATGAGAAATTCAAGGAGAAGATCAAGGATTATGTGCTCTTCAAGGATCTGGATGAAAAATACAGTACGCTTTCGGAATATCTCGAAACACTGCCAGAACCAGAAGTAGAGGCAGAGGTAGTCGAGCCGGGGGAAGAGGATAAGGATGAGCCGCAGGAGGCGGAGACACCAAAGAAGACGGTATATTATGTCACCGACCTGCAGCAGCAGAGCCAGTATATCAATATGTTCCGCGAGCAGGAAATGAATGCCGTTGTGCTTCTGCACAACATTGATCAGCCTTTTGTATCTGCCCTGGAAGCGGGAGAAGAGGCTGTGAAATTCCAGCGTATCGACGCCGATCTGACCGAGGCATTTAAAGAAGAAGGCGACGAGGACAAGCTGAAAGAAGAGACTGAGACACTGACAGAACTTTTCCGCAAGGCGACAGGAAAAGAAAATCTGGAGGTTAAGGTGGAGAAACTGAAGAATGATAAAGTTTCCTCCATGATCACGATGTCCGAAGAAGCAAGGAGGATGCAGGACATGATGAAGATGTACGCTGCCAATGGCATGGGCGGCATGGGGATGCCGGACATGGGACAGACACTGGTGCTGAACGCCAATCATGCCCTGGTACAGCATGTGCTGGCGCATAAAGAGGAAGAGACATCCGAACTGTTCTGTAAGCAGCTGTATGATCTGGCGATGATCAGCCACCATCCGCTGGAAGCAGATAAGATGACAGAATTTATCGAACGCAGCAATGAGATCATGATGCTTCTGGCAAAATAGAAAAATTTTAAAATCATATTGACAAATACCTGTATGTTGTAGTATGATAACGCTGTTGTGGTACTGTTCAGGTACCACATACGCTGCTTCGATAGCTCAGTCGGTAGAGCACTTCACTCGTAATGAAGGGGTCGAGGGTTCAAGTCCCTTTCGAAGCTTGGATAAGTCCGTGTGGGAGAACACAGGTAGTTATTTATGTTCTTTTCAGCCGGGCTTTTTCAATCCAGCAAAAAACTTTTGTTTTAATATAATGTGACATTGACAAATAGAATGTAATACGATAGAATAAAAACGATTCAAGATATTCTGAATTCGATAGCTTTGTTATTTTTGGGGAATATGGAAATGACAGGGCTGCAAAATAAAAGTAAAAAAGGAGAATAGTATTATGTTAGAAAAAATGCAGGAACTTATCGCAGACCAGTTAAGTGTCGATGCAGACAGCATTACAGAGGCATCCTCTTTCAAAGATGATTTGGGGGCAGATTCTCTTGATCTTTATGAGCTGATCATGGCTCTGGAGGAAGAGTACGATGTTGAGATTCCTACAGATGACCTCGAGAGTATCAATACGGTAGGTGACGTAATTAATTTCCTGAAAGAAAAAGGTGTAGAGTAAGAAAAAAAGAACATATGTCTGGGGACAGACCAAGCATTGACACCAAGAGAGGCATCCTTTGTGTGCCTTACCTTGGTGTCACTTGTTATAAAGCATTGTCTGGGAAGCCAGGATGGACAGGAATGGAGGAAATGATGGGTAAGATTGCATTTGTATTCCCGGGACAGGGAGCACAGGTAGTGGGAATGGGGAAAGATGTTTATGACCATTCTGAAACTGCCAGAAAAATCTTTGATACGGCAGGGGAAGCAGTAGGGCTTGATCTGAAGGCACTGTGCTTTGAGGAAAATGAAGATATCAATATTACCGAGTATACACAAATATGCCTTTTGACCACGAGTGTGGCGATCATGGAAGTGATTCGTGAAAGAGGACTGCAGCCGGATGTGGCGGCAGGCCAGAGTCTGGGAGAATACGGTGCACTGGTGGCTGTAGGTGCCATGGATTTTGCAGATGCTGCCAGGGCGGTGCGACAAAGAGGTATCTTTATGCAGGAAGAAGTTCCGGCGGGAGAGGGTGGTATGGCAGCGATCCTCGGTATGAACGCAGAGGAGATCGATGCTGTCATAGCAGATATCGAGGATGTACAGTGCGCTAATTACAACTGCCCGGGGCAGATCGTCATCTCCGGTAAGACGGAACAGGTGGCATTTGCTGCGGAAAAGCTGAAAGAAGCAGGAGCAAGAAGGACAGTGATGCTGAATGTCAGTGGTCCGTTTCACTCAAGCCTCCTCACTGGCGCCGGAGAGAAACTGGAAAAGGTGCTGGATGAGCTGACGATAAGGAAGCCGCAGATCCCTTATGTTGCCAATGTCAATGCCAGCTATATTACAGAACAGGAAGAAATCAAGCCGCTGCTGGTGCAGCAGGTGAGTAATTCCGTGCGCTGGCAGCAGTCGGTGGAGACGATGGTGGCAAACGGCGTGGATACTTTTGTCGAGATTGGGCCGGGGAAGACACTTGCCGGATTTAATAAAAAGATTAGTAAGGCGATCGGGAAAGAGCTGACGACGTATAATGTCAGTACGATGGAGGAAATCGATGCCCTGATCGCTGCTGTTATGGATGGAGCAGATCATTAAATAAGATATAATAGTAAATGCATACATATCTGTGTGCAGAAATGAGGCAGAACATGTTATTGGAAGATAAGATTGCGGTAGTGACTGGCGCTAGCCGCGGGATAGGCCGGGGGATCGCACTGGCGCTGGCAAGAGAAGGCGCATTTGTCGTCGTGAATTACAATGGCTCCAGAGAGCGGGCACAGGGTGTTGTCGCGGAGATTGAAGAGAATGGCGGCAAAGCATCGGCGGTTCAGTGTAACGTCAGTGATTTTGAGGCGGCAAAGGAATTTTATGCAGCGATTGTGAAAGAATATGGAAGGATTGATATCCTTGTCAATAATGCAGGTATTACAAGGGACAATCTGATCATGAAAATGTCAGAAGAAGAATTTTCAGATGTAATCCAGACCAATCTGGCAGGTACGTTTAACGGAGTGAAGTTTGTGACCCGTCCCATGATGAAACAGCGATATGGACACATTATTAATATTGCATCTGTTTCTGGTGTTACCGGTAATATGGGACAGGCAAATTACTCTGCTTCCAAAGCCGGTGTCATCGGACTGACCAAAGCGGCGGCAAAAGAACTGGCATCCCGTAACATTACGGTAAATGCCATTGCTCCTGGTTTTATCGCGACTGAGATGACAGACAAGCTTTCGGATACGGTGAAAGAAGAGGCGTGCAAGTCGATTCCGCTGCAGGAATTTGGCAAGGTCGAGGATGTGGCTGAGGCAGTTGTCTTTCTGGCTTCGGACAGGGCACGTTACATAACCGGACAGGTCCTCTGTGTTGATGGCGGAATCGCCATGTGACTAAAACAATGAGCAGGATACTGACCGATGTCATGCTTGCATGAACATCGGTCAGTATCCTGCGAATGTCCATCATGAGTAACGAAGCGATGCCGGAGGCAGCGCGGGAGTTACGAATGAGGGAGGGCTGTGAAGCTGCGAAGCAGCGCCAGCCCGGGTTTTAGTCAGTGCAGGGAAGGTAACTATGAAATTAGGATGAATGGAGGTAGATCATGAGTAGACGAGTAGTGATAACCGGTCTTGGTGCTGTAACCCCGATCGGAAATAATGTAGAAGATTTCTGGGCAAACATCAAAAAGGGTACAGTGGGGATTGGACCGATCACGAAATTTGATACAACAGAATACAAGGCGCATCTGGGTGCAGAAGTAAAGGATTTTGACCCTTCCTCTGTACTGGACAAGAAAGCCGCCCGTCGTATGGAAGATTTTTCTCAGTATGCGGTAGTGGCAGCAAAAGAGGCGCTGGACGACAGCGGACTGGACATGGAGAAAGAAGATCCGTTCCGGGTCGGAGTCAGTGTGGGATGTGGTATTGGAAGCCTGCAGTGTGTTCAGACGAACTATAAAAAACTGATGGAAAAGGGTCCAAACCGGGTAGCTCCTCTTATGATCCCTATGCTGATCTCGAATATGGCAGCAGGTAATATTTCCATCCAGTTTGGTCTGAAAGGAAAAAATATCAACGTCGTAACGGCGTGTGCGACGGGAAATCATAATATCGGCGAGGGCTTCCGTTCCATCCAGTATGGTGAGGCAGATGTGATGCTTGCCGGAGGTGCGGAGGGCGCGATCACAGAGATCGGACTTGCCGGATTTACCGGATTAAATGCCCTGACTACCTCAGAGGATCCGTTGAGGGCTTCAATTCCTTTTGATGCAGAGCGGAGTGGCTTTGTCATGGGAGAGGGAGCGGGTATTGTAGTTCTGGAAGAACTGGAGCATGCAAAGAACCGTGGCGCCCATATTTATGCTGAGGTGATCGGATACGGTGCTACCAGTGACGCCCATCATCTGACAGCACCGATTGAGGATGGCAGCGGCGACGCCAAAGCGATCGAGTACGCACTGAAGGATGCGGGAATCCAGCCGGAAGAGGTAGATTATTTCAATGCTCATGGGACAAGTACCCCGATGAACGATGCCTTTGAGACAAAGGCGATCAAACTTGCCATGGGAGATGCGGCATATCACTGTAAAGTAAGTTCGACCAAATCCATGGTCGGTCATCTTCTGGGGGCTGCCGGCGGTGTCGAGACCATTGCCTGTGTAAAATCGATTGAGGAAGGCTATGTCCATAAAAATGCAGGTCTTGTAAATCAGGATCCCGAGTGTGATCTGGATTGTGTAAAGGAAGGCGTCGAAATGGATGTCAATGTGGCGGTCAGCAACTCCCTTGGTTTTGGCGGCCATAATGCTGTCCTTGTGTTCAAAAAGTACGAATAGGAGGCATTATTATGGCATTAGATATCAATGAGATCAAAAAAATCATTCCACACCGTTATCCATTTCTGTTGGTAGACCGGATTGAAGAGATGGAACCGGGTGTGAAAGCCTCCGGTTATAAAAATGTAACGGCAAACGAGCCGTTTTTCCAGGGTCATTTTCCAGAGTATCCGGTAATGCCGGGCGTTCTGATCATCGAGGCACTGGCACAGGTCGGCGCGGTGGCGATCCTGAGCCTGGAAGAAAACAAAGGAAAGCTGGCATTCTTTGGCGGGATCAAAAACGCCAAATTCCGTCATCAGGTCATTCCCGGGGACTGCCTGAAGCTGGAGACTGAGATCATTAAGTGCAAAGGTCCGATGGGTGTCGGAAAGGCGACGGCAACCGTCGATGGCAAGCTGGCGGCACAGGCAGAGATCAGTTTTATGATACAGTAAATAGGATCAATCAAAGAGATAAAACAGCAGAGGACGAAAGTTTCTCTGCTGTTTTTTGGGCATTAAATTGTGATATTGTTACTGAGGAGATTTCGGTTAAAATGGAAGAATATCTGAATGATATACGAGAAATAAAAGAAAAACTTTGAAAATTCGAATGAAAATGCCGATTTTAATTAATTAGTGCTTTGTTTTGTGTTATTATATTTATCATACCATAGTTGTTATTTATGATAGATAGGATTGGATAATAACGAAGGGATGATTTAATTTTAAGTATTGCGAGGTAGAACACATGTTAATTTCGTATAACGGATTATGGAAGCTGTTGATTGATAAAAATCTGAAGAAGGTTGATTTGATGGAGAGGTTGAAAATCAGCAGTAGTACGATTGCAAAAATATCAAAGAACGAGGTAGTTTCTTTGCGGATACTTTAGAAGATTTGCAGGCAGTTGGATTGTGATTTTTGAAATTTTAGGTGCGGTTTTCCTAGATCAGTGCGGTAGATTTGCGTCAGGAAGAACAAACTGCAGAACAGAAGAAGTCGTTTCTGGATGAAAAAGAGGATGCTGTTATGCGATATATTTCTGAACATGGCAGTATAAGTACCGGAAAAGCTGCAGAAGTGTGTGGATATAAGTCTCGAACCTCCGCTAGAAAGGTAATTGATGAGATGGTAGAAAAGGGATATATCCGGAAAAACGGAAAAGGAGCAAGTATTCGATATAGCATTTGCAGTGAAAAAGTGGTCAAAAAGTGATCATTTACTGGTCAATATCGAACACTTTGACCATATGCGGCAGAAAATAGAAACAAAATGTAACAATCCCGACTATAAAACGATAGTACCCATTCAAAAATTGTAACAATCTGGATACGCAATATGGTGTGAGAGGTTGGAATTTCTTAATTTACGAGAAATTTCTCCTATTCGAGTATATAACAGTATAAAACAGTTGACAACTGTGTTATACTGTTATATACTGTTATACATAAAGAAGCTTCTTACTTTTAAGAAATGGAGATTAGTGTGAAAAATAATGCTGATGCACTTATTTTTCACACGGCTATTTGTGCCGAAGCGGCACAAATAGCATTGATGCACAGAGCAAAAACAGCTTTGCTGCTTTTTGCTCGTGCGTCCTCCGCTAGCGCTTTGGAATGGAGATTAATATGCATATTATAGTAAATTCTTCGTCCATGATCCCGATTTATGAACAGATCATGGATCAGATCAAAACGGCTGTGCTGGCCGGAGAATTAAAGGAGGGTGACGGGCTGCCATCTGTCCGGGGATTGTCAAAAGATCTGAAGATCAGCGCCCTTACGGTAAAGAAAGCATATGACAATCTGGAACAGGACGGTTTTACCGTTACGGTCCATGGCAAAGGAACTTTTGTGGCAGCGGTAAATCCGCAGCTGCTGCGTGAGGAAAATCAGAAGGATGTAGAGGAGGATCTGGAAAGGGTGATCCAGAAGGCAGGTGGATGCGGGATGACGCAGGAAGAGCTCCGCAGCCTGTTTGAAATAATAATGGAGGGATACTATGCTGAAAATAAGTAATCTTGTAAAACAATATGATGATTTCACATTACAATGCTCCATGGAGGTAAGACCGGGGTGTATTACGGGGCTTGTAGGACGCAATGGCGCAGGGAAGAGCACGACCTTTAAGGCGGCGCTGGGACTGATCCACAGAGACGGCGGCAGTGTGGAGATTCTGGGGAAAGACGCTGGCAGGATGTCAGCGAAGGACCGGCAGAGGCTGGGAGTGGTGTTATCTGATTCCGGGTTTAGTTCCTTTTTTTCGGTTAGGGATGTCCACTGTATACTAAAAAATATGTATAAAGAGTTTGACAGCGGCTGGTTTACGGAACAGTGCCGTCGCTTCAGACTACCGCAGGATAAAAAAATCAAAGAATTCTCTACCGGCATGAAGGCGAAATTAAAATTATTGGTGGCGCTTTGCCATAATGCCTCCCTGCTGATCCTGGATGAGCCGACGGTGGGACTGGACGTTATGGTGAGAGATGAACTTTTGGATATGCTGAGAAATTATATGGAGGAGGACGAGAACCGTTCCATCCTTATCAGTTCCCATATATCCTCAGATCTGGAAGGACTGTGTGATGATTTTTATATGATTCATGACGGAGAGATCCTGCTGCATGAAGAAACCGATGTCCTGCTGGATGGCTATGCGGTGCTGAAACTGGAACCGGAACAGTACGAACGGATTGATAAACAATATCTGATCAAATATAAAAAGGAATCATATGGCTATCGCTGCCTGACAGACCAGAGACAGTTTTATCTGGATAATTATCCGGACATTGTACTGGAGAAGGGAAATATTGATGATCTTATCGTGATGATGACAGGAGGTACAGAATTATGAAAGGATTACTTGTAAAAGACATGAGGATGCTTCTGGGACAGAAAAAATTTGGTGCACTCATTGTATTTATGACAGTTGTTTTAAGCTTCAATTCAGATTCGTATTTTGTCGTATATTATTTAACATTTGTCTGTTCTTTTCTGGCGATCAGCAGCATCAGCTATGATGAAAATGACAATGGATACCCGTTTCTCTTTACCCTGCCCATTGATCGCAGCAGTTATGTGAGGGAAAAATATCTGTTTGGATTTATCCTTAATTTATGTTCCTGGCTTGTGGGGATCCTGGTCTGTGGTGGATTTGCCGTGGCGAGAAATGAGCTTTCTTCTTTTCGGGAGAATTTTGCTTTGCTTCTGTTGGTTTTTCTTGCTATGTTTGTTTTTGATCTGCTGGTATTTCCGCTGCTGTTTAAATTCGGATCGGAGAAGGGAAGGATCGTGATGCTCTGCGTTTTTCTCATGATCTTCTTCATAGGGTATATACTGAGTACGATCGTGAATTATCAAAATATACTGGTCCAATTATCCGGATATCCGAAGGCGGTTCTGGGAGCTTTGCTTTTGGCTGTAACGGCTGTGATCCTGTTTGTGTCATATGCGGTCAGTGTTCTTATAATGAAGAAAAAGGAGTTTTGATGTCGGAATCTGTCGTATATCTAGGCTAAAGTGCACAAAAGATCAGGGGCATTCTTTCAGCAATTTTCACAAATATTCTACAGTTGCAGAAAAAACTTACAAAAAAGGAAAAAAAGTGGTATACTATAGATAAATATGACAGAAAGGATGGATTGAAGTGTTTGAAGTAGGAGATTATGTCGTGCACGGCAACAGCGGAGTCTGCAGGGTAGATGCGATACAGACCATGGACGGGATCGGCGCAGATAAGAAACGGGTGTACTATACACTGGTTCCCCTGTACACATCGGGAAGTAAACTTTTTGTTCCCACAGACAGCAAGAAGGTTGTCATACGTTCAGTCATGACAAAAAAAGAAGTAAAGGAACTAATGGATGAATGGAACGAGATTGAAACACTTCGGGTAGAAAACGATAAGAACAGAGAAGAGGTCTACAAGGAAGCACTGAGATCCTGTGACAGCCGCCAGTGGGTGAGACTGATCAAAACCTCTTACCAGAGAAACCAGTCCCGGATCGAAAAAGGCAAAAAAGCTACGACGAGCGACGAAAGATATCTTCAGATGGCAGAGGAAAATCTTTTTGGTGAAATGGCAATCCCTCTGGAGATGAGCCGGGGGGAGGCAGAAGCTTATATTGCAGCCAAATTTAGAAAGAATGAAAAGGAAACGGTACCTGTATAAAAAGTCAGAGGACAGGCACACACAAACAGTTTCGGATTCCCGGTATGGGATTTCGGAGCTGTTTTTGTGTTTGTGTGCCCTTCAGAAAAAGAATGCAAATAATACCACAAAAAGTGCAATGTATTCCATACAGGTTGATATTAACTGCCTCCTTGTTATAGTATAGCTTCATAAGAAAAGACTGGTTGAAAGGGAGGCAAATAGAAATGCAAGGGAAATTTCGTTTTATTGCAGGCACAGTTATTTTTTGCATTTTGTTTACAGGATACCGTATGCTGTTTGGAAAAGGATCGGTATTTGCATCACAGGAAAACTGTCTGGTGGAGGCATCGCAGGACCAGGGGGAGGCAGCATGGCAGGATTCGGAAGGGAACTGGCAGACTGGTTCTTTGACAGAGGCGGTTGCAAGTGTCAGTTCGAAAGGGACGGTGGTATTGCTGTCTGATGTTTCGCTGACAAGCGGGATCACCATTTCCAAACCGGTCGTGATCACCTCAAATGAGGCAGATCAGCCCTGTACCATAAAAAATGAGGAACCGGATACAGACGACAGAAAGGATCGCGGAAGAATCTTTACTGTCACCAGCGGAGAACTGCAGCTGCAGAATATTATCCTGGATGGAGGAAGGGATGCGGGCGTAACGGCTTTTCACCCTCTGGTTTGTGTAAATGGCAACGATGCGTATTTGCGGATGCTGGAGGGCGCCGTATTACAAAATGCAGAAAATGCGTCACAAGGGACAGGCGGTGGAGGGATCAATATCAGAAAAGGAAAGGGTTCCCTGCATGACGGTTCACTTATCCAAAATTGTAAGGCAAGACACGGCGGCGGGATTGAGTTCAACAGTAGTACGGGACATTATGGACAGGTTCAGTTTATATTGTATGGCGGCTGTATTAAAGACTGTGAGGCAGAGAATGGTGGCGGCGTATATGTGAACATCGGGATATTTCAGATGGGGGGTGGTGAGATCACAGGCAATCGTGCGATGAAAGCAGATACGGAAGAGAGACGTATGGGCGGAGGTGCTATCTATGTAGCTGGTGGTTCAAGTCCGCCGGCAATGGCAGTTGTTGGCATACTGGGAGGCAAAATCACGGATAATACGGCAGTATCAAATGGTGGCGGTGTTCTTGTACAGGGCAGCTGTGCACAGATCGATATATATAAAGGCGTATTTGAGAAAAACAAGGCAAAGTGTGGCGGCGGCGTTTCTGTGTTAAAGGGAACCCTGAAGCTGTATGGCGGTACTATTACGAAAAATGAGGCAGAAATGTACGGCGGCGGCATTTTAGGCTGCCCTTATGGTGTGATAGAATTGAAGGAAAATCCAAAGGTGTTTGACAATCAGGCGGGGGATGAGACGGACCGGTTTGACAATTTTTATCTGGATGGAAATGAGGATAAAAAAACCGTTCCGATCAGACTCGTGGGTGCGCTGACCGATGGCGTAAAGCTGGGGATGAGCCGCTGGATCCGTCCCGACGAGAACGAGCATCCTTACGGGGAGATGATCGTACCGGATGGTTATGAAATTTCACAAAGTGATTTTGACCGGCTGTGCGATGACAGAGAGAGCAGTCACAAGGAGCTGTATGCCGATAACATGGAAAAGTATGCACTGATCCCACATAATGGAAAAATCGTAATGGTGCGGGCAGTCGGCATCACTCTTGATCAGGACAGCATTTCCCTGGACAAAGCGGAGGATACAGCAGCGCTGAAAGCATTCATAAAGCCGGATAATGCACCGGTGAAAGAGGTCACCTGGTCTTCCTCAGACGAGAAGGTGGCGACGGTAGATGAAGACGGTGTTGTGACAGCTGTTGGCAGGGGAAAAGCCCGTATTACAGCGACAACGGTGTCACCGTATCACGAGAAGGCATCCTGTAAAGTGACTGTGGGGAAATTTTATTACCAGCTGACAACCAGGGCGGCACATGGAGAAATTCTTCCTACCTCCGATGAGGGTGGAATTGTTGAGGAAAAGGAACGTGTCGCATTCCGGCTTGTCCCGGATAAGGGATATCAGTTAAAGGCGGGCTCTCTCCGTGCCTGCCGGACGGACGATGAACGGGTGCCGGTCAGTATGGAGGGAGATATACTCTATATGCCGGATCACGATGTGATTGTTACGGCAGAGTTTGAACCGGTGATCTATCCGATCACCTGTCATCTGGAAGGAGGATCAATGACTGCGGGTGCGGTAAACCCGGATTCCTATACAATAGAGAGTGATGAGATTATTTTACATAATCCAAACCGCGATGGCTACTACTTTGTAGGCTGGACAGGAACCGAAGTGCCAGAGACAGAAAAAATTGTGAAAATACTGTCCGGTTCGACAGGTGCGCGTGAGTATACAGCGGTCTGGAAAAAGGAAGAAGATGAAACGCCTGAGTCCCCGGACCTGCCCGGACCGACAGAGAGACCAGAATCGACAGAAAAACCAGAGGCGACAGAGAAACCAGAAGTGACAGAGAAACCAGAAGTGACGGAGAAACCAGAGGCGACAGAGAAACCAGAACCGACAGAACAGCCAGGTGTGACGGAGGAGCCGGATAAGAAAGAGGACGGTGATAATATCCCCCCTGCTGTGGAAGAAAAAGAGAAAAAGGCAGAGAGTGGAGAAAAGGCAGAGAAACCACAGGAGACAGGGTCATACAATACCCAGCCGGCACAAAGTCCACAGACCGGCAGCCATATACTATGGCTATATGCCGCCTTGATCCTGTCGGGATCTGGCATGGTGTTCCTCACTGTCCTTTATAGAAAATGGAGAAAACGATGATATGAAAGCGATATATATTGTTCTGATGACAGTATTTGCTGGGATATTCTGTTATTGCCTGATGGCTGTTTTTTCCTATCACAGAGATGCCAGAGAAAATAAAAAGGAAACCGAAGAGGTTATGCGGGAGGTAATCCAAAAGGTGCCGGAGGGTTATGGGGGTGCTGTGGCGGAGCCGAAGATAGATTTTGAGAAGTTAGAGCAGATGAATTCCGATGTTGCTGGCTGGATCGTGTTTCATGAACCTTATGTAAATGGTCCGCTTGTGCAGGCGGATGATAATTCCTATTATCTGGATCATTCATTTCGGAAAAAAGAAAACAGTGCAGGCTGTCTGTTTATGGACTATCGTAATCAATCTTTTGATGACAGGCATGTGGTGATTTACGGACATAACATGCTGGACCGTACGATGTTTGGCTCCCTGAGGGATGTATTCCAGGAGAAGTTCTGGGAGGGGTCAGAATGTGATCTGATCTGGATCACCGACAAGGGGCAGCATTTGCGGAAATATAAGATATTCAGCTGCTATATCGCAGGGAAGGAAGAGGATTATACTGCTGTTTCTTTTGCAGATGCAGCGGATTATACGTGGTTTTTAAAGAAGATCACAGCCAGGAGTTATCGGAAAACGGATGTTACCGTCACGGCAGATGACCATATTCTGACGCTTTCCACCTGTGCAGGGGTAGAGGGGACGGACAAAAGGAGGGTCATCCACGCCAAATTGCTCTGAATACAAATAGTACCGAAAAAAGTGCGAATTGTACCAGAAAGCAGAAAATATCTGCTTTTTATTTTATAATTATGAATAATAATATAATTCAATAGCACCTATTCGATCCGTTGTTGAACTGGGAGCAAATTTTATGTCCTACGAAATGGAGGTTCATTATGAGAAAACGAAATGGCAATCGATCGCGAAAGATTCTGGCGGTACTGCTTCTGGCAGTGCTGCTTATAGGAATGGTACAGGAGGCAGTACCAGCATATGTGAAGGCGGCAAAAGTCGCTCTTCCTGTCTCTGGCACAGACTGGACGCTGGATGAAGATGGTAATCTGACGATCCATTCAGATACGGGGATGGCGGACTGGGTGGCAAAAAAGGATACCTATAAAGATATGCGCGATGAACAGGTGAAAACGGTAGAGATAAAAGATGGCGTACACAGCATTGCAGAAGATGCCTTTAACTTCTGCAGGACGTTAACGGAAGTATCAATACCGGAGAGTGTGGAACGCATCGGGGCGCGTGCATTCAATCATTGCGGGTGTATAACGGAGATCACGGTGCCGTCTGGTGTGAAGGAGATCGAGGATTCCGTATTTTTTGCCTGCAGTGGTTTAGAGAGGGTAACGCTGCCCGATGGGTTAGAAAGTATTGAAAAAAATGCATTTTATGTCTGTGGGTTTCAGGAGATCACGATCCCATCTGGTGTGACCAGTATCGGTGAACAGGCATTTGGCAGCTGTAAAAAATTGAAAAATATTTCAATCCCGTCCGGTGTGCCAGACATAGCGGATAAGCTGTTTTTCGGCTGTTCGAAATTGGAGAAGATCACGATACCGGACAAAGTGACATACATCGGAGAGATGGCATTTTATGATTGTAATGCTTTGAGGGAAATCCCGATCCCATCTGGCGTGACCACTATAAAGGAAAGTGCATTTGGTAATTGCAGCAGTATAAAAAACATCGCGATCCCATCTGGTGTGACGGTGATCGAGGACAACGTGTTTTATGGATGCAGCAGTCTGGAGCAGATCCCGATTCCGTCTGGTGTGACCCGTATCGGGAAGGATGCATTTGAGAATTGCAGCAGTATAAAAAGCATTACGATCCCATCTGGTGTGACAGTGATCGAAGAAGGTGTGTTTAGTGGGTGCAGTGCGTTGACAAAGATCGAAATCCCATCCGGTGTGACCAGTATCGGTGTTTGTGCATTTAGTGGGTGCAGCGCTCTGGGAAATATCACGATACCAAAAGGCGTGACAGATATTGGAGCGGGTGCGTTTATCGAGTGTAGTGCGCTGAAAGAGATCACGATCCCAGAGGGCGTTGCCAGTATCGGAGAACAAACATTTGCGTTGTGCGGCAGTTTATCAGAGCTCACCATACCTAAGAATGTGACCAGTATCGGGGATATGGCGTTTTATGGGTGTGACGGCTTATCGGAGATCACGATACCGGACAAAGTGGCAGAGATCGGGATGGGTGCATTTTATCTGTGTGCCAATCTGTCCAAAGTATCAATGAAAGGAAGTACGCCGCCGACGCTTGGCGAAGAGGCGTTTACTGAGTGCGGATTTGTTACAGAAGGTCTGGAGGGGATCGAGGTTCCCGGGCAGGCACTGGATGCCTATAAGGAAGCATGGACCAGCTGGGCGGAGTATATTGTGGCTGCCGCACCCACAGATGATGTGCCGCCAGCTGGTACCATTCAGATTGGTGACCACTCGTGGACCAGGTTTGCCGATACTGTTACATTTGAACGGTTCTTTAAAGAGGCGGAACAGGTGACCATCGGTGCATCGGATGCAGACTCCGGTGTAGATCGGGTATATTATTATCTTTCCGACAGGGCACTGTCTGAAACAGAAGTAAAAGCACTGGATGGAGACGTCTGGACCGAAGGGGATTCCTGCTTCATACAGCCGGACAGAACATGTGTCGTATATGCAAAGATCACAGACAAGGCGGGAAACACAGCCTGGCTTTCCTCAGATGGACTGGTATTTGATGGGACATCGCCGGTCATCAGCGGTGTGACAGAGGGAGAGGTCTACCATACCGCGCAGACGGTAACGGTGACCGATGCCAATCTGGTGTCCGTCAAAGTCAATGGCAGGGAAGTGGTTCTGGATGGCGGTCAGTTCACACTGGAACCGGCGTCCGGACAGCAGACGATCACGGCAGCGGACCGGGCGGGAAATACAGCGACTGTAACTGTGACGGTAAAAAAGGAGACGGATAACGGAACTGTTGACAAAGAAGCTGTGACAGACGGCAAAGCACCAGACACACAGATCGCCACACCGGCAGATAAGCTGGCGCAGATTCTTCTGACCGAGGAAGAAAAGCAGCAGATGGCAGAGGGGGTGGATATAAAAATCGTTCTTGATGTCAGGGATGCATCAGACAGTGTCAGCAGTGAAGATAAGACACTGGTGGAAGATGCCTTAAAGGGGACAAAAGCGCAGGGCTTTACTGCCCCGCAATACATGGATATCAGTTTGTTTAAAGTGATCGGAGGCAGCCGCAATGTCATATCTGAGACAAAGGAGGCGCTGCTTATCACGATCAAAGTGCCGGACAGCCTGAAAAACACTGACAGTAAACGGGCAAGAACCTTTGCTGTTATCCGTGTACATAACGGTGTGGCAGAAATGCTGGAGGACCTGGATCACGCTGATGATACAATCACGATTGCTTCCGACCGCTTTTCCTCCTATGCGATCGTCTATAAGGAGTCAGACGGCGGAAAGGATATCAAACCGACCCCTGCGCCAGATAAAGATGGGAAACCAACAACAGCGTCGGAAGACAAAACGGAAACTGCATCCGATCAAGAGAAGAGAAACATAGAAATCCATTCTGGTCTGAAGGCAGTCCAGACGGGAAAGAAACTTCAGGTCTCATGGGGCAGAGTAAAAGGAGCAGACGGTTACCAGGTCTATGTGCAGTATTGCGGAAAGGATTTTCGCACAAAACCGCTGGTCAATGGTAAAAAGACGACGATTACCATCAAAAAGGTAAACGGTAAGAAGCTGAATACAGCAAAGGCTGTGAAGCTGTATGTCCTGGCATATCAGAAGAAAAATGGAAAAAAGATCACCCTTGCCCGGACGCTGACCGTTCACATTGCAGGTAAAGACAGCAAAAAATACACCAACGTGCGCAGGATCAGGACAAAGAAAACGGCTTATACGCTGAAAAAAGGCGGTGCTGTATCACTCCGTCCCAAAGCTGTCCTGCAGGATAAGCACAAAAAACAGCTCTCCGTAAAACATACCAGGGAGTTCCGCTATCTGAGCAGCAATAAGAAGATCGCAGCAGTAACAGCGGGCGGCAAAGTGAAGGCAAAAGGAACGGGAAACTGCACCATCTATATCTTTGCAAAAAACGGCAGTAAGCGTAAGATTAAGATCAAAGTAAAGAAATAGCGAAATGGGAAAAGAAAACTCCCCTGACCAGTCCTGCATGGTCTGACAGGGGAGTTGTTTTTGCTATTGACAGCGTCTGCCGGATTAACCAAGCAGTTCGTCTGCCAGTGCTTCCATCTCAGCAATATTGGCTTCTTTCATTGCTGATTTGATGGTGACCGTGTTTTCGCAGAGAGTCATATTTTTCATGCCATCGAAAAATTCTCTCATTTTCTTGTTTGCCATCGGCGCCCAGCTTCCGTTTTCCATAAAGGCAACTTTTTTATTCTGGAAATTCTTGTGTCCCAGATGGAAGAGGAAGTCCTGCATGATAGGGAACAGACCGGCGTCATAGGTAGCGCATGCCACAACCAGTTTGTCGTAGCGGAAAGCGTCTTCGACCGCTTCTGCCAGATCTTCTCTTGCCAGATCGCAGACAACTACTTTTTTTGCTCCCTTGGCTTCGAGGATCTCACCCAGTTTCTTTGCTGCCTTTGCGGTATTGCCATGGATGGAGCCATATGCGACCAAAACGCCGTCGTCCTCTGCCTCATAGCTGCTCCAGGTCTGATATTTGCCGATGTAATACTCCAGATTTTCTTTCAGGATCGGACCGTGGAGCGGACAGATCGTCTGTATGTCAAGTGCAGCGGCTTTTTTCAGCAGGGCAGATGCCTGTGCGCCATATTTACCGACGATATTGAAATAATATCTTCTTGCCTCGCATGCCCAGTCTTCATCGGTGTCCAGGGCGCCGAATTTGCCAAAAGCATCTGCTGAGAAGAGTACCTTTTCACTGGATTCATATTCAACCATAACCTCCGGCCAGTGAACCATCGGCGCCATGACGAATGTAAGGGTATGGCTTCCCAGTTCCAGCGTATCGCCTTCTGCGACAACTACCTTTCTGGCATCCACATCCATGTCAAAAAACTGTGGCAGCATAGCAAATAGTTTTGCGTTGCCTACCAGTTTCATATCCGGGTATTTTTCTGCCACAGCCTGGATGCTTCCGCTGTGATCCGGCTCCATATGGGAAAGGATAAGATAGGACGGAGTTTTCCCGGCAAGTTCCTTGTCCAGATTCTCGAGCCACTCATCGGTTTTTCTTGCATCTACGGTGTCCATAATAGCGATTTTATCATCAATAATGATATATGAATTATAAGAAACTCCGTTTGGTACAATGTACTGGCTCTCAAACAGGTCAATATCCCTGTCATCGACCCCTACATATCGGATTGAATCAGAAATTGTAACGTTACTCATTGTAAAACCTCCTAAGTTTTTATTTTGAAAGGGATTTCTCCACTTCCTGTTTCATTTTATGGATCAGATCTTTTACGGCAGTGACTGCCTGATCCAAAGATACTTTTTCCTGTACAGTTTTGTCGCGGCTGGAGAGCTCGGCGACAGATTCCTTCATATTTCTCGGGCTGATTACCAGACGTACCGGAACCCCGAGAAGATCGGCATCCGAAAACATAACGCCCGGGCGGACATTTCTGTCGTCATAGATGACCTCGATGTGTTCTCTCTGCAGTTCCTCATAGAGTCTGTCTGCACATGCCTTCGTCTCTTCATCGTCAGAGCGCAGGCAGCACAGATGAACCTGCCAGGGAGCGATCGTGATCGGCCAGACCGGACCGTAATCATCATGATGCGCTTCGCAGACAGAGGCGGCGAGACGACCTACACCGATCCCGTAGCATCCCATGATCGGATAATGGGATTCTCCCTCCGCATCCAGATACTGCATATTCATGGATTTCGTATATTTTGTGCCAAGCTGGAATATATTGCCGACCTCGATGCCGCGGGAAATCGTGATATGTTTTCTGCCGCACTTCGGACAGATTCCGCCCTCGGTGATCTTGGATACGTCTACATATCCGGCGTCCGGTACATCACGTTCCATGCACAGACCGGTATAGTGGTATTCTTCCTCATTTGCCCCGCATGACAGATTGTTTGTTCCCTGTAAGGATGCATCGTAAACGACGGTACAGCCCCCTGTGACTTCCAGACCGACGGGACCGATATATCCGGCATTGAGACCGCAGTCTGCGGTGATGACAGCCGGATGGACGGCCTCACCAAGATAATTGGTGAGCTTTGTCTCATTGACATCCAGATCACCCCGGATAAAGATCACCACATATTCGTCTGTCGCATTCTTCTGATAGACGACAGCCTTACAGGATTTCTCAAGAGGTGACTGGAGAAAATCGCAGATTTCTTCGATCGTATGGATATCCGGTGTATGTACCTTTGTCAGAGGTTCATCCGCGGGATCTTTTTCATTTTCGATTATGCTCTCGGCGGCCTCCATGTTGGCACGGTAATCGCAGTCATCACTGCTGCAGATGGCGATGGTATCTTCACCAACCGGCGTCAGCAGCATATATTCGTGGGCGAGGCTGCCGCCCATCATGCCGGAGTCAGATGCGACTGTGATGACTTCCGGGATCCCGGCACGGGCAAAGATGCGGTTATAGGCATCATAACAGATCTGGTAATAACGTTCCAGATCTTCCTGTGAAGTGTGGAAGGAATACGCGTCCTTCATCGTGAACTCGCGCACCCGGATCAGCCCCGCACGGGGTCTTGCCTCATCACGGAATTTTGTCTGTATCTGATAGATCATAAAAGGATAGTTGTTGTAGCTTTTTGCGTAGTCACGGACAAGGTGCACGGCGGCCTCTTCGTGAGTCATGCCAAGGAGCATCTTTGTGCCATTGCGGTCCGTGAAACGGAGAAGTTCACTTCCCACTCCTGTATACCGTCCGGATTCATCCCAGAGTGAGGCGGGAAGCGCAACGGGGAACAATACTTCCTGTCCATCAATGGCGTCCATTTCTTCCCGGATGATATGTTCAATCTTACGGCAAATCCTCTTCAGGGGCATATACTGGGAATAAATGCCCTTTGCTACATCTTTGATATAGCCGCCGCGTACCATCAGGGCGTGGCTCTCGATGATGCAGTCGCTTGGTTTTTCTTTGAAGCGTTCGCCTACCAGTTTATCTAATTTCATTGTTTATCGGATTCCTTTCATTGTACTGTTCTCAAAACAAATTTATTTTAGCATTTCCTTTATATGATGTCAACCGGACAGAGAGGCTTTTGCCGGGACATTTGACGGATCTGTCTCCAGGCGCTATAATGTTGTGAGCAGTCGGACGGCGGGACTGGCGCTGCCGGAGGATGAAAGGAGCTGGTACATGTGAAATATCAGGCGGTACTATTTGATCTGGATGGAACTTTGTTAAATACACTGGATGATCTGCGGGATGCGGTCAATGCTGCACTGCGTTCACAGGATCTGCCCGAACGGTCCCTTGAAGAAGTGAGGAACTTTGTGGGGAATGGGATCATAAAGCTGATGGAGCGTGCCGTGCCGGAGGGAAGGGACCACCCGGCATTTAATGAGATCATGAATGTTTTCCGTTCGTTCTATGGAGAGCATTGTCAGGATAAAACATCAGTCTATCCGGGGATAAAGGATATGTTGTGCACGCTCAAAAAAAATCATATCAGGACGGCAGTTGTATCCAATAAGGCTGATTTTGCGGTACAGGAACTGATGCCGGTCTATTTTCATGATCTGATCGATACTGCCTATGGTGAAAATGAGGCGGCAGGGATACGGAAGAAACCGGCACCGGATATGATACGGCAGGCACTCAGGGATCTGGGATGCGGGACAGAAGATGCCGTCTATGTCGGTGACTCAGATGTTGATCTGCAGACGGCGGCGAATGCCGGTATGGACTGTATCAGTGTAAGCTGGGGATTCCGTGGACGGGAGTTTTTGCGGCAGCATGGCGCCGGGATCATTATAGACGAGCCGTCGGAACTGTCTGAAAAATTGAAATAATTGAATATTGAATGATAAAAACGGTCACAATAGCATTGTAAATACACTGAGGTTGAGAATCATTGATTCTCAGGAAAGCGAGGGAAATACAATGAAAAGAATGATTGCGACCGTTTTTTTGTCCCTTTGCCTTGCCATGATGATGGTGGGATGTGGAGACAAAAATAATGGTGCGACAGCACCAACAAATACGCCGCAGGCAACGGCGCAGCCGACAGACCAGGCAACGGAAGCACCGGATAGCAGTGATGATACGATGGATGATAATGACACAAATGATAAGGATGACAGTCTTTCTGATGATGTAAAAGACGGCGTGGACGATGTTGGCGACGGCGTCAAGGATACGGTAGACGGCGCTGTAGATGGAGCGGAAGATGCCGTGGACGGCGCAGTAGATGGCGCAAAAGATGCGGTAGACGGAGTAAAAGACGGTGTTGATGATGCAACAGGCAAGGACAACAATAAAAAATAACGGACCGTCTGCCGTCATGATTTCTTCAACTGGGATATCCTTCCACAGTAAATGTGAATTTGCTGTGGGAGGATTTTTTCTTGACTTTTTGAAAAATAATATATATAATTCTAGTTAGAAAACTAATTAGACATAAAAAGGAGAGCGGGTATCGGTAATGAAGAATAAAGAACAAAAAGTCAGGCGCGGTGTATCCGGCAGACGTATATGTGCCGGTATACTGGTTTTTGCCCTGATAGGAGGCGGCATGGGCTGTCCATCCCGGATACAGGCGGCGGATGATCCGGCGGCACCGGCTGTGCAGTTACATAATCCGGGATACAGCGGCATACAGGGAGGAGAGATGGATCCGGTAAGTGGGATACGCAATCCCCGGACCGTTATGAGAACCCGTGATGTTATCACGTTTGGCAGTTACTGGCAGGAAGATACAAACGGGGATGGCAAGGCGGACCAGCAGGATGAGAAACAGCCGATCCGGTGGCATGTATTATCGGTAGAAGACAATGACGTATTTTTAATGTCAGAGAGTATCCTGGACTGCCGGCAGCAGGGTGAAGAAGTGACTTCAGGGACATGGGAGACCAGTGCGCTGAGAAAGTGGCTGAATGAAGACTTTTATCGTACGGCATTTACAGCAGAGGAGCAAAAAGCGGTCAGGGAGACAACCGTGGTCAATGAGGACAATCCCGAGTATGAGACAGATGGTGGAGTAAATACGAAGGATAAGGTCTATTTACTGTCCCTGCAGGAAGTGACAAGCGAGAGATATGGATTTAATGAATTACATGGATCGGATGAGACCAGACTTTGCACGGCGACCCCTTATGCTGCCGGTAAGGGGCTGGAATCAGATGCCGATGGCAAAGAGTATTATTCGTGGTGGCTGCGCTCGCCTGGTTCTTCGGATATGGATGCCGCTTATGTCAGTGGTGACGTCTGGTTTGGCGGTTCCATGTTTATATCGGAATACGGCGTCCGTCCCGTCCTGCATCTGGATCTGTCTGTATTTCAGCCGGATAAAGTGATGCGGGCGGAGACTGCTCTGGCAAAGAGTGAATGGGACGTGGTAGAACTGGGAATGTGGAACCAGAGACCGATGAAATGGCGGGTTTTGTCTGCACGGGAAGGAGATGTGTTTCTGCTTTCTGACAGGGTGATCGGAGAAAGGCAGTATCATGGGCAGCTTACGGATGTGACATGGGAGACCAGTGCGCTGAGGAAGTGGCTGAATGAAGAATTTTATAAGAATACGTTTTCGGATATGGAAAAGAAGGGCATCAGGAATGCTACATGGGAAAATCCAGATAATCTGGTATACGGAACAGAAGGTGGAAATGCAACCAATGATTTTGTTTCAATCTTGTCTTTGCAGGATATTGCGAAAAAAGAATACGGATTTCCGATAAAATTTTACTGTAATCATCCCTCAAGAGCAGGATATAAGGCAAATACGGTGGAAGATTGCTGGTGGCTGCGCTCACCAGGGTCCAGCAAAAATACAGCAGCTTTTACAAGCAATATGGGAGCGGTCATCATCCATGGCGGGGAGCTGGGGGAAGTCAGTACCAAAAATCAGGTGCGTCCGGCACTGCACTTTGATCATACCGCACAATCACTCAGAACGGCGGGGGTTATAAGTACAGAGGATGAATTAGAGAGTATACCGGATCCGCCTGCCGGAAATGAGGGAAACGACAAAAAAGATCCGCCCAAAAAGGATGAGCCGGATCCGGGAAACAAAGATCAGGATAAGACAGAAAAAGATGTGATCAAAAAGAAAAAGAAGCCAGCGGTAAAACCAGGTAAAGTATCTTCTTTTAAAGTAAAGAACCGCAAAAAAAGATCCGTGGAATGCACATGGAAAAAAGCTAAGAAAACGAAAAAATACCAGCTTCAGTACAGCCTGAACAAGAAGTTTAAAAAGGCTAAGACCAAGTCAACCAGTAAGAGGAGATATATTATAAATAAACTAAAGAAGAAAAAGACATATTATTTTCGCATCCGTGCTGTATCGTCAACAGGTCATAAGAGCGCCTGGAGCAGAAGGATAAAAGTAAAGATAAAGAAGTAGTGCTGGAATGGACATATGTCTAATGAAAAAAGCAGGCAGTTTGCGGTCAGACGCGAACTGCCTGCTTTTTATATCTCACTCAGATCACCGTCCCAGTTCCTGTCCCTGGAGGATCCGCGTCTCATAGCCGTTTAACGTATTCTGAAGAAGATCCACCCGGGGGGCTGTGTCTGCGTTTGTCAACAGGATAATAGTGGAACCGCCATACTCAAAATATCCCTTTTCTTCGCCCCGTACAGCGGTGGAGACAGAAGTGTCGTTTGTGATCCTGCCTACCAGGAGAGCGCCTACTTCCATCTGCACAATATCACCGAATACGGGGGAATGGATCACGGTATATTCCCTTGTATTTTCTTTATAGATCGGGAGACAGTCGTTGGCGATGGGGTTGACGGTGTGGAAAGTACCATCGATATGATAGGTCTTTGACAGGCTGCCGGAGGCAGCAAAAATATAACGGTGGTAGTCGTCTACCGCAAGACGGAGGATATAGGCATAGCCGTTCTCAAACCGTTTTGCCAGACGGGGACTGCGAAGCAGGGAACGCAGTGTGTATTCGGTATTTTTTACCGAAAAAGTAGTGCGGCTGCTGATGGGGTATACCGTTGCCCGGCAGTCACAGGGGCTGATGAGGGCATACGGATCGCCACAGAGGGGTCTTTTTCCCGGTAAGATTTTTCTTGTAAAGAAATCATTAAAGGAATGATAAGTTTTCTGCTCAAAATCACCCATACAGATTTTATTTCTTTCGATAAAAGGGCGGATCAGTATGGCGGACCATGCCATATCCAGCAGTCTGCCGGAAAGGACGGATACGTTGCGATTGATAAGAAGTTTAAGCAGAATGCGCCCGACCACATTGGTGTAAAGAAATGAAAGCAGTTTGTCCTGCCCGGTTTCTGTCCTGACGGGGATGCCGTCCAGATCGATATAGTTCATATGAGATACCCTTTCTGTTTAAAATATATTCAGTACGCGGAGCATAACGATGCCGACAAATATGATAAATGCCGTAATGGCAGCATTCCCCGGTTTTTTGAGCTTAAAATCCAGCACATACAGGATCGCTACGATCAGGAGCATCAGGGCGAGGATATTCGTAAACATGGCGGGAGATACAAGCGGATGGAACAGGTAGATCACCGGGAAGATGATCGTGATGGATGTGATAGGGAGACCCCGGTATCCTTTCTGCTCCTCCGTCTGGGAACCTGTGTGTTTTAATTCTTCCAGCATGTTGAAGTAGGCAAGCCGGATCACACCGCAGAGAACAAATACGATCTCGACCGCGATCCCCCATGCACTTCTCAGTCCCATCTGATAGGCAATGACCACAGGAGTCACGCCAAAGCAGACCATGTCACACAGGGAATCAAGCTGTACGCCGAAGATCTCCATTTCCTTCGTCCTGTTTTTCATGGAACGGGCGATTTTGCCGTCAAACGTGTCACATGCCCCGGCAAGGGCAAGACACAAAACAGCATATTCATACCGTCCGTTGCAGGCGAGTGCCATGCTGATGATGGACAGCGCCACGCCAATGTATGTTACGATTACCGTATAATTATAAAATCCTATCATAATGTTCCTCCTTCTTTTCCCTTTTTAATCTGTTATTCTGTGTCAGCGCCGTCTCCCTTTACTGTCAGATGAGTGATACAGGAGACAATGCCGCTTACGATGACTAATATATAGTAACTGAATCCGCGGCTGACCAGCATGGACGCAGTAGCTGCCGTGACACCGCCGAATATGGGACTGAAGATCAGCAGGTAGAGACGTTCGCTGATGCCCATGCCGCCCGGCAGTGGGAGCATATCCACAGCAATGGAAATAATAGACTGCAGGATCGTGATCGTAAAAAAGTTTTCAGCACTGAGTCCGAAGCTGCGGTAGACAACATAGGTGATGAAAAATAAGAAGAAGCGCTGGATAAAAGAGATCAGGGTCGTATTCAGGATCGCCAGCTTGTTATTCTTCAAAAAAACAGCGGTTTCTTTATATAATTCCATAGATTTGTCCAGACGTTCTGTCCGGTTGTTTTTTTCCTTCATCAGATGAAGCCTTTTTAACAGGGCAAATCCCTTCATGATAAGGAATTTGGCAGTATCCGGGATAAATACAAGCAGGCACATCAGTGTGACACAGAAGACGTTGAGTCCGATCCCCAGATAAAGAAAGAATCTTACTTCCCCGGTCAGAGTCTGCACCAGACCCTGACCGAACAGTGCCACAGCAAGGCCGATAAATACCAGGACAAATTTATATTCTATCGTTACCAGCATGAGGATGATGGTAGCGGTAGGGATATCAATATTCTGTTTTTTCATATAATAGATCTGCATTGGCTGTCCGCCTGTTGCAGACGGTGTGATACAGCTGTAGAAAAATCCGACAAAAGAGTAGCGGATGCAGTTAAATAATGGTACCCGGATGTGTACAGTACGAAGCAGGTACTTTATGATCACGGACTCACTGCATACATAGACGACGACCAGGACAAAGCCTGTCAACAGGAAGACAGGGGAGATACCGGATACGGTGTCAAGAATGATATCCAGATCCTGATCTTTAAATACTGCCCATACCGTGAGTGCGATCAGGGCTATGAGAAATAGTGCATTCAATACATTTTTTCTAACTTTACTGCTCACAACGTTCTCCTTTACCTATTATACTAAGCAACTTGTAATTTAGTCTGTCAAAAAGACGTTGCACGGTCCGATACGCATTGATCCGGCTATTCAGCCAGAACAGTCCCTCGGCCAGAGCGATGCCGGCGATGGCGTCGGCGATATAATGCTGTTTTGTGAATTGTGTGGATGCCACGACCAGCAGGGCAAACACACACGAAAATACCCGGTATCCCTTGGATACCCTGCCATTGTTACGGATACCGGCATAGCAGAGCCAGCTCACCAGGCAGTGGATGGACGGAAACAGATTTGCCGGCTGGTCGATCCGGTACAGAAAAGCCAGCAGCCAGTCGCTGAAGCTGTTGATCGTAAATGCCGGACGGACATTTGTGGTCGGGAATCCGATATAGAACACAGCGCATACCAGCCGCGACATCATATCGGTCATCACAAAACGGTAAAATTGTTCTCTGTCATTCCGGTAGATCCTTGCTACCAGTACATAATTGGCGATCCAGAACAGATAGCAGCCAAAATAAATGTACATCCACCAGGATACCAGGGGGATCTGGTTATCCAGCCATGTAGTCAGGTCATAGTGATGCCAGTTTTTGCACAGGATCATCGATCCGCTGTAGACAAGCATATTCAGGGCAAAGCAGGATACCAGAGGTATAATGGCAAAGAGTGGAATGACGGGATCAATATATTTTTTTAGCCAGTTGTACATAACATCATCCTTTTACACATATTCATTTTAATAAATATGAAGTTATTCTACAATATTTTTGAAGATTTTGCAACTTATGATTGTTTTAAATGGTTATATATGGTAAGATTAGCAGGAAAATAGTATGAGCGGAGGATAAAAGAATGGGAATGTTTGATGTTCTGGTGTCCGTTATATTGGGAATTGTGGAAGGAATTACCGAATGGCTTCCGATCAGCAGTACCGGGCACATGATACTGGTCAATCAGTTTATGGGGTTTTCTGATGAGAAATTTCAGGAGATGTTTCTGGTTGTGGTACAATTGGGAGCGATCCTTGCCGTTGTACTGCTGTTCTGGAACAAAATCTGGCCTTTTAATTTTAAATGCAGGAAAAATGGAGAACCGTTTGTCAAAATGGAGATCATGCAGCTCTGGTTCAAGATTATCGTGTCGTGTCTGCCGGCTGCTGTCGTAGGGATCCTCTTTGATGATATTATTGATGAAATGTTTTATAATGCCGTCGTAGTGGCGGGGGCGCTCATTATTTATGGCGTGCTGTTCATCATTATTGAAAATTGGAATAAGGGAAGGCGTCCTGCCATCACAACGGTCGCGGAGATCGGTTATAATACAGCCATTATCATTGGTGTGTTCCAGCTTCTGGCAGCCATTGTACCAGGCACATCCCGTTCCGGCGCTACCATCCTTGGCGCCCTGCTGATCGGCGTGGCGAGAGGAGCAGCGGCGGAGTATACGTTTTATCTGGCGATCCCGGTTATGTTTGGCGCCAGCCTGCTCAAGATCGTGAAAAATGGACTCAGTTTCGGTGCCATGGGATATGTGGCGCTGATCGTCGGAATGCTGGTGGCATTTATTGTGTCCCTGTTTGTGATCCGGTTCCTGATGGGTTATATCCGCAAGCATGATTTTAAGGCGTTTGGCTATTACCGGATTGCGTTGGGTGTGGTGGTGATTTTGTACTTTGTGATCAGTGGCGCCACGGTTGTCTGAGCGGGATCCCATGCACTATTCCAGCGAGGCAAACTGGGGATATCCGAAATAATTCAAAAGACCTACGTAGATGGCATAGGCAAACTGGTACTGCTCGGTGGAGAGTAACAGGGCGTCTTCATAATTGGAAATATAGGCAAGTTCGATCAGTACGGCGGGCATGGAGGTCCGCCGTAAAACATATAGGGAGGGACGGACAAAGACGCCGTTATTTTTTGTACCGAGACGGCGGACGATCTCAGCCACGATATCTTCCCCCATATAGTAAGCTTCTGAGTCAGAGCGGTAGACATACGCTTCTGTGCCGTTGACGGCAGGGTTGGTGTTGGCGTTGACATGGATGCTGAGGAAATAATCAGCGCCCCATACATTTGCCATGTCTACCCTCTCCCGGAGACTGGAACTGTTGTCATAGCCCAGTATTTCTTCTGGTGTTTTGCGTGAGGTAACAGCGTCAAAGCGCGGGTCGGCATTCAGGATATTGGCGAGGTAGGTACCTACCAGATAAGTGATGTCCTGCTCGCGGAGTCCGAAGCCCTCGGCTCCGGCGTTGAAACCATAGGGATTGTGTCCCTGGTCGATAAAGATTCGTATTGCCATAGTGTAATCATATCCTCCGAAAAAGGCTTCTCATTTATAGTATTGTATGAAAGGCAGGGGAGATTCGTGAAAACAATGCGTCTGGATAAATATCTTGCCACCTATGCACAGATGAGCCGCAAAGAGGCAAAGAAGGCAGTGAGAGAGGGGCGGGTGTCCCTGGACGGGGAAGCGGCGGTCAGGGAAGACGGCAAAGTGACAGATGGTCAGGAGGTATGCCTGGATGGCGTGGTTATCCGGGCGGAGGAATTTGTATATTATATGCTGAATAAACCGGCAGGAGTGATCTCGGCGACATCAGACAGGATAGAGAGAACGGTAATCGATCTGGTCGATGCGAAAGGGCGGGAGATTTTTCCTATGGGGAGGCTGGACAGGGATACAACAGGACTGCTGATCCTGACGGATGACGGCGCTCTTGCCCACCGGCTTCTCTCTCCCCGGTATCATGTAGAGAAAGTTTATGAATTCTGGTATGAGGGTCAGCTTGTACCGGATGCGGTCAGGCTGGCAGCCGAGGGGATCGATATTGGGGAAAAGACCCCGGCGAAGCCGGCACTGCTGGAGCTGCCGGACTCTCCGGAATCATCTGCCAGACTGACGATATCGGAGGGGAAATACCATCAGGTAAAACGGATGGCAGCGAAACTGGGCGGACACGTGACACAACTCCGGCGTGTTTCCTTTGCCGGAGTTGTGCTGGATGAGGCATTGCAGCCGGGAGAATACCGGCCATTGACAGAAGAGGAGGTGATCCATCTCCGGGAAGCGGGGAAGGGATAACATGCGTCATTTCTGCTGCAGGGAGGCAGACTGTGCCTGTGAATGGAGGGATTGGGCAGCGGAACTGGCACGGCACGCCTGTTCGTAAAAATACATCTGTGAGTTCAGGGGGGCTTTCCCTCTCTGGTCCACCTTCTCATATGTGCCGTCCGGCATGAGAATGTGGGCTTTTTTTGTATCTGCCAGCTGGATGGTCAGGATCTTCTCTATTTCATCCTTTAATTCCTGTGCTTCTACCGGGAAGAGGATCTCCACCCGTTTGTCAAGGTTGCGGGGCATCCAGTCCGCACTGCCCATGTAAAATTCCGGATCCCCATTGTTTTCAAAGTAGAAGATACGGGCGTGCTCGAGGAACGTACCGACGATAGAGCGCACATGGATCGTCTCGCTTAAGTCCGGCACGCCTGCTTTCAGGCAGCAGATGCCCCGGACGATAAGCTGGATCTCCACTCCGGCGGCAGATGCCTCATACAGTGCCTCAATGATACCGGGATCGCAGAGTGAGTTCATCTTGGCGATGATCTTTGCCGGGCGTCCCTTTTCTGCATTTTCTGTTTCCCGGCGGATCAGAAAGAGGAATTTGTCACGGAGCCACAGTGGCGCCAGGGAAAGCTTATTCCAGCCAAGTGGTTCCGAGTAGCCGGACAGCATATTGAAAACGGCGGTAGCATCTTCCCCGTACTGCTGTTTGCAGGTGAACATGCCCATATCGGTATATAGCCGTGCTGTGGAATCGTTGTAGTTGCCGGTGCCAAGGTGTACATAGCGGCGGATGCCGTCTTCTTCCCTGCGCACGACGAGTGTGATCTTGCTGTGGGTCTTCAGCCCGACAAGGCCGTAGATCACATGGCAGCCAGCCTTTTCCAGCTTGCGTGCCCAGACGATATTATGCTCTTCGTCAAACCGTGCCTTCAGTTCGACCAGGACAGAGACCTGTTTTCCGTTTTCCGCTGCCTCCGCCAGAGAGGCAATGATGGGTGAATTGCTGCTGACACGGTACAGGGTCTGCTTGATGGCAAGAACGTCGGGATCCCGGGATGCTTTCCGTACAAAATCAACAACCGGATTGAAGCTCTCATATGGATGGAAGAGCAGAATATCTTTTTCCCGTATCTGCTCAAAGAGATCCCGTTCCGGATCCAGCATCTTTGGCTGCTGTGGTATGTAGGGCTGGTCTTTCAGGTGGTCAAAGCCCTTCATGCCATATACCTTCATGAGAAAGGTAAGATCCAGGGGACCATTTATTTTATATATGGATTCTTCCCCGATCTCCAGGTCCCTCCGCAGTGTCTTCAGAAGACGTTTGTCGATGTTTTCTTCCACTTCCAGACGGATCGCTTCTCCCCACTGGCGTTTTTTCAGCTGTTTTTCGATCTCGATCAGGAGATCGGCAGCCTCGTCTTCATCAATGGTCAGATCGGCATTCCGCATGACGCGGAACGGGGTGGCACAGAGGACTTTGTAGTTCATAAACAGTTTCTGGATGTTTTTCTCTATGATCTGCTCCAGAAGGATCATCGTAGTACAGTTATCCTCATCTTCCGGTATCATGACGATACGCGGCAGGACAGAAGGGACCTGTACGGTGGCAAAATCGATCGTGTCCTTTTTCTTTTTGTCCATGAGAAGGGCTCCGATGTTCAGCGATTTATTGCGGATCAGTGGAAAAGGACGGGAGGAATCCACTGCCATGGGGGTCAGTACAGGGAATACCTCCTGTTGGAAATAGGTATCTACATAATCTGCCTGCTCCGGCGTCAGCTTTTCGTATTCCGTCACTATTTTCAGCCCTTCCTTTTTTAACGCAGGGAGAAAGGAGCGGTTGTAGGTCGTGTACTGGGTTGCCATAAAGGAATGGGTGACATGTAAGATCTGGTCGATCTGTTCCTGTGATGTCATGCCGGCAATATCTTTTTTTGTATATCCGGCATTTACCTGATCCTTGAGTGAGGCAACACGGATCATAAAGAATTCATCCAGATTGGATGCGGTGATGCTCAGGAATTTCAGCCGTTCCATCAGTGGTATGTTTTTATCTCTTGCCTCGGAGAGACAGCGGTAATTAAAATCCAGCCAGCTTAGCTCGCGGTTTGTAAATTTTTCTGATCTGCTCATATGAAAGCCTCCTTTAATTTCGTTTCTGGCGCAGTACCGGACGGATGCCGAACACTTCCTGGAAGACATCGGCGCCGTGATGGAACATCCCCTTTTCCAGTGTGATGTCTGCCATTGTATGGGCGGTGATGGTCAGAACACCGTCTTTTAGTGTGACGCCGACATTTTTGATCTTCTGCCGGTTGCTTTTATCTAATACATTCGCTGTTTTTAATATGGCGTTGAGTTTTACGATCGTGATATATTCATTTTCGGTAAAATCCTCATACAGTTCCTCGTATGTCGGGATGGATGTTGTATTGTAACGGACCATATTTGCCACCATGGCGCGCTCCTTGTGGGAAATGCCGATGATTTCAGTGGACATTATGATCCGGTAGGAGCATTCCCTTGTCTGGATCTCGTTGATATAGGATCCACAGCTGTGCAGGATCACGCCGATCTGCAGCAGCAGCCGCTCCCGTTTACCCAGACCGTGGAGCTTGCGGATGCGGTCAAAGATTTCCAGTGCCAGTGTCTGGACATTTTCCACATGTTTCATGTCTACCTTGTATTTGCCCGCAATATTTTCTGAGGCGGACAGGATATCCCGGGTAAAATCATGTCTGGAGACAAGCTTCAGTTTCTTCTGGGCATAGTCTGCTGCGATGCTGTCACAGAAATCGATCGCTGAAAGATAAAACTGATTGCATTCTGTGAGCTCGGCGATCTGACGGCAGAGAAGGACGGTTGGTATAACCAGCTTCGCCATATCGCCGGACAGTTCTTTCGGCAGTTTTTTCTTCATCAGTGTTTTTTTTGATATCTGACCGTTGAAATCCGGATCGGTTTTCTGGAGATACTGGTAAATCTCGGGAATCATGCCGCCGATCGTGATAATGTGGCGGATGTTCACAGAATCCAGATAATATTTCTGGAAGAGATCCAGATCTTTTTCCATGTACTCACTGATCAGGGCATTGAAATCATATGCCTCATCCTGCATTACATTTAAAAGTTCCCGGATGCGGAACGAACCAAGCAGCAGATTCTGGGTGGCGCGGAGCCTGCCTTCATTGAAAATGGAGAGCTGGATGCTTCCGGCGCCGATATTTACGACAAGCGCCCCTTCTTCGATATAGGATTCAAATTTCTCTTCTCTGAGCGCCAGCGCTTTATAATACAGAAAACAGGCTTCGCTGTTGCTCAGCACCTTTACATCAAAACCTGTCTGAATCTTAATCTGGTCAACTGCCACAAGGCAGTTTTCGGCTTCCCGCAGTCCGCTGGTGGCGTAGATCTGCCAGCTTCTGGTGTTAAAATCGGCCATGATCCGTTTGAAATCATTTAATGTGGTGCAGATTTCACTGACTGTCTGATAGGATAAAAATCCTTTGCTGTAAGTCTCTGCCCCCAGAAATAGTTTGTGCCGGACATGGGTGAGCTCCTTTACGCCATGCTGTCTTGAGACCTCATATATTTTCATGGACAGCTGGCTTGTGCCGACGTCAATGGTAGCATAAGTAGATATCGCCATAAATCATATCCCCCCGATCTGGATCTGCTCCGTTGCAAGTAATGTCAGTTCTTATTTACTATATTACTATGAAAATGAAAAAAAAACCAGTAGGATTTGTAGCAGGGCAATCGTTTTATAGCCTGCCGCTTTCAGGTCAGCGGGATGATCCCTTCACCCGTCAGCAGTACCACTCCCTGTGAAAAAATAAAACGGTTGCAAAGGGGCAGTCAGATAGGATATACTGCTAAGTAACAGCGGGAGTGGGAAAAGGCAGATTATGAAGAGACAGGAGGCTGAAGAAGATGAAACACTGGCTGGAAGAGAGTATTTTTTATGAAATTTATCCACAGAGCTTTTGCGACAGCAACGGGGACGGGATCGGGGATTTTGCGGGGATCATCGGGAAGCTTGATTATATCCGTGAGCTCGGCTGTAACGCACTGTGGCTGAATCCCTGCTATCTGTCGCCCTTTGGGGATGCGGGGTATGATGTGGCGGATTATTGTCAGGCAGCACCGCGCTATGGGACCAATGAGGATCTGGCCCGCCTGTTTGAAGAGGTACATAAGAGGGATATGCATATCATCCTCGACCTGGTGCCTGGGCACACTTCAGTTGACCATCCGTGGTTTAAGGAATCGTGTGAAGCAGAACCAAACAAATACTGGGGAAGGTATATATGGAGTGACAGCATCTGGGTGGATGTGGCAGGGCATGCCGGGATCGCCGGCTCCCTGCGCGGATTGTATCCCCGCAATGGCAATGTGGCAGTCAACTTCTTTTCCAACCAGCCGGCGCTGAATTATGGGTTTGCCAATGTGACGGAACCGTGGCAGAGCGCAGTGGATTCCCCGGAAGCGCTGGCGACGCGGCAGGCGATGAAGGATGTCATGGCGTTCTGGCTCGGGCAGGGCTGCGATGGATTCCGGGTGGATATGGCGGGTTCCCTTGTAAAAAATGATCCGGATAGTACAGAGACCATCCGGTTGTGGCAGGATATGCGTGATTTCCTGGATCAGTCCTATCCGGATGCCGTGCTGATCTCGGAGTGGGGAGAACCGGACAAATCGCTGATGGGAGGCTTCCACATGGATTTCCTGCTCCATTTCGGACCGTCCCATTATTTGGATCTGTTCCGGTGTGAACATCCCTTTTTCAGCCGTGAGGGAAAGGGCGACGCCTCTGTCTTTGTGGAGACGTATAAAAAGAATTATGAGCTTACCAATAAAAAGGGCATGATCTGTATCCCCTCCGGTAACCATGATATGGAGCGCTTACGCAAATACCTAGACTGCGATGAGATGAAGATGGTCTATGCTTTTCTGATGTCCATGCCGGGCGTACCGTTTGTGTATTATGGCGATGAGATCGGGATGCGGCATCTCGACCTGCTCTCGGTGGAAGGCGGATTTGACCGCACCGGAGCGAGGACGCCGATGCAGTGGGAGGACGGAAAAAATTATGGGTTTTCGGATGCCCCGGCAGAGAAACTTTATACGGCGCAGGATCCGGCAGAAGATGCTCCGGTTGTGTCACAGCAGATGGCAGAGCCAGCCTCGCTCTGGCATGAGATCCAGAAGCTGGCACGGGTCCGCAGGCAGTATCCTGCCCTGTGTGCTTCGGGGGAGATCGAATTTGTTTATTGCGAGCCGGAGAAATATCCATTGGTCTATCTGCGGTCGGAGGGTGACAGTAAGATTCTGGTTGTCCTCAACCCGTCCGGTAAAGAGGCGTCGTGCCCGTGCCCTTATGAACTGGGAGAAGTATTTTATGTCCTGGGAAATGAGGTGACGATCACGGATGGTGTGCTGTACATACCTGGAGAAAGCGCAGCCTTTGCAGCCGTGAAGGGAGAAGGAGGATCCCGTTGAAAACAAGCGATTTTTACTATGATCTGCCAAAGGAGCTGATCGCCCAGGATCCGCTGGAGGACCGGAGTTCTTCGCGGCTGATGGCGGTCCACTGGCGAAGCGGCAGGATCGAGCATAAAAAATTTACCGATATTATCGATTATATACGCCCAGGTGACTGTCTGGTGCGGAATAATACAAAAGTGATCCCGGCACGTCTTTTTGGCGTGAAAGAGGATACCGGAGCAGCGGTCGAGCTGCTCCTGCTTAAGCGCAGGCAGCAGGATGTCTGGGAGACGCTGGTGAAGCCGGGCAGGAAGGCGCGGACCGGAGCCAGACTGATTTTTGGGGAGGGGCTTCTGCGGGGAGAGATTGTGGATGTTCTGACGGATGGCAACCGTCTGATCCAGTTTCACTATGATGGGATCTTTGAGGAGATCCTGGATGAGCTGGGGCAGATGCCGCTGCCACCCTATATTACCCATAAACTGGAGGATAAAAACCGTTACCAGACGGTGTATGCCAGATATGAGGGATCGGCGGCGGCACCCACGGCAGGCCTTCATTTTACGGAGGAATTGTTTGATAAACTGCAGAAAAAAGGTGTGACGGTGGCAAATGTGACGCTGCATGTAGGACTTGGTACCTTCCGTCCAGTCAAGGTGGAGGATGTGGCGGAGCATCATATGCACTCGGAGTACTACCGGATCGAACCGGAGGAGGCGGCGAAGATTAACCGTGCGAGGGAACAGGGCGGCAGGGTGATCTGTGTCGGGACGACGAGCTGCCGTACGGTTGAGTCGGCGGCAGACGCAGGGGGAATCCTCCTTCCTGGGGAGGCAGACACGAATATTTTTATCTATCCGGGGTATTCTTTTAAGATCATGGATGAACTGATTACGAATTTTCATCTGCCAGAGTCTACGTTGCTTATGCTTGTGTCTGCTCTGGCGGGAAAGCAGCTGGTGATGCGTGCCTATGAAGAGGCGGTCAGAGAGAGATACCGTTTTTTTTCTTTTGGTGATGCGATGATATTACTGGATGACTAGTTTGGGAGAGAGGTTATGGAAAAGGTTTTATTTATTTACAATCCCCATGCCGGGAAGGGCGCGATGAAAAATAAGCTTTCGGATGTGATGGAGATTTTTATGCGTGCCGGGTTTGAAGTCACGATCTATGCCACGATGCAGCAGCAGGAAGCAACCGGTATCGTCCGGGAAAAGGGAAAGGATTTTGACCGGGTCATCTGTTCCGGCGGGGACGGCACACTGCATGAGGTGACGCATGGACTGATGTGCCTGCCGCCGGAAGAACGTCCCCGCTGCGGTTATATACCGACGGGTACGGTAAATGATTTTGCGACGGGAATCAAACTGCCCAAAAGGATCCGCAAGGCGGCGCAGATCGTGGCGGGAGACAAAAGCCACGCCTACGATATCGGAGAGATGAATGGGAAATATTTTACCTATGTGGCGGCGTTTGGCGCCTTTACATCGGTTTCCTATGAGACCCCCCAGGCGACCAAAAATCTGTTGGGGAGGACTGCCTATCTGCTGGAGGGCGTGACGAAGCTCAATACGATCAAAGCAGTCCGTGTCAGGGTGGAGACAGAGGATGACTGCTGGGAAGAAGACTGCGTGCTCGGTATGGTGACAAATGCGAAGTCAGTGGGAGGGCTGAATCTGTACCGGAAAAAGAAGATTTATCTGGACGACGGATATTTTGACGGGATTTTTGTGAGAAAACCGGAGAACCCCATCGAACTGAACCAGGTGATGAGCTTTCTGCTGACAGGAGCCGAAAATCCACAGGTCCATATGATACGGGGGCAGCAGATCATCATCGAGGCAGCAGAAGAGGTCGCCTATACGCTGGATGGCGAAAATGGAGGCAGTTATAAAAAAACGGTGATCACCAACCACAAGCAGGCGATCACGTATTTTCATGGTCTGTGATCAGTTCCGGTCTACAATATCGTACCGGTTCTGTATCAGAAGGCGCCGGGAAGTGAGGGCGTCTTTTTCATTATATAATTCCAGTTTCATAATCCCGTCGGCATATTCCCGGTTGTGGATAATTCCGATATTTTTGATGCTGATGCCATTGACGGACAGGATAGTTGCAATCGTCGCGATAGCGCCTGCACGGTCATCAATGTTGATGAACAGTTCATAAGAACGGGCGATCACGCTGCTTTTTTTGACGGGGATTGAATCACGGTAATCTCCGGCACTGCGAAATTCTTCATAAATTGCGGACATATTTTCCCCGGAGATGCTCTGGCGGAACTTTTCCAGCAGGGTTTCAAAATACCGGAGGAAATAGTCGATGCTTTCCCGGTTGGCGATACAGATATCCTGCCACATCTCAGGGGAAGAGGAGGCGATCCGGGTGATATCTTTGAACCCGCCGGCAGCAAAAGCTTTCATATTCTGTTCGTCGCTGTCATTGCAGCGTACCATGTTGACGAGAGTGGCCGCGATGATATGAGGGACATGGCTGATAGCGGCAGTGATCCGGTCGTGCTCGTCCGGAGAAAGCACGACGCAGTTCGCTCCCAGGTCAGTGACCAGAGTCTGCATTGTCCTTATATCTTCCTCGCGGTTCTCTTTGTCAGGAGTAAGGAGATAATAAGCATTCTCCAGTAAAATATCCGTAGAATTTTCATATCCGGTTTTTTCGGAACCTGCCATCGGGTGTCCGCCGATAAACTGCCTGCCGAGACCGAGACTGGCAGCCGTCCGGCAGATGGATCCCTTGACGCTCCCGACATCGGTTATGATACAGGAAGGCTTCACCAACGGTTTCAGCAGGGGAAGAAATTCCAGATTCTTTAATACCGGTGCGCAGAGAAAGATAATATCACAGGAGGAAAACGGTTCGCCAATGTCATAGAGCAGTTCGTCGATGACCCCTTCCTCCACCCCTTGTTCCAGATGGGGATTTTTTCTCCGTGTATATACTTTTATCTTATAATGACCGTTCTTTTTTTTGATCGAGCGGGCGATGGAACCGCCGATCAGACCAAATCCTATAAAGCCGAGTTCCAGATTCTGCATGGTAAACCTCCTGAGTTTATTCGTACAATGTTGTCTTATACGACCTAATCAGTATAGCACATTTTGCGATAAAAGGGAAATATCGATTATGTTTTGCGGCCAAACTGCCGATATTATTAATAGCTAAGGAGAGCGCCGGATTTCAAAGGATTGATATGAGGTTTGGCGCTATTTTAATGTTTGGCGGAGGAGATTGGCTTTTTGCCAGCCAGGAGGATTATGAACTATGCAGAATACAATGGTAAACTATCATACGGCAGCAGAGGAAAAGGAAAAGATGGGGGATCCGCAACAGAGCGTCTGGAAATCTGTGATCGAGGAAATGATCGACCCGGCGTCTGGCATGGACGATGAGGAGATCAAAGAATATGAAGCGAAGATCGCGGCGAAACTGAAGAGGGGAAAGAAGCTGACGGCAAAGGAGATGGAGTTTTTGCGGCAGCATAATCCCGGGCTGTATCGCACAGCGATGCGCGTCCAGCTCAGGAAACAGCAGATGGAGCAGCAGCTGAAATCGTGCCGCTCCAAAGCAGAGGCGGCAGAAGTGGCGAGAAGATCTATTGCCGGTATCAGTTCAGAAGATCCGGATAAGGAGTATCTGGTGGCGGGACTGAGCGAGACAATGCGCCAGTTTAAGAAGAGCAGTGCTTATGCCCGTCTGCCCCAGACTGATGAGAGGGATCAGCGGAAGAAAAGACGGGGAAAGATCAATCACTTTGAGGAAAAGGCAGAAGATGACAGAGGACGTGAGATCACGCCGATCCAGGAACTGCTGGATATACTGCCCACCTTTGATGCCATGCAGTAGCAGACATGACAGAAAAAGAGCGCCATGAGACAGTGTTGTCTTCTGGCGCTCTTTTTCGTTATTGAAGAAAGCATTATTTCAGGTCGTAGAGAAGATAGTCCTTTTTCAATCCGATCTTGAGTTTCATTTTTTTCATCTGTTTAGCGACCTTTTTTGGCACTTCAAAGGCGATGATGCCGCTCTCGGAAGCCAATGGCTGGATCTTCTTGGTTGTCATGTCTTTGTCATAGGAGAGCAGCTCCGTCGGGGAGTATTCGTACTTGTCCTGATAGAGCAGCGTTGCCGTGACAGATTTGTCGACGAAGCCTATGCGGGGGAGAAATTCTGTCATTTTCTTTCCGTTATTTTTGGCGGATAAGGAGATCACGATAAAGGATTTTCCTTTGCCTGGTTTATACTGGCGGTATTTGCCGTTGTTGATCTTTGTTTTGACCGAGGCGCTTTTCACGCTGATTTTCCAGTCACCTGCTGTTCCCTTTTTCCCTAACGCAAGTTTGGTTTCTTTTGGTCCCGGGGTGCTGACAGGGGTCGGTGCTGCCGTCGGTTTCTGCTCACTGGAGACGGAATCCGATATCTTATCGACCGTTTCAGCGATTCTGCTTCCGGCACATCCGGTCATAAGTAATGCGGTACAGGTGAATAGTATTAATATCTTCTTTTTCATATCCTTACACTCCTTCATTTTATGATCATATATGCAGTGACTGATCACTGCTATAAAATAGAATATACGAATTCGGAGGGAAATGCAATAGGAAACCTCTAAATATGAGAATAGATCAATTTTTGGATAGGATACATCATTGAAATGCTGCTCCCCGTATTTTATAATTTATGAAAATTAATAATGAAAATATTAAAGGAGGAGAAGGATATGGCAAAAAGGATTCTGGCAGCAGTCATGGTATTGGTTCTGTGTGTTTCATCTTTTACTTATACACCGTCTGCGAAGGCGGCAGGGACGAAAGCGGCACGGACTAATCTTGCACTGAATAAGAATGTTTATTACAGCACCCAGGAGGGAACATCCACTGACGGCACGAATAGTCATGCAGTGAACGCCGTGGACGGCGACAAGGCAACATGCTGGGCGGCGGATGGGAAGCCGAATGGCACGGACTGGGATGCACAGTATCCCGAGTGGATCTGTGTGGATCTCGGGCAGAAATGTGATCTGGAAGAAGTGGATCTGATCTTTGAGGATAAGAACAGAGGGCGCTCATATGGATACAATCTTTATGTATCGGATACAGCGCCGGAGAGCGGATCAAGGACGCTCCCCGCTGGATTTACAAAGGTAGTCGATAAAAGCAGTAATACGACTGCTTCCACGAAGGACTCTCCGCTTAAGGATACCCTGGCAGATGTGAGTGCACGTTATGTACTGGTGGAGGTCACTTCCTGCAGTGAATATGAGACAACGAATAAATGGGAAGTGGCGTCGATCTATGAATTTGAAGTGTATGGCAGCCCTCAGGGAGGATCTTCTGTCGACCCGGAACCGGGAGAAAACGAACCAGCTGGCACCTACCCTCTGCAGACAGCCAGCGGCCGTGGCGAGGCTTATGTAAAAGAGGTCGACGGTGAATGGCTGTTTGGCGGGAGAGGACTGAGCGCTGATGCCGCATTAAAAGCAGACACGGCAGGCTGGACAAAAGTATCGATCCCTCATACATGGAATGCAACGGACGGGGAAGACGGCGGTGGCAATTATGTCCGGGATGCCTACTGGTATCACAAGGATCTCAGCATATCACAGGATATGATCGGTAAGAGCATTTACCTTGAGTTTACCGGGGCAAACACCCAGACTACAGTATATGTCAATGGGAAAAAGGCAGGTGATACCCACAAGGGTGGTTATACGGCGTTCCGCTTTGATGTGACGCAGCTCGTAAAAGAGGGAATCAATAAACTGGATGTCTGCGTGGATAATACATATACACAGACGATCGCGCCGATCTCCGGGGATTTCAATATGTATGGCGGTATTTTCCGCCGTGTGTATCTGGCGGCAGTCGATCAGGTACATGTCGATCTGGAGAAAAACGGTTCTTCCGGTCTGGTATTGAAGACTGGCAATATGAGAAGCAGGGAGAAGCCGGCAGATCTGGGGAAATTTAATATCCAGGCAGATATTGTCAATGATTCGGATGCGGCAAAGACGGTCACCGTAGTGGCAGCCGTAGAGGGAGACAACGCCCCGGCGCCGATCCAGAAAACGTACACGATCCCTGCCGGGGGCACGCAGAAGTTTGATGAACCCTGTACAGTGACGGATCCCACCCTGTGGGAAGGCGTCCGTTATGAGAAGGGGGCAGACAACAGTAAGACCGGTTACCAGTACAAGGTAACACTGGAGATCAAAGAGGGAGAAACGGTTCTCGATAAAGTACAGGATAAGCTGGGCTTCCGGTATTTCTGGATTGATTCACAGAATAATGGAGAGAGCGGCGAGGGATTTTATCTCAATGGTAAAAAATTCCCACTGCGAGGTGTAAACCGTCATTCCTGTCTGAAATCAGTGGGAAGCGCCATGACAGAAAAACAGCATGATACCGATATGGCGATCATGAAAGAGCTTGGCGTCAATACGATCCGTTTATGTCATTATCCGCATACCGATTATTTCTACGATCTGTGCGATGAAAATGGTATCGTTGTGTGGACGGAGATTCCCGTAGTCAACGAAGTACGGGCATCGGAAGAGTTTAAAAATATTACAAAGCAGCAGCTGACAGAGCTGATCTCCCAGCAGTACAACCGGCCTTCGGTCGTGTTCTGGGGACTGGAAAATGAGATCGGCAATGGGCAGAGCCTGACAGATCCGAAAGCAAATAAAGATCTGGCATCGGCAAAGAAGCTTCTCCATGAACTGGACGGACTGGCAAAGGAACTGGATACGACAGGACGTTATACAACCCAGGCAGTGAACCGTGATTACAGCATGGATGGCAATGAACCGGATTCTGTCAATAAAGATTTTGATACAAATAAGGGTTGGAAATCGGATACCGTGGCATGGAACATTTATCCCGGCTGGTACCCGGATGCGAATTTTTACGGCACCTTTGATGAGGTAATGAAGCGCAAGACCGCTCTGGACAGCCGTTCCATGGGGATTTCCGAATACGGCTGGGGAGCCAATGTGAAACAGCATGAGGCATATCCTGAGCTGGGGATCAACAACCTCACGGCAGGCGGAACGTGGCACCCGGAAGAGTACCAGAACCAGATGAACGAGGAAGCACTGGAGTATATCAATAAACATGATGAATTGTGGGGTACCTATTACTGGGTTATGTTTGATTTTGCTGTCGACAGCAGGAACGAGGGATCCCAGCCGGCGCTGAATGACAAGGGACTGGTTACAGCAGACCGCAAGACGAAAAAAGACAGCTTCTATCTGTATAAGGCAAACTGGAATAAAAAGGATCTATTCTCGTATATCACCAGTCGCCGTTGGGAGAAACGGGATACGTCAGAGACTTATGTCAAGGTGTATTCAAACTGCGATGAGGTAGAGTTGTTTATCAATGATAAAAGTCTTGGTAAAATGCAGAAAAAAGGAAACGGCGTGTTCCTGATGGAAGATGTGCCTCTTGCCGTAGGTGATGTGAAGGTAAAGACGGTCGGCAGCGTGACAGGCAGTACAGAGCAGTACACCGATACCTGTACATGGAAGAGGGAAATTTCCACAAAGGCAGATCTGGAGTCAAAAACGTATGCGGTCGACACAGCAGAAAAGACGATCGCGATCGACAACAATGTGACATGCAAGGTATTTAAGGAAAAGGTAAAGGGAGTCAATAACGCCGTATATAAAATATATGACGGAGAGACCGAGGTCACGGACGATGACACGCTGATCGTCCCGGGCATGAAGATCCATGTCGTGGCAGAGGATGGTACTACAGAGGCAGATTATACAGTGATCTCATCTAATCTCTGTATCAATAAACCAGTAGAAGTCAGCAGTAATGAGACAGGTAATGTAGGGAAAAATGCCGTGGATGGCAACAGTGCCACCAAGTGGACGGCAGTAAACGGAACGTATCCACAGAGCATCACGATCGATCTGGAAAAATCCTATCATCTCGGTGATCTGACCCTTTTGTGGGATAAGAAAAACGGTAACCGTGCTTACCAGTATATGGTATCCGTCAGCGAGGACGGAAAGGAATTTACGGATATCATAAACCGCAGGGAAAATAAAGACGCCGGAACGATCAAAGAATCCATGATGCTGACAAAGGCGCGCTATATCCGTATTACAGCGACCGGCTGTAATGAAGCTGGCTGGGCAACCTTGTTTGAGGTGAAGGCAGACGGATACCGGATTACGTCAGACAAATATACGGTTGACGATACCCATCGTGTCATTGTCGTTGATGAGATCCCTACGACCGGACTGGCGGACAGTGAGTTTATCAGCCATATGACAGTCGATGGAAATTATGGTTATAAAATGAATTACAGCAGTGGCTGGATCCATGACGGTAATACCGTTGATATTACGGATCTGGCAGGAAATGTAGTTACGACCTATACGATCTGTACGGAGAAGACAAAGGAGAATTATTATAAGGATACCGCTGTGGAGAAGATAGTGCTGGATAAGAGCTCGGAAATCCTTGGTACAGGCGCCAGCCTGCAGTTGTCGGCAACGGTGTTACCTGTCAATGCGACAGACAAAAAACTGACATGGAGCAGCAGTAATACAGCCGTTGCGTCTGTCACGCAGGAAGGGCTGGTAAAAGCGGTCAAAGAGGGGACGGCAACGATCACGGCTAAGGCGGCTGGCGGTGCCAGTGCTGCATGTAAGATCACAGTGAAAGATTATTCCAATCTGAAACCGGCAGTCGTACTCGATTTCGAGAAGGCAGACGAGGTTAAGCTGCAGGGGAAGTCAAAACTGGTGAAAGATCCGGATCATGCCGGTAATCAGGTACTTCTTGTGGATGAGACAGGCGGCGGTAAGAATGGCGGCAACTATGCTATTGCAGCAGAGTCCCTGTCATCCTATGATTTCTCCGCTGGTGCCACCATTTCCCTGAAGGCTCGTCCTACGGCGAACAGCAGTGACTGGAATTACCTCTTTGCCATCGGACAGACAAAGACGCATGGAACATATAATTACTGTGATGGAACCATCGGCTTTATCGCAAGGCATGGTGATCCGTATCAGGCGCATTTTCCGGGAGACGGCTGGGCAGAAGGAAATCCGGTCGGCAGTGATTATCAGTATTTCTCAAAAGAGGAAAATGCCAATAAGTGGTACCGCCTCACCTATGTATATGCAAAATCAGAAGTGTGCCTGTATGTGGACGGCACCCTCACCTGCAGGTGGTCAGCATCCGGTCTTGACAGTGTCCTGGCGGCGTTAAACAAGGGGCATCTGATCCTGGGAGCCGGGGCGTCCGAAGGCGAACTGGAGAATTATGGCGGCTATCTGGATGATGTATATCTTTACAATACAGCCCTGGATGCGGCAGGCGTAAAAGAAATCGGGAAAACGGAATACAAACCGGGCGAGCCAGGCAAACCGGGTGATCCGGGAAATCCGGGTAAACCAGGAAATACGGGAGATAATAAGAAACCATCAACCGGTACGGGAACGGATGGACAGAAAGTTAAGGCAAAATCGGTGACTGTAGCAGCAAAGAATTACAGATATGGGGCAAAGACCATTTATCTGGTGAAAGGAAAAACAGCACAGCTGCGTGCTTCTGTCCGTCCTTCCTCGGCGAAACAGGGAGTGACATACCGCTCAGGTTCCAAAGCCGTGGCTTCCGTAAACAGCAAAGGAAAGATCAGGGCAAAGAAAGCGGGGACAGCGAAGATCACGATCACCTCTGCCGATGGTGCAAAGAAGGCAGTCATTACCGTAAAGGTAGTGAAAAAGGCAAAGGTGAACAAAAAGCTTTCCCTGAAATCGAAAAAGAAGCTTACCTTTAAAAGGAAAAATGCGACGTCCCAGATCATCACAAAAGGTCTGACAGCCAAAACGACGAGCAAAGAAACCTATAAGGTGACGAAAGGAAAGAAATGGATCAAGACAGATCCGTATGGCAGGATCACCTGTAAGGTCAAACCGGCGAAGAAGGCAAAAAAAGCGGCAGTAAAGGTGACGTGTGGCAAAAAGAGCATAACGATCAAGGTGACAATTAAAAAATAAGTACGAATCACGCGGACGACATATCAAACTGTCGTTGAGTCAAAGCAGGAGTGGTAAGGACATAGAAAACCAGACCACTCCTGTTTTTTAACCGCTTGTCGCTGTTTTCGACCGTTCGTCTCATTGTGCTTGTCTTTCGGATGGAAGTATGTTATGGTGGATACTGGAATGGAAAATTTTAGAGAATCAGGAAGAGGACAGCAAAAAAAGATAACGATTGACAATATCACTTTCTTTACAAATTTGTAACGCTCACAACAAAAAATCAACGTTCACAACACATTGCTTGCTTATCATAATAGCTCCGTGTTATGTTTTATTTAGTGATTACCGGGGAGAAACAGACGGAAAATAAATCCGTATGTATTTATCCGGGCGGTTGAGGCGGTAAATGTTGTTTGTGGGAAATTGTATTCAGAGGGAAATGGAAAGAAAAAGTTTTTTTAATGGGAGGATAGGTAATCATGATCAGACAAAGGATCGTAACATTTTTAACTGTACTCAGTTTTGGTTTGTATTATATAGCACCGGGTAGTATGGTGACTGTAAGGGCAGAGCAGAACATTTCGAAAAAACAGTTCATCGTCGGTATGGAATCCGCAGACCAGCGGGAAGAGCTGGAAGAGGAGAGGGAAGAACAGACCGGGACAGAAGAGATTAACGCCAACGGAGAGGACAACCTAAAAGAAAACAACATGGTCCCACTGGCACTCACTGAAGAAGAGGCAGAAGAGCTGGCGGAAGATCCGGGCGTGGCGTTTGTGGAAGAGGACGTATGCGTCAGAGCGAGCGCCGGAGAGACAGAACGGGGAACAGAAGGCGCTGGATGGCATAAAAAAGAAGTAAGGAAAATAAAGAAGAACCGGGCATCGGAGGAATGGAACATCCGCATGATCCACGGCGACCAGAGGAAACAGGAGACAAAGAGAGGGAAAAAGAAAAACAAAGAAAAAAGGAAGATCCGCATCGCGGTCCTGGACTCGGGAGTGGACCATGCCAACGACATCCACCTGGCAGAAACCATATCCCTTGTCCCGGGCGAAGAAGAGATGAATCCGCTCTTTATGGACGGGACCGGGCACGGGAACAGCGTAGCCGGGCTGATCGCCGCCGAAGAAAACGGCGAGGGGATCACAGGGGTGGCACCGGACGCAGAGATCTATTCATACCGTGTGCTGGATGATGACAACTGTGCGCCGGTGAGCCGGGTAGTGGAAGCCATCTATATGGCGGTCGACAGGAAGGTAGACATTATTAACATGAGCTTCGGGGTGGACACCTATTCGGAAGCGCTGGCGCAGGCAGTAAAGGACGCCAGTGATGCCGGGATTCTGGTGATCGCGGCGGCGGGTAATACCGGAGAAAAGGGAGTCCAGTATCCGGCGGCGCTGGAAGAAGCGATGGCGGTTGGCTCCGTTGACAAGGACGGTGATGTGGCAGACAGCAGTTCGGTCGGAAAAGAAGTGGAGATCGTGGCGCCGGGAGAACTTGTGAGGAGTACCGGGGTGCTGGGGGAAGAGACCGTCTCATCCGGGACCAGCCTTGCCGCCCCGCAGGTGGCGGGCGTGGCGGTGCTGATCTGGGAGAAGGACCCGGATATGCCGGCGGATTTCGTGCGCGCTCTTCTGAACGAGAGTGCGAATGGCTACGGAGACCAAGAACAGTATGGCAATGGTCTTGTAGATGCCCGGTATGCATTGGAGCATTATGAGGAGTTTAAAAAGAAGTATAAGAAAAATAAGAAGACGAAGCTGGAGGAAAACAAAGAGAAGGTGCTCAGTTTTGAAGATACGGGGTGTGTAGAGGGGAGCTGGAAGACAGATGATCATGGTTCCCTGATCTCGTCAAGAAGGATCAATATGCAGTTGGGGGCAAGGTTTAATGATACGCAAGAAAATATATTTGTGGATCATTTTAGTGTTGTAGAGGCGGATAGAATATATACTTTTCGTGGAATGATTGAAAATCCGTGGTGGCATGGATATTTTAAAACAAATTATGTAGCTGCTTATGTATATATTACGAAACTTGCTAATCAGATGCAGTATGGGGGAACAATCATTGCGCCAAAAGGTCTTTCTGCTAAAGCAAAAAAGGGAATCGATTCCGATATGGCTGAATTAAAGAGATATTGGAGAGAGGTACTGGCTTTAGGTACAGTATCGGAAAAAGCAAAACGGGATTTTGTATGGGGGATGGCAACTCATACTTTGGCAGATACGTTTGCTCACAGCGCCTATGTATGGAATAAAACAGACAGAAAATGGATCCATTTAGTGCATAAAAAAGAAAATGCATATCGAAAAGATAAAAAATATGCCGTTGCAGATAATGTTGCTAAGTTTCCAGAACGTTGGAATAATGCCAGAAGTGCTGTTGATGAATCGGTGCGCCAGTATGAAAAATCTGGACATCCGGCAGGGACATATAGTGAATTCCGATATGTTCAAAATGCAAAGGATTACAGACTCGGTGATTTGTATAAATA